>CALOFW010000016.1:0-3685 GCA_942492715.1 Ilumatobacteraceae bacterium | reverse complement strand
GATATTTTATAGTGTTATGGATTCATATTGCAATGTAATTAGTTTTTGGACTGTTTTTACTGTGTTTATTTTGTGCATGTACTAAAAAAGTGATTTTGCAAAAGAGGAGTACATTTGTTGTCATTAAGAATGTGGATTGTACACAATTGTGGATTGTGGACACAGGATTGTCAGATGTGGGAGCAACTTCCACATCTGACAATCCTGTGTTGTCAACTTTTTGTCATTCCAACTAATCTCATATCCTGCACTAGTTCTTAAGTTTTCTTTCTGCTGGCTTTGCAACACTTTAACTTCAATGTACCTAAACTTCGACCACCAAACTTGGTAATAACCATCTTCTCAGTTATTCTTTCAGTCGGCAACATCTCAGCAAAGTTGTCATACTCTCAATGCTAAAAAGTTACAGTAAGATCTCCTACATCGGTTCTTTAAGGATACTCCAGAGTCCAAACATCCAACTCATACTTTTTTCTCCAAGTACTGCACGCCTGCCAGATTTGTATGCCTGCTTTCAATGTCATTCTAAAAGAGATTTTTTTTTCATCACATGCATTGTAGTGCTTTGACCTTTAAACTCAAAGTTACATGTCCTTTTCACTATAGTAGAACAAGAAATTTTGTCTATGCCCTTTTTATTATGCTATGCATCTTCCATAGAGCCTCACGCAGTAATGGCATCTCCCAAGTAGTAAATGAAAATTTTTTATTGCCGACACCACCAAGTACACTAAATACTGCTCATCAAAAAACACCTAACTTCATTCCACTCGATACCCACAGAATACCAAATTTCCAAATAACTCTGTTACCTCAAATAAAACACGTTTTGCATTTAAATCTTTCAAAATAAGGTATCAATAGATCCATCCATTCCTCCCTTGCAAAGCCTTAGAATAAAAATGCTTTTAAATATTGATTTTTATTCTTTGAAGTTGTGTTTGATATAACTCTTATAGTTAAAACCATTTGAGCTGTTTTGAAGGAATTTCGATTAATAACTAGAATTAAGTGGTTATATTTTTCCGTATTTCATTTGAATTTAGATGGTGGATAAATTTCTGTGGGTAAGAATCTGATTTGTTTTGAGCTGCAATTTTGCCTGTTCCAATGTTTGCATTCATATTTCTTGCTTTTCTTCCTGTTTCTATCGTTTTAGACGTGCGCTCGAACGAAAATTATTTCGATCCGATTGAATTGCGCAATAATACAATCAAATTGCGCAATATTATTATTAATATCTACTATGTTTATTTCTCCAAACTAATTAAATATGGCAAAATGGGCTTTTAAACTTTCCATATATTTTGAGACATTAATAATTAGTTAGTTGTTTAATTTGCATAGAAAATGACATACGACAAAGATTGCTATAAGAATATAAAGCTTGTCGTTATTTAATTAATTTAATTAACAAATAATTTTTAATTGCCGAAAACAAATCAATCTGTATCTGCGGTCCAAATACTCCGAGCTACTCAGAGCGAAATTCCTGAGCGAAAACGTCACTTGGCACACAATCTGGGTCACTTGGCTCCGCCTTCCGAGCTACGCTCGAACGCAAATTGTACTAAAATCCCATCTGAGCTTAGATCTGGGCTCCGCGCGAATACAGCCATAGTAAAGATAATAAAACTAGTATGAACACACACACGTAGGGCCTACACACACATTACTCACACATACAAAATAATATGTGTAATATATATATATATATATATATATATATATATATATATATATATATATATATATATATATATATATATATATTATAAAAAATATATATATATATATAAAAAAAATATAAAAAATATATATATATATATATATATATATATATATCTGTATATTATCAGAGAGAGTTAAATATATATAAATAAATATATATATATATATATATATATATATATATATATATATATATATATATATATATATATATATATATATAGATATATATATATATATATATATATATTTAGTATAATGAAATATTTGAATTCTGGGGTTTAATTAATTATAAAATAATAATAAGTTCCTAATTAGATCATTGGTAACGGACAGCAATGTTTAAAAAACCATTTATAGTGTTTCACTTTGACGTCCAAGAGAGGTAAAAAAGGAAAAAACAAACATTTGTTCCACCATTTTTCAGTATACAATTTGTTCTGTGTGCTCATATTAAATGACGAGCATCGAAAACCTTGTTTATTTGATTGATTACTTGATCGACTTGTTCATTTTACATGGTCAGATTATTTACAGGCCATGGTGGTGTCTGGGAAAAACGGTCAAACCTTTATGATTCATTGCAATTAATACTTTCATACTCTGGAGTTATCACATATACGACTTTAATTTCACATCATCATCAGTCATCATCATTTCGTTTTAGTAATTCTCCTGATTAGAAACGATGATCGTGATGATTTTAAAAAGTCAATTGTTTTCATCAAACAATTATCATGAATTTTAAAATGTATTAAAGTACAATTTTTATCTCGTTCTGAATCACTAAATCTCTATAAACGTCACATATATCTCTTGAATTTGTATATATATAAAAAATTTAGAATCAAAAGATAGTTTTATCGTATGAATACCTTTCGCATATATACTCTAATGATTCGATTGTATATCCACGGGGGACAAGGGGTTTGAGGCAACTTGATAATGGTAGGCCTACCCCCTGTGAGCCTGCATGCTGTAAAAGGCAGTGAATGGATTATGTGAGAATGGTACTGGGAAGCCACTCACTCATATTTATTTCAAACGAATTAAACGTCAAAGTCTGAGCGAATTGCAAGATTGAATTAATTACTTGATTTTATAATAAAATATATCATATGCTCAATTTTCCTGGAATATGGCATCAAAATTAAAGTATTCTATTAACCACATATATACATGTAAAGATTAACTTTCATTAATAATAGTTACTGTGAATTATTTTAATGTAAGGCAATTTGATTATATGCAGAGAAAGAGATTTATATATTGCTCAATACAATTATATTATCTTAGTAATTATATATATATATATATATATATATATATATATATATATATATATATATATATATATATATATATATGTATATATAATGTGTGTGTGTGTGTGTGTGTGTGTATTTGTATATATATATATATTATTTACTATAATATTTTCCATTCGAGTGGAGGTCGTGCAGGAAGGGCATCCGGCGTAATAAAAAAGCCAAACAGCCGAAGTCGAAGAGACTTCAGAGGGCTGACGACAGGCCTCGTGTAACGATGTATCGTGGAGGTCGACGCGGAAGAGCGTGCACTATGGCAATGCGGCCCGAAGTGAATAGGGCAAGTGTGGAGAAAAAGAGTGATGGTGGTGACAGAGGTGTAGTGCAGAAGAAAAGAAAGAAAGGGAAAAGCCTGAGGGTAGGGTCTGCCAATGTGGGTTCAATGAGTGGTAGGGGTGGGGAAGTGGTGGATATGCTGAGGAGGAAGAAGTTGGACTTTTGTGCCCTTCAGGAGACCAGATGGAAAGGCAGTGGAGCCCAAGTTATGGGGGGTTACAAGTTTTTCTGGCAGGGAGGGAAGGGAGGGGCAGGTGTGGGGTTGATGGTTGCAGATAAATGGGTGGACTGTGTACTGGAAGTAAAAAGAACAAATGACCGAATAATGACAGTCAGAGTGAATGTTGGCA
>CALOFW010000015.1:0-7132 GCA_942492715.1 Ilumatobacteraceae bacterium | reverse complement strand
ACGATGTTGCGTCTCGGCGCTTCTACCAGGGGGTAACCTGACCCGCACGTGAACACGCCCGCCGTCGAGACTGCGGGTGGAACATGTGCCAACCACCATTCATCCTGAAGGGGAGAACATGATCAAGAGCAAGAAGCTGCTCGCGGTCGGCGTCATCGCCGCCCTCGGCCTCGCAGCATGCGGCAGTGACGACGACTCCAGCTCGTCGACCGAGGCGCCGGACAGCACGGAGGCCGCCGAGGGCACCACCGCGCCGGACAGCACCGACGCCATGGCCGAAGGCGACTGCGCCGTCGGCGTGGTGTACGACATCACCGGCCGAGGCGACCGCTCGTTCAACGACGCCGCCGCCGCCGGACTCGACCAGGCCGTCGCCGAACTCGGCGTCACGTCCAGCGAGTCGACCCCGACGGGCGACGGCGACCGCACCGAGCGCGTGCAGGGTCTCGTCGACGACGGCAACGGCCTCGTCCAGGGCAACGGCTTCCTGTTCTTCGACTCGATCACCGAGGTCGCTGCGAACAACCCCGACACCAGCTTCACCATCGTCGACTCCGTCGTCGAAGCTCCGAACGTGGCTTCGCTCACGTTCGCCGAGGAGCAGGGCTCGTTCCTGGTCGGTGCCGCCGCCGCACTCAAGAGCCAGACCGGCACGATCGGCTTCATCGGTGGCGTCGAGAACGACCTGATCAAGAAGTTCGAAGCCGGGTACGCGGCAGGCGCAACCGCCGTCAACCCCGACATCGAGATCCTGGTCAACTACATCACGCAGCCGCCGAACTTCGACGGCTTCAACGACCCGGCGCGCGGCAAGGAGATCGCCGCATCGCAGTACGAGGCCGGCGCTGACGTCATCTACTCGGCCGCTGGCAGCTCGGGCCTCGGGGCCTTCGAGGCAGCAGCCGAAGCCGGTGAGCCGGGCGAGGTGTGGGCGATCGGTGTCGACTCCGACCAGTACAACCTGGTCTCCGAGGAGCTGCAGCCGTACATCCTCACGTCGATGCTGAAGAAGGTCGATGTCGCAACCTTCGAGACCATCAAGGTCTTCTGCGAGGGTGGCGACATCGGTGGTGTCCAGGTCTTCGACCTCTCGGTCGACGGCGTGGACTACTCGACCGCCGGTGGCTTCGTCGACGACATCGCCGACCAGCTCGACGAGCTCAAGGCGCAGATCATCAACGGTGAGATCGAAGTTCCGACCACTCCGTGAGCTGACATGAACTGACGTGGAGTTCACCCTCTGGGTGCTCGACACGACAGATCGAATCGATGCCCGCCCGGCTCCACGCCGGGCGGGCATCGTCGCGTCCGGCGACGCTTCGGTGCCTGCGCTCGGACCGCTTCTTCACCGCGGAGCGCTCCGATCGGCTAGAAAACAGACGATGAGCGACGACGGGGCGGCGACGCAGGCAACCGACCAGCACGCAAGCGACGCGCCGATCGCCATCCAGCTGACCGACATCGTCAAGCGTTTTCCGGGCGTCGTGGCGAACGACGGTGTGAATCTCACCGTCCGCCAAGGAAGCGTGCACGCCATCGTCGGCGAGAACGGCGCCGGCAAGTCGACCCTGATGAAGACCCTCTACGGCGCGCACAAGCCGGACGAAGGCACGATCACGGTCAATGGCAAGCAGGAGGTCTTCCACTCGGCGAAGGACGCCATCGCCGAGGGAATCGGCATGGTGTTCCAGGCGTTCATGCTCGCGGCCAACCTGCCGGTGTGGGAGAACATCGTGCTCGGCGACGAACCAGGGTCTGCGTTCTCGCTCAACATCAAGCAGGCCCGGTCGCGGATCGTCGAGCTCGGCGAGCGGTACGGCCTCCAGGTCGACCCCGATGCGTTGATCTCCGACCTCGGCGTCGGCGACAAGCAACGAGTCGAGATCCTCAAGGTGCTCTATCGCGGCGCGAAGATCTTGATCCTCGACGAGCCCACTGCGGTGCTGGTCCCCCAGGAGGTCGACGAACTCTTCGCCTCGCTGCGCGAACTGACGACCGAGGGCGCAACGATCATCTTCATCTCCCACAAACTCGACGAGGTGCTCAAACACGCCGACGCCATCACGGTGATCCGCCAGGGCAAGACCGTCGGCGAGGTCGACGATCCGAGCAACGTCACCTCTCGCGAGCTCGCCGAGATGATGGTCGGCAGCGAACTCCCCACGCCCGAGACCCGCGACAGCACGGTCACCGACATCCCCGTGCTCGAGTTGCGCAACATGACGGTGACGAGTTCCGAGGCCGGGGCGCCGAACCCGCTCGACGACGTCACCTTCACCGTGCACCGCGGCGAGATCGTCGGAATCGCCGGTGTCGAGGGCAACGGCCAGAGCGAACTGGTCAACGCCCTCGTCGGCCTCGCCCGGTCGACCGGCACGGTGCTGCTCGACGGCGTCGACATCGGCCGGATGTCCACACGCGATCGCCGCGACAACGGGGTCGGGTACATCGCCGAGGACCGCCAGAAGGACGGCCTCGTCATGTCGTTCATGCTCTGGGAGAACGCGGCGCTGGGACACCAGCACCGTCCGCCGTACGGGAAGGGCCCGTGGCTCAACGTGGCCGGTGCCAGGAAACACACCGAGCTGATCCTCGACGAGTTCGACGTGCGCACACCCGGCATCAACGTGCCGGCCTTCACGCTGTCGGGCGGCAACCAGCAGAAGCTGATCGTCGGACGCGAGATGACCGCCGACCCCAAACTCCTCGTGGCGGCACATCCGACCAGAGGCGTCGACGTCGGCGCGCAGGCCGGGATCTGGGACATCCTGCGCGACGCCAGAGCGGCCGGACTCGGCACCGTGCTCGTGTCGGCCGACCTCGAGGAGCTGATCGGGCTCTCCGACCGGCTCCTCGTGATGCTGCGAGGCCACATCGTCGCCGAGGTCGACCCATCGACGGTCACACCGGCCGACCTCGGTTCGTACATGACCGGAGCCAAAGCGGGGGTTGCCTGATGTTCGAGAAGATCTGGCGGGCGTCGCTCGCTCCGCTCGTCGCCGCCGCATCGGCGATCATCATCTCGTCGATCGCGTTGATCATCTCCGGCAACGACCCGGTCGAGGCGTTCCGAGAGATGTGGAAGACGATCGACTCCACGCAGTCGGTCGTCATCATCATCAACACTGCCGTCCCGCTGTACATCGCCGGCGTTGCTGCGGCGATCGGGTTCAAGATGAACCTGTTCAACATCGGCACCAATGGTCAGTACCTGCTCGCCGCCCTCGTTGCCGGCTGGGCGGGCGCCGAGGTCAGCCTGCCCCCCCTGCTCCATGTGCCGTTCGTGATTCTGGTCGGCATGGTGGTCGGCGGATCGTGGGCCCTGATCGCCGGCATCCTGAACGTCACCCGCAACGTCAACGTGGTCGTGTCGACGATCATGCTCAACTACATCGCTGTCGGTGTGAGCGCATTCCTGCTCGCCGAGGTCTTCCGCGACAACGAGAACGGCGGGTTGGTCGCACAGACCAAGCCGATGCCGGAGTCGGCCCAGCTACCGTCTCTGAACCGCGTCTTCGAGCTCTTGGGCTTCAATTTCGCCGACAACGTCGAGCTGTTCGGCTTCCTGCCGTTCGCCATCCTCCTCGGCATCGCCTACTACGTGCTCCTCAACCGCAGCCTGTTCGGCTACGAGCTCCGCCTCTCGGGCCTGAATCCCGATGCAGCGCTGGCGGCCGGCGTCAGTCCGAAGAAGATGGTGTTGATCACGCTGTTCATGTCGGGAGCGGTCGCCGGCCTCATCGGGATGCCGTTCCTGCTCTCCGACCCGAGCTTCCTGAAGTACGGCGACGCATTCCCCACCATGCTCGGTTTCACCGGTCTGGGCATTGCATTGCTGGGCCGCAACAACCCGATCGGCATCGGTGCAGCGGCGCTCGTCTGGGCGGCGATCGAACGGGCGACGCAGCGACTCGGCCCGATCGGGATCCCGCCGGAGATCGGGCGGATCCTGCAGGGCTCGTTCCTGCTCACCGCGGTCATCGCCTACGAGGTGGTCCGCCGCCGAAACGATGCAGCTGCCGTTGCTGCCGCCGCCACCGTGACCAAGGATCGAGATGACGCGTCGTACGAACCGCCGCCGAATCTCGGCACCGGACGAGCTGCGGGAGCACCGATATGACCGCCACGATCGACGCCGCGCCGGCCGAGACGAACGACCGCCCCTCGTTCCTGCATTCGACGCGGTTCCGCATCCTGGCGATCACGCTGATCGGCATCGCTGTCGTCTCGGCCGCACGGATCATCGCGGACAACCCCGACCTCACGTCGAGCGGCACCTTCGGCGTCGGACTGCGAACAGCGGCACCGATCGCCCTCGCCGGGCTCGCGGGCCTCGTCGCCGAACGCAGCGGCACCGTCAACATCGGCATCGAAGGGATGATGGTGATGGGGACGATCTTCGCCGGCTGGTGGGGATGGGAGTTCGGGCCATGGATGGCCCTCCTCGGGGGCATCATCGGCGGCATCCTGGGCGGACTCCTGATGAGTCTGGCGACGACGACATTCGGGGTCAACCACATCGTGGCCGGTGTGGCGATCAACCTGATCGCTCCGGGCGTCGCCCGTTTCATGGCGAGTGAGCTGTTCGTCGACGCCCAGGGCGGCTCGGTCACATCGTCGCCGGGCAACTCCGGCGACATCGGCGAGTTGACCCTTCCATTCCTGTCGGGGGGCGACCTGTTCGGTTGGCGGTCACCCGACATCCTCGCCTGGTTGGAGGACACCGGCTGGTTCATGATCGCCGACACCGCCGGGTTCGCCAAGGGGATGACGACCGAGGTGACGTGGGATGTCGTCCTCACGATCGCCCTGTTCTTCGGCGTCGCCTATCTGCTGTGGCACATGCGACTCGGCCTCCGCCTGCGGTTCGCCGGCGAACGTCCATCAGCCGCCGATTCGCTGGGCGTGTCCGTTCACAAGATGCGCTGGATCGGCATGACGATGTCCGGCGCATTCGCCGGGATGGGCGGTGCCGTCCTCGTGCTGTTCTCCAACCGCTACCAGGAGAACCAAGTCGCCGGGCGAGGGTTCCTCGGCCTGGCCACGATGATCTTCGGCAACTGGATGCCCGCCGGCACAGCGATCGGCGCCGGCCTGTTCGGCTACGCGCAGGGGATCACCTTGCGGACCGGTCCCGGCGACCTGGTTCGCACCATGATTCTCGCTGCGGCCATCGGCCTCGTGCTCCTCGTGATCTGGATGATGGTCCAGCGCAACTACGCCCCGGCCGGCACCGTCACGGTCTTCGCCGTCGTCGCGATCTGGGCATACTTCGCCGCCGAGTCGCCCAACAACCAACTGGTCTTCGTCACCCCGTATGTCGTGACACTGATCGCCGTGTCGATCGGTGCCCAGCGACTCCGACCGCCCGCCGAGGAAGGCATCCCCTGGTTCAAGGGGATGCAGTAGCGGTTCGCGGCCGCCATGCCAATCACGTCCCAGCAGGCGGTGGCGCTGCCGAAGGTGCTCCTGCACGACCACCTCGACGGCGGCGTGCGCGTCGCCACCGTCCTGGAACTCGCCGATGCGATCGGATGGACGCTGCCGACCACCGACCCCGACGACCTGCAAGCCTGGTTCACGCGCGGCGCCGAGACCGGCGACCTCCTCCAGTACCTCGCAACGTTCGAGCACACGCTGGCGGTGATGCAGACCGCCGAGTCGATCGAACGCATCGCGTACGAGGCCACGATCGACCTCGCCGACGACGGTGTCGTCTACGCCGAGGTGCGGTTCGCACCCGAACTCCATGTCGCCGACGGGCTCACGCTCGACACCGTGGTCGAGGCGGTGACCAGCGGATTCCGGCGCGGCGAGGCCGAGGCGGCCGCCGCCGGCCGGACCATCGTCGTCAACGCGATCTGCTGCGCGATGCGCACCGAGCACCGCTCGCTGGAGATCGCCAGACTGGTCGACCGGCTCCGCTCCTGGGACGACAAGGTGGTGGCGTTCGACCTCGCCGGCGCGGAAACGGGCTTTCCGCCGTCGCTGCACGCCGATGCGCTCGCGTTCGCCCGCAACGCGCACCTCGACATCACGATCCACGCCAGCGAACCGCCCGACCTCGAACTGATCTCCGATGCGCTCGCCCAGGGCGCGCACCGCATCGGCCACGGCGTGCGCCTGCGCGCCGACACGAACCTGACCGGCACGAACACGGCCGACGGTGCCGGCGATGCTCCGCTGGTGCTCGGCCCGCTCGCCCAGTACGTGCTCGACCATCAGATCCACCTCGAGATGGCGCCGACGTGCAACGTGCAGATCGGAGCGGTGCCGAGCGTCGCCGAACATCCCATCGGTCCGTTCCTGCGCGCCGGGTTCAACGTGGGGATCAACACCGACAACCGCCTGATGAGCAACGTCCGGCCGTCGAGCGAGTTGGTCGCCGTGGCGAGCGCCCACGAGCTGACGGTCGGCGAGGCCGAGCAGCTCGCCGTCAACGCGATGATGTCGTCGTTCGCGCCGATGGCGATGCGCCGGGCGCTGGTCGAGACGAGGATCCGCCCCGCGTACACCGGCATCTGAACCCGCCCGTCGACGGCATCAGCGCACGAGTCGCGCGACCGCCTCCACCTCGATGCCCCCACGCGGCCGTTGCGTGAGCGTGACCGTCACCGACAGAGGCCGGGCCGACTCCATGATCTCGCCTGCGATCTCTGCCGCGAGCGCCTCCGCGAACACGGCTCGATCTCTGAACCCCCACAGGTAGAGCTTGAGGCTCTTCGACTCGACGCAGGACCGGTCGGGCTCGTAGGCGATCGTGACGCGAGAGAGGTCGGGTTGCTCGGTGACCGGACACACCGACGACAACTCCTCGGTGCGGAACGTCACCAGCGTGACGTGCTCGGGGGCGGGGAACACCTCGACGTGGTCGAGCGGGTGACGAACGGTGGTACCCAGGGCGGTCAGTTCCATCGGCACCGAGGCTACTGTCGGGGCGTCACCCACCGCCTGGAGCATCGTGTCGAGCACTTCACACCGAACAGTTCGATCGCGCCGCACCGCCCGCGCGACCTGGGCCGCGCTCGTCGCTGCTGCGATCGGGATCGCCGCCTGCTCGTCCGCCGACGACACGACCGCCGAACCGAGCACCGCCTCCTCGACCGTGCCTGCGAGAACGACCGACCAGGCC
>CALOFW010000014.1:0-6426 GCA_942492715.1 Ilumatobacteraceae bacterium | reverse complement strand
TTCGAGGGTCGATCAGACCGGTCGTGGATCGTGGTGGCGGTTTGGCATGATCTGTAGTGACAACTGCAGACCATATTCGTAGTGATCACTACAGTCAAGGCCGGGATGGGTTACCGACACACCAAACAGGAGATCCTCGACGGGGCGCTCGCCGCAGCGATGGACGACGGGCTCAGCCAGCTCACGTTCGGACGCGTGGCCAAGCGGCTCGGCATCAACGACCGCACCGTCGTGTACTACTTCCCGACCAAGGACGCACTGATCACCGAGGTGGTGATGTCGATGGGGCTCCAGTTGCAGCAGACGCTCGGCGAGGCGTTCTCGACCCCGGCCGCCGACCATCTCGAACTCGCCCGCACGGCCTGGCCCGTCCTCGCCCGCGACGAGGCCGATCCGATCTTCGCGCTGTTCTTCGAGGCCAACGGCCTCGCCGCGACCGGTCGCTCACCGTTCGACACGCTGGTTCCCGGTGCTCGTGGACGCCTGGATCGAGTGGGTGATGAACTTCCTGACCGGCACGACGAGCGAGCGACGCGCCCAGGCGGGAGCTGCGATCGCTCTCATCGACGGCCTACTGCTCCTGCGTCAGCTCGGCGGCCCCGCCGCAGCTGCCGATGCAGCGGAGCGCCTGGGCGTGACGTAGGACGGCGCTCGCACTCCACCACGTCCGAGGCGTGCCCGCCCCGGGATGATCAGTGGTTCGGTGTGCCGCCGCACGGTTGGTGATCGAAGCGCTCGGAGTCCGATACCGGGCGCCGGCCCGCGTCAGTGCCTCGATTCGTCGTTCGTGTGCACCAGGTGGCCTCGCACCGCCAGCTCCGCGACCAGACGCTGGAGGTGAGCGCGGTCGGATGTCTCGACGGTGAGCTCCACCTCGCTGGAGCGAGCGTGCACCGTCGGGTCGAGCCGTCGATGGACGACCTCGATGATGTTCCCACCCAGTTCGCCGATGTCGGTGGTGATACGGCCGAGACATCCGGGGCGGTCGTCGAGTTCGACCCACAAGCGGGTCAGGCGACCGGTGCGCACGAGGCTGCGCAACGTGACCGACGCCAGTTGGCGTAGATCGATGTTGCCGCCGCTGAGCACGAGCCCGACGCGCCGCCCTCGATAACGATCGGGCCGGGCGAGCACCTCGGCCAACGCGATGGCACCCGCGCCTTCGGCGACCGACTTCTCGATCTCCAGATACAGGCCGACCGCTTGCTCGATGAGCGTCTCGTCGACCACCTCGACCCGGTCCACCAACTCGCGGATGATGCGCAGCGGGCGCGCACCGGGCTCTGCGACCGCGATGCCATCGGCAATCGTGGCGCCACCGGTCGGGAGGTCTGCCCCGTGCATCGCGTTGTGGACGGCCGGATACCGCACGCCCTGGACGCCGACCAGCTCGATCGACGGTGCCAGCACCCTCGCAGCCACGGCCATGCCCGCGAGCAACCCACCGCCGCCGACCGGGACGATCAGCACATCGAGGTCGTCGACGTCCGCGAGCATCTCCAGGGCGACGGTGCCCTGGCCGGCGATCACATCGGCGTCGTCGAAGGGCGACAGGAGTTCGAGGTCTCGCTCCGCCGCGACCCGGCGCGCGATCTCGCTCGATTCGTCGAACGTCTCACCGCGCAACAGCACCTCGGCTCCGAGGACGGTGGTGCGCGACACCTTCACCGCCGGCGTGGTCGCGGGCATCACGATCACCGCTGGAATGCCCAGCCGGGTGGCATGGTGTGAGACACCTTGTGCGAAGTTCCCCGCCGACGCGGTCACGACGCCCCTGACGTCGGCGCCGAGCAGCAGGAGCCGGTTCAGTGCGCCGCGTTCCTTGTACGACGCAGTGAACTGGAGGTTCTCGAACTTCACCAGCACGTCGGCTCCGGTGATCTCCGACAGGGTACGAGACGGCGAGGTCGGCGTCCGCGCGACAGCATGTCCGATCCGCGACCCCGCCGCGACGACGTCGTCGACCGTCACGTCGCTCGGACCGGTCAGCGACATCGTCCTCCAGTCATGTGGGCAAGGTAGCCGGACCAGCTCTGGACACCTGCACAACCGAATCGCTCATCGATGGTGCAGGTGACCGAGCCGGTCGCGGTCGCCCAGCTCGTCGTCGCACCGAGCGTCCCTTCAGAGCCCGACGACTCAGGCGCCGACCAGTTCGGGCTCGGCATCGACGGCCGGCGCGTCGTCGACGGCGACCGGCTCCATCTCGGGGGCAGGCAGGTTGGTCTCGCCGTCGATGTCGACCGTGGGCAGCCGGCGATCGAGCCAGCCGGGCAACCACCAGTTGGCGTCGCCCATCAGCTTCATCGTCGCCGGTACGAGCACGATCCGCACGATGGTGGCGTCGACGAGGATCGCCGTTGCGAGCCCGAGCCCCATCATCTTGATGACCGGGTCGTCGCCGAGCACGAAGCCGGCGAACACCGAGATCATGATCAGCGCCGCCGACGTGATCACCCGGGCGGTGCTGGCGATGCCGTTGATCACCGAGGCGTCGTTGTCGCCGGTGGCGACGTACTCCTCGCGGACCCGCGACAGCAGGAACACCTCGTAGTCCATCGAGAGCCCGAAGAGGACGGCGAACATGAACATCGGGATGAACGACACGATCGGCACCGGCCCCTCGAGGCCGATCAGATCCTTGCCCCACCCCCACTGGAACACCATCACCAGCACGCCGTAGGCGGCACCGATCGACAGCAGGTTGAGCAGCGCCGCCTTGAGCGGCACGAGGATCGAGCGGAACACCACCATCAGCAACAGGAACGACAGCAGCACGACCGCCGAGATGAACCACGGGAGGCGTTCGGTCACCCGGTTGGCGACGTCGCCGAAGCTGGCGGTCTGACCGCCGACGTGTGCAGTGGCCGGGCTGTCGGCGAGCACCGCGGGGAACACGTCGCTCCGGAGGCGCTGCACCGTCTCGAAGGTCGCCGCGTCCTGGGGAGACGAGTCGGGAACCACGACGATCGTGGCGACACCCGCCGCCGGATCGACCTCCGCCGGCGCAACCGCATCGACGCCGGCATCGGCTGCGATCGCTGCCGACAACGGCTCGACGACCGCCGGGTCCTCGGAGATGTCGACCGCCACCACGAGCGGGCCGTTGAGGCCGGGGCCGAATCCGTCGGCAGTGAGGTCGTAGGCCAGTCGCTCGGTGCGGCTCGTCGGCAACGTCCCCTCGTCGGGGAACCCGAGCTGCAGGTCGAGCACGGGCGCCGTGAGCGCCAGCAGGAACACCGTCGTGCCGACCGCGTAGGCCACGGCGTGGCGCGACACGTGCCGGCCCCATCGCGCCCAGCCTGCGCCCGCCGTCCGCCGGGCACCGTGGCGTCGATGGATGCCGAACCGGTTGATCGCGTGGCCGCTCACACCGAGCAGCGCCGGCAGCAACGTGACCGATGCAACCACCATCAGCGCCACGATGACCGACGTGGCCACACCGGCCGCCGTCATGAACGGAACCCCGGCAACGGCGAGGCCGAGGATCGCGATCACCACGGTGCCGCCGGCGAAGATCACCGCCTGACCGGCGGTGGCGACCGCGCGGCCGACCGACTCCTCGACCGTCATGCCACGTGCGAGGAACTCACGATGGCGGGTGACGATGAACAGGGCGTAGTCGATGCCGACACCGAGGCCGATCATGCTCGCCATCTGCGGCGCCCAACTCGGGATGTCGATCAGGTACGTGATCAGCGGCATCGCGGCGATACCGAGCGCGAGGCCGAACACGGCGAGGCCGATCGGCAGGCCCATCGCGATCACGGAGCCGAACGCAAGGAGCAGGATGACCATCGCGACCAGGAGACCGATCAGTTCGGCAGCGTTGTTCTCGGCTTCCTCGAAGTTCAGGAACAGGTCGCCGCCCATCTCGATCTGAAGCGTCGAGTCGGCACGTACCTCGTTCACGGCCTCCTTCAGGTTGTCGAGGTCACCGACATCGAGTGCTTCCATCACCGGGTACTGGATCGTCAACAGCGCAACGCGACCGTCAGCAGAGATCTCACCGCTCGCCAGCGCGTCGTCCGGGCCGAGCGCGAGCGTCGACGCCGGATCCGACGTGGCGATCACGTTGGGAAGACCGGCAAGACCGTCGCGAAGCTCCGTCAGCCCGGCGCGGGCATCGGCCGAGTCGAAGAACGTGGCGTCGGGGTCGGCGGGTGTCGCCACGACACGGGCGGTGAGCCCGGCCCGGTCGGACTGCGCCGCCGAGAGCAGTTCGACGGCCTGCTGCGAGTCGAGGCCCGGTACGGCGAAGGAGTCCTCGAGCTCGCGGCCGAACGACGACGACGCCAGGATCACCGCCAGCGCGAGGACGCACCAGACGCCGATCACGCGCCAGGGTCGACGCGCGGCCAGACGGCCGAGTCGGTAGAGGGCAGATGACATGGTGGGGCTCCTTCGGTGGTCGCCGGACGGCGACGGTCACGCCGATCGACGACGGGGGATTCGTGGACGGATGCCATGGTGACGGCGCACCGGGTGGGGCCACATCGGCGCAACGGCTGGTTCTCTGCGGTCGATCGGCCGAGGAACGCTCGTCCTTTCGGCCGATCCGGACGGGTGGGTCGGTTCCCTACGCTGTCGTCCGTGGTCCCGTCCGTCGTCCGAAGTCTGCTCGCCGAACCTCGCGTGCTCGGTGCCCCCACTCGGGTGTGGCGCGACTGGGTGCTGGCCGCCGCGATCGTCGTCGGCTCGACGATCGAGATGCTGACGCGTGACGACGTCCCGTGGCCCGTCCCCACGCTGATCGTGTCGTTCGTCATCGCGGCGACGGTGTTCCCCCGTCGCCAGCACCCGCTGGCGATGACGATCATCGCCTTCGCCGCGGTCGACGTCTTGAGCATCGCGGTGTGGATCGACGGCGAGCCGGCCGCGGGCTACTACTCGATGGCGTTCCTGCTCGTGATGCCGTACTGCCTGTTCCGGTGGGGCTCGGGGCGCGACGCCGGCATCGGAGTCGGCCTCCTGCTGGCCGCATGGCTCGTCGGGATCACCACCGATCCCGGCACGGTCGGCGAGGCGATCGGTGGGCTGATGGTGCTCGCCTTCACCGCTGCGGTGGGTATCGCCGTGCGCACCCGCGGCGCACTCCGCCAGCGCGAGTTCGAAGAGGTGAAGTTGCGCGAACGCGAGCAGCTCGCTCGCGAGCTGCACGACACCGTGGCCCATCACGTGTCGGCGATCGCCGTCCAGGCGCAGGCAGGGCAGGCGGTCGCCGCACAGCGCCCCGAGGTGGCCGTCGAGACCCTCGCCGTGATCGAGGAGACCGCCAAGCGCACCCTGGCGGAGATGCGAGCGATGGTCGGCGCGCTGCGTGGCAGCGACGATGCGTCGCGGACACCACAGGAGGGCATCGCTGACCTCCGTCGTCTCGCCGACCGGGCTCCGGGCACACTGCGGATCGACGTCGACCTGTCGGGGGACCTCGACGACCTCGGCCCACTCGTCGACGCCGCCCTGTATCGGATCGCGCAGGAGTCGATCACCAACGCACTCCGCCATGCGCGTGATGCCACGTGCGTGTCGGTGTGCGTCGTCGGTCACGACGACCGGGTGGAGCTGACCGTGTGGGACGATGGGTCCGGCCCGGCAGCGACCTCCTCCGACACGACCGGCTACGGCCTGCTCGGGATGACCGAGCGGGCCAAACTGCTCGGCGGCACGTTGACCTCCGGTCCGAGCACCGACGGGGGCTGGACCGTGGTCGCGACGTTGCCGAAGGCCGGTGTCCACGCATGATCCGGGTCCTCGTCGCCGACGACCAGGATCTGGTGCGAACCGGTCTGTCGATGATCCTCGACGCCCAGCCCGGGATCGAGGTCGTCGCCCAGGCCGCGAACGGACGCGAAGCCGTGGAACGGGCCCGTCACCTGCGACCGGACGTCTGCCTGTTCGACATCCGCATGCCCGAACTCGACGGCATCGAGGCCACGCGGATGCTCGCCGGACCCGACGTCGACGACCCGCTCGCCGTGGTCGTCATCACCACCTTCGACCTCGACGAGTACGTCCACGGCGCGCTCAAGGCGGGCGCCCGCGGCTTCCTGCTCAAGGACGCCGGCCCGGAGCTCCTCGTCCAGGCGATCGACGCTGCGGCCAACGGCGACGCGTTGATCGCGCCGAGCGTGACGGTGCGGCTGCTGGAGACCTTCTCGGCGACGGGAGCCGGTGGCCGGCCGGCCGAACCGGTCGATGCACTCACCGATCGCGAGGAGGAGGTGCTCGTCACCCTCGCGCGTGGCAGGACCAACGCGGAGATCGCGACCGATCTCCACATCAGCCTCAGCACCGTCAAGACCCACATCGCCAGCCTGATGTCGAAGCTCGGCGCGAGGAACCGAGTCGAGATCGCGATCTGGGCCCACGAGACCGGACGCATGACGCGCTGAGCCGCACGCCCCGGCGATGCGTCTCATCGGC
>CALOFW010000013.1:0-2680 GCA_942492715.1 Ilumatobacteraceae bacterium | reverse complement strand
TGTGCTGTCGCTGCCGGTGTTGGTGGTGTAGGTGACCTGGGGAACGGTGCCGTTCCAGTTGGCGTCCGGTGTAAAGGTGTAGGTGCCGTCGGCCAGGATCTCCAGGGTGCCCACGCCGGCGATGGTGGCGGTCTCCCCGAAATTATATGTGGCGGCATCCCCGTCGACCTGAAAGGTTGCCACGGTCAAGGTGTCGTCCACATCGCTGTCGTTGGTCAGGACGTTGCCGGTGGCCGGGTTGTCTTCGTTGACGGTGTTGGTGTCGGCAACGAGTACCGAGGCATCATCGACCGGGTTGACGGTGATATCGAGTGTGCTGTCGCTGCCGGTGTTGGTGGTGTAGGTGACCTGGGGAACGGTGCCGTTCCAGTTGGCGTCCGGTGTAAAGGTGTAGGTGCCGTCGGCCAGGATCTCCAGGGTGCCCACGCCGGCGATGGTGGCGGTCTCCCCGAAATTATATGTGGCGGCATCCCCGTCGACCTGAAAGGTTGCCACGGTCAAGGTGTCGTCCACATCGCTGTCGTTGGTCAGGACGTTGCCGGTGGCCGGGTTGTCTTCGTTGACGGTGTTGGTGTCGGCAACGAGTACCGAGGCATCATCGACCGGGTTGACGGTGATATCGAGTGTGCTGTCGCTGCCGGTGTTGGTGGTGTAGGTGACCTGGGGAACGGTGCCGTTCCAGTTGGCGTCCGGTGTAAAGGTGTAGGTGCCGTCGGCCAGGATCTCCAGGGTGCCCACGCCGGCGATGGTGGCGGTCTCCCCGAAATTATATGTGGCGGCATCCCCGTCGACCTGAAAGGTTGCCACGGTCAAGGTGTCGTCCACATCGCTGTCGTTGGTCAGGACGTTGCCGGTGGCCGGGTTGTCTTCGTTGACGGTGTTGGTGTCGGCAACGAGTACCGAGGCATCATCGACCGGGTTGACGGTGATATCGAGTGTGCTGTCGCTGCCGGTGTTGGTGGTGTAGGTGACCTGGGGAACGGTGCCGTTCCAGTTGGCGTCCGGTGTAAAGGTGTAGGTGCCGTCGGCCAGGATCTCCAGGGTGCCCACGCCGGCGATGGTGGCGGTCTCCCCGAAATTATATGTGGCGGCATCCCCGTCGACCTGAAAGGTTGCCACGGTCAAGGTGTCGTCCACATCGCTGTCGTTGGTCAGGACGTTGCCGGTGGCCGGGTTGTCTTCGTTGACGGTGTTGGTGTCGGCAACGAGTACCGAGGCATCATCGACCGGGTTGACGGTGATATCGAGTGTGCTGTCGCTGCCGGTGTTGGTGGTGTAGGTGACCTGGGGAACGGTGCCGTTCCAGTTGGCGTCCGGTGTAAAGGTGTAGGTGCCGTCGGCCAGGATCTCCAGGGTGCCCACGCCGGCGATGGTGGCGGTCTCCCCGAAATTATATGTGGCGGCATCCCCGTCGACCTGAAAGGTTGCCACGGTCAAGGTGTCGTCCACATCGCTGTCGTTGGTCAGGACGTTGCCGGTGGCCGGGTTGTCTTCGTTGACGGTGTTGGTGTCGGCAACGAGTACCGAGGCATCATCGACCGGGTTGACGGTGATATCGAGTGTGCTGTCGCTGCCGGTGTTGGTGGTGTAGGTGACCTGGGGAACGGTGCCGTTCCAGTTGGCGTCCGGTGTAAAGGTGTAGGTGCCGTCGGCCAGGATCTCCAGGGTGCCCACGCCGGCGATGGTGGCGGTCTCCCCGAAATTATATGTGGCGGCATCCCCGTCGACCTGAAAGGTTGCCACGGTCAAGGTGTCGTCCACATCGCTGTCGTTGGTCAGGACGTTGCCGGTGGCCGGGTTGTCTTCGTTGACGGTGTTGGTGTCGGCAACGAGTACCGAGGCATCATCGACCGGGTTGACGGTGATATCGAGTGTGCTGTCGCTGCCGGTGTTGGTGGTGTAGGTGACCTGGGGAACGGTGCCGTTCCAGTTGGCGTCCGGTGTAAAGGTGTAGGTGCCGTCGGCCAGGATCTCCAGGGTGCCCACGCCGGCGATGGTGGCGGTCTCCCCGAAATTATATGTGGCGGCATCCCCGTCGACCTGAAAGGTTGCCACGGTCAAGGTGTCGTCCACATCGCTGTCGTTGGTCAGGACGTTGCCGGTGGCCGGGTTGTCTTCGTTGACGGTGTTGGTGTCGGCAACGAGTACCGAGGCATCATCGACCGGGTTGACGGTGATATCGAGTGTGCTGTCGCTGCCGGTGTTGGTGGTGTAGGTGACCTGGGGAACGGTGCCGTTCCAGTTGGCGTCCGGTGTAAAGGTGTAGGTGCCGTCGGCCAGGATCTCCAGGGTGCCCACGCCGGCGATGGTGGCGGTCTCCCCGAAATTATATGTGGCGGCATCCCCGTCGACCTGAAAGGTTGCCACGGTCAAGGTGTCGTCCACATCGCTGTCGTTGGTCAGGACGTTGCCGGTGGCCGGGTTGTCTTCGTTGACGGTGTTGGTGTCGGCAACGAGTACCGAGGCATCATCGACCGGGTTGACGGTGATATCGAGTGTGCTGTCGCTGCCGGTGTTGGTGGTGTAGGTGACCTGGGGAACGGTGCCGTTCCAGTTGGCGTCCGGTGTAAAGGTGTAGGTGCCGTCGGCCAGGATCTCCAGGGTGCCCACGCCGGCGATGGTGGCGGTCTCCCCGAAATTATATGTGGCGGCATCCCCGTCGACCTGAAAGGTTGCCACG
>CALOFW010000012.1:0-864611 GCA_942492715.1 Ilumatobacteraceae bacterium | reverse complement strand
GGGAACCATGCCGACCTACTCGCTGGGTGTGATCATGCGACTCCTCGGCGCACTCGGCATGGCGGTGGTCGGATTGATCTCGGGTGCACCGGCGCTGATCGCCGTGGCGTTCATGCAGCTGCTGTACCAGGCCAACCCGTTCGCCCGTCTCGCGCAGCCCGGCACCGCTGTGCGGTTCGCGACGTTCCCCGCCGGCATGGCCAACGGATGGCTGATTGCAGGTTCGGCGCTCGGCAGCTTCGCAGGCGCACTCCTCGGTGGTGTGCTCGCCGATGCGTACGGCTTCAATGCGGTCAACTGGATGGGTGCGGCTGCGGCGGCCGGGTCGATCGCCCTCCTCGTACTCGGGCTGTGGCCGGCGAAGCCGGTCGAGCCCAACACGGAGTGACCGAACTCGCATGAAGACGGCCGACCGAAGCGACGGCAGGACGCCATTCGCCGTCATCGTCGCTGCGTCGCTGATCGGCATCACCACGGGTGCGCTGATCGTCGCCCTCGAGCACCTGATCGACGAGGTCCTCCGTGCGCTTGCAGAGGCACCCGTCTGGGCGCCCGCAGCGGCCGTGCTGGGGGGCATGCTCGCGACCGCGTTGGTGATTCGGCTCGCTGCAGGGGGCGGCACCGCCTCCACCGAGGTGTACGTCGAACAGTTTCACCGTGCGACGCCTGACCTGAACGTGGCCCACGCCCCGGGACGTCTCGGTGGCGCCTTCACCACGCTTGCGGGTGGTGCTCCACTCGGCATGGAGGGGCCCGCTGTCTACACGGGATCTGTGGTCGCCGCCTTGGTGCACCGGTATTGGCGACGGCTCGACCGGGCAAGCGTGCATGCGCTGCTCGTCGCTGGTGCCGCCGCCGGGATCGCCGCTGTCTTCAAGGCCCCAGCCGCTGGAGCAATCTTCGCCATGGAGGTGCCGTTTCGCGGGCGCCTCGCCGGTGAGCGGGTCCTTCCAGCGCTCTTCGGCGCGGGTGCCGGGTACCTGACGATGGCAGCAGTCGAGGGCGTCAAACCCGACCTCGAAGTCCCCGTGATCGAGCTGACCTTTGGTCGTTCGATGTGGAGCCTGGTGCTCGGCCTGGCGATCGGCGTTGCAGCGATCGGGGTCATCTGGCTGGTGACCTCCGCAGAACGCCTCAGCGAGCGGGCCAGCCCGGTCGTTCGTGCAGGACTTGCCGGGCTCGCACTCGCGGGGCTCTACGCGATCAGCAGAGGCCTCACCGGCGAGTCGTTGGCGCTGACCTCGGGGAACGCCGTCATCGATTGGGCGATCCAGCCTGGCCATGCGATCTGGCTGCTCGTGGCGGTCTTCGCGATTCGCGCGCTGGGGCCGGCGATCACGATTGCGGGCGGTGGCGTGGGCGGGCTGTTCATCCCACTGATGGCCGCTGGGGCGGTGATCGGTCGGATCTTCGCCGACGCGGTCGACCCTCAGGAAACCACGCTGTATGTGACCGTCGGTGCGGCCTGCATGCTCGGCGGCGGGTACGCAGCACCACTCACCGGTGTCGTGTTCGTCGCGGAATACACCGGCCAGGCCTCGGTGATCGTGCCGGCGTTGGTGGCGATGACGATGACGAGGCTCGTCGTGCGCGACCGGTCGGTGAGCCCCAACCAGATCAGCTGATCAGTCCAACCCGACGACTTCGATCAACAACCACAGCCCGATCGAGCAACCGAACTCACTCGAGAACGGCACCTCGGAGCGAGGTCAGCCGCGCCGGGTCAGGGCCATGACGCCACCAACGATCAGCGTCAGGACGATGCTCCCGATGATCGAGATGCGGATGTTCAAGCCCAAGACCTGCGCGACGACGTTGATCGCGATGAGGACCAGGACGAAGACGACGAGTTGAGCGATGGGGCTCCGTGCGTTCATTGCGTGGCCTCGGGGTCGTCTGGGTTCATGGGTCCGTGCTCTCGATGTGGTCGGTTCGAATGAAACGCTTCACAGTGTTGCGATGTCGATCGGTGCGTCGAGCGGCAGCTGCGAGGTCTGGCCGAAGAACGTCTGTTCCAGACCGTCGAGGAGCCAACGCTGATGCAGAAATCGTCACGCATCGGCTCGCAGAGTGCCTCACCCCATCCGGGCGAGGCAGCGACGGTCTCGACCGGGGCGCACACCTCGCGAGCAACATGCTGGTGTACCAGGTCGGCTATCACTCCAGCCCGACGACTTCAATCAGCAACCACAACCCGCCGCAGTAGAGCGCGAACATCACAGCGATCCCGATCGTCATCCAACGTCCGAGCTCGCCCCGCTTCATCCCCAGCCCCAGACCGAGCAGCACCGACGCCGTGACACCGGGAACGATCGGGCCCACCAGACCGAGCCCCTTGGCCCCGTATCGCTCAGCCAGCTTGCCGACACGGGAGTCCGGATTCGGCGGGTCGGGTTCGTCCTCTCCGGTGATCCGCTTGCGAAGTCGATCGCCGGCGAGGAGGAACACCCAGAGGCCGAGCATCGAGCCGACCGACGCCGCGAGGTAGACCTCGATCGCCGACAGCGACAGCGAGAACCCGATCGGTATCGCAAAGCCGCCCGAGACGAAGCTGATCGCACCGACGACGAGCCATGCGACGACCCTCATGGCGCCGCCCCGAGGTCGCTGCGGGCCTGGTCGATCAGATCCGGGTGGCGGTGGGTGAAGCGCAGAAGCGTGACCACACCGACCGGCATGGTCACGATGTCGTAGAAGACCCGCCACACGACGACTGCGGCGACGACGACGCTGGTGTTGACGTCACTGACCGCTTCGATCCCGAGGATCAGGACGAGATCGACGACGCCGAGCCCGCCAGCGGTCAACGGGATCAGCGTTCCAGCGAGGAACGCTGCGGCGAAGATCGCAAACACCTCGACGGTCGGAAGCTCGCTGTCACCGATCCCGAGGAACCGCAGCGAGGCCAGAAGCATCGCGAACGAGATGCCGAGATTGAACGCGACGGCGACCGATCCGAACAACCAGCGCCGTCGAACAACGTCGTAGACGTTGTCGCGGAAGTCGACCACGGCGGGCCCGAGATCCGAGATCGGGTCTCGCCGGAACCGCGCGAGCACCCAGGAGATCACTCTGGTGAGCTGTCGACCGACCCAACGGGCCGACGTCTCCGAGCGACCGATGAGCCACACGATCACCGCGGCGATCGCGAGGACCACGGCTGCAGCGCCTGCGATCAGCCAGGTACTCCCATCCGCACGCCGCGCGATCACCAGCGCGATCAGCGCGAACAGTGGGAGCACGAGTCGACCTGCCTGGGGGAACACGAACGTTCCCGCCGCTGCCGTCGTCGACACCTGGGCGTCATAGCCCGCCGAACGGAAATAGGCGTACTGGACGATCGAAGGTGCCGGCGGAGGCAGCACCGTCACGGCGCTCGATGAGGTGTACGCCTGGGCGCCGGTCCAGATGCCGAGTCCCGGCAGCATCGCGCGATAGATGAACGACTCGGAGACGATGCGTGCTGCGGTCAGCCCGAGCAACGTGAGGATGTCGAGCGGTGTCAGCGACTTGAGGCTCTCCCAGACGGTCTGGTAATCGATGATGCTCGGGATCACCCACCCGAAGACCACGACCAGCGCCACCACCACCATGGCGATACGCCCGACTCGCTTCCAGGGTCCGCCCGCTCGATCTCCGATGCGACTCAGTCGACTACGACTGCCTCGAGGCCACCTCACCCGAAACAGGTGGGACTCTCTCGAACGGGCAGCGCTCCGAAGTAAGGCGTGCGGACCATCCAACGCAACGCGGAACGCAGGCGTTGCTGCGAGCGATCGCGACACTTCCCGTTCGGGGATCCAACTCGTCACCTCATGACGACAGGCGCGCAATCCCACTCTCCCGTCATGCCGTGACGTCACACGAGAACTGCCGGGCGCACTCCGCGAGCATCGGGAGCGCGTTGTCCTCCGCTCGCTCCAGGCCGAGTTCCAAGGTGTGCACTGCATCGTGTCCGCGATCACGACACAGACCGGCCAACCGCGGCGAACGGTTCTGATCGATCAGAAACTTCACGCTGTCGGCTGCAACGGGATCTCACGGCCCGCAACCGAATCCGCCGCGAAGCGCAACGCCGCAGCGACGTCCTCGATCTCCAGTGGCGGGAGCTCGTCGACGATCCGCGCAGACCGCGCGAGCAGGGCACACCACCCATCACGACAGGGTCGACCGTCATCCGACCCATGCGTGACAGTCCCGGTTGAAGGTCACGAAGAGCGCATGCCCCTTGCCGATCACGGAGCCCCTTGACGCCCACGGAGCGCCCCCTTCCCGGCGACACGTCACGCCGTCTGCTCGACCTCCTCGCCAGTGAACGACCCTATCTCAGGCTCGCGAGTCACGGTTCCTCGCCGGTACGTCACACAGGGACCACAACCCCTGCAGGACCCATCTGATCGGAGAGCCAGCCGGGCGACCCCACCCCCCCCCCGAATGACTCCCCCGACTCTCCCCCGGTCGCAGCCCCCCCGACCGGAATCACCCCCGCCCAGCGCCGGGCCTCCCCTTCACGATCTCACGCGGGACATGGACGCGCCCCCCCCGACCCGCCAAGCTCCCCCTCCGGGTGCGGACCTCTCCACTCCCGCGGTCCCCCACCCCACTGAGTCGGAGATCGCGAACTGAGGTGCTCGGTCGTCCGCGCCGCAGAACCGGCGACGACTGTTGGGCCTCCGAGCCTGATCGACCCACCGCATAATCCCTGGCAGATCGCTGGGCGTCAGAAAGATTGCCCGCGGTCGGCCTCTCGATGCCCGTTGAAGGGCATGGAATTCGTTCCAGAGGCTTCCGTCGTGCCGGCGCCCGACTTCTTGTCGGTGCGCGAAGCGGCTCGAGTGCTGCGCATCGGCAAGACCTGCGCGTACGAGTTGGCGCACCAATTCCTCCACACGGAGGGCGCTTCGGGACTGAAGGTCATACGTGTCGGTCGCCAGCTACGTGTGCCGCGCACGGCACTCGAGGAGATGCTCGGTGGTCCGATCACCTGGCCACCGTCAGCGACGCCTGATCCAGTCGATCCACCCGACGGTGCCGAGAGCGAGGTCGCTGCCCCGATCCGCCCGCGGACGCGTCGGAACACTCCCGAACAGCCGCAGCGGCTGTTCGCGCTGTAGGTCGCCATGTCGCCGTCATCGACCTCCGCCGTGGTCAGCGCAGGAAGGACAGACGAGTGCACAGACGCGCGAGGGAGTGGTCGAGGGAGCCATCCGGGCTGGGGTGTGCGGCCGTGACCGTGCGGGTGACCACGCTGAAGGGCGCCGACGCCGGCGCCTACTACGTCGAGGCACTCCCGAACTACTACCTCGACTCGGGCGAGCCACGGGGCATCTGGATCGGCGATGGCGCAAGCCTGCTCGGCCTCGCCGATGACGTCGCCGACGAACAGTTCCTCGCGCTCATGGCCGGCATGGATCCGCAACGCCCCGATCGGCCGCTCGGCCGCCCGTACGACGACATGTCAGTGCGTGGGTTCGACGTGACGTGTTCGGCGCCGAAGTCCGTGTCCGTGATGTTCGCCCTCGGCGACCATGACATCCGACGGGAGGTGCTCGCCGCGCACGATGCTGCAGTGGCTGCGCTCGCCGGCTGGATCGAACGGCACGCGCACACTCGGTACCGGATCGGTGGGGAAGTGGCAGTGGTCGACGCCGAGGGGATCGTGGCGGCCGCGTTCCGCCAGCACACCAGCCGGGCGCTCGACCCGCAGATCCACACCCATCTCGTGATCGCCAATCGGGTCAAGTCGCCCGACGGTCGCTGGCTCGCACTCGACGCCCGCCTGGTCAAGCACGACCAACAGACACTCTCTGCCCTCTATCACGCCAGCCTCCGCGCCGAGATGACTACGCGCCTCGGTGTCCGATGGCATGCGCCCGAACGTGGCATCGCCGAGATGCGTGAAGTCAGTGCCGACCTGCTCGCCGAGTTCTCGGCGCGCACCTCTGACATCCGGCGGCGCGTGGACGACAAGCTCGATCGCTTCATCGAGTCGATGGGCCGTGAGCCGACGCCCCGGGAGCGTTGGCGGCTGGAACGGGAAGCCGTCGTCGACAGCCGTCCCCACAAGTCGCACTCGATCGACGCCGAGGTGCTGCACGTCGGCTGGGCGGAGCAGACCCGGCGGTTCGGGCTCGACCCGGATCGTGTCGCCGACGATGCCATCGATCGCGTCGACGCTCGGCGCAGCCTCTCGGGTGAGGAGGCGTCGGACGTGCTGCACCGGGCGATGGACTCGATCGTCGAGCGGCAGTCGTCGTGGCGGCCGACGGAGCTCCACCGCGAAGTCGCGGCAGCCGTTCCGACCGATCTCGCCGTCGGAGCGGAACGGCTCGTCGAGTGGATCGAGCAGTCCGCCGGGCACCTCGGCGCATCGCACTGCGTCGACCTGTCGCGCCCGATCCCCGCCGGAGCGATGCTGCGTCGCGACGGCCGGCCCGTCACCGAGTCCGCGATCGACCGGGCACTCACCACCAACGGAGTGCTCGACCAGGAGGCCGGACTGATCGAGTGGGCAGACCGCCGTCTGGGCGCGCTCGAGGAGGATCACGACGGCCTCGCAGTCCAGACGACGCACCTCACCGGCTCACAACGCGTGGCGGCCAGCGCAGTGGCCGGGGGAGCGGAGCTGGTGCTCGTCGTCGGCCCTGCCGGAACCGGCAAGACCACTGCGCTCGCGCCCGCCGTCGAGCAGCTCCGACTCGACGGACGAGCGGTGTTCGGGGTGGCCCCATCGGCAGCGGCCGCCGAGGTGCTCGCCATCGAGACCGGCGTCGAGGCCGACACCGTCGACAAGCTGTTGATCGAGCACAACCTGGCGAGAAGGCCCGACCATCGCTTTGACCTTCCCTCGGGAGCGACGGTGATCGTCGACGAAGCCGGCATGATCCCCACCGCCAAGCTCGCCGAACTCGCAGCCCTCGCCGACCAGCACTCGTGGCGTGTCGTGCTCGTCGGTGATCCACTGCAGTTCTCTGCCGTCGGCCGAGGCGGCATGTTCGGCCTCACCGTCGACACGTTCGGCGCGGTCGAGCTCGACAGCGTCCACCGCTTCGCCCACGCATGGGAACGCGACGCCAGCCTCCGACTCCGCCGCGGCGACGTCGACGTGCTCGACCTCTACGACTCGCACGAGCGCCTCCGTGGTGGCCCGTCCACGCAGATGGAACGCAATGCGATCCACACGTGGTGGCGACACCGGCAAGCCGGCGAAGAGGTGCTGCTGATGGCACCGACGAACGAGACCGTCGCCGTGCTCAACGAACGAGCCCAGCTCATTCGCATCCATGTCGGCGAGATCGACGCGGACGGCCGACACGCCACGATCGCAGGTGGACGAGTGTTCGTCGGCGACGAGATCGCGACGCGGCGCAACGACCGCCGGCTGCGCACCGATCGCGGCGACATGGTCCGCAACCGAGCGACGTGGACCGTCGATCGAGTCGGCAGCGATGGCTCGCTCGTCGCCACCGGCCGCAACGGAAGCGTCCGCCTCCCGGCCACCTACGTGACCCAGCACGTCGAGCTGGCGTATGCCACCACCGGCATGGGCGCTCAGGGTCGCACCGTCGACGTCGGCATTCTGTACCTCGACCACCCGACCGACGTCCGCAACATCTACGTACCGCTCACGCGTGGCCGGTCGAGCAATCTCGCCTTCGTCGCCACGACGGGCGAGGACACCGCCGCAGACGTCCTGAGCCGGTGCCTGACCACCGACTGGATCGACCAGCCCGCCCACACCAGCCGAGCCGAACTCACCGGCAAGCTCATCCGCCCTCCGTCAGCGCTGAACGGCGAGCAGCTCCGCCAGTTGTTCGGCGAACGGTACGACCTCCGCGGTACAGAGGATCCAGCCGAACGAGCGAAGTTCAAGCGGGCCGACGAGGCAATCTGGCGCGACATCCATCTGCGAGCACACCGCCTGCGCCTCCAACAGCCTGACTGGGCGATCGAGCAGCTCGGCCCGATGGAGGAGACCGCCGGCATGCGCCGCCTCTGGGGGATCTTTGCCGCTCACCTCGAGCAGCACCACGTCGCCTACAGCGACGTGATCGATCACGAAGACGCGTACGCATCGCACTGCCGTCTGGTCAACGACATCGTCGACGAGATGCAGGAGCGCGAGTCGGTTTCCGCAGACATGTCCATCGACATGTGAGTCGCAGTCGTGGCCCGGCAGAGGCGTGTCGCACTAGCCTGATCCCGTGAACGCACGATCGGCCGCCTTGCGGGAGGAGCTTCTGGCCCTTCCACTGGATGAGCGCGCCGAGTTCGCAGCGGAACTGCTGGCCAGCCTCGACGACGAGGACACATCGGACGACCCGGTCGAGGTCGACCTCGCATGGCGCGACGAGTTGTCGCGCCGCTCGGAGCAGATCGCGACGGGGACCGTTGCGACCGTTGGCTGGGACCAGGTGCTCGAACGGGTTGCCGACAGCCGCCGGACGCGGTGAACGTCCGCGTTGAGTTCCACCCGCTCGCCGTCGACGAGATCGCCAGCGCGGTGGACTGGTACGAGCGACAGCGCAGCGGTCTCGGGATGCGCTTCCTCGACGTCGTCGAGACGACAGTGAATCGAGCGAGCGGTTCCCCGCGAATCGGCACGCCGGTCGTGGCTGACCAGGGAGCGCGTCGCTGCGAGCGATGTCCCTGGGCGGATTCCCGTGGACGTTGGCGTACGAGGTCGTCGGCGAAAGCTTCTTCTGACCCGCCCTCACGGCCCGGAAGCGACCACCGACCACTGGAGCGCACCCGCTCGTTGAGTGGATCGAGCGGTCCACTGGGCATCTTGCGGCATCCCACTGCGTCGAACTGTCATGCCCGATCCCCGCCGGCCCCACTCGTATACCTGGGGTTCGTGCCCCAGTCCAGCAGTGACGCCGGTGACGAATCGTTGCAGTACCTTCGACGCGATGGATCCTCACACCACTTCCGTTGCCGTCGTGCTCGACGACGTGAACCTCACGTGTCTGACATCGGCATCGATCGACGACACCGCGCGGCCGCTCGCCGTGTGCATGCACGGGTTCCCGGACTCGGCCCATTCGTGGCGTCACCTGAGTGGTGCGCTCGAGGTGGCCGGGTGGCGCGTCGCTGCGCCGTTCCTCCGTGGGTACGCGCCCAGCGGCCTGTCCGCGAGCGGCTCGTACCAGGCCGGTGCATCGTCCATGGATGCGATCGCGTTGCACGACCGGTTCGGCGGAGACGACCGGGCGGTGATCATCGGCCACGACTGGGGTGCCCCGATCGCCTACGGCGCTGCGTCGCATGCGCCCGAACGATGGGCCAAGGTCGTCGGCATGGCGGTGCCGCCGGGAGCAGCGTTGGGTCATGCGTTCCTCACGAACAGCGACCAGCTCAAGCGCAGTTGGTACATGTTCTTCTTCCAGAATCCCTTGGCCGACATGGTCGTTCCGGCGGATGATCTGGCCTTCATCGACATGATCTGGCGCGACTGGTCGCCCGGATACGACGCGCCGGCTGACCTCGCCCACGTCAAGGACGCGCTCCGCGACCCGGCGCATCTGAGCGCTGCGCTCGGCTACTACCGCGCCACGCTCGGATCCGGGTACAACGATCCCGCACTGGCAGAGGTCCAAGCGGCGACCCAGGCCCTCCCCACGCAACCGACGCTGTACCTTCACGGAGCGGATGACGGATGCATCGGCTCGGACGTCGCCGAGTCCGCCCGGGCAATGGTCGGCGACAACGTGACCATCGAGGTGCTCGACGGCGTCGGCCACTTCCTCCATCTCGAATCACCCACCGTCGTCAACGAACGCATGGTCGAATTCCTCTCGTAAGGGTTCTGGGTCGTGTGACGGATGTCTCATGTGCTGGACTGACCGGCGGGGACAACCCGTCAGGCCGATCGACTCACCGACGGCAGGCGGTCAACACTGAAGATGGGGGAAACATGCGACAGCGACGACTCGTCACTGCACTGGCGGTTCCGCTGGTGTTCGCCTTCGTGGCGGCATCGTGCGGCAGCGACGACAGCTCCTCGGAGAGCACGACGGCCGGCGATGGCACGGAAGCGACCACCGAGGAGACCACCGACGCCGGCGACGGCGAGGAGACTGCGGACACCACACCGGTCGTGGCGGAAGGTGAGGTCGACACGACGGTGGTCGCCGAAACCGAGGTGGCCGTGTACGGCGGCTCGCTCGCGATGGGTCTCGAGGCGGAGGCAAACGGTTTCCGTCCGTGGGAGGACGGCTGTGCCGAACCATGCGTGAACATTGCACGCACGTTCTTCGACGTGCTGATCCAGCAGAATGCCGACGGCGAGTACGAGGGGTACCTGGCCGAATCGATCGAGCCGAACGAGGATTTCACCGTCTGGACGATGACGCTGCGTCCGGACATCGAGTTCCACAACGGCGTCCCACTGACGGCCCAGACGATCGTGGACATGTTCGCCATCCAGCAGACGGGAGCGATCTCCTCGGGGCAGATCGCGACCAACGCGATGGTCAGCGTGGAGGCGGTCGACGATCTCACCGTCGTCTACACGCTCAGTTCGCCGAACTCGGCGTTCCCGGCCGCCTTGAACACCGTCGCACTCGGCTACGTGTTCGAGCCGGGCGCAGCGCTGGCCGACCCGGTCGGCTTCAGCACCGCGCCGGTCGGCACCGGTCCGTTCGTGATGGAGAGTCGTGACATCGACAACGAGACCATCGTGGTGCGCAACGAGAACTACTGGCGCACCGATGACGCCGGCAACCAGTTGCCGTATCTCGACTCGGTGTCGTTCCGGCCGATCCCTGACGAAGGAACCCGGCTGGATGCGCTGATCTCGGGGACCGTCAACCTGATGGAGACACGGCGCCAGGGAACGATCAGGGACGCCCGCGAGGAGTCCGGCATCAGCCTGTACGAGTTCCAGGGCAACAGCACCGGTGGTGGCATGTTCAACACGGCGGTTCCGCCGTTCGACGACGTGCGCGTTCGTCTCGGTCTGAACAAGATGAACGACCAGGAGCGCGTGATCGAGGCCCTCGGTGGCACGGGCATCTCGTTGCCGGTGACGCAGTGGTTCTCCGCCGACAGCCCGTGGTGGACACAGGAGGCCGCCGACACCTATCCGACGTTCGACTTCGAGGGTGGCGCGGCGTTGCTCCAGGGGTACATCGACGATCCGGCTCGCTCCGACGGCAAGGCACCCGGCGAGAAGATCGACGTCGAGCTGTCCTGCCCGCCCGATCCGACCTTGATCGCCGCCATGCAGGTGATCGAGCAGGTGTGGTCGGGATCCGACCTGGTCAACGTGAATCTCACCCAGTTCGACCAGGCGACGCACATCAACACCGCCATCAGCGACGAGCACAAGGCGCACTGCTGGCGGTGGGGGTCGGAGGCCGATCCGAGCGCACCGATCAACCCGTTCCTCACCGACCCAGCCGAATCGGTCAGCAACTTCCCGAACTGGTACGACCCGGAGGCCTTCGGCTGGGCCATGGATGCGATCCAGACCGACGACTTCGAGACCCGCAAGGACCTCTACTCGAAGATCATGGTGCGGATCAACGAGCAGGCTCCGGTCTGGTACTCGGGTGGCACCGCCACGTTGATCGCCACCGACGAGAACATCCGGGGTGTGAACAACTGGACGTTGCCGAGTGGCGATCTCGGCAACGGAACGCCCGGCGCACTGACGTTCTTCACGGAGATGTTCGTCTCGGAACAGTGAGTGGGTGCGGCAGCCCGATTCGTTCGGGTCGTCGCATCGACCTCCCCGGGTGCCGGTCAGGCGTCGGGTTGTTCGATGGCGTCGAGGAAGGCGTTCACGTCGGCTTCCTCGCCACCGACGAGCCAGATGCTGAGTTCTCCATCGGAATCCTCGTCGGCTTCGTCGTCTTCCCACGGCAGCACACCGTCGACGAAGTAGCGGTCGACGGTGATGTCGTCCGACCCATCCTCGACGGGCGCGATGACGGCGAGTTCGACCTCGGCGTCAGCGGGCTGGTCGCTCAGGATGTCGATCAATTCGTGGACTCGCATGGCTCTCCAGGGCTTTCGATGGCGAAACGGATGGCGGAACGTCGGATCAGAAGTCGTCGAGCCAGGACGGAGCCCGCTCGAGCAGGTACAGACTGACATGTTTGCAGCGGTCGAGCGCGGCTTCGATCGCATCGTCGACGTTCATGTACACGTCGGCGAGGTCGACCGTCATCTTGGCGACGATCGACAAGCTGCGCTCCGGGGCATCGGTGACGCTCGGAAAGGAGTCGATGGCGGACACCTCCACCGGGAGGTCGACCCCGCCGATCCCGGCGAGGTCGATCGAGAGCACGAGGAGATCGGGCGGCTCCGGCAATGGTGGCAGGGTCCAGGTGAAGATCAGGGGAAAGCTGAAACCGGTCGGGGGCGGATCGTCGATCTCGTCGAGCTTCATCACCTCGTCTTCGAAGCCGAGCATCGCACGAGGATCGACGTCGAGCGACAAGTGGAGATCGATCGGGCCGGCGCAGGCCTCCTCGGGGTGCAGGTCGACCTCCCAGAGTTGGCGCAGCGAGTAGGTCTCGACGAAGTGCCGTTCGTCGTGGACGTGGAAGCCGTGGTCGATTGCCTGACTCTTCACATCGGCGACGAAACCTGCAACATCGATCACTGCCATGCGGACCGGACACTACCGTCCCAGACTGTGACCGTGCCGAATGACCACGATGTGCTGGCGCTGTTCGCCTCGATCTGCGACGGCACGACCGATGTCGTCGCCCACACGACCGACTGGGGCGAATCGGGTCGGCGGCCCGGGCAGTACCTCGTGGATCTCGATGTCGACGCGATCTGTGTGACGCCGCTGCTCGCCGCGGGCTACTCGGTGCTGTCCGAGGAGAGCGGGCTGCAGCACCCTCATGGCGGGTTGTCGGCGCGGGGCGTCGTGGTGGTCGACCCGCTCGACGGCTCGACCAATGCGAGTCTCGGGCTGCCGTGGTTCGCGACGTCGCTGTGCCTGGTCGTCGATGGACGACCCGAGGTGTCGATGGTGGCCAACCTGGCGACCGGACGGCGACACGACGCCGTTCGGGGCCGAGGCGCCCGCCTCGACGGCGTGCGGATCGAGGTGTCGGCCCCGGCGCCGCTCGACGACGCGGTCATCGGGATCAGCGGGCTGCCGTCGCACCCCTACGGGTGGCGCCAGTTCCGTGCGATGGGGGCGTCGGCGCTCGATCTCTGTGCGGTGGCCAGCGGGTCCTTCGACGGATTCGTCGACATGAGCCCCGACGCGCACGGTGTCTGGGACTACGTGGGCGCCCAGCTCGTGGTGCAGGAAGCAGGGGGAGTGGTGGCCGACGCCTTCGGTCGGGATCTCGTCGTGCTCGAACACGACGCGCGGCGCACTCCCGTCGCGGCCACGAGCAGTGCGTTGCTCGGTCAGCTGATCGAGCAACGCATGGGGGCTGAGTGAGCGAATTGCCGTCGGGTGACATCGGTGCTCAGAGCGGCTCCCGCTGGCGCCTCCGCGCCGGTGCGGCGGCTCGCTGGCTCGCCGTACCGTGGTCGGAATGGGCGCTCGCCGGAGCGCTCGTCATCGCGTTTGCGACGCCGGTGCTGCTCGTCGGATCCGCCGACGTGTGGCGGGCCGCCGCCGAGGACGATCTCACGGAACGATCGGTTGCTGACGCGTCACTCGTGCGCAACGGCATCGATGTGGCGGTGGAGGCCGGCTTCTCGTCCGACGCTGTCGCATCCGCTGACGCCGAGCTGACGGCGGCGGTGTCCGCGATCGCACCGTTGGACGCGGCGGAGCGAACGACGTACACGTTGCCGGGCCCGCTCACGATCGGGCCGCCGCCGCTGCGACAGGTCGGACCGGCGGGACGACTCCTCGGTCGTGCGGGCGCGCTCGAGGCCGTCGACGTCGTGTCCCAGCTCGATGACACCAGCGGTGGGGTGTGGATCAGTACATGGTTCGCTGACCGTCTCGGGCTCGGGCTCGGTGACACGGTGGCGTTCGAGGCCGGGGCGCCGCTGCGGGTCGTGGGGCTCTACGAGCCCCTGTGGTCGCCTGACGACGAGCTCGTCCTCGACGACTTCTGGTCGTCGGTGCCGGCCGAGCTGCTCCCGGTGTACGTCGAAGCGTTCAACGAACCGAACTTCGAACTGGTGCTGACCGACGAAGAGACGCTGCTCGACAGCGGTCTCACGGGTGTGGTCCGCTGGACCGCGCCGCTGGAATCGATCCCGACGTCGTACGACGAACTCCGACAGCTTCGCGGCGACGTCCGACTCCTCGAACGTGGACTCGTCGAGACCGGGCCCCTGGCGACGTCGATGAGGGAGCTGGCCACGGTGGAGCAACGCCGACCGACTCTGACGACGGACATCTTCACGACCACCGCGTCGGTCGAGTCCGCCGTTCGTCAGCTGACTGCGCCGCTCCGATCCGCCCGAGCGCTCGGCGCCGTCGTGGGCCTCTCGGCCGTGTTCGCTGTCGGAGCGTTCCTGGTCGAGCGGCGGCGACGGGAGTTCCGACTGTTGGCGAGCGAGGGCGAGCGCTGGCCGATGATGTCGGGCAGAGTCGCCTGCCAGCTCGCACTCCCCGCGATCGCAGGTGGCGCAGCAGGGGCCACCGCTGCGGTCGTCGGTGCGAGGTGGTTCGGGCCGGCGATCTCCTACGACTGGGCGGCGTTGCCGTGGGATGTGATCGCGGTGACGATCGTTGCGTCGGTGTCCCTGGCCGCGCTGACTGCCGGCGTGTTGGGCGCGCGATCGCTGCGGGCGCGGCAGCGTGAGACCGAACGCGCCGTGCGACGGGCACTGATCGTGGTGCTGGTGGCGGCGACCGTCATCGCGTGGGCGCAAGTCGGACGGACGACCGCTGCCGGTCAGTCGTCGCTCGACCTCGTCGTCGTGGCCCTCCCGGTGCTCGCGATCATGATGACCGTGCTGGTTCTCGTTGCGCTGCTCGGCTGGACCGCTCGGTTCGCCGGCAGGCACAGCGAGCGCCTGCCCGTCGAGGGCTACATCGCTGCGAGGCGACTGGCCGGTGAATCGGTGGCCGTGCGCTTGGTGGGCGGGTCGCTGGGGCTCGGCATCGGCCTGCTCGTGTTCGCCGTGGCGATCACCACCACCCTCGATCGCATGGTCGACGTGAAGCTCGCGACGACCGTCGGCGGTGTCTCGTCGGCCCGCCTGATCGACGACCTGCCCGCGGACCTCGAGCCGCCGGCGCCCACGACGGTCATCAGATCGTCCGACACCCGGCTGACGCCCGGCGCGGCAGCGGCGCGGATCGTGGCGATCGACCCGGCGACGTACGCCGATGCCGTCAGCTGGTCGGACGAATTCGGGGCGGGGGTCGACGAGGTACTCGACGCCTTGGCCGGACCGATCGACGACTCGATTCCCGTGGTCGCCATCGAGGGTGAGAACGTTCCACCGGAGGGTGCCTTCGGGCTCACCCGCGCCTACCCCTACCGCGTCGTCGCAACGGTGCGCGGCTTCCCGACCGCAGGTGATCGCAGGGCCAGCGTCATGGCGTCGGCAGATGCGATCACCGACTTCGCCGCTCGGCAGAACGACGATCCCGAGGCTCCGTCGCCGATCGACGCCTTCCGGAGCACCGCCGTGTCGCAGGCGACCGCCCCAGCGCTCACCGAGTGGCTGTCGGCGAGCGACGTCCGCTACCGAGACGTGGTCTCCCAGGCCGACGTACGTGAGAGCGCCTCGATCGTGGCGCCGCGGTCGGCGTTCGCCTATCTGGCCGTGATCGGCGTCACCGCAGCTGCAGCCGCCGCGGTCGCGATGGCGTTGTTCCTGTCGGCGAGGCGCCGGAACAGCGCCTTGGCCGGTGTGCTCACCCGTTCGATGGGGCTCCCTGCGTGGCGCGCGGCGACGATCTCGGCGATCGAGATCGGCGCGGTGCTGCTCGCTGCTGTCGGTGCCGGCCTCATCGCCGGGCCGGTCGTGGTGGGACGCCTGGCGCCCCGATTCGACCCCGCACCCGACCAGCCGCCCGCGGTGTCCGTCGCCGTCGATTGGGCGCCGCTCGTCGTCGGAGCCGTCGTCGGCGTCACGATCGTGTCGGTCATGGTCTGGTTGTCGGAATACGCAGCGAGTCGCCGCCCGGCCGGTTCGGTGGTGCGAGATGCCGGCTGAACCCCTGCTGCGCTGCGAACAGCTCGTGAAGTTCCACGAGACGCCCTCCGGACGGGTTCAGGCGGTTCGAGGCGTCGACCTGAGCTTCGCGACTGGCGTGACGGTGGCGATCGTCGGCCCCTCGGGTTCCGGGAAGTCGTCGCTGCTCCGGATGCTCGCCTGCCTCGATCGTCCCTCGGCAGGTGTGGTGAAGGTGAACGGCGTCGATCTCTGGCGATTGTCCGAGCGCGAGCGAGCGCGCACCCGGTCCGAACTGATGACCCACGTGTACCAGCGGCCCGGAGACAACCTGTTCAGCCACCTGAGCGCGGAGATGCAGCTCGAGCGCGTCGCACGATCGCAGGCGCGGAGCGACAGCGTCGACCGGTGGCTCGATGCGCTCGGACTGACCGGCCAGCGAACGCTCCTTCCGGCACAGATGTCGGGCGGCGAGCGTCAACGGTTGGCATTCGCCCGAGCGGCCGTGTCCGGCCACCGCCTGGTGATCGCCGACGAACCGACGGCGCAGCTCGACTCCGCGAACTCTCGCGCCGTACTCGATGCCGTCGACGTGCTCGCCGGCGAGGGGATGACCACGATCGTGGCGACTCACGACCGGCGAGTGCTCGACCGTGTCGACGAGGTGATCGAGCTGAGAGACGGCGCGATCGCAACGATCACGAGCGGTGGCACCCGACTCTCCGTGATCGACACGTCGGGACGCCTCCAGTTGCCACCGGAGCTCCTCGGTCGTTTCCCCGACGGGCGAGCGCGGCTTCGGTGGGGAACCGACTCCGAACCGATCGAGCTCGACGCGCCATGACGGAAACCGCAACCCCGGTCGTCGCCCTGCAGTCGGCATCGCGGTCGTACCGAACTGCCGCCGTGACGGTTGCCGCACTCACCGACGTCTCGATGGAGATCAGCAGCGGTGAACTCGTCGGCGTGGCCGGACCGTCCGGTTCCGGTAAGACGACGTTGCTGAATCTCGTCGTGGGGTGGGACCAGCCCGATTCGGGTGTCGTGTCGAGGAATCTCGGGCCCGGACGGGGCTGGACGGCGATGGCCGTGGTGCCGCAGGAACTGGGGCTGATCTCCGAGCTCACCGCTGCCCAGAACGTGTCGCTCACTCGCCGCCTGGCAGGACGCGACCGCACCGCGCCCGCCGAGCTCTTCGCCCGGCTCGGTCTGATCGGTCTGGAGGGCAGGCTGCCCGACGAGATGTCGGTCGGGGAGCAACAGCGAACGGCGGTGGCGCGTGCGCTCACCTGCTCGCCGGCTCTGCTCGTCGCCGATGAGCCGACCGCGCATCAGGACGAGTACCACGCCGACCAGGTGATGGCGCTCCTCGCCGAGCGCGCGTCGAACGGTGGGGCCGTGTTGGTGGCCACCCACGACGACCGGATGCTGGCAAGAGTCGATCGGGTGCTGCACCTGCTCGACGGGAGGCTGGTGGCGTCGGATTCGCGATCCGGCTAGAGCGCCCACTCCTCGGCTGCCAGCGCCCATCGGGGCACGAGTCCCACAGTGGGGTCGAGTCGTCCGATGTCGGCGAAGAGGAAGCTGACGCCTGGACCCGTCAGCGAGGCACGGCGCGGCCGTCGTCGGCCATGTCCGAGTCGTCCGGCTCGTCCTCGTCGGGTTCCTCCCGGAGGAACTTCCAGCGCAATCGGCATCGGAGTTCGTCGAGCCGGTCGACCGGTCGAGCCGGGCGGGGCGTGCCGCCGTGGTCGTGGCGGTCAGGGTTCCGGTTGTGCGGCTGACACTCGAGCTTGCCGTTGAACTGGCTCGTCGGGCCGTGAGCGGCGTAGGGGACGACGTGGTCGACATCGCACTGGTCGGCGGGTACGTCGCAGCCGCTGTTGTGTTGGCAGTGGCGGTCGCGCACCTCGATGGCGCGTCGGACTGCGCCGGTGAAGCTGCGTCGGTGCGAGACCGAGATGATCGTCGACGGGCCGTCGAACAGTACGGATTCGAGGTCGGCGTCGCCGACCCACCGGGCCAGTTGGCCGGGCGTGGTCACGGTGCCATTCGCCAGCTCGCACAGTTGCGACAGCGTTGCGTCGCCCACGAGCGCGGTGAACAGCGGTTTGGGCCGCCGACCGTCAGCGGGCGCTGTTGCCGAACGTGTCGCCATCTCGACGAGCGCTGCGGCTCGCCGCTGCGCGGCGGTTCGGGTGACCCCATCGCGCTGGTCGGCCAGGTAGAGCTCTCGCTCGAGTCGGGTGATCTCGTTCTCGACGATCGAGCCACCGATCGGGTCGAGGACCCCGTTGACCACCACCGTGCCGTCGATCGTCGAGGACACGCTCAGGTGCGCGGCGTTGCGCTGTCGTTCCGCCCGATCCTCGGCGGCATCGCCGTCGACCCGGTTGCACCAGTAGTCGACCATCTTGCGAGCATCGAAGAAGCGGAGCCCCTTGCACTCCTCGACCAGGGTCTGCTCGTGATCGGCGAAGATGGCGTTGCGCCACGGCCGGTTGGCCTTGGCGAGCAGGTCGACGTGGTCGGGGGAGAGCTCGCCGGCAGCGAGCGCAGCAGCTGTGGCCGGCATCGACCGGAGCTGGCGAGCGCGGCGGACCTCGAGGCCGGTCGACGACGTCGAGGCCGAGGTCTCGTTGGCGAGCCGAGTGGCCGCCGACCGGGCGCCGTTGTCGGCCCACACCATGCGACGGTCCCACGCGGAGATCGCCTCGGCAGCGAGGGCGGCCAGGCGATGACGTTGCCGCTGCACCATGGTCACCAGCTCGTCGAGTTCGTCGTCGGTCAGCCCGGAGGGGTCGACGTCGAGGAGTGAGTCGATTGCCCCTGTCAGCTCGTCGATCCCCTTCGACATGAGTTCATGATAGCACATCAGTACGATGAATACAACAGAAACATACAGGTGTTCGTTCTCGGGTGAGGATCGCGAGTCACTACCGTGGCGGTGGTGATCGACGCCGGGGGCTTGTTGACCGTGGACGAAGCCCGATGTCGTGCCCGCGTCGGGATCAAGTGGGACCGGTACGGTCCGGGTGTGCTGCCTGCATGGGTTGCCGACATGGACTTCGACCCGCCGGCGGCCGTGCTCGATGCGCTTCGTGGCCACGCCGATCGCGGCGATCTCGGCTACGGGCCGTTCGCCGGTGAACTCGCCGAGCACTACGCACACTGGCAGGACCGGCACCACGGTTGGTGCCCTGACGTCGAGCGGATCCGTCCCTTCACCAGCGCGCTCCACGCGCTGGAGGTCGCATTGTGGAACACGACCGAGCGCGGCGACGGCGTCGTGGTGTTCACGCCGATCTACTACCCGTTCCTCGACGCGATCGCCGACAGCGGGCGTCGCCGAGTCGACGTGCCCCTCGATCCCGACGGTTGGCGGATCGACCCCGACCGGCTCGTCGGCGCGATCGACGACACCACCCGGGTGATCCTGTTCTGCACTCCCCACAATCCGACCGGTCGGGTCTTCGACGACGACGAGGTGGCAGCGGTGGCCGAGGTCGCCGAACGCCACGGTCTGCTCGTGATCACCGACGAGATCTGGGGCGATCTGGTCCACCCAGGGGCATCGCATCGGCCGCTCGCGATCGTCGACGAGCGGTTCCATGGACGGCTGGTCACACTCGGCTCGGCCAGCAAGACCTTCAACCTCGCCGGCCTGCGCACCGCGGTGGCCCACATCGATCACGCCCCGCTCCTCGATGCGCTCGAAGCGATGCCCGGCCACCTCCAAGGCTCGCCGGGCTCACTCGGTGTCGTCGGCACGATCGCCGCCTGGACCGAATGCGACGACTGGCTGGCCGCCGCTCGCCGAACGATCGCCGCGCGACTGGATCAGCTCGCTCGACGTCTCGCACGGGACGTGCCGTCGGTTCGATTCGATGTGCCGGAGGCGACGTACCTCGGCTGGCTCGACTTCCGGCAGACCGGCCTCGGTGACGACCCCGCCGAGTCGCTGCTGAAGCGATTCGGTGTCGCGCTGTCGAGCGGACCGAAGTTCGGCCCGAACGGCACCGGGTTCGCCCGCATCAACGTGGCAACGTCCGAGCGGATCCTCGACGAGGTGATCGACCGGATCGCCGACGCGGTCGATCAGTCGTCGATCGCCTGACAGGCGATCGATCGCAGGTCGCGGTCGGGCAGTAGCACGCCGGTCATGTACTGCGACATGAACAGCCCGACGAGGTCTTCGGTCGGGTCGACCCAGAAGTAGGTCTTGGCGGCGCCCGCCCAGCCGTACTCGCCGACCGAGCCGGGCCCGGCGGTCTGTGCCACGTCGAGCATCACTCTCGAGCCCAAGCCGAAGCCCATACCGGGCGAGGGCATGCCGAGGATCTCGTACGGGAGGAGTTCGAGCGGGACGTGGTTGCTGTGCATCAACTCCAGCGTCTTGCGGCCGATCAGGCGCTCTCCGCCGGCGGTGCGGTCGATGCGTCCGCCGTTCGCGAGCATCTGCGCGAACTTCATGTAGTCCGCGGCCGTCGAGAAGAGGCCGAGACCGCCGCGCTGGAACACCTCGGGCGTACTCGTCGGATAGGTGACCGACACGTCGATCCGCTCGTTGAAGCCGCTCAAGGCCGCCTCCATCAGTTCGATCGCCGAGTAGTTCTCGCCGACGAGGTCCGGGAGGCCGTACATCGCAGCCACCCGACCGAGTTGGTCGTCGGCAACGCCGAACCCGGTGTCGCACATGCCCAACGGGTCGAAGAGCCGCTGCTGGAGGAAGTCGCCCAGCGACTGGCCGGAGAGGACTTCGATCAGCCGGGCGGCGACGTCGATGCCGACGCTGTAGTGCCAGCGGGTGCCGGGTTGGAAGGCGAGGGGGAGGGTCGCCAGTGCGTCGATCAACGCGTCGAGTGGACGGGTCGAGTCGTTCATGATCCTGGCGTCGCGGTACATCTGGGCGACGGGGTTGTCGGCCATGAAGTCGTAGGTGAGGCCGCTCGTGTGGCTCAGGAGGTCGCGAATCTGCATCGGACGTATCTGGTCGACCAGGTTGCCGTCGTCGGCGAGCACCTTCGTTCCGCCGAACGCCGGGAGGTACTGGGCGACCGGATGCTCCAGCTGGAACAGCCCCTCCTCGTGGAGCATCATCAACGCCGTCGACACGACGGGCTTGGTCATCGAGTAGATCCGGAAGATCGTGTCGGGCGCCATCGGAACGCCGGCTTCCCTGTCCTGGAAGCCGAACTGCTCGTCGTGGACGATCTCGCCGCGGCGGGCGATCATCGTGCTGATGCCGACCACACCGCGTTCGGTGACGTACGACTCCATCACCGGTGCGATTCGCTCCAGCCGGGCGCTGCTCATGCCGACTGCTTCCGGCGACGTGACGTGGTGGCTCATGGTCCCTCCTCGGATCGTGCGGGTGATCCTCGCGCGTGCGCGAGCGCCGACGTGCCTCGGAGCGAGTCGGCTCGGTGGACCGGCACGATCAGGCTCCGGGCCGTCGGTGATCCACCTCCCGCACGAGGTCGACGAGCTGCGCCACCGTGTCGAGTCGGTCGGGGCCGGAAACCTTCGCCTGCAGGGTCGTGATGCCGACGTCGCGGTAGAGGCGGATGCGCTCACGGAGCACGTCGGGCGGCCCGAGCAGGTTCGTCTTGAACCCGATGTCGAACGGCACGCGGGTGGCAGCCTGCTCGCGCTTGCCGGCCTGCCAGAGCTCGTACACCGCGGCGACGTCGTCGCCGTAGCCCTGAGCCGAGAACGCGCGGTTGTAGAAGTTCTTCCCCGGTGCTCCCATCGCGCCGATGGTGAACGCATAGCCGTCGGCATGGCGTCGACCCGCCTCCTCGGGATCGTCAGTGATCTCGACGGCGACGGGCATCACCAGGTCGAGCTGGTCGATCGTACGGCCGGCCCGTGCACAGCCGGCGCGGATCGGGTCGAGGAACACGTCGGCGTGCTCGGGCATGAACGCGTTGCCCAGCCATCCGTCGGCGATCTCGCCGGTGAGTTCGAGGTTGCGCGGCCCGAGCGCGGCGATCACCATCGGGATCGGCGCAACCGGCCGCACCATCGAGCGGATCCCGCGACCCGAACCCTCCGGTGGGAGGTCGTACACCTCGCCGTGATGGTCCAGCCGGTCACCCCGCGCGATCTGCCGCACGATCTCGATCGTCTCGCGCATCGTGGCGACCGGCTTCCGGAACGGCACACCGTGCCACGCCTCCATGATCCGTGGGCCGCTCGATCCCAACCCGAGCACCAGGCGGCCACCGGACAGCTGCTGCACCGACATCGCCTGCATCGCGAGCATGGCCGGGGTGCGGGCACCGACCTGGACGATGCCCGTCGCGAGCCGGAGCGTCGACGTGACGGCTGCGAGGTGGGCGAGCGGCGTGAGCGCGTCGTACCCCCACGCCTCGGGGACCCACACCGACGTGGCTCCGACCCGCTCGCATTCGCGGACGAACTCGACGTCGTCATGCGACGACACGACGGCGCTGACCCCCACCTGCATACGATCGACAGTAGGCGGTGGTCCCTGCCGCCATGTTGGCGAACGGAACTGCCGGGAGGCGAGAGCGATGACCGAACGACTGCGCTATGCGGACGGACCGACGACCGAGGTGTCGCGTGTGATCGCTGCGTCGCCTGGCGACCTCTGGGTGTACATCAGCGACATCGACCTGCCGGCCCGGTTCTCCTCGGAGTTCCAGGGTGCCGAGTGGCTCGACGGAGCGACGGAGCCGGCGCTCGGGGCGCGCTTCCGCGGGACGAACGAGCATCCCGTCGTCGGCCGGTGGCAGGTGGAGTGCACGATCGTCGAGTACGAGTCAGAGCGCGTGATCGGCTGGGCCGTCGAGGATCCCGCCGACCCCGCGGCGCGCTGGCGGTTCGTGCTCCAGCCGGTCGACGGTGGCACACGCGTCACGCAGTGGTGTCAGATCGGTCCGGGCCGCAGCGGGCTCAGCCCAGCGATCGAGCGGATGCCCGATCGCGAACACGAGATCGTCGAGCGGCGCCTCGGCGAGCACGCCGCCAACATGCAGAAGAACCTCGACGGACTCGCCCGCCTGGTCGAGCCGTCCTGACAGCGGCTGGTCGCTACCCGATCGTCAGCCGGGGAGCGGGACCCAGGGTTCGTGATCGTGCGGCACGGTCGGGAAGCGTTGCTGCGCCCAGTCGGCCTTCGCCTGTTCGATGCGGGCGCGGTCGCTGTGCACGAAGTTCCACCAGATGGTGCGCTCGCCGACGGGTTCGCCACCGAGCAGCACCGCGTGACCATCGCCGCTGAGATGGGGTTCGGTGCCGTGCTCGAGGACCGCGAGCTGTCCGGACCGGAGTGCGGTCCCTCCGAGGCGGAGGTCGCCGTCGATCGCGAGTACGGCCCGCTCCGGGTGGGTCGCATCGACCGGGATCGAGGTAGTGGCGGTCGGTCTCAGCTCGGCGAGCACCAGCGGCGACGAGACACCGACCGGCGACTCCAGCGACCAGCCGGTACCCGCCACGAGGCGTAGGCCGGCTGGTCCATCGAGGTCGTCGATGGCGTCGGCCGGCGTGTGCTCGAACGCGGCTTCGCCGTCTTCGCGATCGTGGGGGAGTGCGACCCAGGTCTGCAGGCCGTGCAGCGAACGCAGCGTCGGGAGGTCGTCGGGGTGGCTGCGCTCCGTGTGGGTGACCCCGCGGCCGGCGGTCATCCAGTTCACTGCACCCGGCTCGATCGTGGCGACGGCACCGGTCGAGTCGCGATGCACCATCCGTCCGGCGAACAGATACGTGAGCGTCGAGAGCCCGATGTGGGGGTGTGCGTCGACGTTCGTACCGGTTCCCGGCTGCAGGTCCTCGGGGCCGATCAGATCGGCGAAGATGAACGGGCCGATCATCCGGCGTCTGCGGAACGGGAGCACTCGGCGGACGGTCCCGTCGCCGACCTGCGCTGTACGGGGCTCGATGACCATCTCGACGGCGTCCGGCATGGCTCCGCACCGTATCGGTCGGGTGAGCCCCTTCTGGTCCGAGGGGACGGGGCCGCCGCTAACATCGCCGCACGTCGGGCGCATAGCTCAGTTGGCTAGAGCGCTTCCCTTACAAGGAAGATGTCGGGGGTTCGAGTCCCTCTGCGCCCACCGATCTACCAGGTGTTTTGTACTTCGTAGGTCAGTCGAGTCCCAAGCGAGGGGCAACGCGGTGGGCAACGAATCGGGACGAGGGATTGTCGGCGGTTCGTTCAATGCTCCCGCGATGACTCCCACCGGACTCTGGGATTGCTCCCACCGAGGCGCGCGATTGCTCCCACCGGGGTATCGGATTGCTCCCACCGGGCGTTCGATCAGTCCCTCGTGATGGTGTGTGTCGTCGAGGGAGTTGTCGTGGTCACGTCGGTGGTCGGCGCCGGCGGCGTTCTTCCTGCCGGCGTTGCGCTCGATTCGGGCCAGGAACAGGTCGGACATTCGGTGCGGGTGTGGTGATGGTGCGAAGAAGTCCGTCACGTCGTTCCTGCAGGTCGGCTCGGTCGCGTTCGACGGCGTCGAGTTCGGCTCGGAGGCGGTCGTTGCCTTCGCTGATCCAGTTGGCGCGGACTTGCTCTCGCTCGAGTTCCTTCTCGGCTCGTCGTAGGGCGGCCTTGGTCGTCTTGAGTTCGGCTTTGAGTGCGTCGATGGTGTCGCCGAGTTGGCGGGCCTGGTCCCAGGCGACTGCGGCTTCGTCACCGGATTCGAGGGCAACTTCGATGGTTGGTGGTTCGTCGTCGCCGCGTTCTCGTGCTCGGAAGGCGCGCACGCGGTCGGCGTCGGAGCGCCACTTGCGGGGGCGGCCACCCTTTCCGGGCACGGTCATGGGAGTGATCGTAACGAAACGTAACGATTCGTGCACCCGGCGGGTAATAGTCTGTGAGGGTGCTGCTCGATTGAGGTGAACATGCGCTCGATCGTGAGACTCGGGGTGAACACGGTCGGTCGAGGTCTAGGTTGGGGACATGGGACCGAACGTCACGAACGTAGGAAGAGAAGTCGCAGCAGCGGTGCTGTCGGAAGCCGCCGATGAACTCCGCGGTCGCTCGAACCGCAAGTGGGCGGTGATGCTCCTGGCGTTCCTGGTCGGCATGGTCGTCGCCGTGGTCGTGATCAAACGTCGCGGCGGAACCCTTCCGATCGAGAGTGATCCTCGCTGGGTCGAGGCGGTCGAGAACCCGCCCGCCTGACGGATCAGCCGCAGTCGGCGCTGTTGCGCCCCGATGTCTCCATCCTGGGGCTATCGCGGGCATCCCGATCATGAGACGTTCGATGCATGACGGACTTCACGATGACCACGCCAATCCCAGCGAGCATCACCACGCCTGACCGCGTCCACAGCTCGATCGGAGCCCTGCAGTACTTCGATGGTGTGCCGACGCCCGAGACCGCCGAGACGGTGTACGACTATCTCGATCGTTCGCGTGCGGTCGAGGTGTTCCTCAACAGCATCCCGACGATGTCGATGAGCGCGCTCCGAGCGGGTCAGGCGGCAGCGGGCGCTGACGCGTGCAACAAGATCTGCATCTTCGACACCCTGATGGACTCGACGTCGTTGGTCCTCACCGGGAACACCTCGACGATGTACGCCATCGGTTTCCTCGACCTCGCCAAGGACGGGCCGTGCGTCATCGATCTCCCCCCGAAGATGCTGGGCATCCTCGACGACATGGCCTTCCTCTACATGACCGACCTCGGCGTCGCCGGGCCCGACAAGGGCAAGGGTGGCAAGTTCCTCGTGCTCCCGCCGGGCTACGACGGGCCCGTGCCCGACGGCTACTTCGTCGTTCCGTCGAAGACCAATGGTGTCTGGGTGTTCATGCGCGGCTACCTCGACCACGGGATCAAGGCCGCCTCCGACAACATTCGCGACAACCTCAAGGTGTACCCGTTGTCGACCGAGTCGAACCCGCCGGCGATGGAGTTCATCAACGTCTCGGGCAAGCAGGTGGACACCGTGCTGCCCAATGACGTCGGCTTCTTCGAGCAGCTGCATGCCTTGATCCAAACGGAGCCCGACGACTTCCTCGGCCCGGAAGCCAAGGGCATGATGGCCGCCGTCGGGATCGAGAAGGGCAAGCCTTTCGCTCCCGACGACCGTATGAAGAAGGTCCTGACCGACGCCGCCGCGATCGGCAATGCCGCCGCCCGGGCGATCAGCTACATGCCCCGCAACCCGGGACAGTTCGTCTACGACGGCAACAAGACCTGGGTGATGGGCTACGCGAACAAGTCCACGACGTACACCACCGACACCGGAGCACGGGATCTCGAGGGACGCGTCTTCTTCCACTTCGGCTACATCTGCGTGTCGCCGGCAATGGCGGTCACGGTGCCCGGTGCGGGATCGGACTACGCAATGGCGGCAATCGACTCGAACGGCCTCGTGCTGGACGGATCGAAGACCTACAAGCTCCATCTGCCGCCCGATGTGCCGGTCAAGGATTTCTGGGCGGTCACGATGTACGACACCCAGACCCGCTCGCAGCTCCAGACCGACCAGCAGTTCCCGACGCTCGGCAGCCAGGACGAGGGCCTCGAGACGAACCCCGACGGCTCCTACGACATCTACTTCGCACCCCAGGCGCCCGCCGGGCACGAGCACAACTGGCTGCAGACCATCCCGGGCAAGAGCTGGTTCATCGCCTTCCGCGTCTATGGACCGGAGCAGCCCTGGATCGACCAGACCTGGCGGCCGGGCGACCTCGAACTCCTGAGCTGACACGTCGGGGCTGCACTCCTGGGACCTCTGGCCCCGCAGCCCTGTCGACGCATTGACGTTAAGGTCGACGTCGTGACATGGGCATCGCCTCATCAGTGGGCTGGGATCGATGAGCGGACACCGACGTGACCGAGGTCGCCTCTGAGGCCGCTTCTCCGACGCACCTCGTTCGCTCGGTGTTCCTCCATCGACCCCGCCCGCCCGGTGGCGCACTGGTTCGCGACCACCTGAACGCGGCCCTCGACCACGGCATCGACGGGGCCGCGACCGTGGTGAGCGCCCCAGCGGGCTTCGGCAAGTCCGTGAACGTCAGCCAGTGGTGCGAGACGCTCGACCGTTCCTGCGCGTGGCTCTCGCTGGATGCCCAGATCGATGACCCACGCTGGTTCGTGGTTCACCTTGCGGCAGCCGTCCGCAGCGTGTTCCCCGACGCGTTGGGCGTCACCTCGCAGATGGCGAGAGCCGCTCGCCTCCCGGACCAGCACATCTTGGTCACGACGCTCTCCAACGAGTTGGACGAACTCGCCGAGCCGGTGGTGATCGTGCTCGACGACTACCAGAAGATCACGTCGCCGGAGGTCCATTCGTTGATGTCCGAGCTGCTCAGACATCCATCGGAGTCCGCGCACTTCGTGATCGTCGGTCGGCATGACCCGCCACTGCCGACGGGGCTGCTCCGCGCCCGAGGACAGCTCAACGAGCTGCGGATGAACGATCTCGCCTTTTCCGAGGGCGAGATCCAGCAGTTCACCGAGCAGTTCCTCGACCGCGCGCTGACGCCCGACGAGGTCAGCACTCTCCGCAAGTCCACGGAAGGCTGGCCGGCCGGTGTGCGGCTGACGGCCGAGGCCATGGGATTGTCGCCCGCCGGCACACCGGTCGTGGGCGCAAGCTTCCTCGATCAGGGAGCCCAGGCGTATCTGGTCGGCGAAGTGCTCGAACAGGTCCCGCCGGAGGTGCGCCGGTACCTCCTTGCGGCATCGATCTTCGATCGCTTCAGTGCGCCGCTGTGCGATGCAGTCGTCGTCGAGGATGCAGGAAGACCGCCGCTGATGACGGGAGACGAGTTCATCGGGTGGCTCCGCAGTCACAACCTGTTCGTCATCCAGCTCGACGCCGCCGGGGAGTGGTTCCGCTTCCACCACGTGTTCGCCAGACTGCTCGACCACTGGCGACGCGATCGTGGGATCGAGTCGACGCACTCAGAGGCACGGGCGCGCCGGACCGCGGCTCATCTGTTCAAGGAGTGCGGACTGGTCGAGGAGGCCATCGAGCAGTTCGGTCTTGCCGGCGACCGCGCTGCCGTCGCCACGCTCGCCGAGGAGTACGGGTCCGAACTGATCGAGGAGGAGCGCTGGGTCGATCTCGAACGCCTCTTGTCGATGATCCCCCAGGACGTGGTCGACTCCAACCCTTCGTTGCTGCTTCTCCGCGCGTGGCTGTTCGGCGAGTTCCAGTCGCGTCACAGCGAGATGCGGAGCGCGCTCGATCTCGCCGAGCAGATTCTCGATCGCACGGGCGACGACGATGTGCGGTCCGGCGAGATCCGGGCGCAGATCGCGGAGCTCCGAGGGGCGTACTCGAAGCTGCTGAGGGCCGACTTCGACGGAGCGATCGTCGACGCTCGGACCGCGAATCGGCTCCTCGCTCATCGCCCGGGTCGACATCTCGCGTTCGCGTACGTGCTCGAGGCCATTGCCCTCGCGGGTGCCGGTCGCTCGAAGGAGGCGCATCAGCTCGCCGACTCGGTGATCGGTGATGAACGGTTCGCCGACGCTCCATGGGATCCGCTGGCATATGCGATGCCCTACCTGGGCTGGCTGGAAGGCGACCTCGACGCTGTCGATCGTCACAGCATCCAGTTGCTGTCCATCGGTGAACGCTTCGACCACCAGGACACGATCGCCACGGCGCACTACTTCCTCGGTATCTCGGCATACGAACGGAACAGGCTCCACGAGGCCGACGAACACTTGGGGGCCACGCTCGACCTCCGGCTGGTCACGCAGACGATCTTCGTGGTGCACGCCGAGATCGCACTTGCGTTGAGTCAGCTGGCCCAAGGCCGTGGAGGCGAGGCCGACGACACCGCAGCGGCGACGATGCAGTACGTGCTCGACGAGAGAAGCGAGTTCCTCCAGCCGGTCGTTCGGGCGTTCCTGGCCGAACTCGACCTCCGGCGCGGCCGTCACGCGTCGGCGCTGCGCTGGGCGCAGACCGCGGACCTCGACGTCGAGCGCCATCGCTACATGTTCTACGACTTGACCCCGACACTGATCGGGGCGCTGCTGACCTCACCCGATGACGCCGTGCGTGGCAGCGAACTCCTCGAGGAGGCGCTCGAAGCTGCGATCCTCCATCACCATGTCCCGCTGACCGTCAGTCTCCTCGGGCTGCGCGCGTTGCGCCTCGCCGACGTCGGTGAGGAGGCGAAGGCGCTCGATGCGCTGAAGTCCGCCGTCACGCTGTCACAGAAGGCCGGCATGGTCCGACGACTCGCCGATCTCGGTCCGGCGCTCGTGCCACTGTTGTCTCGCCTCGACATCGCTGGCGAGGATCTGGAGCACGCAGGCGCCATCGTCGGCGCGATCGGGTCACCGACGACGACCGACACGCGCGCCGAGACACCGACCGACGCCGTGGCCACGTTCAATGGCGGCCCCAGCCTCACCGGGCGCGAACTCGACGTGCTCAGGCTGCTCGCAGATCGACTGTCGAACAAGGAGATCGCCCGGGAGCTGTTCATCGCACCGGCGACGGTCAAGAAGCGAACGGTCACCCTCTACGACAAGCTCAATGTCCACGGACGACACGAAGCCGTCGCCAAGGCCCGAATCCTCGGGTACCTCAGCGACTGAGGCGCTGCCGACAGGACGGCGACGTGCACGTCGGCGACGCGGTCGTGGCGCATCAACCGGGTCGGGGCGACGCGATCAGCTGCGCGGATCGGCTCGTTCGGTCGATCAGGACAACATCGATGGGTGCGGTTCGCGTCATCACCGAACGTGCCCTGGTCAGTGCCTCGCCAACTCGGTCCTCGTGAGCGGACGCGGCGGCGACCACCAGCGCGGCCGCCGAGCCGTCGAGGTGCGCGCCGAGGTCTCTCAGCGCATCTCGGCCGAGGCGACGCGACACCTCGCCGGACACGGCGCTGAGGATCTCGCGTGCCGCCAACTGCGTTGCCGGAGCGTCGGCGCCGACCGACGGGAACAGGGCCGCGGCAAGACCCTCCGCCAGGCTCCAGCTGGGGCCGTCGGGGCTGCGGTCGCCTGCGGGTCGCTGACCGAAACGGATCTCGCCGGACGCCTTCCTTCCGACGGTCACGGCGTCGAACGCGATCGAAGGATCGAACCCCGAGAAGAGCTGGTGGACCGCCGAATAGTCGGCGTCCGCGGCGGCCAGATCCACATAGGTCGCGACCACGAATGCGTACTCGTCAGACACGGCTGCCTCCCGATACTGCGGCTTCGGACGTGAACTCCATCGGTTCGATTCTGCACGGCCGACGGCGCACTCGATAGCGCCAAGAGGGTGCATGGGGGGTGCCCCTGCCGATCGCATCGTCATCGCCTGCACGCGACCACCACCCTTCGTTCACCGTTGTGGGGCTACCGACGCTCCGTTTCGGCGAGGAGGCTGCACGTCGAGAGGTGCACCACGATGCGTTCTGATCACCACAACCAAGGCCGTCGCCAACGGTCGGACGCCGTGCTACCCGAAGCACGCTCGGGGGAGTGTCGCATCACCGCGTCGAACGATGGGCTGGGAGGGTGACCATGCGGGGCGTCCGAGGGGTTCTCGACGACATCAGCACCTCACTGGAGGAGGACCAGGGGCTCACCGCGGTCTTCGGCGCCATCGCTGGTGGGTTCCTCGCGTTCGCGATCGAGCGGTACGGCGCCGATCCCGATCCGGAGACCTTCGCGATCACCGTCGACCAAGCACGAGCCTCGCTGCTGAGCGCATTGGCGCTCGTCTTCACCGGTCTGAGCATCGTGCTCGCCCTCACCTCGCTGACCGCCGGCAACATGGCGACCAAGTTCTCGCCACGGTTGCTGCGCATGAAGCTTCGGGGCAGTGGGAACAAGTGGGTGCTCGGCACGTTTGCCCTGACGGCCAGCTTCATCATCACCAGCCAGATCCTGCTGCGGAGTCGTGCCGGCGACACACTCGCCCCGCCGGTGACGATGTCGGTCAGCGTCCTCCTGCTGATCATCACCGGCGTCCTGATCGTCTGGTACATCAACGGCACACTGCAATCGCTGCGCGTCGACCGAGCGATCCGTTGGATCGGCAGACGGATCGTCCGGGCGATGAAGGCCCACGAGCACGAGTTGCGCCACGATGTCGTCGTCGACGACATCGACATCCGGCGACCGGCGGACGCAACCGACCTGATTGCATCCGATGACGGCTACGTCGTGCGCGTCGACACCGACCGGTTGCATCGCCTGACGACCGAGCCCGGCGCATGTGTCCTGATCGAGACCGGGACGGGCCGGCCGGTCATCCGAGGCGAATCCATCGGCTGGGTGTCGGCGGGATTGCCGGTCTCCGACGATGATCTCGCCGATTGTCTGACGATCGCCAGGTCGCGGGACCCCGAGAACGACATCGGGTACACGATCAGCGTGCTCGTCGACATCGCCTTGATGGCCCTGTCACCAGCGGTCAACGACCCGCGGACGGGTGTCGAGTGCACCGAGGTCTTGACCGAAGTGTTCGCCGAACTGTCACGCCGGAAACTCGGGATCCGGACCCGGCAGCGCAGCGACGGCTCGTCCTGCGTCGTCGTCCGGGAAGACACCGTGGGCGACTACCTCGACGCCGCGGGACGACAGATCCTGCTGTACGGCGGCGAGGACCGGACGGTCACCGCCGCGCTGCTGCGCCTCGGACGACAAGGAGAGCGGTTCGCCGACTCCGACCGCGACCGACAACTCGCCCGCACGTTCGCCGATGACGTCGAAGCGGCGCGGGCGGCTGGTGCCGGCTCGGAGGGGAGGGCGTGGTGAACCTGCGGAGACTGTTCCGACGCGACACGGCCGGCAAGGATGCCGTGTCGGGGCTGGTGTTGGGCGTGGAGAGCGTTCCCGACAGCCTTGCCAGCGGGCTGCTGGCGGGGGTCAACCCGATCTTCGGACTGTATGGCGCGATGTGGGGCACGTTCACCGGTGCGCTGTTCACGAGTTCGGCGTTCATGGCGGTGCAGACGACCGGTGCGATGTCGATCATCGTCGCCGACGTCGATCAGATCGGCAGCGCCGACGATCCTGCCTCGGCGTTGTTCACGTTGTCGATCATGACCGGCATCGTGATGCTGACCCTCGGGCTGCTCAAGCTGGGGATGCTCCTCAACTACGTGTCGCAGTCGGTGATGATCGGGTTCATCAGCGCCGTCGGGGTCAACATCGTGCTCGGCCAGCTCGACGGGTTCACCGGCTACGACTCCGAGGGTTCGAATCGTGTCAGCCGGGCGATCGACCTGGTGCTGCATCCGTTCGACATCGACCCGGCGACGTTCGCGGTCGGCGCGGCGACGATCGTCCTGATCCTCGTGTTGGAGCGGACCCGGCTCGACGCACTCGGGATGGTGGTCGCCGTGTTCGCAGCCTCGGCGATGGTGCCCGCCTTCGGGTGGGACGTCGAACGCCTGCAGGACATCGCCGACATCCCCAACTCGCTCCCGCTGCCGAAATTCCCGGACCTCGGGCTCATCCCCAGCCTGCTCGTCCCCGCCCTGGCGCTGGCGTTCATCGGGCTCGTCCAGGGCGCCGGGGTGTCGGCGAGCTTCCCCCGACCGGACGGCACGCCGACGGACACTTCGCGTGACTTCGTCGGCCAAGGCGCAGCGAACATCGCCGCCGGAACCCTGCAGGGCATGCCCGTCGGCGGGTCGATGTCGGCGTCGGCGCTCGCAGTGAGTGGCGGCGCACGGAGCCGTCTCGCGGTCCTGATCGCCGGGGTCGTGATGGGCGTTGTCATCCTGGTGTTCGCCAAACCTGTCGGCTACATCGCGATGCCTGCGCTCGCTGGCCTGCTGATCATCGTGGGCGTCCGGACGATCAAGCCGGGCCAGATCGCAACGGTCCTGCGGACCGGACGGATCCAGCAGACCGTGCTGCTCGTCACGTTCGTGCTGACCATGCTGATCCCGCTCCAGTTCGCCGTGCTGATCGGCGTCGGCACGTCGATGATGCTCTACGTCATCCGGCAGTCGAACCAGATCAGCCTGCAGCGGCTGCGCGTCGACGACGAGCGCCACCTGATCGATGACGAACCGCCCGACGAGCTCCCGGCCGACACCGTCGTCCTGCTGGAGCCGGTCGGCAGTCTCTTCTTCGCTGCGGCGCCCGCGTTCGAGGCGATGCTGCCCACGGTGACCGACCAGTCGAGCAACTCGGTGGTCGTGATCCGGCTCCGCGGACGCGACGACGTCGGCGCCACCCTCATCGAGGTGTTCGTGCGGTATGCGAGCGCGCTGCACGACGTCGAGAGCAAGTTGGTGCTCGCGTCTGTGCAACCACGCGTGCAGGACCAACTGAAAGCGACCGGCATGATGAACGACCTCGGCGAGCACAACATCTACGGACCCGGCCGCTGGCGTACCGACACGCTGCTCACGGCCTACGACGACGCCACCGCGTGGGTGGCTCGAAGCGCCGACGACCGCACCGACTGACCGGTTCCTCCTGACGGATCTCCCTCGAACGCGATGCCGGGCAGGTGTGTGGGCGGGCGATCGGCTCGTTTTCGCACCTTCTCCCATCGGGCGCCCTTTCGGGGCTGGCAGCGACGGTCGTCCGATCGGACAATGGCCTTGTCCCACTCTGAAGGAGAACGCCATGGCCCAGCAACCTGACACTGTCGACCGCGAGGTTCTGTCCACCCCTGACAGCTCCGAAATTCAGCCATCGGTCGAGCGGGTGCGTTTCGACGTTCCTTCCTGGGTGCGCAGGGTGGGCACGAACAGCTGGATGTTCATCGGGACCGTGCTCGCGCTCGCCGTGATCACGGTCATGATCGCCGCGACCCGCGACCTCACCATCCCCCTCGCCATCGGCATCTTCTTGGCCATCGTCTTCGCACCGTTCGTCGACTGGTTGGAGGACCGCGGCATCAAACGCGGTGCCGGGGCGGGGATCGTCCTGGTCGGGCTCGTCGCCGTGATCGTCGGCTGCGGCTGGATCACCGCCGAGGCCCTGTACAGCCAGGGTGACGCCCTGACCGAGAACCTCCAGGGGGCGGTCGAGGAGGTCAAGACCTGGGTGGAGGACCTGCCGATCAGCGCTGCCGCCGTCGACGAAGTCGATTCCACCGCCCACGACGCCGCACCGGTGGCGCGCGACGGCGTGGCAACAGCAGTGGCCACCCTCTTCGACTCGGCCGCCGGCATGATCGCCGGGTTGGTCCTCGGGGCGATGGTGCTCTATTACATCCTCAAGGACGGGGCGACGCTGACTCGCAAGTGGGTGGACCGCAAGGCCGATCCCGCCCGTCGAGATGCCGCCGAGCGAGTCATCGACAAGTCGGTCAACGACATCCAGTCCTACTTCGGTGGCCAGACCGCTCTGGCGCTCGTCAACGGCGTGTCGATCGCGCTCGGCATGTACTTCCTCGGCGTACCAGGAGCACTTGCGGTCGGCGTCGTCAACTTCGTCGGCGCCTACATCCCGTACATCGGGGCCTTCTTCGGCGGCGCGTTCGCCGTGCTCATGGCGCTCGGCGACGGTGGGGTCGGGTTGGCGCTCGCGGCACTTGCGGTCGTCCTGGTTGCTCAGGTGGTTCTCGAGAACCTGCTGCAGCCCAAGCTGCTCGGCACGAGCCTCAACCTTCATCCGCTGACCATCCTGCTCGCAACGACGCTCGGCGGCATGATCGCCGGGATGGTCGGGCTGATCCTCGCCGCCCCCGTCCTCGCGATCGGGCTCGACCTGTCCAGAGAGCTGAAGGCAGTCGGATTCTTCAACGACCAGCCGGCGGGGCACGGCGGAGCGCCGGGATCGACACCGGACACGTCGACAGCAGCCCTGCCCTGACCAACCGAATCCACGAACTCCACACATTCCACGTTCGACAAAGGAGCACGACATGAGCAAGTCCCAGATGATCACCCAGCAACCGGTGATGAAGACGACGATCCCGATCCCGGAGAATCGCACCACACCGGACAAGGTCGAGACATCGATCGGGAGTCTGGAGTTCTTCGACGGGGTGCCCGTCGGCGACACCAAGGACACACTGGTCGACTTCGTCCAGCGCGGTCGGGCGGTCGAGGCGTTCATCAACATGACCCCGGCGGCGTCGATGTATTCCCTGCGACAGGGCCATCGCGATGAGGGCTTGACCGAGTGCAACCAGATCCTGATCGCCGAACAGCTCGGCGACTCCAAGCCACTCGTGCTCACCTGGAACAACACGTCGCTGTACACGTGGGGGTTCCTCGACCTGAAGAAGGACGGCCCGACCGTCATCGACATCCCGCCCGACGTGCTGGGCATTCTCGACGACATGTACTTCCGCTACATGAGCGACATGGGCGCCGCCGGCCCCGACCAGGGCAAGGGCGGCAAGTATCTGGTGCTGCCTCCCGGCTATGACGGTGACGTCCCCGACGGGTACTTCGTCGTGCAGTCGCAGACGTACTGCGTGTGGAACTTCATGCGTGGCTACGTGCGCGGCAACGTGCAGGATCCCGCCAACGTCGAGAAGGCGTCGGACAACATCAAGCAGAACCTCAAGGTGTATCCGCTGTCCAAGGCGGACGATCCGCCGGCGATGGAGTTCAAGAACATGTCGGGTTTGGCGGGCTACAACACGATCATGCCCAACGACGGCAGCTTCTTCGACGTGGTGAACGAGATCGTTCAGGAGGAGGCCGACGGATGGCTCGACCCCGAGCTGGCCGGACAGCTACGAGCGGTCGGCATCGTCAAGGGCCAGCAGTTCGACCCGGATGATCGGCTGAAGAAGATCCTCGCCGACGCCGTGGCCATCGGCAACGCGTATGCCCGGGTGAACACCGTGTATCCCCAGGACGAGGGGAGCTACATCTACCACGACGAGCACACCGAGTGGGTCATGGCGTATCCCGACAAGGACACCACGTTCCTCCAGGAAGGCGCCCGCCGCATGGACGGCAGGCTCTGGATGCACTACAACGCCGTCTGCGTGACCCCGGCGATGGCCGTCACGAAGCCGGGCACCGGATCCGACTACATGATCACGGGCCTCGACGGCAAGGGTCGCCCGCTCGATGGCGCGAAGACCTACAAGCTCCGCCTGCCGGCGAACTTTCCGGTCAAGGACAACTGGTCGGTGACCATCTACGACCCGCAGACCCGCAGCATGCTGCAGACTGATCAGCCGTTTGCCGGCATCAACAGCTTGAGCGCCGATCAGAAGCAGAACGAGGACGGCTCCATCGACGTGATCTTTGCGCCGGAGGCGCCGGCTGGCATGGAGAAGAACTGGATCCAGACGATCCCCGGCAAGAGCTGGTTCATCCTCCTGCGTGCCTACGGGCCGCTGGAACCGTGGATCGACAAGACCTGGCGTCCGAGCCAACTCGAACTGGTGAGCTGATCAACACCGGCCGACTCGGCAACCTCGTTGGTCTCGATCCGACGTCTCGATCGGATTCGGTCACGAGTCGAGGAAGGCAGCGACGGCGTCGTCGACCTCGAGGAAGATGTGGTCTTCTCCGATGCGATCCAGGAGGCCGGACCGCTCGAGCATGTCGAGCACCGGCTGGCGCACCCTGGCCCATGACACGTCGATGCCCGCAGCGTCCAGGCCGTCGAGCAACTCCTCGAGCTGTTGCGTCGCGGTGGTGTCGATGTCGGACATCCCTTCGGCATCGACCACCAACGTGCTCGCCGGGGGCTCCGAAGCGGCCAGGCGCTGCTCGACGTCGCGAACGAAGAACGCCGTGTTGGCGAAGAACAACTCGTCGTCGATCCGGTAGATCAACAGACCGGGGATCCGGTGCGCGTCGGCGTGATGCTCCAGCGCACGGAAGGTGTCCGTGCCCTCGACGCGCCCGAGTTCGGCGGTGTGCGGCCTGATCAGCCGTGCCAAGGCCACGAGCATGGACAGCCCGATGGCGAACGCGATCCCGCCGAGCATGCCGAACACCAGCACCGAGGCAACCGTGATGGTGCCGAGCCAGAACTCCGACCGCCTGACCCGCCACAGGGCCCGGAAGTCACGGACTTCGAACAGGCCGAGGCCGGCGACGATCACAATGCCCGACAGCACGGCCAGCGGGAGCTGTTCGAACAGCCCGGTGAGGAACAGCAACGTCGCCAGCACCAGCGCCGAGCAGATCAGCCCGACCAGATTGGTCTTGCCGCCGGCGTCGCGCTGCACGTAGCTACGCGATTGGCTGCCGTTGACGGGGAAGCCCTGGAACAGTCCCGACGCCACGTTCGATGTCCCGATGGCGAGAAACTCCTGGTCGGCGTCGAGCGTGTACCCGCCCGTCGTCGACAACGAGCGTGCGGTGAGGAAACTGTCGGGGTACGCCAGGAGTGCGATGCCGAGCGCGGGCAGCAACAGCTGTGTGAACTGATCGAACGATGCGTCGGGGAGCCCGGGCACGGGCACGCCTGACGTGATGTTCCCGACCACGGCGACACCTTCCTCATCGAGGTTCCACACGGTCGACGCCACGATCCCCAGCACCACAGCGACCAGCGGCGCCGGAATCCTGGGAACGAGTCTGCGCAATCCGAACACCAGCCCGACGGAGAGCAGGCCGATCAACGTGGTGAGGCCATGGGCGTCACCGAGATTGCGGATGACGGCGCCGATGTCGGTGGTGTAGAGGTTGGTGTCGATGTCCAACCCGAACAGCGCCTCGAGCTGGCTGATGACGATGATGATCCCCGACCCGAACACGTAGCCGGCGAGGATCGGGCGCGACAGGAACTCGCTGATGAAGCCGAGTTTGAACACGAAACCGAGCACGCACCAGCCGCCGACGAGCACGGCCGCCAGCGAGGTGAGCTCGACGACACTGTCCGCGTCGGTGACGAGGGGGGCGACGGTTGCCGCCGCCATCAGCGCAACGGTCGACTCGGCCCCCATGTTCAGATCACGGCACGTCCCGAACACTGCGTAGGCGGCCATCGCGGCCGTCGCGGCATACAGGCCGTGCACGGACGGCATCCCCGCCAGCGTCGCGTAGGCCAACGACTGCGGTACGACGACGGCCCACACGGTGAGCGCAGCCCGAAGGTCCACGCCGGCGGAGTGGCGAACACCGTCGACGATGCTGCCCACGCCCGGCGCGAAGCGGGCGAGGCCCGAAGGCTGCTCGGGCAAGGTGAAACGCTGTGTCATCGCCGGCCGATCCAGACGTCAGCTCAGGCGACGATCGAGATGCCGTCGCCGAGCAGCTTGGCTCCGATGACGACGAACAACACCGACATGACCGTGGCGTTGTTGTCGATCAGCCACTCCTTCATCTCGGTGAGGGTGTGCTCGGCCTTGGACCCGAGGATCAGGTTCATCAGCACCGGGACCGCGACTCCCACCGAGGCGATCAGGACGAACACGACCAGGACGATGACCTCGTCGCCGCCGCTCAACCCTGCAGCGCTGATGCTCGCTGCGGCCGCGATCGTCAGGCCGAGGTTCTTCGGGTTGACGGCCGACAGGAGCACGGCGATGCCGAACGACTTGACCGCGGTGAAGCCGTCGATCGCGGACATCCACGCCGGTGTCGTCGCCTCCTCGCCCTTCTTCGGACGGCTCTTCCACTGCTTCACGGCGAGCGCCAGGAAGAGGGCTCCGAGGGCGATCTTGATCCACCCGCTCGCCGTCGACGGCCCACCTTCGGACGCCGTCAGTCCGAGCGCCAGCACGATCAACCCGGCGCCGAGCAGACCCAGCACCCACCCGAACAGGAACGAGATGCTGTTGACGGTCGCCTTCTTCGAGAACAGCATCAAGATCACCGCGATGATCGGAACAGGACTGATCGCCACCGCGACCGCGAAACCGAGGATCTGTCCGATAGCAGCGCCCAAGGCTCAGCCGCCCACGCTCGCCGGCGGAGCCGGTGCCTCGACCGCCGGCGTCGAACCCGGCGTTGGAGTGTCGTCGGACGAGTCGTCGTTGACGAACACGAAGATCAAGATGCCGATCACGACGACGACCAGCACGCCGACGATGATCCCCATCGCCGACCCCTTCGAGGATCCACCGGTGGTTGTCGGCGATGTCGACGGCGGTGCAGGTATCGACACCTGGGTGCCCGGCACCGGTGGGATCTGAGCGGCTGATGGATCGATGGCGACGTTGACGGTGACACCCCCACGGTCGACCGACTGCGTCCAGCTCGTGCCGTTCCAGTACCGGGCGTCTCCCTGCCCGGTCGGGTCCTGGTACCAACCTGGAGGAAATGCGGTGTTCATCGGCCGGCCAGATCTCGGCCGTGGGCGGTCAGTGCCCAGATGATGGCGATGTCGATGGCGATTGCGGCGATCGACCACACCGGGTAGTAGGGCATCCAGGCGAAGTTGATGATCGCGCTGAGCCCAGCGACGATCACACCGACCGTGCGGGCCAGCACGTTGCCGGTGAAGATCCCGATACCCGACAGGACGAGGATGATGCCGACGATCAGGTGGATCCATCCCCACGTCGTGACGTCGAACTGGAAGACCCAATCCGGGGTCACGAGATACAGATCGTCGTTCGCGATGCCGGCGATTCCGACGATCGCCCCCCAGATGCCGCCGACGATCAACAAGATGGCGGCGAGCGTCGCCCACCCCATCGCCCAACCGCTCGGCTGGGTCTCCAGTCCGTCGTTCTGTGACATGACAAGCCTCCGATGTCGTGATGTGTTTCCGTGCGATCACGTCAGCGTGATCTGGCTCCACTTTCGTTCAGTCGACGCCCGGACGGAAGCACCACAAGGGGGGTTCGATGGGGGTACTTCGCCTCCGCCGGCGGCCCCCTCGGCACCATGACCGCCGGGGACGCTTCGGTCCGTTTCAGCGGCCATTCGTGACCGGTTGGCCGAGCTCGGCCAACCACCCCTTGAGCACGAAGTGGAGTGCTGCGGGACCGTGGATGATTTCGGTCGGGGAGGTGAGGTCGGTCGGATGCAGCACGAAGGGGTGGGTCTGGGGCCCGCCGAGGCCGCCGTGTGAGCTCACCTGGTGCTCGAAGGCCGCGACTTCATCGCGCTCCTCGTCGTAGAGGCTGTTGACCATCAGGTCAGCAGCGTTCGAGTAGCCGGCGGCCTTCGCCACCATCACGATCGCCTCCGGCCCGAAAGGACCCAGCGGGTCGTCGCCGTCGACCTCGCCGCTGTCGAGGTTCCGCCGGCCGGACGCCCCGATCACCAACGATCCCTCTGCGGCCGAACGCACCTGCACGAAGCCGATCCCGGGGTGGTTCAGCAGCCCGGGCACCAACCCCGGGTACAGGCCCTCGATCTCCTCCAGTGTGAGACGACGGTCGCCCTCGGGCAGGTAGACCAACCCGAGGTTGCCCGATGCCAGCACCGTGGGCGTCGCCTCTGCGGCGAGCGGGTCGTTCTCGTGACCGCGCGCGCTGCGGAACCAGGCGGACGACTCGGTCCGACCCGCCTCGGAGTCGCCGTCGGCATCGGCGACGCTCCCACAGAGTTCTCCGACCAGAGCGGCGAGCGACTGACCGTAGCGCTCGTCGAACGTGGCCCCTTGGGTCTGCCCGTGGTCGGACAGCACCACGATCCGGTACGGCCGCGGTGCCCAGCGGGTGGCGCTCTCGAAGCGGGCGATCTGGCGGTCGATGTCGCGGAGCACTCGGAGCGTGTCCTCGCGGAGCGGGCCCGAGTGGTGCGAGACCTCGTCGTAGCCGAGGAAGTCGATGTAGATCGCAGAGCGTCCCTCGGCCATGTCGTTGATGACCCCGTTGACGCACACGTCGCGGCTGATGATCGTGGTGAATGCTCGCAGGAAGGCGTAGGTCCAATTGCGGCTCACCCGGGGCTCGACGCCGCGGTGGGCCTGGTCACGAGCTGCGCGCCGTTCCCGGAAGATCTCCGCGACGGTGCCGACGAGCGTGCGGACGGCGTTGGCCGGACGCGAGAAGTACTGGCCGTAGCCCTTTCCCGCACGACCCTCCTTCTTCGTTCCGACGACGCTCATGGTGAGCACGGCACGGCCGGCGTCACCGCTGAACAGGTTGCCGTAGCTCGAGCCGTTGTGAGCCAGGAGCCCGGCACCATCGCTGTGGCGGCGCTCGATCTCGGCGGCCGACTTCGGGTGATTCGAGACGATCACCTCTCCGGTGGCCTTCTCCACCCAACGAAACGCCGGCATGTCGTGGGTCGAGCCGTGGAGGATGCCGCACTGGCTCACACCGGTCTGCGACGACCACTCGGTCCGCCAACCGACCAGGTGATGTCTGCCGTCGTCGAGCCAGCGATGCAGCGTGGGGACGTCGCCCGATGCCAGCGCCACCCTCAAGACGGGCTCCGACAGCCCGTCGATCTGCACGAACACCACACCGGGAACATCAGTGGTGGTGGTGCCCCGGCGTCGGCGGGCGAACCGGGCCATCCGTTCGTCGTACCAGGCGTCGTCGTCGAGGGCCAGCGCAGTCGCCAGCAGGGTGGCGATGACAGTGGCGATCAGGGCGACGAGCAGCGCGGCCCAGAAGGAGTCGAGGCGGACGCCCGGGAGGTCGCCGAGCACCAGCCAGGTGAGCAGGGCGTTCACCGCCAGGTTGGCCAGGCCGAGCGTGTACACCGAGAGCGGTACCAGCACGACCGCGAGCGCAGGCCAGACGAGCGCGTTGAAGAGTCCCATCACGAGACCGGCCAAGAGGGCGTCGCGGAACCGAGCGATCTCGAAGTTGGGCAGCAACCACGACGTGATCATCAACGCCACTGCGACCACCACCGTGATCGAGAGGGTTCGCCCGACGAGCTGGGCGGCGGTGGGCCGTTGGGCGGCGGGCCGCAACGTTCGGGTTTCGGAGCTCATCGGGGGAGTCCGCTGCTGATCTCGGTCGCCTGGCACGTTCCCACGCTCACAGGTAGTCGTGGTTGGTCAGCCAGCGCAGGCTCACGTAGCCCCACAGCGGTGGGAGGTAGTAGCTCACCAGTCGGTAGATCAGCACCCCGGAGACGGCGACGTCAGGGTCGACTCCGATTGCGGTGAGCCCGGCGGTCATACCGGCCTCGGCCACGCCGACACCGCCCGGGATGGGCATCAACCCGGCGAAGAGCGACACGGTGACGTTGATGAAGATCGCTTCACCGAGGCTGATCGACCCGCCGACGGCGAGAACACACATGGCGAACCCGGCGCCGTAGAGGATCTCCGTTCCGAGTGCGCCTCCGAACCCCAGCGCGGCCGACTTCGGGTTCTTCAGTATCTTGAACGCATCGCCGATCTGCGCCAGCGGCTTGCGGAGCTTGTCTTCGGCCTTGTGCCGCCACTTCGGTACGAGTGCGACGACGATGCCGACTCCGATGAAGATCACGATCGCCATCCCGAGCAGCTTGAGGACGTCTCCGCCGCCTTGCATCTCGGAGAAGTCGATGCTGCCGGCGCCGATGACGATCGTCAGGATGACAAGGACGGCCTGGGCGATGAACCCGAGGAACCCGGTGATGGCGCCGGTCGTCGTCGACGTGACCGCGCTGATGCCGAACTTCTCGAAGTATCGGGCGTTGGTGGCGATGCGGCCGGCTGCCGACGGCACGGCGATGTTGACGAAGCCGATCGCGAACTGCTCCACGGTCGTGACCCCGACCGGGACCGGCTTCGGGGAGACCGCACCGAGGGCGACGGCGTCGCTCCAGTTGGTGGCAGCTGCGAAGAAGAGGCCGAGCAGGATGAGGCTCCAGCGGGCGTCGACCAGCGTGTTCCAGATCGTGTCGAACCCGACGTCGGCGAGACCGCCGATGATCGTGTAGACCGCGAATCCGATGAAGACGAGCATCAGGACGCTCTTCCACGTCACGCGGGTCAACTGCGTCGGTTCGGGAACCTTGACATCGAGGGCGGCTGCGGTCTGCTTGCGCAGGTCCTTGATCTTCAGCTTCTGCTTTTTGACGTTGCTGCGCAGCCGTGCGTTCAGCGCGGCGGTCTGGAGCAGCGGGAGCATTTCCTTGAGCGCGTGGTCACCCTTGGCCCGGCGGGCTGCTGCGATCGCGCGATCGGCGCCCACGCCCATCGTCGTCATCACGAGCATCGCCGCGACATCCTGCTGTATCTGGTCGCCCGTCGGGTGAATCGCTGCGTCGGCGAAACCCATCAGCTCCACATTCCCCGCCGAGTCGAACCAGAAGTGGACCGCGTCGATCGATCCGTGGCTGATGTCTGCCTGGTGGAGCTTGTGGAGCTGCTGCCAGAGTTCGTCGAGGAGCGCGTCGTCGACGTCGTCGAGCGACACGTCGGCCAGGGTGTGATCGAACAGGTCGGTGACCATCATTGCGTCGTCGAGTGACGTCATCCCGACTGCGGCCAGCGCAGGCACCGAGACACCCTTCTGATCGGCCAGGAGCAGTGCCAGCGATTCGTGCTCCACCTCCTGGCGGCGATCGGACCCGTACTGCGACCCCTGGTCCTGATACCACGCCTCCTTCCACAACCGGGTCCAGCGGCGCGTGCTCCAGGAGTCGCGCCCGAGCATGTAGACGAACAGTGACCGACCGTCGGTCGAGTCTCCCGAGAGGATGTTCGATCCCTCGGGCTGCTTGTCGAAGTAGGTCAAGGTGTCCATCTCGACACCCAGATCGGCCAGACCCTCCCTGACGCGGTTGGTCGACGGCAGCCCGGCCGAGGTGCCGAAGGCGTACCGGGTGATCGCCGCCGCGAACAGCCCGACGAGCAACCCACCGAGCGCGTCGCTGAACGTCGTCACCGCGCCGAAAATCGATGCCACGCCCGCCGCAAGGACGAACGTCCAGCCCAGCTTGCGCATCGGCGCTGTCAGCCACGGTGATGCCGCTGCCTGGATCGCGGTCGCCGTCGTCACGAAGAAGGCGGGGAACGTGTTGCGCGTCTCGTTCAAGTCGAGGAACGCGAACTCCGGCCACCGATTGTCGATCAGCTGGGTCAGGATGAGGACGATCACGACGGCGAACAGTGCCGCCAGGACCATGTCGCGCAACACGTCCAGCCGACCCTTGGCGAAGAGCCCGACACCGATCAGCAGACCGACGCCGTACAACACGCCGACCCCATAGGCGGCCTGTGCGAGCCAGAGCAGCCAACCGGGCAGGCTGCCCACGAATTCGAGTGTCGAGTCGTCGAGCGTCGATCCATTGCCGGCGACGACCAGGAGCACGGCCGTCAAGGCCGCCGCGAACCCAGCCGACATCAGGTCCGTCGTCCACCGCACGCGCGGCGCGTCAGACGGAGCCGCGAACACTTGGACCCCGGCAGAGCGCTTGCCGGTGCCGGGCGAATCGTCAGCTGGACCGTCCGACCTTGTCACAGGATCATCGGTCGTCGTCATCACAGGCTCGCTCTCGGTCGATCTCGCGTGGTCTCCACTGGCGTTGATTCTCCACCGACGTCGGATCGCCTGGTAGCGCCAAAATGGTTCCCAGGTGGAGCCCCCGGGGGCGACGAGTCCGATCTGATCCGCCGGGTCTCCCTTTCGGGGCTGGCGGTACTCGTCCGCGAAGCACATGCTCGAAGAGCAGGCCGCTCCTGCCCGCAATCCACCTTGGAGGCCCCAGATGACGTCACCGTCGAGTTCCGCCCACGACCACCTCACCGTCGACGAGCGTCGCGAGTTGGGGCGTGAGGCCCGCAAGCGGGTGCCGCGGTCGAGCCATGCCGACTGGTCGCCCGCACCGGACCGGGCTGATCCGGTCGATGTGCTCACCGCTCAGGACGCAACCCGCTTGCAGTCACTCGTGCCGATCCGGCACGGGCGGATGTCGGTGTCGCCGTTCACCTTCTATCGGGGCGCGGCCGCGATCATGGCCGGCGATCTGGCTTCCACCTCTGCGTCAGGTATCGATGCACAGCTCTGCGGCGATGCTCACCTGTCCAACTACGGGGCATTCGCCTCGGCCGAGCGAAACCTGGTGTTCGACGTCAACGATTTCGACGAGACGCTTCCGGGGCCGTGGGAGTGGGACGTCAAGCGGCTGGCGGCGAGTTTCGCGCTGGCAGGCCGCTCGAACGGATTCAAGCGGGAACAGACCGCCGACGCCGTCACGAAGTCGGTGGCCTCCTACCGCACGGCGATGGCCGAGTTCGCGCAGCGCGCAACGCTCGACGTCTGGTACGCAGAGCTGTCGGTCGACCGGCTCGAGGCAGCAATCACCAAGAAGAGCGATCGCAAACGCGTCTCCAAGAGCGCCGCGAAGGCGCGTTCCAAGACGAGCCTGAAGGCGATGGCCAAGTTGACCGAGCGGGCCGATGGTGTGCTCCGGATCGCCAGCAGTCCGCCACTGATCGTTCCGTTGCGGGACCTGGTGGGGGAGAACGCCGACGAACTCGATCACCAGGTGCGGCACAGCTGGGAGCTCTATCGCGAGTCGATTTCGGACGATCTCCACGTGCTGCTCGGGCGCTATCGGCTGGTCGACATTGCGGTCAAGGTGGTCGGTGTCGGCAGTGTCGGGACTCGGTGCATGTTGGTGTTGTTGGCGGGTCGGGACGACGACGATCCGCTGTTCCTGCAGATCAAGGAGGCCGAGGCGTCGGTCCTGGAAGCCCGGCTCGGGCCCAGCGACTACCACTCTCCCGGCGAGCGCGTGGTGCGGGGCCAGCGGCTGATCCAGGCATCGGGCGACATCTTCCTGGGGTGGTCGAGTTCTCAGGCCGGTCACCACTACTACTGGCGACAGTTCCACGACATGAAGGGCTCAGCCGAGGTCGAGACGATGAGCGCTCGGCGGCTCGGCTTGTACGCGACGGTCTGCGGGTGGACGCTGGCCCATGCGCACGCGCGTTCCAGCGATCCGATCGCGATCAGCGGGTACCTCGGAAAGGGCTCCTCGTTCGATCGAGCCGTCACGCACTTCGCGTTCACCTACGCCGACCAGAACGATCTCGACTTCGCCTCGATGCGCAGCGCGATCGACGACGGCCGCATCACCGCGACGCCTGGTTGACGCGCCCGCCGGACGTGAGCACGGCGTCCACCCTCGCTGCCCATCGGCGCGAGTCCGAACACTCGAATCCAAGCGGGTACACACGAGTCACGCGATGAACGGAAGCTCGTTGCGTACTGCTCGATTTCGTCGTCAGCCGCTCATCTCGACAATGTCGTCGGGGATCCAGGTCTTGTCGAAGTAGGGCGCCAGGGGTCCGTAGAACCGGAACAGCGTGAACCACCCCTTGCCGGGAACGGTCTGTACCCAGTTGTTCTCCTTACCTGCGGGTGCGGTCGGGCCGAAGTAGATGTCGATCGAGCCGTCGGCATTGGTGTCGGGGTTCTTCTGGCTGTTGACGCTCGGATATCCCTGATCGGTCTGTAGCTGGGACCTGGTCGCGGGGTCGTAGAGCGTCACCGACCAGAAGTCCTTCACCGGCACGTTCGCCGGCATGCTCAGTTGGTAGTTCTTCGCTCCGTCCAGGTACGCCCCAGTCGTATCGCGGTAGGCGGCGAGGTACTGCGAACCCTTTCCCTCCATCTTGGCCGCCATGGCCGGGGTCACGACGACCGCCGTGAAATGGAACAGGGTCCGGGCGTCGATGTTTCGATATCCGTTCCGCTCGAACTCGGAGCTCCCACCGATGAAGAGCGTCTCCCAGTTGCGGTCCGGATACACCTTGACCTCGGGATCACGGTTGGCGAAGGCGATCGTGCGGGCCATTGCGACACCTTGCCGAGCTGCCTGGGCGAAGATCCTCCGCATTCGGTCGTCCGGGGCGAACGGCTTGCCCTTCTCGATACCGAGCGACGCGAGCCGACCGAGTTGTTCCTTGTCGAAGATGTCGGCTGGTTCGTGCTCGACGATGTCGGCCAACCACTCGAACGCTTCCATGTCTTCTCGCGCGAGTTGGTTGCCCGCCAGTCCCGAGCCGTTGATGTATTGGCCGTCGCTGTGTCCCTTGGCCAGTGGATACACCTTCAGGTGGTCGCGGTAGAACGCGAGTGCCTCATCTCCGGTGCCCACCAACGCGGCATCGGCCCGCATCATCGGCCACACCCGGTTCGTCGGCGACTCGACGACGAAGTAGCCGTCGGGGACCTCGCCGTCGTAACCGGGAGGGAGCATGAGGTACTTGCCGCCCTGCCCCTGGTCTGGGCCCGTGGGCCCGAAGTCCATGATGTACTTGAAGTACGCGTCGTCAGCCGGGCCGAGCACTCCCGGCGGGATCTCGATGACGGTCGGCCCGTCCTCCTTCAGATCCAGCGTCACGAGGGCGTAGATGCTGTCGGTGTTGCCGGTGAGCCACAGCGGCGTCGAGTCCATCTTGTCGGCGAAGACGATGATGTCCGAGCAACTGCGCACTCCATAGTTGGCAACTTGACCCTTGAGCATCGCCAGCAAAGACAGCGCCGGGTAGAAGTCCAAGTAGGCCTGGGTGGCACGCTGCAGATCGAGTTCGTCGAACACCTTCTCGACCGTGTCCGGGGTCGGAAACCCGCCGCCCTCGAACTCCAGCGTGCCGAAGTTGGTCTCGATGTGGGCTGGTGCCGGTACGAAATCTTGGCCGGGGCTCCCGTTGGAGTGAAACAGCGAATCAGTCATGACAAGATCGTTGAGAATTCGACGCTGTGCCTGCAACGCCCACGAGGGAGATTCAGGGGGGGCGACGCCCATCGCCACCTTGTCAGGTGGCAGCTGCGTTTGCGGCTCGCTGCTCGGCGGCGCGGACTCCGTGGCGCCAGATGCCGAGCGCGCCGAGCCCGACCGGAATGATCAGCAGCCAGGTCATCAGCCGGTACAGCAGGACGCCGGCGGTGATCTGGTTGACCCAGTCGTCGCCGGCCGCGGCGGTGAGCATGCCGATGAAGCCGATTTCGGTGACGCCGGCGCTGCCGGGCGTGAGCGGGATCGCGGTCAACCCGGCAACCAGACCGAACACAGCGACGATTGCCATCCATCCGAGAGCGTCCTCCGGGATGCCGACGAAGCGCAACGCCATGACGAGGAGTGAGCACTTCGCGGCCACCGTCGCCACCGTGGCCACGGTTGCCTTGAGCCACTTCCCGGCGAGATGGTCGACGGCTTCGGCGCGTTTGGTGGCCAACGTGGTTCCGAGGTTTTCGTCCGGTGCCGGCCGCTTGAGCCGGCGGCGCACGGCGCGCACCGGGCCATCGAGCCAGCGGCCGACCGCCTCGGTCCGGGTCGCCGAGCCGAGCGTGACCGCGATCGCAACCACGATCACCGCAAGTGCGGCCGAGGCGACGAGGATGACGGAGAAGAACCCGGACAGCGGCACGTCGCCCAGCACGATCAGCACACCGGCAAGTGAGGGCAGTACCAGCTGCGAGCCGATCGAGAAGATGCCGCTCCCGATGACCGCGGTCGCAGCGGCCGACGACGAGACGCCCCACGACTGGAACATGCTGTACCGAATCGGCAGGTCGCTCGGGCCGGGGATCACCGACGACACCGCGCTCGGTCCGAGGCTGGCGAGCACGCCGCGGCGCACCGCCAGCTTGTCGACGAGCGACGCCGTCAACGCACCCTGGAGCACGACCCACACCAGCCAGCCGAAGGCCAGCGAGAGCCACTCGGCGTCGGAAAGCTCGGCGATCGCGCTGCGGACTTCGCCCCAGTCGAGATCATCGAATATGTTGAACAACACCCAACTCGACAACGCCAGGACACCGACGATGATCGCCACGCGGGTCGCGACCTTGCGGATCATCCGGGCTCGAGATGTCGGCTCCTGCTCGGCGGGCACCACCTCGGCTGCAGCGGTCAACGCCGGTCCGGCGGGCTCGTCAGCCATGTGGGTCGCCCGCTGCCAGTACGGCGGAGGTTCTCTTTGCGATGGTCGGGGTGACGCTCGCCGGAGTCGGGGTGGTCATCTTGTGGTTCGCGATGGATCCACCGTCTCATCCGACCAAGCCGTGGCACAGCCCCATCAGGGTGGCTCCGGGGTGCAAACTCGGGCCGCATCGTCCACGCCGCATCGTCCCCTTCGTTCCACCCTCGTGGGGCTACCGGTAGCGAGCGTCGATCTCCAGCATGGGGGTACCCGCACGCTGCCGACCTGGAGGACGAACGATGCCGAGTATCAGAGGAGTCGTCGACGACATCCAGACCGCGCTGGAGGAGGAATAGGCGCTCGCCGCGGTGCTCGGCGGGCTCGCCGGGGCGTTCGTGGTGGAGCGGTACGGCCCCGAGCCCGATCCTGACTCGTTCGCGATCACGATCGACCAGGCGCGGTCGTCATTGCTCAGCGCGTTGGCACTGGTCTTCACGGGCCTCAGCATCGTGCTCGCCCTGACGGCACTCACGACCGGCAACATGGCGAGCAAGTTCTCGCCTCGGCTCCTCAGAATGAGGCTACGCGGCAGTGGCAACAAGTGGGTCCTGGCCACCTTCTCTGGCACCGTGGGGTTCATCATGACCAGCCAGGTCCTGCTGCGGGATCAGGCCGGCGACGAAGTCGCACCACCGCTCGTGATGGCGATCAGCGTGCTGTTGTTGATCGTCACGGGTGTGATGATCGTCTGGTACATCAACGGCACGCTGCAATCGCTGCGCGTCGACCGTGCGATCCAGTGGATCGGATGGAGAATCGATCGGGCGGCGAAACGACACGAGCACGCGCTACGACACGATGTGGTGGTCGACGCGATCGAGCTCGGGCGGCCGCCGGATGCGATCGACCTCGTCTCGCCCGCCGACGGCTACATGGTGAGCATCGACACGGGGCGACTGGAGCAACTCGCAACGGGGACAAATGGGCGCATCGTGTTGGCCGCCGGCACCGGGCGACCGGTGGCCGACGGCGAATGCATCGGATGGTTGTCGGCGCCGAAGACGATTTCGGATCGTGACCTCGACAAGATCTACGACTGCCTGACGATCGCGGGCGCACGGGATCCGGATGATGACGTCGGGTACACGATCGATGTGCTCGTCGACATCGGTTTGATGGCGCTGTCTCCCGCCGTCAACGATCCACGCACGGGCGCGGAATGCACCGAGATGCTGACTGTCGTGTGCAACAGCATCGCGGGGCGAAGCATCGGGGTCCGGACCCGGACCGGCAGTGACGGAGCACCGGTCGTGGTCGTGATCGAGGACACGATGGGCGACTATCTCGATGCGGCGGGGCGCCAACTCCTGCTCTACGGCGCGGATGACCGGACGGTGACAGCGGCTCTGTTGCGGCTCGGCCGTGAGGGGGAGCGAGCAGCACGATCCGACCGTGACCGCCGCCTCGCCAAGGCGTTCGCCGACGATGTCGAGGCGGTGCGAGCGCAAGCGCCGGCGACCGACGGGCGATCGTGGTGAGATCCGAAGCCCCCCAGGGGGGCCGTCACGGGGCTACCGGCCTGACCGCAGGCATTTCAGACTGGTGATCGACCGAGACACCACCAACTGACCCGACACCGCCGACGAAGCGATCAGTGCCCGGGGTTCAGACAGAGACTCATGGAGCAGATGATGACGATCTTCGATGACGTACGAGGCCAGAAGCAGACCAACCTGGATTTCGAGCCGGCGCCGGCCGAGATCGAGACGAGCTTCGGCCGCCTCGACTTCGAACTCGAGGCCTTTCCGACCGAAGCGACGGCCGCCAGGCTCTATGACGAGCTCGATCTGCAGCGGGCGACGCAGGCGTACATGGACTTCAACCCGGCCCTGTCCGTGTACGGCATCGTCAAGTCCCACATTCGCGACTTCGGGTTCACGACGTCGTCGGACATCGTCGTCGCTGCGGGACCCGGCTGGAAGCCGAGCGAGCTCTTCCTGACCGGCAACAACGCCACCGTCTATGCGTGTGCGTCGCTGGACCTGCAGGTCGATGGTCCCACCGTGGTCGAAATCCCGCCCGGCATGATGGGCACCGCCGATGACGCCCGCTTCGAGTTCCTCGTGGACTTCGGTTTCGTGGGGCCGGACAAGGGCGAGGGCGGCAAGTACCTGTTCGTGCCACCGGACCACGACGGCGACGTCCCTGACGGGCACTTCGTGATCGAATCCCCGAGCTACCGGATCTGGGTGATGATGCGCGGCTTCGGAGAAGTCGGTACAGGCGACGAGGCCGTCGAGTGGTTCGAGCAGCACCTCAAGGTCTACCCACTCTCGGACAGTGCCCGCTCGGGGAACTTCGTGAACGGCACCGGCGCTGGAACCAACTCGCTGGTACCCGAAGATGGTTCGGCGTTCGAGATGTTGAACGAGATCGTTCAAAACGAACCTTCCGAGCTGTTCGGCGCCGAGCAACTCGGACGCCTCGCGACACTGGGTATCCGCAAGGGCGAACCGTTCGATCCCGACGAGCGCTTGCGACGCATTCTCGATCAGGGAGCCAAGCAGGGCGCGGCCATGTGCCGGGCCATCGTGTACGCCTCACGCGAACCCGACGTCAGGTACTGGGCCGATCGCCATTGGGAGCGGATGTTCCTGTACAACACCACGTTCGAACGGGACGGGGTCACCGACATCGATGCCCGCACCCTGTGGCACTACCAGGCCATCGTCGTGTCGCCCAACCTGATCTCGACCACGCCAGGCGCCGGCACTGCCTACCTCACGACATTTCGCGACAGCGAGAACCGATACCTGAACGGCGCCAAGAACTATGTGCTGCGAGTGCCCGCGAACCCTCCGGTGGCGAGGTTCTGGGCGATCTCGGCGTACGACCCCACCACCCGCAGCCTGCTCGATGTCGGCGGCAACACGAACAAGTCGGTCGGCAGCCTCGATGAACCCGCCGTCAACGCCGACGGTTCGGTCGACGTCCACTTCGGCCCCGAAGCGCCCGCCGGTCAGGAAGCGAACTGGATCCCGACCGCTGCGGGCAAGGGCTTCTTCCTCGTCTTCCGCTTCTACGGGCCCACCGAGAGCTACATCGACAAGACGTGGGTTCTGAACGACCTCGACCTGGTCGACTGACCGAACGGCGGACGAATGGCACCGCCCCCGGGATGCCCCCCCGAGGGGTCCGTGATGGGGCTATCGGACCGACCAGAAGCGTCTCACAGTGGTTCTTGACCCAACCCCAGAAGAAGAGGATGCCAACGATGACTTCGACACCGAAACTGAAGATGACCACCGACCTGCCCGCGTCGATCATGGCGCCGGACCATGTGGAGACGTCGATCGGTTCGCTCGACTACACCGACGGTGTCCCGGACGAGACAACGGTCGCAAACGTCTACGACTATCTCGATCGTGCGCGCGCGGTCGAGTCGTTCCTGGACTGCATCCCGGCCATGTCGATGTACTCGATCCGGGAGGGTCAACGGGCCTTCGGCCTCGACTCCAGCAACAAGATCGTCATCTATGACAACTTGCTGGACTCCAAGGCCCTGTGGCTGACAGCGAACACCTCGACGATGTACGCGATGGGGTGGCTCGACATGAAGACCGATGGGCCGACGGTCATCGAGCTGCCGCCCGGGATGCTGGGCATTCTCGACGACGCGGCCTTTCTCTACATGACCGATCTGGGCATGGCTGGACCGGATCAGGGCAAGGGCGGCAAATTCCTGGTGTTGCCCCCCGGATACGACGGCGACGTGCCGGATGGCTACTTCGTCGTGCAGTCGAACACCTACGGAGCGTGGCTGTTCATGCGCGGGTACCTCGACAAGGGGATCGAGGCCGCTTCAGCCAACATCCGTGACAACCTCAAGGTGTACCCGCTCGCCGCCCAAGCAAATCCGCCGGCGATGGAGTTCGTCAACGGGACGGGCGAGGAGATCGACACGGTGCTCCCCAACGACGTCACGTTCTTCGAGAACGTGCATGCGGTCCTGCAAGATGAGCCGGCCGGGTTCCTCGGTGCGGAGATCGGCGGGCGGCTGGCCGCGATCGGCATCGAGAAGGACAAGCCATTCCCTACGGACGCACGGATGAAGGAGATCCTCGTCGACGCTGCCGCCATCGGCAACGCCGCAGCTCGGGCGATCAGCTACTTCCCACGCCATCCGGGGCTCTACACCTACGGCAAGGACAGCGGCTGGTGTCAGCCGATCATCGGCGGCTCCACCACGTACATGGAGAACGGCGTGCGCGTCCTCGACGGGCGGGTGTTCTATCACTTCGGCTACATCTGCGTCTCGCCGGCGATGGCGAGCAAGGCCCCCGGCAAGGGGTCCGACTACACGATGGGGATGGTGGACGCGCAGGGCCAGCCGCTCGACGGCTCGAAGACGTACCGGCTGCATCTGCCGCCGGACATCCCGGTGAAGGATTTCTGGGCCTTGACGATGTACGACACGCAGACCCGCTGTCAGCTGCAGACCGACCAGCAGTTCCCAACCCTGGACAGCTACAAGGAAGGCATGAACACCAACCCCGACGGTTCGATCGATGTCTACTTCTCGGCTACTCCGCCGGCAGGCCAGGAAAACAACTGGCTGCAGACGATCCCCGGCAAGGGATGGTTCGTGGCGCTGCGGATGTACGGACCGCTGGAGTCGTGGCTCGACCAGAGCTGGCGCCCGAGCGAGATCGAACTCGTCTGACGAGTCGGCCGATCTGGGGGCATGGTGGACAGTTCCGCCCCGCCGAGCTCGGGTGCAACCGAAGTATGGGAGGCCTATGCGACCCGCATCGTCGGGGGGCTCAGCCTCTTCGTGCTCGGGCTCGGCACGGTCGTGTACCGCATCCTGGAGGACTGGAGCTGGGTCGACTCGTTCTATTTCAGCGCCGTAACGCTGACGACGGTGGGCTTCGGCGACCTCTCGCCGACGACGACCGTTTCGAAGCTCTTCACCGTCTTCTACATCTTCATCGGGATCTCGCTCATCGGTGCGCTCCTCAACGAGTTCCTGAAGCGTCATGCGCGCCGTGCGAGCGATCGCCTTCCCGAGAGCAAACCCAGCTCTGATGCCACCTGACCACCCCCTTGGCGGGGCTACCGAAGACCACGACCTCGATCGAGAATCGAATCACGAGTCGGCACGTTGCCGTTGCGAACCAAGGAGATCCCAATGACAGAGAGCGCCAGCCCCGAAACATCGGACACGACACCGGCCGATGTCTCGGACGGTGCCGTCGAGAAGGTCAGGTTCGATGTCCCCGCATGGGTTCGCCGAGGGGGCACCACCAGCTGGATGCTCATCGGCATGCTGATCGCGTTGGCGGTGCTCATCGGGCTGATCGCCGCGACTCGCGACATCACCGGACCGCTCGCCATCGGCGTCTTCCTGGCGATCGTCTTCGTGCCGATCGTGAACTGGCTCGAGGAGCACGGCATCAAGCGGGCGCTCGGCGCCGCCATCGTGCTGGTGGGGCTGGTCGTCGTGATCGGCGGTGCTGGCCTGGTCACCGCGGAGGCGCTCGGGAGCCAGAGTGACGTCTTGAGAGAGAACCTCGACGCCGCAGTCGAGGAGGTCAAGACGCTGGTTGAGGATCTTCCGATCAGTGCCGACGCGGTCGACGAGGTCGACGCCACCGCAAGCGACGCGGCGCCCGTCGCGCGAGACGGCATCGCCACGGCGGTGGCCACCGTCGTCGACACCGCAGCCGGCTTCATCACCGGACTCATCCTCGGGACGATGGTGCTCTACTACCTGCTCAAGGACGGGCCGATGCTCACCCGAAGGTGGGCGAACGCGAAGGCCGACCGGGCCGACCGGGACGCCACCCAGCGGATCATCAACAAGTCGATCCAGGACGTGCAGGGGTACTTCGGCGGCAAGACCGCACTTGCGCTCGTCAATGGCGTGTCGATCGCGATCGGGATGTACTTCCTCGGTGTCCCGGGCGCGCTGGCGATCGGCGTCGTGAACGTGATCGGCGCCTACATCCCCTACATCGGGGCCTTCTTTGGTGGGGCGTTCGCCGTGCTCATGGCGCTCGGTGAAGGCGGCGTCGGGCTGGCTGTCGCAGCGTTCGCGTTGGTGATGGTCGCCCAGCTCGTGCTCGAGAACCTGCTCGAGCCGAAGCTGCTCGGATCGAGCCTCAACCTGCACCCCCTGACGATCCTGCTGGCGACCACGCTCGGCGGGATGGTCGCCGGGATGATCGGCCTCATCCTGGCCGCCCCCGTCGTTGCGATCGCGGTCGACCTCAAGAAGGAGCTGACGGCAGTCGGCTTCTTCGACGACGACGGCTGACCCACGAGAAGGGAACACGTCGACATGGGCGATGACGAGGAACGTCATCTCGAGCCCGACACCGCTTCGGATGCCCCCGGGCCGAACACGACCGAGTTGGCCGCCACCCGTACCCGGCTCGCCGACCACCGCACGGCACTCGCTTCGGAACGGACGTTGTTCGCGGTGCTCCGCACCGGCTTCGCCATAGCGGCAGGCGGCACGGTGATCATCGAGGTCCTCGGCCAGCAATGGCCCCGGTGGGTGAAGGCGCCACTCGCCGGCGCGCTGGTGATCGTCGGGTACGTCCTGATCATGGCCGGCGTCGAGCGATACGGCGTCGTCGCTCGTGCGGTGGAGGCGTCGAGTGCGGGCACGGTCAAGGTGCTGTCGCCGCGGTTGATGAAGGTGCTGGCCGTCGTGCTCGAGGTCGTGCTCGGCATCGTGATCCTGATGTTCCTGCTCGGCCTGTTCGACACCGCAGCAACGTGATCCGGCGTACTCGGACGTGACGGCCCCCCACGGTGCCCCTCCGCGGGGCTAGTCCTCCGGACAGGAAGGGCGCTAGTCCCCGGCAGCGCCCGGCCGCACAATCGAACGATACGAAACACGCGCGAGCGAGGAGTCGACATGAACGCCAGCACAGATGAGACGGCGACCGGCCAGTCCGTCGAGCGGACGAGTGACCTCGTTGCGCCCACGCCGGAGACCGCTGACGTGACCGACGCCGCTCCCGAACCCGCGAGCGTCACGACGTATCTGTTTGCGACCGACGCCGGCGCTCCGAGGCGGCGACGGGCGCCCGACGTGTGGCGCTTCGTGGTTGCCGGGGTACTGCTCCTGCTGCTCGGGTGGGCGGCGCGGGACGAGACGCCCATCGACGCCCGTGTGGTCGAGTTCTTCGGCTCGACGCCCGGGTGGATCCGAACGCTGAGTTGGATCGCCTACAGCGGCGCAGCGTTGGCGGCTCTCGGCCTGGTGTTGGCGACCCTGCTCCGTGGCGGTGTGAAGCGCGGCGTGCTGCGCGACATCATCGTCGCCCTGATCATCGGCGCCGGGGTGTCGATGCTCGCCGCGCGGCTGTCGACGGGTACGTGGCCGTTGTTCCTGCCCGAGTTCTTCGACGCGGTCGGCCGCCCGGCCTTCCCGACCGTTCGGGTCGCAATGGTCGTCACGATCGTCTCGGCGATGGCTCCGTACTTCACCTACCCGATTCGAAAGTTCGGGTGGTGGGTGATCGGCGCCACCGTGGTGTCGCCCTTCCTCCTCGGCCTCGCCACGTTGACGAGCGTGCTGGGCGCCTTGGCGCTCGCCGCGTTCAGCGTGGCGTCGGTGCGCCTGATCTTCGGCTCGCCGGAGGGGTTGCCGCCTGTCGGCCGCCTGGCCGCCACCTTGGAGCGGGTCGGGGTCCCCACGACCGACCTGGCCTACCTGCCCGACCAGCCGGGCACCGTCGGTCTCGCGACCGCGACCGGCGACGACGGCCGAACGTTGACGATCAAGGTGTACGGGCAAGATGCCGCCGATCGCCAACGGGCCGAGCGGGCGTGGAAAGCGCTCTGGTATCGCAGCAGCGGCCCTGCGCCGGCAGCCGGCCGGGTGCAACAGGTCGAGCACGAGGCGCTGGCACTGCTTGTCGCCGACCGGGCCGACGTTCGTGTGCCCGCGGTCGTCGAGGCCGGTCAGGCCGAGGGTGGTGACGTCGTGCTCGTCGTGGCGGAGCCGCACGGTACCCCGATCGGCGAGCTCGACGCCGACGACGGGACCGGCGTGACCGACGAGAGCCTGCAAGAGCTGTGGCGGGCGCTCGACCGGTTGCGTGGCGTGAACGTTGCGCACGGCAACCTCGGGGCGCGCACCGTCCGGATCGGAGACGACGGGCCGTCGTTCGTGGACTTCGAGCATTCCTCCATGCTCCCGACTGCTCAGCAGTTCGGCGCTGACGTCGCGTCGCTGCTCGGCACCACCGCGGCCGTGGTCGGGATCGAACAGGCCGTCGACGCCGCACTTGCGGGATACCCCCGTCGGCGCCTCGTTGCGGCGCTTCCCTACCTGCAAGATGCCGTCGTCGATCCGAGCCTGCGGACACAAATGAAGCGGTCGAAGGTCAAGTTCGGCCAGATCCGATCGCTGCTCGTCGAGCGGCTGGGTGTCGAGGAACCCAAGCTCGTCGACGTCAAGCGCGTCAGCGTGCAGGACATCGTCGTCGTCTTCTTCGCCATCGTCGCGGTGAACGCCCTGATCTCCCAGGTCGCCCAAGTCGGGTTCGACACGCTCCTCGAGGAGCTGAAGACCGCGTCGATCGGTTGGCTGATCGTCGCGTTCATCATCAAGATGCTCGGTTACTCGACGGCATACATGGGTATCAAGTCGGCCGTCACCCAACCCGTTCCCTACGCACCGACCGTGATCCTGCAGTCGGCGAACAGCTTCGTCGGCCTCGTGGTGCCGTCGACCGTCGGCAAAGTGGCGATGGACGTGCGATTCCTCCAGAAGCTCGGCGTACCGACGACGACCGCCGTCGCCCAAGGCCCGGTCATCAGCTTCTTCGGCTTCCTCATCGAAATCGTCCTCCTGCTGGTCACCTCGTGGGCGCTCGGGCAGGCGATCGACACCGACAGCCTCGACTCGCAGGACTCCGGCGGCCTGCTCGCGATCGTCGTCGCCGTCGTGGTGATCGGGCTGATCGTCATCGCCGCCGTCCCCAAGTGGCGGGTCAAGGTCTGGCCGAAGGTGAAAGAGGCGTACGAGTCGGTGAAGGGCGTCGTCTCCTCTCCTGTTCGCCTGGGTGGGATCTGCCTCAGCGAGTTCCTCGAGAAGATCGTCGGTGCACTGGCACTCGCCGCAGTGGTCGCTGCGTTCGGTGCGAGCGTGCCGTTCACGGCGCTGATCTTCGTCAGCGTCGGCACCGGCCTGCTCGCCGGCCTCGCCCCGGTTCCGGGTGGGATCGGCGTGGCCGAGGCGACGATGACCGCACTGCTCACCGGGGTGGGCCTACCCGCCGAGCAGGCCTTCTCGATTGCCGTCACTTACCGGCTGGTCACCTCGTATCTGCCGCCGGTGATCGGCTTCTTCTCGCTCAACTGGATGACCGACAAGGGCTACATCTGATCCACCGCCGAGTGGGTCCTCGCTGAGCCCTCGGCCCAGGCGGCGGCATGTCGCTAGGGTCGGAGCGTGAATTCGGTCGAGGAGGACGACATATTGGAGTCGTCCGCAGCCGAGCTGATCGAGGTTGTTGGGGATCCCGCGCCGGCGGGCTTGCCGGTTCGCGCCGCGCTCCTCCATCGACCGCGACCGCCAGTCGACGCGGTGGGCCGCGGTCGCCTCCTGGCAACACTGGACCGCGGGCTCGGTCTCCCCGTCTCTCTGGTCTGCGCTCCCGCAGGTTTCGGTAAGTCGATCATCGTCAGCCAATGGGTCGAGACGATTGACCGTCCGGTCGCCTGGGTCACGCTCGACTCAGCGATCGACGACCCGCGTTGGTTCCTGATGCATCTGGCCGAGGCAGTCCGCCGCGTCGTGCCGGGCGCGCTGGATGTCGTGTCACAGATGGTGCAGGCGCCAACGCTTCCCGAACTGTCCGTCGTGATCACCGAACTGTCCAACGAGCTCAGCGACGTGCCGCACCCGATCGTGGTCGTGCTCGACGACTATCACCTGATCACCTCGCCGTCGGTGCATGAGGTCGTGTCGGCGCTGATCGAGCATCACGATGGCGCGGTTCACTTCGTCATCGTCAGCCGACAGGAGCCGCCGCTGCGGTTGAGGGCCTTGCGAGTTCGCGGGCTGCTCGGCCAGCTCCGGATGTCCGAGCTCGCGCTCGACCGCGAGGAAGTGCAGCTGTTGGCGAGGCAGCTGCTGCCTCGGGATTGGCTCGACCAAGAGATTCACGAGTTGTTCACCGCGACCGAGGGTTGGCCCGCTGGAGTGCGTCTGGCGATCGAGGCGTACCGTCTCGACAGCGACTCCGAGCTCGTCGGCGTCGGCTTCCTCGACCAGGCGACGCAAGACGATCTCCTCGCCGAGATCCTCGAGTCGGTCCCGGTGCCGGTCCGGCGGTACCTGCAGGTCGTTTCCCATTTCCCCAGCTTCAGCGCAGAGCTCTGCGATGCTGCGATCGCCAACAGGGTTGCCGGGCCGGCGACGATGACGGGCTCGGAGTTCATCGACTGGCTGCTCCGGCACAACCTGTTCATCGTGCCACTCGACAATGAGGGAGTGTTGTACCGCTTCCACCATCTTTTCGCGCAGCTCCTCGACAACTGGCGGGTCGCCCACGGCGCCGATCCTCAGGCTCAGATTCAAGAGCGGGACATGCGGGTGCGGGTGGCAGGTGTGTTCCGAACTCACGGCATGGTCGAAGAAGCGATCGAACAACTACATCTCGCGGGCGAGCATGCCGACCTCGTCCTCTGGACCGCCGAGTTCGGGAACCAACTGATCGAAGAGGAGCGATGGGCGGAACTCGCTCGTGTGCTGTCGCGCGTGCCGAGCGATGTCGTGGACAACGAGCCCACACTGCTGTTGCTCCGCGCGTGGCTGGTCGGCGAGTTTCAGTCGCGATTCGGTGAGATGAGTGACGCGCTCGATCGGGCCGAGGCGCTGCTCGAACGGGGAAACGTCCCGGATCCGGCCATCAACAGCAGCCTTCGAGGCCAAATCGCAGAGCTGCGCAGCGCCTACGAGAAGCTCATCTCGGCGGACTTCGAGGGTGCCGTGGCCGACGCCGAGGTCGCACAGGAGTTGTTGGCAACCACGCCGGGTCGCCACCTGACGTTTGCCATTGTCGCCGGTGTCGTTTCGCTGGCTGGCGCCGGCCGCTCACAGGAGGCGCATCAGTTGGCGAGCTCGGTGATGGGCGATGAACGGTTCGCCGGGGCACCGTTCGATCCAATGGCGTGGGCGCTGCCGTACCTCGGATGGCTCGAAGGCGACCTGGCCTTGGAGGAACGCCATGCGACCCAGCTGTTGGCGATCGGGGAACGCTTCGGTCTGGTCGACACCATCGCCGCCGCCCAGTACTTCCTGGGCACGGTCGCGTATGAGCGCAACCGGCTCGATGAGGCAACACAACACTTGAAGAAGGTGATCGACGCCCGGTACGCGACAGCAGCGGCCAACGTCGTCCATTCCTGGATCGCACTCTCGCTTGCCGAGTTGGCGCAGGGGCGCGGCGACGACGCCGACGTCTCCGCTGCGTCGATGATGCAGTTCGTGCTCGACACGCACAGCGATCATCTCCAGCCGACCGCCGAGGCGTTCTTGGCCGAGCTCGATCTTCGTCGTGGACGACCTGCCGCGGCGCTCCGATGGGTCCATACGGCCGACCCCGATGCCCAGCTGCACTCGTTCCTCTTCTACGACCCCATGCCGACCTATGTCGAGGTGCTGATGTCCTCGAAGCCCGATGCCGAAAGCGGGCGGCAGTTGCTCGAGCAATACCTCGATGCTGCACAACAACGCAACCACCGCCCGCTGACCATTCGGCTGCTCGGGCTGCAGGCGCTCGATCGTGCCAACCAGGGCGACGAGTGTGGCGCTCTCGACTCGCTCGCGCACGCCATCGGGCTTTCGCAGGAAGGTGGCATCGTCCGCAGGGTCGCAGATCTCGGGCCCGACCTCGTACCGCTGCTGCACCGCCTCGACGTCGCCGGCCACGCTCTTGCTCACGTCGGCGCGGTCCTGGCCGCGATCGAGCCCGAGACCGCTGGGTCGGTGGCGACCGCCGTGACGACGGTCGCCGGCGAACCGGCGCTCACGCCCCGCGAGTTCGACGTGCTGCGACTGTTGGCGGAGCACAAGACCAACCAGGAAATCGGCAGGGAGCTCTTCATCGCACCGGGGACGGTGAAGAAGAACACCGTCCGGCTGTACGACAAGCTCAACGTACATGGACGCCGCGAGGCGGTCGCCAAGGCCCGAATCCTGGGGTACCTGAGCGACTGACCAGAACGTGGAGCGACCGCTCCCGGCGATGTCCGGGGGCTACGGCGTTGTCCGCCGCCTCTTCGATGCAGCTCGGTGAACTTTGTCGGTCGTCTGCACGACCCGTTCGACGTCGACCGATCCCACCCGGGCAATCGTGGCGTGCGCGTTGGTGAGCACGGTCCGGATCCGGTCCTGCTGTTCGGCCGTGCCGACCGCGATGAGGCCCGCCGACGAGGAATCCAGTTGGTCTCCGAATTCGCTCAGGCCGCTGCGTCCGAGGGCGATCGCCACGACCCCGGCAACGGTTCCGAGGATCTCCCGTTCCGCCAGCCGCCCGACCGGGATGTCGGCCGCGACCGAGGGGAACAGTGCGGCCCCGAGGCCGGCAGCGAGACTGGGAGCGGCATGATCGCCCGCAACTGAACCCTGTGAGCGATCGGGTTCGCGATGGAATCGAACTTCGCCGGATGCTTTCCGCCCGATCGTCACGGCGTCGAAGCCAGCAGCTTCACCGCGATCGACACAGGACTGCCGGAGCGCCTCGAAGTCGGCGTCGGCTTCCGCCAGATCGAGGTAGCTCGCCCCGATGAACACGCGCTCGTCGGGCTTCGTCGCCTGGGGAGCGGAGCGGTTCGAGAAGCCCATCGGGTCGATTGTCGACGGTCGTCGCCGATTCGGGTAGCACCCGGCGGGGGGCTTCGAGGGGGTACGTGGTCATGAGGGCCGCTCGGCGTGCGCCGCGGAGCGCTTCCGCCGCACACGTGTCCCCTCGGGGGGACCCTTTCGGGGCTACCGACGGATCGGACGCCGCGGGACGATCGATGCCACGAAGCAAGAGCGTCGCATGACGCGTACGACGCAGACTCACGACCAGAAGGGTGTGACGTGATGATGGACATCGACAAGGTCAAGAAGGCGCAACGCGACGTGGAGATGCTCCAATCGGCGCTCAGCAGCGTGCACAGCGGGCTCGACACGGTCGAGACGGTGGTCGAGACCGCCGACGAGGTCCGCCGAGGCGCTCGCCGGTTCGTCAAATTCGGGCTGGTCCTCGTGGTCGTCGGCGTTGCGGTTGCGATCGTCTTGAAGGTGCGACGCTCCGCCGACCCCGAGCCGAGCTCAACCGAGCCGGCAACAGATTGACCGACCGCTCCCGGCCAGCAGCAGGACGCCCGACAGCTCGATCGGCGCGCTCCCTCCAATCGTGGGTGCCACCGGGCTCCTGCTGGCCGCCGCCGATGCTCCCAACAGTCACCGTTCTGGGGCTGTCGACATCTCCGCCAACGAAGGAGGCTGGTCATGCGGTGCAGCAGAGCGCAGCACAACCGCAACCCGAACCTCGCTCGCCCGTCGAGGCTGCAACCAGGAGCTGATCCACGATGAGTGATGACAAGACGAGTCCCAGCGGCAGCACTGCAGCGCCGAGTTCGGGCGAGATGCCGACGGCACCGAGCCGGATGCAGGTGTGGTTCCCGGCCGGCGTCTGGCTGAGGAAGTACGACTGGGGGAAGAACACCACCGCCGACCTGATCGCCGCGATCAGTGTCGCCGCCTTGTTGATCCCCGAATCGATGGGGTACTCGTCGGTCGCCGGCGTCCCGGCGCAGATCGGGTTGTACGCCGCGCCGCTCGCGCTGATCGGCTACGCCCTGTTCGGCGGGTCGAAACTGATGGTCTACGCAGCAGCGGGATCGGTCGCTGCGGTGTCAGCAAGCGTCGTGGGCAATCTTTCGGGCGGCGATCAGGACACCGCGGTGTTGATGACGTCGGCGCTGGCGCTCACCGCCGGCGTCGTCTTCGTCGTCGCCGGGCTGGTCCGCCTCGGCTGGATCGTGAACTTCATTTCCAAGGCAGTGATGGCGGGCTTCATCACGGGCATGTCGATCCAGATCATCATCGGGCAGCTCGGCAAGCTGTTCGGTATCGACACCGGCGACGGCAACAGCCTGCAGAAGCTCTGGTCGGCCGTCTCGAGCGTCGCTGACTGGGACGCAACGGCCACGCTGATCGGGGTGATCTCGATCGCAGCGATCTTTGCGATTCAGAAGTACGTGCCGCGGCTCCCGGCTGCGTTGACGATGGTCGTGCTGACCTCGGTGTACGTCGCCATGGTCGACCCCGACATCGATCTGGTCGCTGAGATCCCAACCGGCATGCCCTCGTTCGGCGTGCCGAGCGGCATCTCCGGATCCGATTGGCTGACGTTGCTCCTCGGTGGCGCGGTGGTTGCCCTGGTGGGCTTCTCCGAGGGGTGGGGTGCCTCGGCGACGATCTCGAAGAAGACCCATGACGACCTGACCGCCAATCAGGAGTTCCGAGCCTACGGCGTCGGCAGCATCGGCGCCGGCATCCTCGGCGGCATGCCGGTGACCGGCAGCCTCTCGAAGTCGTCGGCGGCGATGGAAGCCGGCGCCCGGACGCAGATGTCGAATGTGTTCCTCGCCGGCATCGTGATCTTGACCCTGCTGGTGTTCGCCCCCGCCTTCCAATGGCTGCCGGAGACCGTGCTCGCTGCCGTCGTCATCACCGCAATGTGGGGGTCGGCGAGCCCGGCCAAGCTGGAACGGCTGTGGCGCATCGACAAGGTCGACTTCACCCTCGGTGTGTTGACCGGATTCATCGTGCTCACGTTCGATCTCCTCCCGGCAATGATCGTCGGCATCGTGGTGTCGATCGCACACCTCCTCTACCGGGTGAGCTTCCCGGGAACGGCCGTACTCGGTCGAGAGGAGTCCACCGGCGACTTCGAGGCCATGACTGCGTCGTACGGGTCCCACACCGAAACGATCGAGAACGACGCCCACGAGGTCCCAGGCATCATCGTCTTCCGATTCTCGGCGCCACTGGTCTTCTCCAACGCCGAGGCGTTCGAGGATGCGACGAAACAACTACTGATCGACGCCGGAAAGAGCGGCTCGTTGCCGACGACCGTGGTGATCGATTGCGAAGTCATACCGTTCGTCGACAGCACCGGCGCTGCTGCCCTGAGCAGCACATTCCGATACGCCAAGCGCTACGGGGTCGAGCTCGCCGTCGCCCGATTGCACGAGGGGGCCAAGCAGCTCATGGTGCTGTCCGGCGACCTCGATGAGATCGGCGAACACCGCTTCCATTCGACCGTGAGGGACGCCGTCGACGCAAGCACCACCGGGCGCTGACCCATCGAGGGTTGACCCTTCGACCTTCGACAGACCGGGGCCCAGACGACGGATTCTCCCCGCGAGCACCGTTTTGGCGGATGCGCTGAGCGTGCGAGACGACGAGAGTGAGAGCTGGAACACAACGCAATACCCATCACCGAAGGAGCACATCATGGCTTTCTGGGATTTCTTCCTCGTCGTCTTCGTCGCGATCCCGCTGTTCATCTCATGGATCTACACGGTGGTCGACATCTTCATGCGACCCGACGTCGGCGCCCTCGGCAAGTTCGGCTGGCTGCTCCTCGTCCTGTTCATCCCGATCCTCGGGATGTTGATCTACTTCATCGCTCGGCCCAACTTCATCGAGGTGTGACCATCGGCCGGCGGTGACCCGCAGCACTCCCATTCCCCACTCAACCAACAATCCACCACCAACAAGGAAGCAGAACCATGTCAGATGAAATGAACCTCATGCTGTACGTCGCGGCGTACAACGATGCTGCGTCGGCGAAGCAGGACTTCGACAGCCTCAAGGCTGCGGAGGGCGATGACCTCGAAGTCGAAGCCGCCGTCGTGATGAGTCGCGACGCCGACGGCAACGTCGACGTCCTCGAGAAGGGTGACGGCACCGTCGGCGCAGGCGCAGTGATGGGTGGCGGCGTCGGCCTGGTCGTCGGACTGTTCGCCCCGCCACTGCTCGCAGCGACCGCGATCGGCGCCGGGATCGGCGCGCTGCTCGGTCACTTCACCAAGAAGCACGAGGAAAAGGAACTCGGCGTCGAACTCGACGAGTACCTCCCGCCGAACTCGTCGGCGGTCGTCGTGGTGATCGACAACAAGTACCTCGATCGAGTCGAGAAGGCGCTCGACAACTCGAGCAAGCGCATCAACAAGGCAATCGATGCCGACGACTACGACAAGCTCCAGAAGGCGCTGGCAAAGTCGGACGACGAAATCGGCGACGCCGTCGACTCCTGACACCCCCCCCGCCGGGCGGGTCGCTGCCCCCCAGCTGACCCGCCCGGCAGCACCACCTCACACACACGCACACACACCAACAGCACTGCAAGGAGACTCAATCATGGCTACCACGAGCATCTTCGACGCCAACGGCGCATCACAGTCACAGGACTTCAGTCCGGCCCCCGGGCAGATCACGACCCGGTTCGGGAACCTGGACTTCGGCGGCGGCTACCCGACCGACGACACGGTGCAGAAGGTCTACGACGAGCTCGATCTGCAGCGCGCCACCCAGCTCTTCCTGGACATGTATCCGGCCCTCTCCATGCACGGCATGCTCACCGGGGTCGTACGCGACTACGGCGCAGCCAGTTGCTCCCATGTGTCGGTGACGGCGGACCGGCTGGACTCCCAGGCGCTCTTCCTGACGGGCAACACCGAGAGCATCTACGTCATGATCGTGGTCGACACCAAGGTCGACGGGCCGACCGTCGTGGAGGTCCCGCCGGGCGTGATGGGACCGCTCGACGATCACACCTTCAAGTTCGTGCTCGACATCGGCCCGACCGGCAAGGACGAGGGCAAGGGCGGCAAGTACCTCGTGCTTCCGCCGGACTACGACGGCGACGTACCCGACGGCTACTTCGTGTTCCGTTCACCGACCTACGTCAACTTCTCGTTCATCCGCGCCAACGCCGCCGAGGTCGGATTCGGCGACAAAGCGATGAAGTTCATTCGTGAGGGCTGCAAGGTCTATCCGCTGTCGACCGGCCCCCGGGATGGGCGCTACACGAACGTCTCCGGTGTTCCGATCAACACGCTGGTTCCCGAGGACGGTTCGGCGTTCGAGTGGATGCATCAGATCATCAACTACGAACCGGCAGACGCGTTCGGCCGAGAACTCCTCGGAAGGCTCGCGTCGGTCGGCATCGAGAACGGCAAGCCGTTCAGCCCCGACGCCCGGATGCAGAAGATCTTTGCCCAGGCCGCCGTCGAAGGCGTGGCGATGTCCCGCGTCATCGCCTTCAACTGTCGCGACGACCAGGCCGTCGTCTATCCGAAACGGCGGTGGGAGAGCCCCTACGTCACCAACAACTCGACCTTCTACCAGGACGACTACATCAACCTCGAGGCCCGCACCGTCTTCCACTTCACCGCCGACGGCATCACGCCGGCGATGGCGGCCCAGATGCCCGAGGGCAAGGGATCCCGCTATCAGACGACCTACAAGGACAGCGACGGCAACTTCTTCGACGGCAACAAGACCTACAAGGTCAACGTGCCACCCAAGGTCCCCGTGGCGCTCTTCTGGGCCGTGACCGTGTACGACCCTTGGAGCCGGTGCGAGATCCAGAGCCAGCCGTACCCGAGCATCAGTAGCCAGCAGGACCCGCCGCCGGCGACAAATGATGACGGCTCGATCGACATCTACTTCGCGACCGACGTGCCCGACGGCATTCCGAAGCAGAACGTGGTCAAGACCCTGCCTGATCAGGGCTTCTTCGTGTACTTCCGCTACTACGGCCCGCTCAACGCCTTCAACGACAAGACGTGGGTGCCCAACGACGTGAAGCTCGTCGAATAGCAGCGACGCCGAGAACGAACCAAACGAACACAACCGAGCACCAGGAGCAACGACCATGTCATCAACCGAGCCGACGGCCAACCTCTTCGAGTCTGCTGGAGCGAAGCAGACGGCGGCCGACTTCATACCGGCGTCCGACACGATCGAGACCAACTTCGGCACCCTGGAGTTCGTCGGAGGATCGTTCCCGACAGCGGAGTCGGCCGAGAAGATCTACGACGAACTCGATCTGCAGCGCGCCACCCAGGCCTACATGGACTTCTATCCGGCGCTGTCGGTCTACAGCATCGTGAAGGCACAGGTCCGCGACTTCGGGTTCAGGACCTCCTCGGACATCGGCGTGTTCGCCGACTTCATGCACCCCAGCGAGAACTACCTCACCGGCAACAACAGCACCGTGTACGCCGTTGCCTCGCTCGACCTCAGGGTCGACGGTCCGACCGTGGTGGAGATCCCCGCGGGCATGATGGGCAACGCCAACGACGGGTACTTCAAGTTCCTCACCGACTTCGGCCCGACCGGACCCGACAACGGCAAGGGCGGCAAGTACCTCTTCGTGCCACCCGGGTACACGGGAGACGAGCCGAGCGACCACTTCGTCGTCCACTCACCGAGCTACCGGATCTGGGCGATGATGCGCGGCTTCGACGTCGGCACCGGCGACGACGCCGTGCAGTGGTTCGAGGATCGGCTGAAGGTGTACCCGCTCGCCAGCGGACCTCGCGATCACACGGCGATCAACATCTCCGGAATGGGCGCGAACACCCTGGCTCCCGAAGACGGCTCCGTCTACGAGATGCTGAACGAGATCATCCAATACGAGCCGACCGCGCTGTTCGACGACGAGCTCCTCGGTCGGTTGGCCACCCTCGGCATCGAAAAGGGCAAACCGTTCGCTCCCGACGCTCGGATGCAGGGCATCTTCGACCAGGCCGCCAAGCAAGGCGTCGCCATGTCGCGCGCCATCGTCTACGCCTCCCGCGACCCCGAGATCCGCTACTGGCCGGAGCGCCACTGGGAGAAGATGTTCGTCCGCAACACCGAGTTCATGGTCGACGGGGTCGTCGACATCGATGCGCAGACGCTCTGGCTGTATCAGGCGATCTGTGTCTCGCCGAGCCTGCTCTCCACCACACCGGGCGTCGGAACCTCCTACCTCACGGCGTTCCGCGACAAGGACGGTGACTACCTCCTCGGCGACAAGCAGTACCGGCTCCGGGTTCCGGCCAAGCCTCCCGTCAAGCGGTTCTGGGCGGTCACCGCCTACAACCCGGTCAGCCGGAGCCTGCTCGACTCCGACGGGCCGATCACCGTCGGCAGCCTCGACGACCCCGATGTCAACGACGACGGCTCCGTCGACATCTACTTCGGCGCAACCGCACCGGACGGCAAGCACACGAACTGGATCAAGACCGATCCCGCCATCGGCTTCTTCGTCGTGTTCCGCTTCTACGGGCCGACCGAGGGGTACATCGACAAGACCTGGGTACTCAACGACTTCGAACCGGTCACCTGAGCCGCGAGCGAGGAACGCTGCTCACTCGTGCAAGTAGCCGAGCGCAGTGGCTTTCTCGACCGCCTCGCGGCGGCTGCTGACGTGGAGCTTCTGATACAGGCTGACGGTGTGCTTCTTCACGGTGGCCGCCGAGACCAACAACTCGCGCGCGATCTCTTTGTTGGAGTACCGCAGCGCGAGGAGCCGGAGCACGTCCGATTCCCGTTGGGTCAGCACTTGACCGGCTCCGATGTCGATCCGGCCGCCAACTTCGCCGTCGCCGGACGCTGACGATTCGCCACCCATGCCACCGATGGCGGCGAGGATGGCGGCGACGTGGGCCAGTTGGCTGCCGTGCACCTCGAGGCGGCTCAACAGCGGAACGAGGTCAGGTCCGAGATCGGCGAGCAGGCGGACCGCACCTCCCGGCTGCGAGATGCACACGGCTCGGGTCAAGCACTCGGCCGCCCGTTCGTCGTCGCCGCGAGTCGCGAGCAGCAACGCCTGCAGTCCGTCGTATCGCACGATGCTGGGATTCATGTGGCCCTGTTCGGCGAAGTCGAGGTACGACGTCAGCACGTGATCGACCCGTTCGAGCGAAATGTCGGAACCCTCGGCGAGCAGCACCTTGACCAGCGTGACAGCCGGGTCGTAGCGCATGGGGGCACGGATCATCGGAAATGGGTCGAACCGATCCGCCCACGCGGCGGCGCGGCCGACGTTGCCTTGCCGCAGGGCAAGCTCGGCCTGGAACGCGTCGACCAGTGGGACGAAATCAGCGGTCTCGACCTCCGACGCGTACAGCGAGGCGTCGTCGGCCAGACGTTGTGCCTCGTGCATGGCGCCGCCCGCAACATGGCACAACGCGAGCTGCACGGTGCCGTGGATGAGTTCGTTCGTGCGGAACTTGGTCGGCGCGTCGACCAGTTTCGTGAAGTGCTGCGCGGCGTGCTCGATCCGGCCCTGTTCGTACTCGACGAGGCCCAGGTAATAGCGGGCGTTCCCTTCGATTGCGACCGAGTTGACACGTACACCACTTTCGCAACTCGCGATCGCGTGTCGCTTCAGCGCTGGGAGATCGAGCTCGAACCAACTGATGTACACGTCTGCAGTCTCCGACGGGGACCACCTGCCCGACCCGAATCGAGGGTCTCGGCGGGCTTGCTCGATCAGATCATGCGCCCCGCGTCGGTCGCCCGACGAGTACAACGCGAAGATGAGCACGAGCACCGCCCACGCCAAGTTGCGGGGTTCGTCGACGGGCAGCAACTCGTCCGCGCGTCGCAACCGTTCGACACCTTGGTCCTCCTGGCCGGTGAGCCAGGCCGACACACCGCGCATCGCCTCGATGCACCCCATCGTGCGATTGGCGACATCCGGGCTCGGAGGATCCGCCTCGATCAGCGCCTCGGCCCGGTCGATGGTGGTCATCATGTGATCGAATTGGTTCTTTCCCGTACCGAGCGCCCACGCCTCGAGTCTCAACAGATCGAGATCGTTGTCGACCATCTCGCGGGGCAGCAACGCCAGCCACCCGAACAACGCCCGCCATCGTTCCTCCTCGATGAGTTGATAGCCCCAACCGGCCACGAGGTTGCGCGTGGTTTCGAAGTCGTCGCCGATCTTCGCCGCATGCCCGATCGCGTCGTCGAAGAGACCGTGCTCCACACACCACGCGCTCGCCTGGCGGTGGATGCGTGATTCGTCGATGGTGCTGGAGCGCTTGTCGAATTCGTGGCGCAACAGGTCCTGGAACAGATGGTGAAAGCGATACCAGACTCCGTCACGGTCGAGCGCAACGACGAACAGGTCTGCCTTGACCAGCCAGTCGACGAACTCCCTGCCACTTGCGGCGGGCCCGTCGGCGGGTTCTCCCCGATCCCCATCCGCGACCACCGCGTCGTACAGCGACACGCAGAACCGGTCCAGGATCGACGCGACCAGGAGCGCCTGTTGAATGCCAACCGTCTGTCGCTCCAATACCTCGGCCCCGAGATAGTCTCGGACGTAGGCGAAATCGAGCGGCGATGCCCCGCGGATGGGTCCCGGCTCGCCGGTCCGATGTCGTGCGGCCTCCACGGTCAGGCGCAATCCCGCCGGCCAACCCTCTGTCTCGTCCAGAACCCTGCGCAGCGAATCGTCGTCCAGATCGACCTCCGGATAACTGTCGAAGAAGGCCCGCGCCTCGTCGTCGACGAACGCGAGATCGGCAGCCCGCAGCTCACAGAGTTGTCCCCGTCCACGCATCAGCGCGAGCGGCAACGGAGGATCCCGACGGGTCGCCAACACCATCCGGAGCTGGGCGGAGGGGTGTTCGAGGAGCCGGGTCATCACGTCGTGGATCGCGTCGCTGGAGATGACGTGATAGTCGTCGAACACGATCACCAGCGGCTCATCGAGTTCGCTGAGATCGTTGAGCAGCATCCGGACCAGCGTCGCCGGAGCCGGCGACTCCGTGATGTCTCCGGCCTCGCTCAAGCCGACCAGGGCGTTCGGCACGACACGCTGGACGCCCTCGACGAAATGCGCGAGAAAGACCGCAAGGTCGTTGTCACGGTCGTCGAGCGAGATCCACACCGACGCGTCGGCGACTCGGCCGATCCATTGACTCACCAAGACCGACTTGCCGAACCCAGCTGGCGCCGAGACCAGGGTCAAGGGGAATCGTTCGTGATCGAGCCGATCGACGAGCCGGCGCCGATCGACGGCAGTGACATGTGAAGGGACGACGAACTTCGTGGCGAGTAGAACCGAATCAGCGTGCGGATCCTCCATTGACGGCACCGAAGAGCTCCCTTCTGTCGATGGCGACCTGCGGCGAGATTAGTTCACGATGCGCGGACCGCTTCACGATGCGCAGACCGCTCATGTCGAGCCAGGTCTTCGACGGAGGTCTGCAGCGATGGCGAACGACGCCGCCCACGCAGGAATCGCCCTCGCGGGCTACTCCATGACCGCAGCGATTCGGGCGGCCGCCCGACGGATCAGATCGAGGTCGACGGCCGCCGACCGGGCCAGGACGCCGCTCGCGTGGCACAACGCCTCACGTACCCCGTTCTCGCGTTCCTCTTTGGCAACCACGATGAGTGCGGCCGGCGCTTGGTCCACATGTGAACCGAGCGCCATCAGATTGTGACGCCCGAGCGAGCGAGCGACCTCCCCGGCGACAACGCAGAGCGTCGCCCGCTGCACCACCAGGCTGCGCGGGGGATCCGCGGCCACCGACGGGAGCAGCGCTGCAGCCAATCCGGCCGCAAGGCTCCACGACGCTCGTTCGTCAGCATCACGTCGGCCTCCATCGCGGTCGCTCGAGTAGAAGCGGGTTTCACCCGACGCTTTGCGTCCGATGATGACGGCTTCCAACCCGAGTGCCGCACCGAACTGGTCGCTCAGGCGTCGAATGCTCGCGTAGTCGCCGTCCGCCTGCGAAAGATCGGCGTAGGTCGCGGTGATGAACAGCCGATCGTCCGCCACGATGTCCTCCTTCCGACGACAAACAGTGCTGAGGGAATCCGGTGCACTGTCGACTTTCCGATCCTGCACCCCCGCTCGCCGAGTCGGAAGCACCAAGACGGCGCATCGCGGGAGTAGCTGGTCGTGGAACAGCGGCTGGTGACGCCCGTTGAACGTCCCACGGGATGCTCCTCCGTTGCACCCTTCTGGGTCTAGCTCGCCGGGCCCAGCGGCCCGACAATCGAGTCAGGACAGCTGGGACGACCCCATGAGGAGCCGCACGATGAATCCCGACCATCGCAATGAGAACCTCCGGGGGAAGTCGTTCGCTGCGCAACCGCTGCAGGCTGCGAACTTCGAAGGTGCCGATCTCCGGGGCACCGACTTCACGATGGCCGATCTCACGAACGCAAGCTTCCGCAACGCCCGATTCGGCGTGACTCCCGTGGTCGGGGCGATCATCCTGGCGGCTGCAGTCGCGCTCTCTCTGGCATTCGGAGTGGTCGCCGGATTCGCGATCGACGCGGTCCGCGACCGACTCTACGGCGAGGGTTGGGAACGAACGTCGAGCGCAGCAGGCATCCTGATCATCCTCGTCGTCTTCGTCGTGGTGCTGTTCTGGAAGGGCCTCGATGTCGCGATCAGGACGTATCTGTGGACGTTCGCTGTCGTGCTCGGGGTGAGCCTCGTGATCCGGCTGATCTGGGGCCACGTCGACATCGCCGTCGCCGCTCGTGGCGTCGGTCTCGCACTCGTGCTCGCGCTCGCGGTCTTGTCGGGGATCGTCGCTCGAGCGGTCGGCGGCGCGCTCGGAGCATGGGGAATCGCGATCGTGGCGGTCATCGGCGGGCTCGCCGCAGGGCAAGCCAATGGAGGCTTTGCCACACTGGTCATCAGCGTGTCGATGGTCCTCATCTCCAAGCGGGCACTCAGGGGCGACGAGCGGGATCTCTCCGTGCGGAAGCTGGCGTATCGGATCGTCGACCGCTGGGGAACACGATTCGTCCGCGCCGATCTGACGGACGCTGACTTCACGGGCGCCGACGCCGGTCGATGCAACGTCGACGACGCGATCCTCGATGGCGTCGTGTGGGAACCCGGTCACGCCCCGCTCGCAGTCGGCGGCGCCTCCGGCGAGGGGTAGATCCATGACCGACTGCACCGCCACCGGAGACCGATCTGGAGGACGAGACATGGGCGATCCCGGCAAGCGGACCGACATCGCGTCGGAGACGTCACCGGCGCCGACGTCGTGGGAGGCGAACTCCACCAGGATCATCGGCGGACTGAGCCTGCTCGCGTTGGCTGTGGGCACCGTCGTGTACCGCATCCTCGAGGACTGGAGCTGGGTCGACTCGTTCTACTTCAGCGCCGTAGCGCTCACCACGGTCGGCTTCGGCGACCTGTCGCCGACGACCGATGCGTCGAAGCTCTTCACCGTGTTCTACATCTTCAGCGGGATCTCGCTGATCGGTGCGTTGCTCAACGAATTCATGAAGCGTCACGCACGGCGTGCCACCGCACGCGCCACCCGCGACGACTGACACACTGCCATCGACGCAGCTGATCGGCGGCGGTCGGACGCTCACTTCTCGTCGGTTCACCGGGCTTCCCCGCCTCGCACTCCTCAACTGATCCGCCGGCTCCGAGCAGGCGACACGATCAGGCTCTATCGACTTCCGAGGACGTCACCGAGGACGGTCCCGCCGTCGACAGTTGGTCGGATCCGGTGGCGATAGTGCCGCTGCAGCATCCGGAGGTCCTTGTGGCCGAGTTGATCGGCGACCTGCTCGATGGGCATCCCGGCGTCGGACATGAGCGAGGCAGCGGAGTGGCGCAACTCGTTCGGTGTCCATCCGTCGAGCCCGGCCTTCTTGGCAACGACGTCGAATTCTCGGCGGCATGCGGCTGGGTCTGTCGGTCGACCGGTGGGGGAGGTGAACACGAGATCCTCCTCGCCCGCCCACGTCTCGCCGATCTCGAGACGGTGGCGAGCCTGCTCCCGCCGGTGGCGGCGGAGCGAATCGAGCACTGGCTCGGGAGCGGTGAGTGACCGAACCGATTGAGTGGTCTTCGGATCGGAGATGACCGAACGGCCCGTGGCGTCTCGGCGACGTGCTCTCCAGATGTGGATCACGCCTGACTCGAAGTCGATGTCCGGCCACGACAGGCCCGCCGCCTCGCCGGGTCGGAGACCGAGGAAGAGCATGGTCGTCCACATGGCTTCGAGGGGAGTACCCGCCGCGGCGGCGAGCAGCGACTGTGCCTGGTCGAGCGTGAGCGAGCGACCCTCCTTCGCTGGTCGAGACGACACCGGGAGTTCGACGACCGAGGCGATGTTCCGAAACACGATCTCGCGTCGCACCGCCCAGCTCAGAACCTGCGACAAGGTGCCGCGTACCTTCTCCAGCGACGCTCGCGACAGACCGGCATCGGCGCGTGCCGCCAACGCCGATTCGACGCGCTCGGGAGTCAGCGTGCGGACGCGGGTGCTGCCGAGTTCGGCCCGCAGGATTCCCAACGCCCAGCGGTGTCGCATCAGTGTCGAGCCGGAGATGTCCCGGCCGGCGAGCACCTTGGAGTCCCACTCCGTGAGCAGCGCGCCGAGGGTCAGGTTCCCGTCGGCGATCGGCTTGCCGTCGTCGATTGAGCGGAGCAGGTGGCGAAGCTCCTTCTTGGCGGCCGCCTCGGTCAGGGCAGTGACGCGACGCTTGTGACCGTCGACGACGACCTGGGCGATCCAGCGCTCGACAGGTCCGTCCTTGCGCTCGACCATGACGCGATAGACGGAGCCTTCGCCGTTTCCTCGATGCTGGTTCGGCACGATGTCTCCTTCGCGCAGTGGGCAACGCAGTGGGCAACGGCAGCGTACAACGACGGACGAACTCGAATGTCGATTTTCCGAAACTAGCTACTACCAGGATCTATTCGGACGTCGGCGGACGTCCACGGACGTCGCTGGACTCCCTTACAAGGAAGATGTCGGGGGTTCGAGTCCCTCTGCGCCCACCGATCTACCAGGTGTTGTGCACTTCGTAGGTCAATCGAGTCCCAAGCGAGGGGCAACGAATCGGCACGAGGGAACGTCGGCGGTTCGTTCACCACTCCCTCGATGACTCCCACCGGACCATTGGATTGCTCCCACCGAGGCGCGTGATTGCTCCCACCGGGGTATCGGATTGCTCCCACCGGGCGTTCGATCACTCCCTCGTGACGGTGTGAACGAGTTCGTCGAGTCGTTCCTGCAGGTCGGCGCGGTCGCGTTCAGCGGCCTCGAGTTCCGCCTGGAAGCGGTCGTTGCGTTCGCTGATCCAACTGGATCGGACCTGCTCTCGCTCGAGTTCCCTCTCGGCTCGTCGTAGGGCGGCCCGGGTGGTCTTGAGTTCGGCTCTGAGCGCGTTGATGGTGTCGCCGAGTTGGCGGACCTGGTCCCAGGCGGCGGCGGCTTCGTCGCCGGATTCCCGGGCAACCTCGATGGTTGGCGGTTCGTCGTCGCCGCGTTCTCGTGCTCGGAAGGCGCGCACGCGGTCGGCGTCGGAGCGCCACTTGCGGGGGCGTCCACCCTTACCGGGCACCGTCATGGGAGTGATCGTAACGAAACGTAACGATTCGTGCACCCGGCGGGTAACAGTATGTGAGGGTGCTGCTTGATTGACGGGATGATGCCCTGGGCCGAGAGAGCTCGGAGGTCCCACAGTTCGGATGTCGAGCGCAAGTCGGTGCTCCCGCGTCCGTGACCATTGCGCAAATCGTCTAGCTGTGTGCTGCTCGATCGTCAGCGAAGAGCGTGTGGATCCAGAGCGGGGCGGCGATGCGTGCGAACTCCTCGGGCGTGCCGCCGCGGCGGCCGATGATCTCGAGCAGCAGGGCCTCGTCCATCAGGGTCAGCGCGTGCGCCGTGGCCACGGGGTCGAGGGTTGGGCGAAGGGCGCCGGCCTTCTGGTCGCGCCGAATGGAGGTTGCGGTCACGTCGATCCGTTCCTGGATCACGCGTTCTCGCCACGCACGCCGAAGCCGCTCGTCGGTCCCGGCGGCGTCGACGATCGCGCACATCAACGGTACGTAGGGCGCGAGCACCGCTCCGTTGTGGACGAGGTTCGACTCGACGATGTCGGGGGTTCCGGTCATCGCACCTGCGAGCCAGTCGTCGTTGGTGCGGACCATGTGGGCGAGCAGGCGGTCGAGCACGGCGACGACGGCGTCGTGGGCGGTGTCGAACCGCCGGTAGAAGGCGGTGCGGGAGACACCGGCTTCGGCCATGATCGCCTTGACGTTGAGGCCCGCTGCGCCCTCGCGGAGCAACAATTCGACGGTGGCGTCGACGATCGCCTCACGTTGTGCGTCCGCGGGCTCAGCCACGGCGCCACACTACGACGCCGGCACCCTCACCGCCGGATGAACGGCGGTGGGACATAGCCCTCGATCTTCGACGGGTCGGCCTGATAGGCGCGGAGCAACACGCCCAAACCGCCGCCCGATGCGTACAGCCAGTTCCCCGCTTCTGGCTCGCTGGAGAACTTGAAGGTGATCCCTCCGTCCTCGTCGAACTCCATCTTGTCCATCGTCAGCACATAGGAGTCGTACGGGTTGGCGTGCACGTAGAAGTCACCGTCATGAGCAGTGATCGACCAGAACCCGATGTCCTTGAGTGGCGGCAGGTCCTCCTTCTTGAAGACGATCTCGCCCTCGCCGTCGAAGTAGCCGAGAAAGTAGTTGGCCTCTTCTTTCGAGTTTCCCCAGAGGCCGAAGTGGGCGCCGATGGCTCTGCTCATGTAGTCGCCATTCAGGAACTCACGGGTGCCGAACACGGTCGTCCCGCCGACCCAGCCGTTGCCCAGCGCGGTTGCCGTCTTGCTCTGCGCCTGGATGTCCGCGTAGGCGGCGTCGATGCCGGCCTGGACCTCTTTTCGTTCGTCGTCGGTCAGCGTGACATCGCTGAGAACGCCGATCCTCCCGAAACGCTCGAACAGCTCCACCTCGGCGTCGGGAACTTCGGTGATCAGCTCGTTCAGGTACTCGACGAAATCGGGCGCAAACGCCGTTTCCTCGTCGTAGGTCGGATACGTGCGACGTTCGGACGGGCTGTCCACCACCCGGATGGCATCTTGGATGCCGCACACGTACTCGAACTCGTCATCGTTGGCGATGTCGATGCACTGATACACGACGTATCGATCCTTGACCTCCGGAACCTCGACGGTGACCGGCCCGTGGGAGATGTCGAGGAAGATTCCGCCGGTCATCGACGTCAAGTTGGGGCACACGATCGGCATGCCGACGTTGTCCATGGGGAGCTTGGGAACCATCGTCGGTTCGTTGGTTGCCAGCCCTGCGAAGGTGAACATCCCATTGATGGTCTTCACCTGCTCCAGCATGGGATAGGCGTAGACGAACGCCTCGTAGGCAATGTCTCTCAGGTTGTCGTGGTCGTTCATCCTGCTCGTCCTCTCGGTGTTGGATGGTTCGATGTTGGATGGTCAGGTCAGGATCTGGATGGCGTCGCCGAAGAGGCTGACGCCGAAGACGAGGAACAGGACTGCCATGACGGCGGCGTTGTTGCCGATCAGCCAGCCCTTGGCGGTGTCGAGCGTCGGGTCGAGCCGTGGTCCGGCGATCAGGTACGCGATCACGGGCACCAGGACGCTGATCGCGGCGATCACGGTGAACACGGCGACCGCACCCACGGTCTCGCCGGTCGACAGCGGCAACGCCCCGATCGAGACGCCGGCGGCGACCGCGAGCAGCAGGTTCTTGGGGTTCAGCGCCGACAGGAGGAACCCGAGCCCGAACGCTGCGCCGGGTTTGAGCTCGTCGATCTTGGCCATCCAACCCGGCACCGCCACCTCGTCGCCGGGGCCGGGCCGTGACCGCCATTGCCGCACGCCCACGGCCAGCAGCAGCACTCCGAGCACGAGCTTGGTCCAGCCGGTGGTGTTGCTCGGTTCCGAGGTGTCCGCCTCGAGGCCGGGGATGAGGACGACGACCGTCGTGACGAGGGCGATCCCGGCGACCCATGCGACCATGAACGAGACGCTGTTGACCCGGGCCCGACCACTGAACAGCATCAGGATCACCGCGGCGATCGGAATCGGGCTGACCGCGATCCCCACCGCGTAGCCGAGTGTGTCTCCGATTGCATCACCCATCAACGACCTCCGATCGCGGCACGGACCCGGTGGTCGTCGGTGACCCCTGTCTGGTCGACCCGCACCTGGCGGGAGTGGTCCACGTCCGCCCTTCGAGACACAGTGTCACAGACCAGCAGCACTCGTTAGGGTCCTTGGTCCCGTCCGCTGCGTGCGTGCGGACGACGCGCCGCTGGCTCCTCAATCAGTCACGCCGACGAGGACGCTGATCCAGATCGGAGCTGTGATGCGTGCGAACTGACTAACGATGAAGACGAGGCGTTCGCTTCCGCGCTTCGATCGTGAGACTTGTTGTCGACACCGGCGTGTTCAGCGCCGCGCTGAGTCGGCGGCGCCGCACCGACCTCGAGCACCACGTCGAACTGCTCGCAGGCAATCTCGGCGACGACGGTGACCCCCGTCAGCGATGGACTCCTCACGACACAGGCCTGTCCGGCCGGAGCTTGGCCCGCTTGGTGTTGGAAGCAGCGTCGCCGAGGACGGTCGACGTTGCGGCAGGGAGCGGGGGCAACGGTGGCGGCGGGTTGGTCGGACATCACTGTTCCGCCGTCGGCGATCGCCCGCCTCGGGCCGCGCCCACCGTTCGGGCACCACGGCCTCCTTCGGGTCGTCTGAGCCGGACCGGTAGCAGACCGCACGACCACGTCGGCGGCTCCCGCGGGAGCGTTCGTTCGGCACCCCTCGACCACTCCCACGGAGTCTCGGATGGCTCGCACCGACGCCTGCTGGGGTGTGGTCGTCAGTCTGCGGTCGGTTGGGCGGCGCAGACGGTGCCGTCGGGAGGCCGGTCCAGGTCGATGAGGAATCGGTCGACGGACTCGGTCGCGCACTCGTGTTCGGGTGTGGTCGAGGCGTAGTAGCTGCCGTGTACGTCGCTCTCGACGTAGATCATCGCCGCGTCCACGAGTTCGTTGCGGAGAAACTCTGCACTGCCGATCGGAGTGGCGACGTCCTCGGTGGCGCCGAGGACGAGCGCGGGGCCGGCTCCTTCCGCCGAGAGCGGGCTCGGCAGCGGCTCGGGCCCGGCGGGCCACTGACCACAGATGCCCCCGCTGGACGAGCGGTACTCCATCGGAGGGGCAGGAAACAGCGATGACAGCAGTGGGCTGTCGTCGGCGAGCTGCTCGGGGAGATCGATCGGTAGGGGATCGTCGTCACGGTATGGCCAGTCGATGCACCTGATGGGGATCAGCGCTGGAACCGACGCTTGAAATCTCACCGCATCGCTGTAGCGACGCTGGAGGGCGGTGGAGTCGCCGGCGTCGGCGTCGGCAACGGCACGGTACAACGGGCCGTCCGGCGCACCGGTGTACACGTCGAGGTGGAAGAAGATCGAGGAGTAGAGAGCCGACTCGTTGATCGGCGGCAGGTCGGGATCGCTCTGGAGTGGCTGCGTGTCCGCCGCTCGGGCGACCCGCTCGAATGCGGCTTGCGTGCCGCCGTCGATCGGGCAGTCGGGATCCGCATCGCACTCGTTGTAGAGCTTCGCCAACCGTGTCTCCTCCGAGATCGCCCGAGCTCGTTCGGCCTCCACCGGCTCGTACGCGGGGTGGTAGGCGGCGTCGAGCACCGCGGCGCGAACGAGCTCGGGGTAGGCCGTGGCGAACGTGGCGCCGAGCGGTGCGCCGTAGGAGATCCCGAGATACGACACCTGCTCCTCGCCGAGCGCTTCGACCACTCGTGCCATGTCGTGGACCGTGTCCATCGTCGACACGTGATCCAGCAGCTCGGCATTGCTGTCGGCGCATCGTTGAAGGGCGGCCCCGATGTGTGCTTCGAGGGCCTCGGCCTCGCCCGGAGCGTCCGGGGACCAGTCGACGGACGACTCGAACTCGGCGCGCTCGTCGAAGGGAAGACAGCTCACCGACCCGACGGTGGTGTCGGTGCCCCGCGGGGCGACGGCGACGATGTCGAATCGCAGGAGAATCTCCCGAGTGAAGATGCGTTGCGCTCGCTCGACCATCGAGAATCCGGTGGCGCCGGGACCGCCCGGGTTGACGAAGAGCACGCCGATCCGAAGATCGGGGTCTCGCGCTCCCGTGCGACGTAGACGTACCGTCGTCGTCCCGGCCGATGGATCGTCGTGGTCGAGGGGGACCTCGACGCTGCCGAGGCGGCGCGCGTCGTCGGTCCACTCGACCGTCATCGGCCGCCCAGTGCTGTCGCTGGCGTCGACATCGGTGGTCGGTGCCGCCGAGGGCTCCTCCGTCGTCGGGGTCGCGATCGTCGTTGCAGTGGTCGCGGTGGTACCGGTCGCGGTCGTGGAGGTCGCGGTCGTGGAGGTTCCGGTCGTGGCGACGTCGGAGTTCTGCTCGTCGCTGCTACAGGCAACCGACCCCACACCGGCGAGCAACGCGCACATCGCGACGGTTGCCGCCCCACGCCCCACCAACGCGCCTGTTCGAGCCACGCGCCACACGCCGGTGACCGTAGCATCGCAGCCTGCCGGCCGGAGGCCGAACGGTTGCCGTGGTGATCGACCCGCGTCGGCTTCCCCGTATTCGCACGATGCCTCGGCCTCCCCGACGACATCGACGCCTCGTTCACCACGACCCCCGTATGAACTCGACCCCACAATGATCGAGATCGACGCCGGAGCGTCAGACGCCGACGCGGGAGTGGTCCGGACTGCGGCCGGGTCTCGGTGACCTAGGATCTGCGCAGGGATTCATCGAGGTGGCGACCGGGGGTCGAGTTGCACAAGACACTGATCGTGGCGAACCGGACCGTTGGCGGCGACGCGCTGGCGGCGGAGGTCCGCCGACGCGTCGGCGAGGGGGAGTACGTGTTCCACCTGGTCGTGCCCGTCGCCAGTCCCGTGTCGGCGGCGGTGGCCATCGGCGCTGCCGCGGGCGACGCTGCGAACCTGTCGCCGACGGCGTCGTTCGAGGTCGCCGACGAACGGCGCATCGCCAGCGATCGCCTCGCCTACGGACTCGACTGGCTGAGGTCGCTCGGCGCCACGGCGACCGGCGAGCTGTCAACCGAATGTGACCCCGCCGCCGCGGTCGCTCGAATCGTCGACTCGGAACACGTCGAAGAGGTCATCGTGTCGACGTTGCCGACCACGATCTCGCGATGGCTCCATCAGGACCTGCCTCATCGCATCGAGCGCAAGGTGAAGCTCCCGGTCACGGTCGTGACAGGCTCGGGCTGACGCTGTCGTCCGTCATGCCGCGCCGGTCGACCGGTGCGGTCCCGTACAGTCATCGCAGGGAGGCACACGGATGCAGGTGACGTTCTGGGGAACTCGAGGTTCGATCGCCAAGGCTGGTCCCAGCACCGTGCGCTACGGCGGAAACACATCGTGTGTGTCGATCCGCTCCGATGGTGGCACGCAACTCGTCCTCGACTGCGGTACCGGTGCCCATGGCCTCGGACAGCACCTGATCGCGACGGCTGAGGGCGGACCGGTCGACGGCCACATCCTGATCAGTCACACCCACTGGGATCACATTCAGGGCCTGCCGTTCTTCGCGCCGCTGTTCGTTCGGGGCAACAACTGGCACATCTACGGCCCGAGCGGTCTCGGGAGTTCGCTCGGAGAGATCCTCGCCGGCCAGATGGAGTACCGCTACTTCCCGGTCGAGATCGGTCAGCTGTCTGCCCACGTCGAGCATCACGACCTCGTCGAGGGCGTCTTCGAGGTCGACGACGTCGTGATCTCGACGCACTATCTGAACCACCCGGCGCTCACGCTCGGCTATCGGATCGAGGTCGACGGCGCGGTCGTCGTGTACTCGTCCGACCACGAGCCCTACGATCAGGAACTCGCCGTGGGCGGGGACCTCGGTCGGAACCGTCACGACGACACCCACGCCAGGTTCGTCCGCGGCGCCGATCTGCTGATCCACGATGCGCAGTACCTCGGCGCGGAGTACCCCGACCACGTCGGTTGGGGCCACAGCACCGTCGAGTACGTCGTCGACCTCGCTCGACGCGCCGGTGTCCACCGTGTCGCCCTCTACCACCACGATCCCAGCCGGACCGATGAACAGATCGACGAACTCGTCGCACTCGCCCGGGCCCATGCGAGATCGGCGGGCTACGACGGCGAGATCCTCGCCGCCACGGAAGGCACCACGCTCGCCGTCAGCGGTGATCGGCCGCGACCGGCGCAGTCCGGCGCACGGATCGCGCCCGCGGCAGCCTCAGCCATCGCTGCTCGCTCGAACGTCGCCGTCGTCTGCGCTCGGACGCAGGAGATCGCCGAGGCACTGGCCGACGCGGCGCGCGCCGAGCATCTCGAAGTCGTCGCCACTGCTGACCTGCGCGACGCGTTCGGCGAGGTCCGCTCCAGAGAGCCGGGGATCGTCCTGATCGAGGCGATCGACGACGACGGAGACTTCGATCTCGTGGCGGCGATTCGCGCTCTCGGCACATCGAACGGATCCGGCGTCCCGATCATCATGGTGGGCCGGAACGAATCGCGATGGCGGCTGGACGCGGACGAGACCCGCATCACCGAGTGGCTCGTGTGGCCGGCGAGCCCGTTCTTCCTGCGCACGAAGCTGCGAGCCTGGCTGCTGCGACGCTCGATCCGCTGGCAGAACGCCCCGCTGCCGGACGACGAGGCGCAGCGCATCGAGGCCCTCCGTGAGCTCGGTGTCCTCGACACGGCGCCCGAGCAGCGGTTCGATCGCCACGCCGACGAGATCCGAGCGAGCCTCGACGTGCCCGTCGCGCTCGTGAGCCTGGTCGACACCGATCGTCAGTGGTTCAAGTCGCGCCGCGGCGTCGATGTCGTCGAGACGCCACGCGAGATGTCGCTGTGCGCTCACGCGATCCTCCACGACGACGTGCTGCAGGTCGAGGACACCCTGGCCGATCCTCGATTCGCCGACAATCCGTTGGTGGCCGGCGAACCCCGTTTCCGTTTCTACGCCGGGATGCCGCTGACGCTCGCTGACGGCAGCAACGTCGGCACCCTGTGCGTGGCTGACTATCGACCCCGCCACCTCGACGACGATCAGCTCGACGCGCTTCGACGGGTCGCGGCGCAGGTGGCGGACGAACTGCAGGCCGCTGGGAGCTGACGCCCTCGGCCGAGCGATGCGGTGACGGGATCAGCTCGACCTGCGATAGGCCTCGACGACCGGTGACAGCTCGTCGGGGGACGCGCCATGCATGATCACCGCGTCGGCCCCGAGGTCGAGCTGACCGCGAACTGCGCTGGCGCACTGGGCAGCGGAGCCGGTCGCCGATGGAGCCAGCCACTCGTCGGGGATCAGTGTGGCGATGTGTTCGAGTTGTTCGGTTGTTGCATCGACGTCGATCGCGGACCGGAAACCGGCGACCATCTCGTCGGCACGGAACGCAGCGAGTACGTCCGGGTCCCAGCGGTTCGTCTCGACCATCAGATCGCCGTATGCCTGCAGGTAGGTGGCGAGTCGCCCGACGGTCTTCTTCAGGCGGACCGGCTCAGGAAGGTGATCGCCGATCGTCGCGAAGCACGACCACACGGTGACGGCGTCGGGGTCGCGGCCCGCACGGTCGGCGGCGTCCTTCACGGTGCCCACGCAACGCTGCAGCGTCTCGTCGGTGAAGAACGTGTGCAGGATCACGTGGTCGAAGGCCCGCCCGCCCAACTCCAGGGAGTTCGGCCCGAACGCGACCAGGCCGAGCGGGATGTCCTCGTCGAAGGTCGGGTCGAGCCGCAGGACGGGATACGACCCGATCGGGCTGTCGTTGCCGATGATGGTGTCGCCGTGCCAGAGGCGTCGCATGACGTGGGCGAAGTCCTCCATCTGCGCTGTGGTGATCCTGGGAATCCCGTACGCGTCGAACATCGGGCCGATACCGCGACCGATGCCGAGCACGAAGCGGCCGCCGGTGAGCCGATGCATCGTGGTGGCGTACGACGCGGTGACCATCGGATGGCGGGTGTTGTGGTTGGTTGCACCCGTGATGATCTGCAGGTTCGTGGAGGCAACCGCGGCGGCCCCCGACAGGGTGACCGCCTCCTTGACGTTGAAGCGCTCGCTGATGAACACACTGCCGAGCCCGAGTTCCTCCGCCCGCCGACACTCCTCGACGAGATCCCGCGGGTTCTGGGCGCCACCGGCAAGCGTGTAGAAACCGAGTTCGGGGAATCTCGGGGCGGCGACGGTGTCTGCGGGCGCCGTGTCGGCGGTCATGCCGGTGCCGGTGCCGGTGCCGGTGCCGGGACACGGGAGCGCATGAACACCGCGGCTCGCACCAGTGCCTCTGTGGCTTCGGGGACGACGCGGGCGAACCCCGGGTACACGTGCCACATGCCGTTGGCGAGATCGAGCGTCACGTCGACACCGGCCTCGCGAGCGCGTGCTGCGAGCCGGGTGGAATCCGACAGCAACACCTCGTCCATCCCGGTCTGGATCAACATCGGGGGCAGGCCCGACAGATCCGCGAAGAGCGGGGAGACCCCCGGATCGTCGAGCGACACGTCGCCTGCGTAGACCCGCCCCGCCTCGGCGATCTTCGCACCGTCGATCATCGGGTCGGCGTCCGCTCGCGTGATCACCGATTCGCCCGAGCCGGTGAGATCGGTCCACGGCGACAGCAGGTACGCCGCGCCCGGGAGCGGGTCACCGGCGTCGCGCAGAGCGCAGAGCGTCGACAACGCCGCCCCGCCGCCCGCGGAGTCTCCGGCGATCGTCACCAGCGCCGGATCGACGTCGGCGGCGAGCGCCCGGTAGGCAGCCACGCAGTCCTCGACCGCTGCTGGGTAGACGTGCTCGGGGGCGAGGCGGTACTCGATCACCGTTGCGGTCGCCGACGCCCGCTTCGCGAGGTTGGCGACCATCGCGATGTGGCTGCGCGGCGAACCGACGACGTAGGCGCCGCCATGGATGTACAGCAGGTGTCGGGTCGGTGGCGTCAGGATGGGTGTCGCGATGATTGCCGGCACACCGCCGACGAGCGTGTCGACGTAGTCGACGTGGCGCGGTCGTGGGAGACGGTCGATCTGGTCCATGCGCGCTCGCGCCTGTTCGATCGACATCTCGTCGGCGCTCGCGACCCGGCGGAGTGCCCGTCGGACGAGGCGGGCACGGCGTGAGATCGACATGTCGACCGATTCTACGATCACCCCTGCGACGGTCCCCAGTCGTCGGGAAACGTCGTCAGCCCGAGTTGCGCAGACCGGTCGCGATCGCGTTGATCGACAACTGGATGCCTCGTTCGACCATCTCGTCGTGGTCGCCGTCGCGGAATCGACGCAGCAGGTCGACCTGCATCACGTGGAGGGGATCGAGGTACGGATACCGGTTGCGCAGGCTGCGAGCGAGCAGTGGGTTGTCGGCGAGCGGTGTCGCCGACCCGGTGATGCGACGGTGCCAGCGGAGTGTTCGGGCGTGCTCGTCGGCGATCGCGCCGAAGAGTTCGGTGCGCATCGCGTCGTCCTCGACGAGGACGTCGGCGTACCGGCGAGCGATGTCGATGTCGGTCTTGGCGAGCACCATGCCCATGTTGTCGATCACGGTGCGGAAGAACGGCCAGTCCCGGTACATCTGCGACAGCCGATCGAGTCGTCGCTCATCGGGGTCGTCGCCGCCCACGAACGCATGCACGGCCGACCCGACCCCGTACCACGCCGGGAGCATCAGTCGGCACTGCGTCCAGCCGAACACCCAGGGGATCGCACGGAGGTCTTCGATCGCCGCGGAGGTCGTGCGCGAGGCCGGCCGGCTCCCCACGTTGAGCTTGGCGATCTCGTCGGTCGGCGTGATCGAACGGAAGAACGACACGAAGCGGTCGTCGCCGTACACCAGCGCCCGATACGTGTCGTAGGCGAGACCGGAGAGCTCGCTCATCGTGTCGGCGTGGAGTTCGTCGTCGGCCGGGTCGTGTTCTGCGTGGAGCAGCGACGCTTCGAGCGTGGCCGCCACCACCGTCTCGAGGTTGCGGTGGGCCATGGCCGGGTTGGAGTACTTCGCGGCGACCATCTCGCCCTGCTCGGTGAGGCGAATCGAGCCGTCGACCGATCCGGGTGGGAGCGCGAGGATCGCCTGGTGGGCAGGCCCGCCACCTCGCCCGACCGTGCCGCCGCGGCCGTGGAAGAAGCGCAGTCGAACACCGGCGTCGGCAGCGACACGGGTGAGCGCGGTCTGCGCGGCCGAGAGGTTCCACTGCGATGTCAGGTATCCGCCGTCCTTGTTCGAGTCGGAGTAGCCGATCATCACCTCCTGGCGGTTGCGGCGCGAGCGCACGAGGTCGGCGTACACGTCGTTGGCCAGGAGCCGGGTGAGGACGTCGGCCGAGCGGTCGAGATCGTCGATCGTCTCGAACAGCGGGACGATGTCGAGTTGCGTGGTCGCCGCCCGCCCCGATGAAGCAGCGGTGACCAGCCCGACCTCCTTGAGGAGCACGGCGACCTCCAGGACATCGCTGACGTCGTGGGCCATCGAGATCACGTAGTGGGGAACGATCGTGCGTCCGACGCGAGCGACGGCGGTGGCGGCCTCCCGGAGGATGGCGAGCTCGGAACGGGTGATGGCGGCGTGGTCCGACCCCGGATGGCACAGGAGCCGAGGGGAGTGGAGCTCGTCTTCGAGGATGGCGACCCGGCGGCCTTCGTCGAGCGAGAGGTAGTCGTCGCAGACGCCGGCGGAACGGAGGAGGTCGGCGACCACGGTCTCGTGGACCGCGGAGTTCTGGCGCATGTCGAGCCCGCAGAGATGGGCGCCGAACGTGGCGACCCCGTCGCGGACGGGCTCGACCAGACGCGCAGCGATCGCCGCGGCGCCGTGGGTGTGCAGCGAGGCCGTCACCGTGTCGAGGTCGTCGAGGAGTTCGGAGAGATCCCCGTAGGCCGCTCGCGGCTCGGCCGGTGGTGGACCGGGAACGTCGTCCTCGGGGGTGAGCAGCCGGCGTGCGTAGGCGTGGAGCCGGGCGTGCATGCCGCGCAGCGCCCTGCGGTACGGCTCGTCGGCGCGGAACGGAGACTCGTCGCCGGACGCCTCGGCGAGCGCGATCACCTCAGGTGTCGGGGTGACGAGCCGATCGGTCATCGAGAGTTGGTGTGACAGGCGATACACACCTGCGAGGTGGTGTTCCAGCGCTGTTGCCGTCTGGCGTCCGATGGCGTAGCGCATCACTTCGTCGGTGACGAACGGGTTGCCGTCGCGGTCGCCACCGATCCACGAGCCCATCGTGATCGCATGCGTGGTGTCGACGCGGTCACCGGTGACTGCGGCGAGGTCGTCCGCCAGTCGTCGCGTGAGGCTGGGCACGACGTCGAAGAGGCTCGCCGAGTAGTACCGGATCGCCTCGTTGATCTCGTCGCGGACGCGGAGCTTCGACAACCGGAGCAGCGCCGTCTGCCAGAGCAGCAGCACGCGGGTGGCGAGTTCGTCCTCGAGCTGCTCGCTTCCCCATGGATCGGTGGCCCGGCTGCGCTCGTCGAGCAGGTGGGAGATCTCGTCGAGGACCTCGAGCACGGTCTTGCGTCGCACCTCGGTGGGGTGGGCGGTGATGACCGGGCTCACCTGGAGCTCGGTGACGACCTCGACGAGTCGACTCTCGGGTACGCCCGAGCGCGCGATGCGCTCGAACGCCGCAGCGAGGCTGCCGGGGCGAGGCGGGCTGCCGGCGGCGCGGTGGTGGCGGCTCCGTCGTTCGACGTGGACGTCCTCGGCAGTGTTGGCCAACAGCGACAGCCAGTCGAGTGCCCGGAGCACGAGGAGCTGTTCGGAGATCGGTTCGCGACCCAGGAGCTCGCGTATCGGCTCGACCGTGCTCACACCGGAGCGGCGCCCCTCGACCGACACTCGCCGAACCCGTTCGACCAGTTGGTAGGTGGCTTCTCCCTCGGTCGCCCTGATCGCATCACCGAGGAGACGGCCCAGCAACCGGATGTCGTCGCTGAGCGCATCGTTCGGTTGGTCTTCGGCAGCGGTCCGATCCGACATCCGTCCAGTCAAGCGCGTCCGCGGGCGAAGCGTTCGCGAGTTGGGCCGACCGGCGGTCCCGCAGGCGAATATTCGGCGTTGCACCGCGAACTGCTCGGCTGAGCGCTGCCTCGCTGTGTACGTTGGAGCGTGATGGCTGCCGAACCGACCGTGCTCGTGATCGTGCTCGCGGGCGGAGAGGGCAAGCGCCTCGCCCCGCTGACGAACGACCGGGCCAAGCCGGCGGTTCCGTTCGCCGGCACCTACCGCCTGATCGACTTCGCGCTGTCCAACTTCGCGAACGCCGGCTACCTGAAGATCGTCGTGCTCACCCAGTACAAGAGCCACAGCCTCGACCGCCACATCTCCCAGACCTGGCGCTTCTCGGCGATGCTCGACAACTACGTGACCCCCGTGCCGGCGCAGATGCGGCGCGGCCCGTACTGGTTCCAGGGGTCAGCGGACGCGATCTACCAGAACCTCAACCTGATCGCCGACGAATCACCCGACATCGTGTGCGTGTTCGGCGCCGACCACATCTACCGGATGGACCCGCGCCAGATGGTGGCGGAACACGCCGAGACCGGTGCCGGCGTCACCGTGGCGGCGATCCCGGTGCCCAAGCACGAGGCGACCGAGTTCGGTGTGATCGAGGTCGACGACGAGGGTCGGATCCTCGCCTTCCACGAGAAGGTGGCATCGCCGCCCACGATGCCCGGCAACGACCAGATGTGCCTCGCCAGCATGGGCAACTACGTGTTCGACACCCAGACGTTGATCGACGTGGTGACCCCCCGAGAGAACCAGTACACCGATCTCGGCAGCCATGTGATCCCGGCGCTCACCGACGCCGGCGTGGCACGCGCCTACGACTTCTCGAAGAACATCGTGCCCGGCCAGGACGATCGCGAGAAGGGCTACTGGCGAGATGTCGGAACGATCGACTCGTTCTTCCACGCCAACATGGACCTGATCGCACCGGTGCCGATCTTCAACCTGTACAACGAGAAATGGCCGGTGTACACGTCGCGCCGCGCGCTCCCACCGGCGAAGGTGTCACGTGGGCGCGGCGGCGAGCCGTCGTTCGTCGACGGCAGCCTGCTGTGCCAGGGTTCGATCGTCTCGGGGTCACACGTCGAGCGGTCGATCGTCGGTCCCGGCACGTTCATCGACCACGATGCGCACATCACCGACTCGATCATCTTCCCCGACGTCCACATCGGTCCCGGCGTGCGGCTGCACCGCTGCATCGTCGACAAGAACGTCGTCGTGCCCGAGTGGACTCGCGTCGGTCTCGAACTCGATGCCGATCGAGAGCTGTTCACGGTCAGTGACGAAGGTGTCGTCGTGATCGAGAAGGGCCGCAACCTCGCCCAACGCTGATCACTCAGGCGAGGAGGTCGCGGGGGGTCTGGTCGCGGGGGCCGGGGAAGGGGAGTGCGACCTCGGTCGCGTTGCGGCCGGCAGACCAGTGGGCAGCTGCGATCACGTCGAGGACCTGACGCCCGAGCAGCGAGGTGGCCGGTACCGGTCGGCCGGTGCGGATGTTGGTCCAGAATCGTTTGAGCTGTGCGGCGTAGCCGTAGTCGTCGACCAGCGACGGTGGGCCGCCCGTCGGCGCCCCCACGGGTACGACGTCGCCGTTGCGCTCGAGTGACGGATGCGGATACAGCTCCGCGCGCAACACGCCGCTCGCACTCGACGCCTGGAGGTCCCAGCTCGGCGTCGACCCCGGCTGCCACCCGACGACGATCGTGGTCAGCAACCCCGACGCGAACCGGAGCTTGATCGTGCCGTGCTCCCGGTCGGTTCCGGCGTCGGTGATCACGGCCGTGAGCGAGGTCGGGGGCCCAGCGGCGGTTTCGGCGGCCGTCCGCAGGACGAGGCCGACCGGGTGGACGCCGAGGTCGAAGAGAGCGCCACCACCCCAGGCCGACCCGTCGCCCTGACGCCACGTCGGTGGGGCCTGGAGTGCCCTCGCGGACAGGTGGGTGAGCGGACCGAGCGAATCGACGTCGGCGAGCAGCGCGTCGACCACCGGCGAGGCCACGAGATGCTCGGAGTAGAGCACCGCCCGGCCTGTTCGCTCCTCGGCGTCGATCAGACGGTCGGTGTCCGCGAGTGTGCACGCGAGCGGCGCCTCGACGACGACCTGGTAACCGGCGTCGAGCAGCCGGATCGCGTCATCGACGTGCGAGGCGGGGGGAGTGGCCACGATGGCCAGGTCGCCGAGTCGGTGCGTCAGCAGGGCGTCGTACGGCTGCGGCTGGGCACCGACCGCGCGGGCCAGGGTGGTCGACCGTTCCTGGTCGCGTGATGCGACCGCTCGTACCGGCCAGCCGAGCGATTGGCAGGCTGCGGCATGCACGCCGGCCACCATGCCCGCACCCCAGAGCACCACATCGGGACGGCGCTGCATTGCCGCTAGGTCCCGGCGAGTTCGGCGACGACGGGCGCGAACGACTCGATCTCCCCGGCGCCCACGATCACATAGCTGAACCCGTAGTCGGCGCGTAACGCCAGCAGATCCTCGATGATCCGTGCGGGGCTGCCGATCAGCGCGAACGGGCTGGCGTCGAGCATCGCCTCGTCGACAGAGAGCGCTCGGGCGATCCGCTCGACGCGGCCGGCCCGATCGTCGGTGACCGCGTTGAAGAACGTGCGGATGTTCATCTCGATGTCGGCCAGCCGGTCTCCGGCCTGCTCGGCGACGATGGCGACCTTGGCCTCGACCGCCTCGGCTGTCATCGTGGCGAATGCCTCGGGGCCGAAGACGCCCGCATCGAGCGTGCCGTTGACGCCGACGATGTCGGCTTCACGCGCGGCGATGCCGAGCACACGTGGGCCGCCGCCGCCGATCAGGATCGGTGGGCACGGCGACTGGACGGGTTTGGGCTGGCCGTCGTAGTCGGTGACGCAGTAGTGCTCGCCCTCGAACGTGAACGGTCCCGGTCCCATCGCGCCCCGGATGACGGCGAGGCCTTCGACGAAACGGTCGACGCGCACGCCGGCGCGGTCGTAGGTCAGACCGAGCTGCTCGTAGTCGGAGATCATCCACCCGGCACCGAGCCCGATCTCGACCCGCCCGTCCGACAGCACGTCCATCGTGGCGAGTTCCTTGGCGAGGATCGCCGGGTGTTTGTAGTCGTTGTCGAAGACGAGCGCGCCGGCCCTCAAGGTGGTGGTGGCATCGAGGAGCGACTGCAACGCGGGCATCGGAGCGAACTGTTCGGTGAAGTGGTCGGGCATCGTCGCCACCGAGTAGCCGAGGGCTTCGATCCGACGAGCGGTGTCGCGCCATGATCGAGCGTCGGTCGGGGCGGACAACTGCACGCCGAAGCGGAACGGTCGGCTGGGAACGCGGCTGGCAGGCACGCGAGCGAACGTAGCCGACACTCCGCCGGTGCGTCGGGGCCTGCCGTCCATGGCGCAATCGGCGCAAGTATCGTGATGGCCGCTGTGCGTCTCCTCGGTTTCATCCCTCGACTGCTGCTCGTCGTCGCTGCCGGCGCCCTGCTGGTCACCGCCACGGTGGTCGGCGTCGCTCCCCGCGTGTGGTCCACTGCGAACTCCCACGAGGAGCTGCCCGTCGAGCTCCCCGAGTTCGAAGCGCTCGCTCAGCGGACGTACGTCTACGATGCGAACGGCCAGGAGATCGGGATCTACGAACTCGAGAACTCGCAGCCGATCCCGTTCGAGGACATCCCAGCTGACGTCGTCGACGCCTTCCTCACCGTGGAGGACAAGGAGTTCTTCACCCACGACGGCATCAACGTCCGCAGCCTGATCCGCGCGACACTGTCGAACTTCGCGTCCGAAGCGCCCCAGCAGGGGGCCTCCACGATCACGATGCAGGTCGTCAAGAACGACTTCCTCGCCGGGCTGGAACGCGACGGTCGCTACAAGCTCCTGCAGATCCACTACGCCCGGATGCTGGAGAAGGAGCTCTCGAAGGAGGAGATCCTCGCCCGGTACCTCAACACGGTGTTCTTCGGCAACAACGCCTACGGCATCGCCGCCGCTGCCGAGACCTACTTCGGCAAGACCGCTCAGGAGCTGACCTTCACGGAGGCGGCGTTCCTCGCCGGCCTCGTGCGATCGCCGTCGGGGTTCGACCCGATCAACGAGCCCGAGCGCAGCAGGGCGCGCTGGCTGCAGGTGGTCGAACGTCTCGAGGACGAGGGCAAGGTCACCTCGGTCGAGGCCGAGCAGCTCGCGGAGTTCGTCCTGCCGTCGCGCGTCAAGACGCTGCCGAACCGTTCGTATGAGCGCAACTACTACACCGAGGCGTTGCGCGACTACCTGCTGAACCGCAGCACCGTGCTCGGTGACACCTATCAGGAGCGCTACAACCAGCTGTTCCGCGGCGGCCTTCGGATCCACACGACGCTCGACGCCAACCTGCAGGCGATGGCCGTGCAGGCGCGCGATCGGCTGCCCGACACGTTCCAGGGCTTCGACGCGTCGATCGTGTCGCTCGACTCGGCCACCGGCGCGATCCGTGTGATGGTCGGCGGGCGCGGGTTCGTTCCCAACGAGCGTGAGGTCAACATGGCGATCTCGCCTCGCCAGACGGGGTCGAGCATCAAGATGTTCATCCTCGCTGCCGCCGTGCAGGCAGGCGCCCAACAGAACGACCTGATCGACGGTTCCGACCCGTGCCGCTTCACCGTTCCCGGCGACGACGACTTCGTGGTCGATGCGGTCAACGGTGGTCTCGCCACGCTGCAGTCACAGACCACCAAGTCGATCAACTGTGCCTTCGTGCGTCTGTCGCAGATCGTCGGCCTCAACCGGGTGGTCGACACCACCTATCGGATGGCGCGCTCGCCGTACCTCTACAAGGACCAGCCGGCCTCGGAGCGACTCCCGATCGACCCGTTCATCAGCTTCGCCACCGGCGCCAACGAGCTGGCGCCGATCGACATGGCGTCCGGCGTGCAGTCGATCGCCAACGAGGGCGTCCACCACGAGCCGTACTACGTCGAGTACATCGACAACGCTGTCGGCGAGCGCATCTACACCCATCTCGATCCCGGCACGGAGGTGCTCGATCGCGATGCCGCGCTCGAGATCGTGCAGATCATGAAGGGCCCGATCTACGGCGGCGGTACCGGCCGACGTGCGGCGTTCGACGATCGTCGCCCTGCGTTCGGCAAGACGGGCACGCAGGAGAACAACACCAACGCCTGGTTCGTCGGCGGCACCAAGCAGCTGTCGACCGCGGTGTGGGTCGGCGACCCGAACGCCTACACCCCGATGCGGCGCGTGCCAGGCCTCACCGACTACGGCCCCAACGTCCAGGGCGGTCACTATCCGGCGGTGATCTGGAAGGCGTTCATGGAGCCGGCGCACACCCTGCTGCCCGTGATCGACTGGGATCGGCCACCGCCGCCCGAACGCGCGAACGCCCGCCTCTACCTCCCCGGCAACGAGTGCGTCCTCGTCACCGCCGTGGTGCCTGCCGCGACGGTCCCGGTCGACCCGAACGCACCCACCACGACGCTGGCGCCCGACGCCGAGCCGGTCGAGCCGGTCGCGACGGCACCACCGGTCACGATCGTGACCCGCTCGGTCGAGGTGGGCGACACGATCCCACCGGACGTGCTCGACCCCAACGTGCCGCTGCCGATCCTGCCGATCGGCGACAATGTCGGCCCATGTCGATGACCTGCCACACTGTGTGGCGATGACCCTCGCGCAGCTGCTCCTCGACCTCCAATCGATCGACACGTCCGCTGATCAGCTGACCCACCGGCGTGAGCACTCCGCGTTGCGCGCCGAGTTCACCGCGGCGACCGAGCGGGCGAAGGAGTGGGAACGACGACGCACCATGCTCCGGGCCCGCATCGACGAGTTGGGTGCGGTGATCGAGGGAGCCGAGACGAAGGGGGCCGAGCTGTCGGCGCACCGCCTGCGGCTCCAGCAGCAGCTGAAGACCGTGATCGCGCCGCGCGAGGCCGAAGCGTTGATGCACGAGATCGCCACCGTCGAGTCCCAACGCGACGAACTCGACACCGAGGAGCTGGCCGCGCTGGAGGAGCAGGCATCGGTCGACGATCAGCTCGCTGCGCACCTCGCGGAGCAGGACGGCGTCACCACGGCGGTGCGCCTCGCCGATACGGCGTTCGCCGAGGAAGTCGCAGACATCGAGGCGGAACTCGCAGCCCTGGCCCAGCGGCGCGACGACGTGCGTGCGGAGATCGACGACGTCCACCTGGCCACCTACGACCGCAAGCGGGCCGCGTTCGGCGTCGCAGTCGCGTCACTCGTCGGCAAGCAGTGCCAGGGCTGCCACCTGGAGCTGTCGGCCGCCGAGATCGACACCGTCAAGGACGAGGCTGCAGAGACGGGCGTCGCCGACTGCCCCGATTGCGGTCGGCTGCTGATCGTCTGAGCCGTGTTCTTCTGGTTCATCGGCACTGCGGTGATCTCGGTCGGCCTCGTCTTCCGTGACCCGCGCTTCGACTACCGCCTGCTGATCGTCGGCTCGGTGCTCCCCGTCGGTGAGGGGGTGTTCGGCGGAGCGAGGGTGCTGCACGGCCTCGTGTTCAGCGTGCTGTTGCTCGCCGTGATCGTGCTGGCGACATCGGGGCGCAAGCCGATCCGCAAGGTGTTGCTCGGTCTGCCGATCGGCATGATCCTGCATCTGGTGTTCGACGGCGCCTGGAACGACACCGAGGTGTTCTGGTGGCCGTTCTTCGGCTGGTCGTTCGACGATGCGCCGTTGCCGGTCGTCGATCGCGGTGCGTGGAGCCTGCTCTTGGAGGCGATCGGGCTGGCGCTGTGCGTCTGGCTGTGGCGTCACAACCGTCTCGGTGATCCCGAACGGCGTCGAGCCTTCCTTCGCGACGGCCGACTCGACGCGGTTCCCGAACGCTTCGGCTGACCCGCCGACCACCCCGCCGGCTGTGGAACACTGCATGGCGTGCTGATCCTCGTGCGACATGGCCGAACCCAGGCGAATCTGGAGGGCCGCCTGCAGGGCCGCCTCGACCAGGACCTCGACGACCGGGGGCGCCAGCAGGCGGTGGCGATCGCCGCCTACGTCCAGGACCGCTGCGAGGTCGACTTCGTGGTGTCGAGTCCGCTCAAACGTGCGATGCAGACCGCTGCCGCGTTCGGTCGCCCGGTCGAGGTCGACGACCGATGGCTGGAGTTGTCGTACGGCGAGTACGAAGGGACACCCCACGCAGATGTCCCGTCGGAGGTGTGGTCGCGCTGGCGTGAGGATCAGCACTTCACACCGGAGGGAGGCGAGTCGCTGGCCACCCTCGACGCCCGCGTCCGCGGAGCGTGCGACGAGCTGCTGCCTCGGGCGAGTGCTGCCAACGTCGTGGTCGTCAGCCACGTGTCCCCGATGAAGTCCGCGGTGGCGTGGGCGCTCGGCGTCGACATCGACATCTCGTTCAACTGCCATCTCGACCAGGCGTCGGTGTGCCGGATCGCGATCCGCGGCAACCGTCCGATCCTGCTGACCTTCAACGAAACCGCCGTCGTCCCGGTCGCGCCGATCTCGTGAACGAGGTGCGCCCCACGGGCGCACCTCGTTCACGAGAATGGTCACGGGTCAGCCGGCGGGGCTGGGGTACTGCGGGGGTGTCTCCTCCGGTGGCGGCGTCTCGTAGATCGTCACCGCACCCTCGGGGTCGAACAGCTTGTTCTCGGTCGGCCATTCGCCCGGCAGGTAGCGCTTGCCGCCGTCGACGAATGCCCACATGCCGGTGCCGTCCTTGCGGATCTCGTCGGGCCCGGTGGCAGTCGGATCCCACCACATCAGCGTCGCGTCGTCGACGCCGTTGTAGTCGGTCTCCGGCCAGAACCCGGCGGCCGTCCCGTAGGTCAGCAGCGGCTGGGTGATCGCCGGGGTCGTGCCGGTTCCGGTGAACAGCGCGTCGCGGAAGGTTTCCGGAGTGAGGTCGGGTCCGGTCGCCTGCAGGTTCGCTGCGAGGAACGTGTAGTTCGGCATCAGGAGGCCGATCGTGTCCTTGGCCGGGGGCTCGGTGCCCTTGAACCACTCGTAGAGCCCGTAGAAACCGGCGATCTCCGGCGTCACCGGAACGGCGATGTTGTGCGTGACACCGACCGCGTGCTCCCACTGCGTCTGGTCGTAGGTACGCCCGAACGCGGTCAGATCCGACAGCGAGGGTGCGACGATCACCCATTCCGGGAAGTACTCCTGCGCGGTTGCCTCCCGGGTGAAGTCGCGCGGGGCGATGCCGTCGCTGGCGAGCACCACCGTCGTGACCCCCGACGCCTTCAGCTTGGCGATGATCTGCGACGCCTGGGCCTGGATCGTGCCGGGGTCGAGTGTGTAGGGCAGCGTCTCGGCCACCGTGGCACCGTCCTCGGTCATCCCAGCGACGAGCGTCTCGGCGATCGACTGCGAGCGGTCGGTCGACGAGATGTAGACGTGGCCGAACACGCGGGGTTGTTGCGTGAACGCCTCGTCGCCGGCGAACTCTGCGTTGCCGCCGATCAACTGTTTGGCGATGAACTCGCGAGCGTGACCGCGAGCCTGCTCGGCGTCGATGCCGAGCGAATAGGCGTACGGGTCACGAGCGGCGTACCACTCCTGGCCGGAGCCGCCACAGCCGATGCAGACCACCTCGCGTGCGGTGAGTTCGTCGGCGAACGCGTCGGTCAGCGCCGGACCGCCGAGTACGGCAAAGGGCTCGTAGTCCTCGGCGATGCGGACCGCATCGGCGCGGGCGGTCACCTCGTCGTTGGCGAGGCCCGTGCTCACGTAGGTCTCGAAGTCGATCGTACGGCCGTACAACTCGTAGAACTGCTCGAACATGCCGATCATGTCGCGGGCGGTCTGTTCCGATTCGGCGTTGGTGTCGTCGACGCTGACGGCATCGGACAGGTAGTTGATGATCGGGTCGTCGTCGGGCCCCTGGTACTGGACGATCTTGATCGTGTCGGCGGTGACGCCGCGCGTGGTGTCGCCACCGTTGTCGCCATCGAACGGCGCGTAGCACTCGGGAGCGAAGAACCACTGGATCGCGAGGTTGCCGGTCTCGGTGTCGCAGCGCTCGTCCCAGGCCACCTCGATGCCCTGTTCCTGTGCCTGGCTGAACGACAGCGGGAACGTGACGTCGCCACCGCCGGTGTCAGGAGCTCGGGTGTCGTCGGGGGCGGTCTCCGCCGGTGCGTCGGTGGTGTCCGGCGCATCGGTGGCCTGTGGCGCCTCGGTCGCCGGGGTCGTGGCATCGGTGGTCGCCGACTCGCTGTCGTCGTCGCCCCCTGCGACGACGACGAGCCCCACCACCGCGGCCACGACGAGCACGATCGCTCCGATCGGCCCCCACTTCTTCAGACTGCTCGACGAGGAGCCCCCGCCCTCTGCCTGTGCTGGTTGCATGATCTACTCCGTTCCCCCTGATCGGGCGATCGCGGCACCTGAGGTGCCGAGGTATGACTCGATGACGTCCGGGTGTTCCAGGACATCGGCTGGCCGACCGGTCGCGATGACCCGGCCCTGTTCGAGTGCGAGCAACCGGTCGGACACCTCGGACACGAACGGGATGTCGTGTTCGACGATGACCAGGCTCGCCCCCATCTCGTCGCGCAGGCGCCGGACGACCGGCGACAGCGCTTCCACCTCCCGCTGGGCGATTCCCGACGTGGGTTCGTCCAGCAGGATCACCGCCGGCCGGTGCGCCACGAGGCACGCCAGGTCGACGACTCGGCGGGTGCCGGTGGACAGCTCCCGCACGAACGAATGGCGATAGTCGCCGAGACCCATCAGTTCGATCAGCTCGTCGGTGCGCAGCGCGACGTGCTCCTCGGAGTCGACGGCCATCGGGAGGTGCAGCGCAGCCACGAACACGCTGCGACTGCCGACGAAGCGTTCCTGGGCGATCGCCAACGTCTCCTGCACCGTCAGTTCGGGGAACAGGCGGGCGTCCTGGAAGGAGCGACCGAGACCGAGTTCGGCGCGCCCGGCGGCGCTCATCGTGGTGATGTCGCGGCCGTTGAGCGTGATCGTGCCCGCCGTACTCGGGGTGAACCCGGAGACGAGATCGAACATCGTGGTCTTGCCGGCGCCGTTCGGCCCGATGACGCCGACGATCTCGCCGCGCCACACGTCGAACGTGGTGCCGTCGACCGCCCGGATCCCGCCGAAGGTGACCGACAGCCCGTGGACCGAGAGCACGGGCGCCGACGCGTCGTCGATCATGGTGCGCTCGGTGGGTTGCGCCTCCCGACCGTCGGTGCCCGCTGACGTGAGGAAGACCGACCGCAGCAGGTCGGGTCGGTCGAGCAACTCCTTGGTCGGTCCGTCGAACATGATCGTGCCACGCTCCATGAAGTAGGCCCGTTCGGCGACGGTCAGTGCGACGTTGACGCTCTGCTCGACCAACACGACGGTGACGCCGTCGTCGGCCATACGGCGCACGATCGGCAGCAGCTGGCCGACCACGACGGGTGCGAGCCCGAGGGACAACTCGTCGATCAGCAGCACCTTGGGCCGCATCACGAAGCTCATCGCCAACGCCAGCATCTGCTGCTGGCCGCCGGACATGTTGGCGGCGGGCGAGTCGAGCCGATCGGCGAGGACCGGGAACATCGCGAGCACCTCGGCGGTCGCGACGGCGACTCCCTCGTGGTCACGCCGGTTCGTCCAGCCGGCCAGCTCGAGGTTCTCCCGGACGGTGAGCGAGCCGAACACGCCCTGACCGCCGGGCATCTGGACGATACCGAGTGCAGCGATCTCGTTCGGGGGAGCGTGGGTGATGTCGCGGCCGTCGAGCACGATGGCGCCGCGGTCGGCTTCGACGATGCCGCTGATCGACTTCAGCAGCGTCGACTTGCCCGCACCGTTCGTGCCGAGCAGGGCGACGACCTCGCCCTCGTCGAGATGCAGGTCGATGCCGTGCAACACGGTGCGATGGTCGTAGCCGGCTTCGACGCCGCGCAGGAGCAGCAGGTTGGTGGTGCCCTGCCGGCGCTCGTACAACACCTCGGAGCGTGCTGCGGCCGACTGCCAGACCTGGGCGATGTCGCCGTCGATCACGTCCGCCACGCTGCGCAGGATCAGGCTGCCGATCAGGAACATCGGGATCATCAGGAGCATCCCGATCTCGATGCTCCAGTTGTCGGCGATCCACCCGATCATCGGCAGGATCGCCAGCCCGGGGATCACCCACAGCGACCCGATGGCGAACCCGGTCGCCCGGGCGCGGGGAGGGATTGCGAGCGAGAGGGCAGCGAGGACCCCGGGACCGATGATGGCGAGCGACGCCGAGATCACGCAGTTGAGGGCGACCGCGACGTACACGTTGGGCGCGAGGGCGAACCCGGCGGAGGCGATCGACGCCAGGACGGCGATCGAGGCCACGAAACGGATCAGACCCTTCACGTTGCCGACGAACCGGCGCGTGGCGATCCGGGCACCGATCACCAGGCCGACGAGTGCGAACGGTTCGGAGACGGCGGCGGCCACGCCGCGGGCGCGCTCGTCGAGATCGAACTTCTGCTCGTAGAGCAGCGCCGCCAGGGTGACGAAGCCGATCAGCGACGTGGCGAGGAAGGGGAGACTCCACCAGATCCGTTGCAGCGACTTCACCTTGTGGGCGGTGCGCCAGCTCTCGGCGAACGACGGCGACTCCTCCTCGGTGTCGATGATCTCCTGCGATGCGCCGGTGGCGTGACGCTCCCAGCGGCCGCGGGTGGGCTCGTGCAACCGCATGGCGAGCACGGCGAAGATCACGGTGGGGATGACGAAGACGAGGAACGGCACCCGCCAGTCGAAGTAGTACGCGAGCAGCCCGGCGGACAGCGGGCCGATGAAGGCCCCGACGGCGTTGGCGGCGCGGTGGAAGCTGTACACCCTCGACCGGGTCTCGATCGGGTAGTAGTCGGCGATCAGGGAGTTGTGCGTCGGGTCGATCACCGCCTTGCCGAGTGACGAGCCCGATCTGGCGATCGTCAGCAGGATCAGCCCGGTCGCGAGGCCGGTCATGCCGGAGAAGAAGCCCCAGGCGAGTGCGCCGAACACGACGAGCGGGATCCGGTTGGTCTTGTCGGCGTACTGGGCGATCGGTACCTGCAGGGCGAGCGCGGCGACCGAGGACAGCGCCACGATGCTGAGCGCCGTCTGGATGTCGATGCCGAACGAATCACGGATCTCGGGAAGCAGGATGCCGAACGCCGTACGGTCGAGTTCGTCGACGGCGTTGAGCCCGAACAACACCACGAGTGGGAAGGCCGCCTCGCCGCCGCAGATCTCGCGGAGCCAGTCCATCGGGTGGCGGACGCCGCGCCCGAAGTTGCGCATCGCCGTCGACGTGCTCACACCGTGGTCCGATCGTCGAGGTCGTCGGCCGTTTCCTCGGCCACGCGGGCGCCGTTCGAGGTGGTCGTTGTCGGGCCGATGGGCCCGGTGACCGGGTCGGCGCCGTTGCGTTCCGCGTGTGCCACTGGTGGCGGTCCGGTGCGCCCGACGACGATCGTGACGAGCCGGTCGCGCAGCTTGATCACGAGGCTGGCGAGACCGCCCGGCAGGATCAGCAGGACGATCAGCACGCCGATCGCGGACGACAGCAGCCGCCACTCGGGTGCCGTGATGAACCACTCGCTCCCGCGCAGGAACACGGCGCCGAGCACCCCACCGAACAGCGAGCCGAGGCCGCCGACCACGGCGGCGGTGAACACGTTGAGGCTTTCGGCGGCGGTGTAGCTGGAGAGGTCGAAACTCTGGCTCAGGTGGACGAAGAGGCCGCCGGCGACACCGGCGACGGCTCCCGACAGCGTGAACGCGGTGAGCTTCACGGGGATCGGCGACACGGAAAAGGCCTGCGCAGCGAGCTCGTTCTCGCGCAGAGCCACGATCGCTCGGCCGGTGCGGCTGTGGCGGATGCCGCGCAGGGCGGCGAACACGAGCGCCAACACGATGAGGGCGAACAGGTAGAAGCGCGTCGGCGTGGAGATGTCGATGACCCCGAACACCGGGAGCCGCTCGATTCGCTCCTGTGGCACCCAGTCGAAGAACTGCCGGTTGAGGAACCACGAGTTGACCGCGAGCGCGAACACGAGGGTGGTGACGGCGAGATACAGCCCACGTAGCCGCAGCGCCGGCAACCCGACCACGAATGCTGCGGCCGCGCCGGCGGCACCACCTGCCAGCAGCGCCAGGGTGATGTCGACGTTCCAGTTCAGCGTGCACTTCGCGCTCACCGCAGCGCCGATGGCGACGAAGGCCATCTGACCGAGCGAGATCTGGCCTGCCCAGCCCGACAGCACCACGAGCGACAGGCCGATCACGGCGAACACGACGACGGCGGTCGCCTTGATGATCTGATCGGTTCGCAGGAGCATCGGAATCAGCGCGAGACCGACGAGGATCAGCGCGGCGGTGCCCCAGCGCATGAGGCGTACGAGCGGGAGACGGGCGATGGCCGGCTGCAGTGGCCGGACCTCGTCGGCGAGTCGCCAGCCGGCGGCTTCGTCGCGGTCGACCCGGCCGTACTGGCGACGCTGCAGGAGCAGTGCGACGAGGACGAAGGCGCCGATGATCGGCATCACGAGCAGCGGGCTGCTGGCGTTCCAGGCCACGCCGTACTCGAGCACGCCGAGCGCCACCGCGGTGGTGGCGACCGTGGGGAGGTTCCGCAGCCGCCCGATCACGAGCGCGGCGAGCGCCTGCACGAGGGCGGTGAGGCTGAGCGCGGCGCCGAGGGGCACGCCGAGGATGCCGGCGCGGAGGAACAGCGCCAGGAACGACAGCCCCGCTGCGATCGCCCACACGAGCGTGGACAGCCATGCGACGGGGATGCCGAGCATCAACGCCCGCTCGCTGCGTTCGGCCGAACCGCGGATGGCCGTGCCGATCCGGGTGGTGCCGAGGAACACGGCCACGCCGATCATCGCCAGCGGAGCGACGACGAGCGCGATGAGATCGTTGGCCGAGAGGATGAACGTGCCGACGGTGACCTTCCAGTCGACCGGTGGCGGGATGCGTTGCGAGGCGGCGCTCTGATCCCACATCCGTGGCACCAGCAGCGCGAAGGCAGCAAGCAGCTGGGTGATGCCGATCGTCGCGACCGTCAACACGAGGCGCGACGCTCTCGCGAAGCGGCGGACGAAGGCGAGCTCGACGATCGCACCCAACGCGACCGCCGCGGCGAGCCCCACACCGAAACCGAACAGGTACGGCAGGCCGGAGAAGACGATCAGGCCGACCGCGAGCGACGTCGGGACGAAGCCGAGGTCCGCCTGGGCGAAGTTGATCACCCGATTGGCCCGGTAGACGAGCGCCATGCCAACCGCCAACAGGGCGATCAGCAGGCCGAGCACGACGCCGCGGATCCAGGCGCCGGCGGGCAACCCGAAGAACGCGAGCTGCACTGCGACGAGACCGAGAGCCGGTGCGAACTGCACCGACCAGCGCTTCACGTCCGCGGCTCCCCAGCCCGATCGAGACACCCCCATGTCGATGGGCAACCTAGCCGGAGGTCACGGCCGCCCGGCGGATCGGAGCTCGAACCACGTGCTCACATCCGGCGACATCGCCGGGTGTGGGCGGTCAGCGGAGCGGCTTGATCGGCGTCTGGCGCGGAGGCGTCGGCTTGATCGGCGTGGTCTTGATCGGCGTCGCCTTCATCGGAGGACGCTCGTGGGCGAGATCTGCAGGGAGTGATGCCATGAGCGGAAGGTATGCAGCCGGTGTTGCGTGTTGGTTTCCGATCGGTGAAGGTTGTGATCGGCGACGATGGGTGATGGGACGTCGCGCGAGCCGATCAGGCGGGCAGCGGACGGTCATCGACGACGTCGAGGCCGTCGGCATGTGCGGAGACGACACCGTCGCGGACGGCGATCGAGGCGTAGCGACCGCCGATCACGAGATGATCGCACGCGATGTCGCGCACGAGCTGACCTTCGGGGCGCACGAAGATCCTGTGGCCGGAGACGTCAGCGTCGAGGCCGAGATTCGCTCGCAGGAGCAGCAACACCGATGCCGCCGCCCACGCCTGTGGTGAGCACGAGCCGGGGTAGGGGACCGGAACCGGCACGAGTCGCCGTGAGAGGCCTGCGAACAGCTCGGGAAGTCGACCACCGAAGTACATCGACGCGTCGAGCAACCCGTCGGTGAGCCGGTCGACGACGTCCCACCGGCCGTAGCGGGCGGCCCCGGCGAGGCAGATCGCCGTGTCGTGCGGCCACACCGAACCGTTGTGGTAGCTGAGTGGGTCGTACGCCCCCATCGGGGTCGCCAACGTTCGGACGCCCCAGCCGGTCCAGAGTTCGTCGCCGACCACACCGTCGAGATACCGATCGGCGAGATCGGCATCGGCGATGCCCGCCCACAGCGCGTGCCCCGGGTTCGAGCCGAGCGAGTCGACCGCCCGGCCCGATCCGTCGAGGGCCTCGATGAACCATCCCCGATCGTCCCAGAAGCGCTCGTTGAACAGCTCGCGTAGGTCATGGGCCTCGTGATCGCATCGGATTGCGGCATCGTCGCGATGCACGTTCCGATAGATCTCGGCAGCACCCCTCAGGGCGGCATAGGTGTACCCCTGCACCTCGACGAGCGCGATCGGTGCCTTCGGAAGCGTTCCATCGGCAAAGTTGACGCCGTCCCACGAATCCTTCCAGCCCTGATTGGCGAGCCCGCGTTCATCGTGCGGCGCGTAGTCGACGAAGCCGTCACCATCGCTGTCGCCGTCGTCGCGGATCCAGCCGATCGCGGCATCGACGGCAGGGAGCAGCCACGCACGGTCCGCCGTCGTGACGGCGCCCCAGCGCATGGCCTCGGCGGCCACCAGGACGTACAGCGGCGTGGCGTCCACCGTGCCGTAGTAACGCGAGCGCTCGCTGAAGGGCCCCGCCCCACCGTGTGCCCGCAGTTCGTGCATGATCTTGCCCGGCTGTTCGCCGGACCGTGGATCGACCTCCCGCCCCTGCAGCTCGGCCAGCTCGTGGAGGACGCCGCGGGCGAGTTCCGGCGCGAACGGCATCGCCATGTACGACGTCAGGAGGGCGTCTCGCCCGAACAACGTCATGTACCAGGGAGCGCCGGCCGCGACGACCGCCAGTTCGGGGTGGGCCGTGTCGAAGATGCGCAGCGACGCCAGATCCTCGAGCGACTTGCGCACCCCGACCGCGAGTCGTGGGTCCGGCGAGACGATCGTCGGCACGCGCTCCTGCCAGGTCTCGTAGCGGTGGTGGGACAGATCATCGACGTCGGGGGTCGGACCCTCCGGAGTCGTGGCGCCGTCGAGGTCGACGAGCGATTCGTCGGTCGGGGCGCTGGTGACGGCGTCGACGGTGATTCGCGCCAGATGACGGCTGTGCGGGCCGATCTCGACGTGCCAGGACCATCCGTCGTCGTCGACGTCCGATGCCGCTGGTTCCAGGCCGAGCAGCGTTCGCTGCCGGATCTCGGGATCGGGGTGGTCGATGCAGATGCCGTCGTCGGTCGGCGTGATCGTGCCGTGGATGGTGCTCGGGCGGCCCGACTTGACGTCGAACAGGTGGCTGAAGTCGGCTCCGGCGTCGACCGTCATCGTGAGGTCGTACGGTTCGCGTCCCGAGTTGTGGACCTCGATCACCTCACGCATGCCGTGCCCGACCGATCGCCGCCTGATCACGAGCACCGGAAGCGGACGACCGCCGGGTTCGTGGACGCGTGCGACGAAGACCGCACTGAAGGGCGTGGGCGTCGTTGCTGCGAGTGGGCGCAGTTCCAGGTCCGCGAGACGGAGCGACCAGACATCGAGATACCGGCGGTCGTCGTGGATCAGGCCGTGCACCGCTCCTCGGGTCATGTCGCCGCTGGTGTCGCAGATCGCGAAGTCGCGACCGGAGACCAGCGTGATCGCCCCTGTGCCGACCGCCGGCACGGTCCAGTCGTCGGCGTTCATCGGCTCGGTCATGGGGCTCACACCAGGCTCAGCCGTTCGACAGGCGCGTGACGATCGTTGCCTGAGACCGCCAGCAGGCCGCGGTAGGCGGCGACGTGGCGTCCCACCATCCTGTCGACGCTGAATCGGAGGGCGACATCGGACCGGCAGTCGCGTCGATCGATCCGCTCGATCGACCGAACGGCACGCTCGAGGGTGTCGGTGTCGTCACAGAGGAATCCGGTCCGGCCGTGCACGATGATCTCCGGCGCGGCGCCTCGTGGCGTCGAGATCACCGGTGTGCCGGCGGCGAGTGCCTCGATCATCACCAGTCCGAACGGTTCGGGCCACTGGATCGGGCTCAGCAGGGCCATCGCGCCGCCGATGAGCCGTTCCTTCTCGGCGCCACCGACCTCGCCGATGTACTCGATGCCGTCGGTGCACCGCGGCGCGACCACGTCGTCGTAGAACGCCAACTCGGCGGCTTCGCGCATCCTCGCTGCCACCAGGAGTCGATGTCCCGTGGCTCGTGCGACCTCGATGGCCTGGACCACTCCCTTGGCCGGATTCATCCGACCGAGGAAGAGCAGGTACGGGCCGTGTGCGTCGCCGCGTCCGTCGCCCTCGGGGACCTCGTCGATGTCGATGCCGTGGTGGATCACATGGGCCACGTGGATGCCGAGTCCGGGTGCGACCGATGCCTGGTTCCTCGAGATCGCGATGATCGGGATCGCTCGGGGAAGCCGGCTGAAGATGGTGGCCAGCTCAGGGTTGTCGAACGGGCCGTGGTTCGTGGTGATGACCGGAGCGGTCGCCGTTGCGAGGAACGGACCGACCAGGGTGTGATCGTGGATCACGTCGCATCCCTCGTCGCCGAACCATTCGTAGCCTTCGAGCGTGTGCCGGAGCTCGATCGAGCTGGTTCCCATCTCCTCGGTCCGGGCGGTCGGGTACGCGAAGCCGCGCGGGACCGGACACGTCGAGTCACCGGTGGTCCACAGGCGCACATCGTGACCCGCTCCCTGGAGACCTCGAGCGAGTCGGCCGACCACGCTCTCGGTGCCGCCGTACCCGACCGGGGGTACCGGCACCCAGGGTGACGCGAGGATGCCGATCCGCAACGCCTCCCGCCCGAACACCGGTGACATCATGTCGGACTCCTCTGAGCCGTCGCTCGTCTCGTTCGGGACGAAGGTGGCGGCTCCGCCATCGATCCTACGCACACGATCGGGTCGACGGTCAGAGCCGTTCGACCCCGAGGCACGCTCGCGAGTGTGGCGAGAGGTGTGACGCATCCCACTCGCAGACCCCACCGGTCCATGTGACCGTGGACCCGCTGCCAGAGGCAGCGGTCCGCCAACACTGTCGGGCCTGGGGGGACGCAGTTCGCGTCACAACAGAAATGGGGAAGTCAATGAGGTTGAAACTGATTGCCGCACTCTCGGGCGTGGCGTTGGCGAGCGTCTTGGTCGCATCGCCGTCCGCGTCTGCCGACAAGCCTGCGAAACCGGCAGAGTCAGGCGTTGTCCAGCGGGAAGACGCCATCGGCGGCCACCCGGTCGGCCCGGTGATGACCGACGTGGGAGGAACGATGCTTCCGATTCTCGTCGTCGTCGGCTGGGATGACGCTGTAGAACTGTGCACGGACATGCGGCCTGTGATCAACGGTGTCGAGCAGATCGTGCTGGCACCGTCGGGCAACTCGTCCGTCGTGGTCCACAACAGTGACGCCCCGGTCCTCGTGTTCGATGTCTCGGAAGCGACCAGCGAAGAAGACTTCTTCGCGAAGTGCGCAAAGGGAACCATCGAGCCGCTGGCGACCGGAACGGTGAAGCAGCGTCCGATCATCAACTCGTCCGGGGGTTTCACGAACTTCAAGGTCAAGTCGAGCGGCGTGGTCACGGATGGGACCGGTCAGGACTGGAAGCTGCAGTCGTTCATCAAGGTCCGTGGAGCCGACGGCGTGGAAGGGCCGCCGCTCGTGCTCAACGAGTGGGTGAAGCTCACCGTGCTCTGACCTCTCAGCGGGCTCCGATCGGTACAGGTTCCACGAGATGGTGGTGGCAACGGTGAGGTGGCCTGTAAGCGGGATTCTGTGAGCACCCGGTTGCCCGAGTGAACGGTGACCATCCATCTGTGCGGCCTACCCGAGGGTGTCCGAGCATGACGCCCGAACGAGCGGGCAGCTCACCCCTCTGCTCGGCCTTGCTCCGGGTGGGGTTTACCGAGCCGACGACGTCACCGTCGCCGCTGGTGCGCTCTTACCGCACCGTTTCACCCTCACCTGTGACCGGTCCGCCGAAGCGGGCCGACCCATCGGCGGTCTCTCTCTGTTGCACTTGTCCGTCAGGTCGCCCCGACCTGGCTCTCGCCAGCACCCTGCCCTGTGGAGTCCCGACTTTCCTCGACGATGCAGCACGCACCGCCGCGGTCACCCGGCCACCTCACCATTGCGAGGGGCAGTGTACGACGCTGCCGTGCGATGCGTCAGCAGGTGGGTTCGAGCTCGTTGTAGATGAACGAGTTCTCGGCCGGTGTCTGCAGGTTGAACGACTCGCGCGATCCGTTCTCGTCGGCCGGTCCGACGATCAGCTCGGCCTGCCCGACCGATCCGAACCGGCTCGTGATCGAGTAGATGTTCGGCAACCCTTCCACATCGGTCGGGACGCCTTCGCCGTAGACCTCTGGGCTGATGTAGCCATCGGGACCGCGATCGATCGCCACGAGCGCCGCGGCCTGGCGCGACTCGGCCGTTGCGGTCTCGAGGGCGAAGGTCTTGGCGGCGGGGGCTGTCAACTCGACGGCGAAGACCTGATGCGTCGATGCAGCCAGGTTCTCGAGGGCGACGGCGAAACGCAGCAGGTCACGTTCTGGGTCGTCGCTGATCTCGATCGCCTGGAAGACGGGCTCGATCAGGCGATCGTCGAGCCATGGGTTCGTGCACTCCCACGGAACACCGCCTTCGGCATCGGTCAGTGCAGCCAACTGATCGGCGCTCGCCTGATGGTTGTCGATCAGACGCGACACGACTTCGTTCGACGAGGGCGCGACGATGCCGGAGTCGAGTGCCCGCTCGTAGACGCCGATGGCGGTGTATTCCAGCGAGGCCGCCGTGCGCAGGCGTACGGCGTCGTCGACGGTGTAGTCCGGTGGGTCGGTGACCGGTGGCGCGTAGCCGACCCGGCCGGGCGAGGTGTCGCCTTCGCGGTCGTCGCCGCACGCTGCGACCAACGCCGCGAGCGACACCGTGATGCCGCCGATCTTGAATGCCTGACGCCGGCTCACCCGGGATTCGGCTCGAGGTGGGAACGTGCTCATGATGCGGCGCCCTCCGTGAGCGTGATGATCTCGGTCGGCGGGTCGAACACCAGGTTCAGTTGATCCGACACGCCGGCGAGGTCAGCGAGGACCGTGGCCATCCGACCGTTGATGACGACGATCGAGGCGACCACCGTCTGCGATTCGACGGCTTCGAACCCGGTGAAGAGCTCGGTGTAGGTGGCGGCGAAGTTGTTCTCCAACTCCCAGGCCGCCTGCGCGAACTGGGCGACGTCGGAGGTCGCGAACTCGTCCTTGAGTTCGTCGTAGAAGTCCTCGTTGTAGGTGTCGGCGGAGATGCCCGTGATCGCGGCGAACTGGTCGGCGTAGGCCTCGTGGTTGTCGCCGAACACCTGGGCGACCTCGAGCGCCGCGTCGGTGAGCCCGGCCTCGGCCGCGTCGCGGTAGAGCAGCTTCGCCGCCAGCTCCAACTGCAGCGCCTGTTCGAGCACGGCCTTGTCGGGCTCGGTGGGGCTGTAGGGGGCGGCGGAGGCCGGCCGGGCGACGGCGAGTGCGGCGGCGCTGGCGAGACCAGCGGCGCCCAACGCGCCGATGAGGCTTCGCCGCGATGTTGCGGGCTCAGCGGATACGAGGTCCACGGGGGAGTGTCCTTTCGAGGTCATGCGTGCTACAGCCTTCCCGCTGGGAGGGCATCCGAGCAATTCTAGGGTTCGCGAGTCGCCCATCCGGTGATCGCTCAGAAGTCCAGTGCCGACAGGTCGGGATGCCAGCCGGCGGCTCGGTCGACGGCGTCACGCCAGCGGGCTCGCCGACCGGCGTGGTCGTTGCCGGGGCTCGGTTCGACGATCCGCGCCGGCTTCCACAGGTCGTCGAGTTCGTGGATGTCGTCCCAGATCCCGACGCCGAGGCCGGCCATGAACGCTGCGCCGATCGTCGTCGACTCGGCGACCGGGGCGACCTCGATCGGCAGGTCGGCGGCATCCGCCAGCGCCTGGACGAACGTCGGGTTGGCGATCATGCCGCCGTCGACCCGCACGGTGTGGATGTCGAGACCGGTGTCGGCGTTCGCCGCGTCGAGCAGGTCGGCGCCGCGGTGCGCGATCCCCTCGAGCACCGCTCGGACCACGTGCTCGCGCCCCGATCCGCGGGTGAGGCCAAGCAGCGCTCCACGGGCGCCGTAGTCCCACCGCGGGGTCCCGAGCCCCATCAACGCCGGCACGTACACCACGCCGTCGGAGTCGGCGCACCGGCTCGCGACGTCGTGGCTGTCGGCGGGGTCGTCGATCAGCTGCACATCGTCGCTCAGCCACTCGACGTTCGTTCCGGCGGACAGCATGATGCCCTCCACACCCCACGTCAGGCGACCATCGATCGACCACAGCGGCAAGGGGTACGTGCCCGACGGATGCCGGTGGGCGCCGTCGGGCGTCGGCTGGTCGGTGCAGACGTCGAGCATCCCGCCGCTGCCGAAGGTGATCTTGGCCCGGCCCGGCTTGATGCAGCTCTGACCGATCAACGACGCCTGCTGATCACCGAGCATCGCCGAGATCGGTGGCGCGCCTGGGAGCGCGGTCGCATGTCCGCACACCCCCACGGAGTCGACGACGTTCGGGAGCGTGGCGATCGGAACCCCGAGTGCGTCGCAGATCGACGAGTTCCAGTCGGTGCCGTCGACGAGTCGCAGCCCGTTCGTCGTCGCCGATGCGTTGGTCTGATCGCTCACGTGCACGGCGCCCTCGGTGAGCGTCCACGCCACCCACGAATCGATCGTGCCGATGCAGACGTCGCGTCCGTCGAGGTCCGGGATGTTCGCCAACAACCAACTCGCCTTCGTGGCCGACTGGTTCGGCGCGAGGGTCCAGCCGTGCTCGAGCTTGGCCACGATGCAGTCGCCGACCGTTCGCAGATCCTGCCAGCCGAGGCCGGGACCGAGCGGGGTGCCGGTGGTTCGATCCCACAGCAGCACGCTGGCGCGCTGGTTGGTGATCCCGACGGCATCGATCGGGGCGTCGAGCCGTGCGACCGCCGTCCGCGCCGCGTCGAGCAGACGCTCGGCCATCATCGCCCCGTCGAACTCGGCGAGCCCGGGTGCCGGCGTGGCGGGAGGGCACGGCCGGTACTCGTAGGCGCGGACGGACAACGTGTCGTCGACCACGGCTGCCCGCAGCCCCGTCGTTCCGACGTCGACCACCAGGATGTTCGTCACGGTTGGGATCTCCTGTGGGACGGGACGATGCCGCGGGCCTGCAGCGAGCTGCCGAGCAGCCCTCCGATCACGCCGGCGAGCATCACCAGCGAGAGGGTGAAGAAGACGCCGAACCAGTTGACACTGTCGCCCCGCAGCAGCCGGAACGCGACGAACACGAACTGGGCGGCGAGGTAGGCGACCATCGCGGTGACGATGCCATGACTCATCGGGGTACCGCGCTGCTGCAGCCACGCTGCACAGCCGGCGCCGAGGACGAAACCGAACATCGCGCCGAAGAAGAACAGCGCGTTCAGGCCGCTGTCGTCGGAGTCGACGAACGCGGCGACGAGCGTCAGCGGCACCGCCAGGATCAGGCAGACACCGATGCCGGCCCGGATCGCTTCTGGGTCGAATCGACTCATGGCCAGGGCGTCGCTCCGAACGGGGTCGGGAGCCCGAGCTTGCCGGGGTTCATGATGCCGTTCGGGTCGAGCACCGACTTGAGGGCGATCAGGACCCGATGGGCCGGACCGAGCGCCTCGGCCATGAACCGCCCGCGATTGATCCCGACGCCATGATGGTGCGACAGGTTGCCGCCACCGGCGAGCACCGCCCGTTGCCCGGCGTCCCAGAGTGCGATGTACGTCGACTCGACGTCGTCGGGTGCCGGGGTGGCGGCGAACGTGAAGTAGAGGCATGCGCCGTCGGCGTAGCTGTGCGAGAGGTGGCAGGTCGCCGCTCGGGCGGTGGGCACGGCCATGAGGGCCGCGCGAACGTCGTCGAACAACGCGCCGAGCGTCGACCAGGGTGCAGCGATCTCCATCGTGTCGACCACGAAGCCCTTGCGGGTGAGGCCCTGGAGTGCCGAGGTGTCGTTGCGATGGTCGAGCCAGCGTCCGACGAGGTCGACGTCGGCGGGTCGCGCACCGGCAGCGAGGCAGCTGCGGTCGACGATCGTCATCGTGGCGTCGACGATCTCGGGGGTGCCTTCGTCGAGCACGAGCAGGATGCACTCGGTGCCGTCGCCCCCCTGACCTCGTTGCGACTCCGCGGCGTCGTACAGCCGGAGTACGGCGGGTGTGGCGCCGGCCTGCAGGATCGCTCGACAGGCGTCGACACCGTCGGCGAACGACGACAGCGAGTAGGCGGCTCGAGCCTCGTGCCCGGGTGCCGGGTGCGTCCGCAGCCAGGCTCGGGTGATCACGCCGAGGGTGCCCTCGGAGCCGACGAACAGCTGTGTGAGGTCCGGGCCGGCCGCCGCGGCGGGCGCGCCGCCGGTGCGGATCACCGAGCCATCGGCGAGCACCACCTCGAGCCCGACGACCATGTCCTCGATCTTGCCGTAGCGGGTCGAGTACTGCCCGGCGCCACGCGAGCCGATCCAGCCGCCGACGGTGGCCAGGTCGAAGCTCTGCGGGAAGTGCCCCACCGACAGCCCCATCGGCCGCAGCAGGTCTTCGAGGTCGGGGCCGAATGTGCCCGGAAGTACCTCGACGACCCCCGAGACCACATCGACGTCGATCACCCCGGCGAGCGCGGTCGCGTCGAGGACCACCCCGCCGAACACGGGCGTGGCGGCGCCGCACACGCCACTGCGTCCACCCGCGACGGTCAGCGGGAGCCGGGCGTTGTTGCACACCTGGACCACGCGCACGACCTCGTCGAGGGTCGTCGGGCGCACGACGGCGTCGGCTCGCTGCGGCACCTGGCCCGCGAGCGCCCAGTGCAGGGCGAGCGGCCACCAGTCACGACTCGCCTCGGCGACGTCGGTTCCCTCGTCGACGACCTCACAGATCGACTGCAGCGCGGCGAGCGCGTCCTCCGGGACGTCGATCACGCTGCCGGTGAGATGGGACTCCTCGCCGGTGAGCTCAATCGGTGGCGTTGGCGAGATGGGCATCGTCGGCTCCTGCGGTCTGTCGGGCGGCCGATTCCTCGGCGAGGCACAGTTGCTCGTACGCCCGGAGCTGTCGGGCGGTCTCGTCGGCGTCCCAACCGAGCTCAGCGGCGAGCAGCTCCGCCACCGCCGGCGCGGCGGCCAGCGTTGCGGCTCGATCGAAGAGATGCGCTCGCGTTCGTCGGACGAGGACGTCGTCGAGCGTGGTGATCATCTCGTGGCGGGCTGCGTACACGGCCTCGGCGCGCAGGTACGGCTGCCCGTCGACCAGCGGCGCCGAGAGCGAGGGATCGAAGGCGATCAATGCTCGGACCTCGTCGGCGTGCGTGCCGTACCGGCCGATCAGGTGGGCGTCGACCGTGCCGGCCGGCTCGGCGTGGCGCGTCGCTCCGACCAGCTCCAAGCGGCGCGTTTGCGAGCGATGGGTGCGACGCGGCGTACCGAGGCGTTCGACCACGACGTCGACGGTGTCCTCGGCCATCTCGCGGTAGGTGGTGAGCTTGCCGCCGTTCACGCGAACGACGCCGGAGTCGCTGACGGCGACCTGGTGCTGGCGTGACAGGTCGGCGGTCTTGCCCGAGCGGTCGTCGGTGGAGGCCGTCTTCACCAGGGGGCGCAGGCCCGCCCACACCCCGGTGATGTCGTCCGGGGTGATCGTCTCGGTGAGCGCCTCGTTGAGGGCGGTGAGCACGTAGTCGACGTCGGCGGCGGTGCACTGCGGATCGTCGAGCGGACCGCCGTCGTCGGTGTCGGTCGTGCCGACGTAGACATGGCGGTACGTGCCGTCCGGCCGCTCGCCCCATGGGACGAGGAACAGGCTCCGCTTGTCGCTGCGTACCGGGATGATGACGGCGATGTCGTTGCGGACCTTCTCCCACGGGATCGTCACGTGCACGCCCTTGGCCGGCCGGATCGAGTCGGGGTCGGTGCCCTCGTCGAGCGCTCGGACCTCGTCGGCCCACACCCCCGCTGCGTTGACGACGCAGCGAGCCCGCACGGCGAAGCGTTCACCGTCCGCCTCGACGATCGCGCCGTCGGCGCGACCGTCGGCATCACCGGTGATCTCGACCACGGCACAGCGGTTGGCGATCGAGGCACCGTGCCGGGCGGCGGTGCGAGCGACCGTGAGCGTGAGCCTCGCGTCGTCGGCGCCGGCGTCGTAGTAGAGGTAGCCCGCGCTGAGCTTGTCGAGATGGGTGGTGGGGAAGTGGGCGGCTGCTTCCTCGGCCGACACCCGCTTGTGGAGCTTGCCGATCCGCCAGCCGCCCGTCAGGTCGTACATCCACATCGCCGAGCCGAGTGCCTTCGCGACCTTCTTGGACACGACGCCGTCCTTGGTGAGGATCGGGATCATGAACGGCAGGAGCGACACGAGATGTGGTGCGTTGCGCATCAGACGTCGTCGCTCGCGCAGCGCCTCGTAGACGAGCCGGACGTCGCCGTTCTGCAGGTACCGCAGGCCACCGTGGATCATCTTGGAGCTCTTCGACGACGTGCCGCTCGCGAAGTCGTCACGCTCGACCAATCCGGTGCGCAAGCCGCGTGAGGCGGCGTCGAGCGCCACGCCCACGCCGGTGATCCCACCGCCGATCACCAACACGTCGAGCGGTTCGCCGTCGGGTGCGGCCGTCGTGCGCAGCGCTTCGAGCATCGCGGTCCGCTCGAACGGGCGAGGGCTGGTCGACATCGCGGCGATCCTAGGACACCCCTCGGCATGGGCGGCATTCAGAGGCGGGGCTCGCAGCGTGACCGCCGTCAGCAGGGCTGAACAGGGCCGAACGTCACAATCTGCACGAATTGCTAACGAACAATTCGTGCGCATAGACTGAGGAGCCGTGAAGTCACCGCCCGAACTCGCCGAGGCCTTCCGAGCCAGGGGGCTCAAGGTCACGCCTCAGCGGCAGTTGCTGTTCGGCCTGCTCGACGGCAACACCTCGCACCCCACCGCCGAGGTGCTCTTCGCCCGTGCGAGCGAGTTGATGCCGGGGATCTCCCTGCGCACGGTGTACACCACGCTCACCGACCTCGCAGAGATGGGCGAACTCCAGTCGGTGGTCCTCGGAGCGGGCGCCACCCGCTTCGATCCCAACGTCGACGACCACCATCACGGCGTCTGCGACCGCTGCGGCGCCGTGGTCGATCTCTACGTCGAGGGCACCGACGGCCTCGTCGTCGACGACCTCCACGGCTTTGCCGCCACCGAGGCCTCGATCGTGTTCGGCGGTACCTGCGTCGACTGCCGCACCGGCCCCTGACACCGACCCACCACGCTCATCTCATCAACCTCATCAACCAACCCAACCCAACAAGGAGCACCGACATGCCAGACCTCAACGGCACCAAGACCCACGAGAACCTGAAGGAAGCCTTCGCCGGCGAGAGCCAGGCCAACCGCCGCTACCTGTGGTTCGCCCAGAAGGCCGACATCGAGGGCTACCCCGACTCCGCCGCGCTGTTCCGTTCCGTCGCCGAGGGTGAGACGGGCCACGCCCACGGCCACCTCGAGTACCTCGCCGAGGTCGGCGACCCGGCGTCGGGCGAGCCGATCGGCGACACCGAGGAGAACTTCAAGGCGTCGATCGCCGGCGAGACCTACGAGTACACCCAGATGTACCCGGGCTTCGCCAAGACCGCCCGCGACGAGGGCTTCGACGAGATCGCCGACTGGTTCGAGACCCTCGCCCGCGCGGAGAAGAGCCACGCCGGCCGCTTCACCCAGGGCCTCGAAGCCATCAGCTGACGAGTCGGACGTCGGCCATCCCGGCCGAATCTGCGTGAGAGGGGGTCGGCACCGGCCCCCTCTCACCGACCCACCCCGCGTCGGAGATCGCTCGTTCACGCACGCTGCGTGGCTCGGAGCGCGACCAAGTACGAAAGACTTGCCTGATGACCACCACGTATGACCCGAAGCACCCGCTCTACTTCGACGAAGCCGATGTCCGCGAGGAACTCACCAGGGTGTACGACCTCTGCCACGGGTGTCGGCTGTGCTTCAAGTTCTGCACCTCGTTCCCGACGCTGTTCGAGATGGTCGACAAGCACGACGACCAGGACGCCGGCCGACTGACGCCTGCCGAGCAGGACCAGGTCGTCGACGAGTGCTTCCAGTGCAAGCTCTGCTACATCAACTGCCCGTACATCCCCGAACTGCACGAGTGGAACCTCGACTTCCCCCGGCTGATGCTGCGAGCCGACGCGATGCAGTACGCCAACGGCATCAAGTCGACCCGTGACAAGGTCACGACCCAGATGATGGGACACACCGACCTGCTCGGGACGCTGGCCACCACCGCTGCGCCACTCGCGAACAAGGTGGTCAACGCCGAGCCCGGATCGGGCATCCGCAAGGCCGTGGCCAAGGTCACCGGCGTGTCGCCGGTGCGTCTGTTGCCGCCCTACGCCAAGCAGCGCTTCTCCACCTGGTTCAAGAAGCGCCCGAAGGTTCGCCTCACGAAGCGCCAGGGCAGGGTCACCGTGTTCCCGACCTGCCTCGTCGAGTACCAGGAGACCGCGATCGGCAAGGACCTCGTGAAGGTCTACGAGCACAACGGCATCGAGTGCAGCAACACTGCCGCCGGGTGCTGTGGTGCTCCCTGGCTCCACTCCGGTGACGTCAAGGAGTTCACCAAGATCGCCGAGAAGAACATCAAGACGTTGGCCGCCGAGGTCCGGTCCGGAACCGACGTCGTCGTGCCGCAGCCCACGTGCAGCTACATCATCAAGAAGGACTACCTCGATTACGTCGGCGGGCCGGACGCCGAACTCGTCGCCGAGCACACGTACGATGCCGCCGAGTACCTCATGAACGTCCACAAGGGCGACGACACGACGCTCGAGACCGACTTCACCGGCGAGACCGTCGAGTCGATCACGTATCACACGCCCTGTCACCTGCGAGCTCAGAACATCGGCTTCAAGAGCCGTGACCTGATGAAGCTCACCGGGGCCAAGGTCAAGCTGGTCCAGCAGTGTTCCGGGATCGACGGCATGTGGGGTTTCCGCGCCGGCAACGAGGACATCTCGATTCCGATCGCGAAGAAGCTGGGCGAGCAGATCGACAAGGCGGGCGGCGACGCCGTTGCCGGCGACTGCCACCTCGCCAACACCGCGATCGTCGAGCAGACCGGTCGCGACGCGAAGCATCCGTTGCAGATCATCGCCCGGGCGTACGGCATCCCCGAAGAAACGTGACGGCCCCGTCACCAATCCCTCGATCAACCCCCTGATCGACACCTCGATCCCCCGATGAGGAGCATCTCCACCATGTCCCGCAAGCTCACCCTCGATGACATCGCCGACGTGCGCGCCTACGAGCGCGAGCGCGAATCGTTCCGTGCGTCGGTGATGGAGATCAAGCGACGCCGCCGGCTCGCCTTCGGAACCATCGTCACCCTCATGTTCGAGAACCGCGAGACGATGCGGCTCCAGATCCAGGAGATGACCCGCGTCGAGAAGCTGGTGACCGACGAGGACATCCAGGTCGAACTCGACACCTACAACCCGATGATCCCGGACCCCGGCCAGCTCTGCGCGACCGTGTTCCTGGAACTCACGAGCGACGACCAGATGCGGGAGTGGCTGCCGAAGTTGGTCGGCATCGAGCGGTCGTTCGTGATCGTGCTGTCCAACGGTGACCGCATCGCATCGATCACCGACGAGGTGCACGCCAGCCAGCTCACCAGGGAGACCACCACCGCGGCGGTTCACTACATCCGTTTCGAGTTCACCCCCGAACAGGTCGAGGCCTTCGCATCGGGCCCGGTGCGCATCGAGATCACCCACCCGGAGTACCTGGAGGCGGTCGAGCTGAGCGACGCCACGCACGCCGAACTGCTCGCCGACCTGCGCCCCTGAGTCACCGCCTCGCGTTCGGCCCCGAAACACGCGCGACACCAGCGCGCCACGAAATTTCACTGGCGGATCCGTCGATGGCGTTCTAGATTCGCTCGGACAGCAGTCGTCATGGGGAGTCGAAGTGTCCGTACAGGAATTGAAGTGGTGGGACCTCGGAGCATGCCGGGGCCTGGACGCATCGTTGTTCTATCCCGATGACGACGACGGCGCAGAGGTAGCGAAGGCCGTGTGCGCCGGGTGTCATGTGCAGGCGTCGTGTCTGGAGCACGCCCTGTCGTTCCGGGAGAAGGCGGGCGTGTGGGGTGGGGCGACCGAGCGGGATCGCCGACGGATCATCCGCCAGCGGCGTCGCATCTCCTGACGCCCGTCCCCGAGATCGCGAGGGCTCGACGCAACGGTTGAGGGTCGGCGCCGATCGTTGCATCTACCATCGGCGCGATGTCGACGACGAAGGTCCCGTTCGAATGGTCGGTGGCGCTCGCCACGATGCTCTCCGGCCGTGATCTCGACGGCGATCGCGCCGGCGCAGCGATGGCGGCGATCCTCGACGGTGACGCAACCGCAGCGCAGATCGCCGGGTTCCTCGTGGCCCTGCGGGCCAAGGGTGAGACCGCCGAGGAGCTGCACGGCATGCTCGATGCGGCGATGCACGCCGCCACGTTCGTGCCGCTCACCGCCGACGAACGGGCCATGTGTGTGGACGTGGTCGGCACCGGAGGGGACGGTTCGCACTCGATCAACGTGTCGACGATGGCGGCACTGGTGGTCGCCGGTGCGGGCGTTCCGGTGTGCAAGCACGGGAACCGGTCGGCGTCGTCCAAGTGTGGCACCGCCGACGTCCTCGAGCTGCTCGGCGTGGCGATCGAGCTGTCGGCCGCCGGCGTCGCGGCGTGTGTACGCGAGGCCGGCATCGGATTCTGTTACGCCCCGGCATTTCACCCGGCGTTCCGATTCGCGGGCCCGCCGCGACGCGAGCTCGGCGTGCCGACCGCGTTCAATCTGTTGGGCCCGATGGCCAACCCGGGGCGCGTCGAGCGGCAGCTGATCGGCGTCGCCGACGCCCGGTTCGCCGCTCCGATGGCGGCGGCGCTCGAACGCCAGGGCCTCACCACCGCCTGGGTCGTCCACGGCGAGGGCATGGACGAACTGACCACGACCGGCCCGTCGCAGGTCACGGCGCTCGATCATGGAGTGATCAGTGAGTTCACGGTCGATCCGGCCACGCTCGGTTTCGCTCGGGCCGAGGCCGACGATCTGCGTGGCGGGGCCCCCGAGGAGAACGCGCTGGCCGTGCGCCGCGTGCTGGCAGGAGAGCTCGGTGCCCATCGCGACGTCGTGGTGCTGAACGCGGCGGCGGCACTCGTGGTCTCGGGGACCGTCACCGATCTGGCCGCCGGTGTCGAGCGGGCGATGGCGTCGATCGACGGCGGCCACGCGCAGGCGAGCCTCGATGCGTTGATCAGGGTGTCGCAAGCCCACGCAGCTGCGGAAGCCGATCGCTGACCGGGAACAGCCAGTCGCCGCTGCACCGCACCGTGAGCTGCTCGGCTCGCTTGTCGCAGAACCGGGCCAGGCACAACGCCTCGTCGATCTGGTGGCGGGACAGCACGGCGCTCTCGGCGGCCTCGGGAGGCGACACGGGGAGGGTGCGGCCCGCCGAACCGATCCGTGTGGCGTCGGTGAGTCGTGCCCCGTCGACGATCCAGATCGATTGACCGTCGCTGATCTCGGCCCGCCCTGCCCGGCGCAGCGCGTCGACGAGGTGGAACCGTCGTGCGGCGCCCACGAGCGCGGTCAGCCGGTCGCGTGCGGCTGCAGCCTCCTCGAAGCGCTGCTGGCGGGCGAGCTGCATCATCTTGTCGTGGAGGACGTCGGCCACCCGATGAGGCCGACCGTCGAGTGCCTCCTCGGCGAGTTGCACCGCAGCGGCGTACTCGATGGCATCGGCGGTGCCCGAGCACGGGCAGTGGGCCACACCGAGTTGGGCGGCGCTGCACACCGGTGCGTCGACCGGGACGACGTAGTTCCGGCCGAGGCGGGCGGTGCACCGACGCAGAGGCACGGCGCTGTGGATCGCCTCGACGACCAGGTTGGCCATCGTGCGCGACGGGAGCGGCCCGAGGTGCACACCGGTCGGCGACGGGTTCTTGACCACCGAGAGACGCGGCCAGGGCGTGCCGGTGTCGAGCCGGATGTAGCAGTACCGGTCGACCCGGGTGCCGGCACGGTTGTACCGGGGGAGGAGTCGGCTGATCAGACGGCTCTCGATCACTTCCGCCGACAGGGCATCGGGAAGGTCGAGGTGGGTGACCGACTGCGTCTCTCGCAGCATCGGGCCGATCTTGCGGCGGTCGTCGCTGCCGAAGTACGAGCGGACGCGCTGGCGGAGGTTGGTGGCCTTGCCGACGTAGAGGACGTCGTCGCGCTGACCACGGAACATGTAGACACCCGGCGAACGTGGGAGATCGGCGGTCAGCTTCAACTTCGCGGCCTGCGGATGGCCAGCGAGCTTGGCGAGCGCGATCAGGTCGTCGAGGCCGACCACCCCCAGCCCGGCGGCCCGCTCGATCAGGAGATGCAGGAGGTCGGCGGTGGCGAGCGCGTCGTCGAGCGCCCGGTGGCTGGGGCGGTGGTCGAGCCGGAACCTCGATGCCAGTGTGCCGAGGCGACAGTCGGGGACCTCGTCGCGCACGAGGCGGCGGGCGAGCGCGACGGTGTCGACCACGCGGCCGGGCAGTGGTGGGCGGTCGTGACGTTCGCACGCGGCGCGCAGGAAGCCGACGTCGAAGCCGACGTTGTGGCCGACGATGACCGCATCGCCGACGAAATCGATCAGTGACGGCAGGACGGCACCGATGCGCGGCGCCGACGAGACGAGCACATCGGTGAGGCCGGTCAGCACGGTGATCTGCGGCGGGATCGCGCGGCCCGGGTTGACCAGCGTCTGGAACGTGCCGAGGCACCGTCCTCCCTGGACCTTGACGGCGCCGACCTCGGTGATCTGATCCTCGTTGCGGTTCCCGCCCGTGGTCTCGAGGTCGATGATGCAGAACACGACGTCGTGGAGGGGCGTGCCGAGGTCGTCGAAACTCCGCTGCTGGGGGAGCGATGCGATCGAACGGACGGCCATCCCGAACAGGAGAGCACGAACATGCGTACGCTGTCAAGAACGTGCGTTCGTGATCGCAACGGCGTGGAGTATCCTCGACTCATGTCCGAGCGGATCGAGATCGAGCATCGCGATCTCCGCTCGGCGATCGAGTTCGCCGTCGCGCTCGCCGAGGAGGCCAACCGGGGAAAGCGGTCGCTGCCGTACCCGAAGGAGCTGCGTGCGCACTTCGGCGCCACCAGGATCCCGACCGGGGCGCTCGGCCGACTGCGACGGTCGATCGAGGCCGACGACACGTTCCGTCGGACGATCGCCGTCGGTGCCGTTCCCGAGCTGGTCGACCCCATCGGGATGCTCTGGCTGCAACGTCCCACGGGATGGGAGGACCAGGTGCAGGCCCTGCTCGACGCCCGCGCTCGCGAGGCGACCGAGGCCGATCTGCGTACGGAGCTGAAGCGGGCGGAGAAGCGTCGGGCAGCCGCAGAGCAGTTGGCCGTGCGGGCGCAGGCCGCAGTCGTCGAGCAGTCGGCATCGCTCGATGCGCTCCGGTCCGAACTCGACGTCCTGCGCGCCGATCTGGCGAAGTCCGACGACGCCGTCGGCGAACTTCGCGCCGAGTTGGTCGACGTCCGCAACGAGGCCCGCCACGCCCGTGACCGCGAGGCCGCGCTCCGGGCTCGGCTCGAAGCGGCGACCTCGGCCGCTGCCGGGTCGTCGGAGCGGTCGTCGCCCCCGTCGCCGGAACCGTCGCCGTCCGACGCCACGCCGGCGCCGTCCATCGACGTCGGCGAGCTGGGGGCGATTGCGGAGGCGGCTCGCCAGCTCGGCGACCGGGTCGAGGCACTCGCCGCGTCGCTCGAACCGCCACCGCACGAACCGACGGCGGACGCGGTCCCCCCGCGCTCCGTGCAGCGCCGTCGGCCGCTCCGCCTGCCCGGTGGCGTGATCGCCACCTCGAGGGCCGCCGCCGACTTCCTGCTGAAATCCGATGCCGCTGTCGTGGTCGACGGCTACAACGTGGCCAAGCTCGGCTGGCCCGACGAGCGTCTCGACGAGCAGCGTCGGCGCCTCCTCGACGGGCTGGAGAACACGGCGCGCCGCCACGGCACCGACATCACCGTGATCTTCGACGGATCCAGCGTGGTCGGTGCCCACGCCGACCGGCGCCGGATGGTGCGCGTCGCCTACTCGCCGGAGGGCGTGATCGCCGACGACGTGATCCGCGACGAGGTCCGCCGTCTCCCGGCCGGCCGGGCCGTGGTCGTGGTGACCAACGACGCCGAGATCATCGCCGACGTGCGGGCGCTCGGTGCCAACACGCTGCCGAGCAACGCGCTCCTCGCGGCGCTCTGAGCCGGCCGGCGCTCCCGCGCTCACGGGGGACTCCACGACCCCACGCTGCTCACGGGAGCGCCGAGCTCTCGACGAACCGGCGGCGATGCGCCGGTCCGCGTCCTACAGCGCCTCGGCGACGTTGATCAACGAGGGGACCAAGATGATGATCATGAAGACCGGCAGGAAGCACACGATGATCGGGAAGAGCATCTTGACCGTCAACTTTGCGGCCCGCTCCTCGGTGCGCTGCGTCCGCTTGAGGCGCATCTGTGCCGATTGGATGCGGAGTGTGTCGGCCATGGGAACGCCGTGTTTCTGGGCCTGAAGCAGTGCGGACACGAGCTGGCGGATCTCGGGAATCTGTACCCGGTCGGACAGGGCGCGAAGCGCCTGCGCGCGAGGGACGCCCGCTCGGATGTCGCTCATGGTGTGGTGAAATTCGTCGGTCAAAGGACCGTCGGTCGTCGAAGCCACCCGGGCGATGGCGGCGTCGAGCCCGAGACCGGCCTCGACACAGATCGTCAACTGGTCGATGATGTCGGCGGCATCGAGCTGGATCTGCTTCTGGCGCTTGTCTCGTGTGCTGAGCAACCAGTAGTCGGGAAGGAAGTACAGCACGCCAGCGGTGATGATGGCGAGCAGCGGCTGCCCCCTGACCAGGAAGAGCACGATCGGAATCGCGGCTAGCGTGATCTTGATGCCGAGCAACCGAGGGAGGTCGAGCCCACGGGGGTAGCCGGCCTGGACGAGGTTCACTTCGAGGCCGTCGACGAGGGCGTTGGGGAGGATGCGACGTGTCGTGCCACCGAGCCGCCGCATGAGGTCCTCGATCCCGGATTGCTCGGCTTCGTGCTCGGGTAGCCCGGCGAAGAGGTTGCCGCGAGCGGGTGACGGCCGGGCCGTGAGGCCCCACCAGAGCGCGGCGACCGCAGCGACCAGGGCGATCGATCCGAAGATGAGTGTGAGTTCCATGGCTTTCAATCCTCCGATCACAGGGCGACCGAGTTGACGATCCGGTTCACCCAGACGGCGCCGACGACGAGCAGGATGCCGGCGACGACGAGCGCCACGAGTCCGACGCCGTAGGTGAGCAGCTCGAAATTGTCCGGGTTTGCTCGCCACTGCCAGCCGAGCATCAACAGCGGCATCGCGATCAGGATCCGAGCCGACAGTCGGCCCTCGGCGGTGAGCGTGCGGACCTGCCGGGCGATGCGCCCACGTTCGCGAATCGTGGCACCAACGGATTCCAGCACCTCGGACAGGTTGCCGCCTGTCTCGCGATTGATGTCGATGGCGCCGACCAGCCACTCGAGGTCCTTGCTCCCCATCCGGTGGGCGAGGGCTCGCATCGAGTCGGTCAGATCTCGCCCCATCCGCGACTCGACGAGGACGTGAGCGAATTCGCTCCGTGCGGGCTCCTCGGCGTCCTCGGCGACGGATTCGAGCGCTTGCGTGAGCCCGTATCCGCTGCGCAGCGCCGTCGTCAGCAACTGCAGCACGTCGGGGAGTTGGTCGGCAAAGGCGGCTTGCCGCTTGGCCTTGGCCCGCTGCACGTAGACCGTGACCGCCAGGCAGACCGCAATGGCCACGAGCACGGCGGTCACGAGGCCGCCGAGCAGGAGGCCGACCGATCCGGCGACCACCGCCACGACCGCCACCGTGGCGACGAATTCGGCCGGTTTCATCGAGACGTCGGCGATCGCCAGTGTCTCGCCGAGATCGGCTCGTTTCCCGTATCGCTCGAGCGCCTCATCGATGGCCGACACCGTCCGGGTTCCGATCTGGGACCTGCTGCTGGGCTTGGCGGTGCCGAGGCGCGCCTTGCTCACCCGCTCACGAGGAAACAGCAGCCACCCGAGCAGGAACAGCCCGAGAAACACGCCGCTGGCTCCGCCGATCAGCCAGACCGACGACGATGACGCCTCCGGGGTGGTCACGGTCGCCAGGGGGACGGCGGTGGTCGGTGCGGCGGGTGCCTCGGTCGTCGCCGGGACGGTCGATGGGGTCGATGTGGAGGAGGTCGTCGGCGCGGTCGTCGTCGGCGTCGATTCGATGACCTCGACGAGCAGACTGGCGACACGTGCGAACGCAGCCGAGACGCCGGCTGCATCATCTGCGGACGTGACCGGTCCCAGCGCGCTCAGGCTGGCGAGGTCGGTCTCCGCCGTTGTCAGGCTGATCGTCTCGACCTCGATGTCGGCAACCGCGGCGACGGCATCGTCCAAGCCGGCCGCACTGCCCTCGTCCTTGCCGTCGGACAGCACCACGAGCACCTTGTTCACGACGTCGGGCGTGAAGCGTTGGCGGGCGCCGACCACGACGTCATAGAGCGCCGTGTCGCCGTTGGCCACGATCGATTCGATCTGCGAACTCAGCAGTGCCCGGTCGAGCGTCGGAGCCGCCAGCACGGTGACCTCGTCGGCGAACGACTCAAGACCGATCCGCACATCGGCCGGCATGGCCAACACGAACTCGTTCGCGGCGGTCTTGGCGGAATCGAGGGCGGGACGCATGCTTTCCGAGGCGTCGAAGGCAACGATGACCTCGACGCTGTCGGTCGGCTGTTGGGCCCGAGCCTGGGTGCCCAGCGTCGCGGTGGTCAGCATCATCAGCAGGATCGACGCGAGCACTCGCGCCCTGATCACGACCACACCTCGCTCCCGGCGAAGAGCGCGGTCGGCAAGCTGATGCCCTGATGTCCGAGTTCGTCGAGGAACTCGGGGCGAACACCCGTTGGGACCAGCCGGTTGGCGCTGTGGTCGAACCGGTAAATGTCCTGCAGCGTGATGACGTCGCCCTCCATGCCGACCACCTCGGTCAGGTGGCTGATGCGACGCGAGCCGTCGCGGGCCCGTTCGATCTGCACGATCAGGTTCAGCGCGGACGCGATCTGCTCGCGGATCGCCCTGCTCGGGAGGTCGTATCCCGCCATCAGCACCATGGTCTCGAGCCGGGCCAGTGCGTCCCGGGGCGCATTCGCGTGAACCGTCGTGAGCGAACCGTCGTGACCGGTGTTCATGGCCTGCAACATGTCGAGTGCCTCGGCGCCTCTGACCTCGCCGACGATGATCCGGTCGGGTCGCATGCGCAACGCATTGCGCACGAGATCGCGGATCGTGATCTGTCCGTTGCCCTCGGTGTTGGGTGGGCGAGCCTCGAGTCGGACCACGTGCTGCTGGTGCAGCTGCAACTCGACGGCGTCCTCGATGGTGACGATTCGATCGCCGTGCGGAACGAAGCCCGACAGCACGTTGAGCAAGGTTGTCTTGCCGGTGCCGGTGCCGCCGGAGACGAGGATGTTCATCCCCCCGGCGACCGTGGCCGCCAGCAGCGAGGCGACGGAGTCGGTGAACGTCCCCATCGCGATCAGGTCGTCCACCGTGAACGGATCCTTGGCGAACTTGCGGATCGTGAGGATCGAGCCGTCGAGCGACAGTGGCGGCACGATGACGTTGACCCGGGAACCGTCGGCGAGGCGGGCATCGACCATCGGCGACGACTCGTCGATTCGACGGCCGACCGACGACACGATTCGCTCGATCACCCGGCGGAGATGCTCTTCGGAGAGGAACCGGGCATTGGTCTGCTCGAGCAGGCCCGAGCGTTCGACGTAGATGCTGTTGCTGCCGTTGATCATCACTTCGGTGACGCTGGCATCGTCGAGGAACTGTTCGATGGGTCCCAGCCCCATCACGTCGCGAGCGATGTCCTGGACGAGCAGTTGGCGCTCCTGGGGCGAGAGCGCCGACTCTCTGGCGTCCATCAACGAGCTGATCTCCGCCAAGACGAGCGACTGCATCTGCTCCTCGCTGGTGGCCTCGAACAGCCGGGTGCCGAGACGGTTGAAGAGGGCCTCGTGGACCTTGGCCTTGAAGTCTCCCAAGCCGTCGACGGCGGCGAGCCGAGACGGAGTCTCACGCCACGTGGTGGCGACGTCGCCGCGCAGCCGCGCTGCATGTTGTGCCTGACTGATGCGTTCGCTGACGCTCATCGCCGCCACCCCTTTCGCGCCCGCGGCGCATCGCTGGCGGCGTAGAGCCGGGACAGCTGCTGGAGCTGCCTCGCCACCGCTGACTTCGGTTCGCTGATCACGACCGGCGTCCCGAGGTTGAGTGAGAGCGGGATCTCTCGACTCGACGGGATCGAGCAGGCGATCTTCATCCCCATGACATCCTCTGCATCGGACGGATCGAGCCCGACCTTGGAGTCGGCGCGATTCAGGACCAGGCGCCGATCGGCCGAGAGTCCGATGTGGTCGAACGCGTCGAGGGCCTTGCGCAGGCTGCGGATGCTCGTGACGTCGAGGCTCGACACCATCAGGAGGTCGGTCGCGCACTCGAGAGCGGCGAGCGTCCGTTCGTCGAGCCCGGCTGGTGTGTCGACGATCACGAAATCGAAGCTCTCGGCGAGCATCGGCAACACCTGAGAGACGTGGGCGTGGCCGATCGAGTCGGCGTCGACCGGATCTCCCGCGCCGGCGAGTACGAACAAGCCGTGGGGGCCGGCCGTCAGGTGCAGCTTCAGGGTGGTCGCATCGATCTGACCGGCGCGTGCGAGCTGCGCCAGCGTGCGTTCGGCGTCGAGGGACATCGCGAGACCCAGATCGCCGAACTGGACATCGAGGTCGACCGCAACCACCCGGCCGGGGTGGCGCTGGGCGAGCGCCACGGCGAGATTCGACGAGACGGCCGTCTTGCCGGCGCCGCCCTTCGGCGACACGACGACGATGACCTTCGACCGGTGTGGCTCCGACTGGTGTGGCTCCGAGTTGGAGCCCTCCGTTCGGACGACCACTCCCATACTGCTCAAGGTGGCAGACACGTCCACGAACAGCTCGGGGGGCATGTCGGAACCGACGATCACGGTCGGGGCGTTCGTCTCCATCACTTCACCGCCGTGAACACGTCGGCGAAGGTGACCGGCCGGATGCCGTCGTCGGAGACGGAGGCCGGATCGAGTGACAACCTGACCCTGCCGAACTCGGTCGCGAAGACGAAGCGCTCGGATTGCTCCGGCGAGAGTGCGATCGTGACTACGTACTGGGTGCCCGTGACCTGGGCGACCGCTGGCGCGTCGTCACCGTTGTCGTCGGGGGTGACGGGAGGATTGATCGTCTGGACGTTCGTCACCAGGACGTTCCGGAACTCCAGCGCGCTCACGTTCGGGGTCTTGCTCGGCAGCGCTGCGCTCCCGGCGTCGGAGGCCTGCGGGTCGGGCGATGTCTCCCCGTTCGGGCCGGCGAACGCCTCGGCTGGGGTCGTTGCATCGGCGTCGGAAGGTCGGCCGGCTTCGCCGACGTCGAACGGGTCGAACGAGACGTAGACACCGACGAGGTCGCCTTTGGTGAGAGCGCCTCCGACCGCTCGTTCGGCTTCCAGCAGGACCGACACCTGCACCTTGTCGGCGACCTCCTCGGACACGATGTCACGGGGAGCCAGGCGGGCTGCGAGCAGCTGGTCGCCGGGTTGGAGGTCACTCGCAGCGACCTGATCGCCGACCGCATCGAGGTCGGTGAGCGCGCCGTCCTGCTTGAGCCGGAAGGGTACCTGCCCGATCGACACCGACGCCTTGATGGTGTCGGGTTCGGCGCCCTTGGGAACGAAGTCGTCGACGACGTAGACGTCGACCAGCGTTTCCTGGCCGACGGCCTCGTCCGTCGCTGAACGCACGTAACCCACGAGGGAGATGGTGCCGATGAGTGCCAGGAGCGTTGCTGCAACGATCCCGATGATCCGCCGTTTGTTCTTCATGGTGGAGTTGTCCTTCTCTTGGAGAGGCTGTTGTTAGCTGGAGAGATAGATCTGACGGACGCCGAAGTCGGTGCTCGGCCCGGGCGTTCCCTGGGAATCGAGGTACTCGACGAACGTTCCTTGGAGGCAGTACTTGCCGCGGTCCTTGTCCTCGGGACACTTCTTGCCGAGCGACCCGTCGTAGACGTTGCCGTTGAACGAGTAACCGGTGAGTTCGATCGCCGCGAACCCGTCGATCAGGTACGGCCCCTTGCCCTTGCAGTCGGCTGTCTGACACGCCGCGGCGTTGTAGATGGGGATGAGAACGGTGTGGGGCAGTGCCGGCCCCGATGAGTTGGTGAGGCAGGGGACCTTGTTCTGCAGTCCACCGACGCCGGTGACGCCGTCCACGGTTCCGCCGGCGCTGACCGGCACGGAACACCCGGCCTTGTCGAGCTGGCTGAAGCCACCCGGAAGCGATGAACAGCCGCTCTGTGGTTTCGGGTCGTCGAGGTACAGGGTGACCGTCTCGCCGACGGACGGGGCGCGGAACTCGCAGTCGGCGATGACCAGCGGCACGGTATTCGCCCCGCCGAGCGTGCCCCAGCTGACCGTGGCCTCTTTCTGTACCAACCGCGCATTGCGGTCGAGGACCAATCCGCCGTTGACGTTCTTCTCGATCTTGATCCGGACTTGGCCGCTCCCGCACACGAGCGGCGTGTCGCCGGAAATGGCCTGTTCGGCCTTGCGGTACCGGTCGTAGCTTGCTGCGCCCTGCGGAGATCCGGAGAGCACGCAGTCGGTGGCCACGGCGAGCGCGGTGGCATCGGCGCTGTGCTGGGCCGATGAGTTCTCCTGGCTGAACCTGTTGACGTCGATGCCTGCTGCCGTGGCAAGGAGCAGGATCGGGATCATGCCGATCACGAGAAGGGTGACGACACCGCTGTCGTCTCGATCGTGTGGTGTCAGCCTCCGCATCGCATCGTCACTTCCTGCGGGAGCGTGCTGGGGAGCACGGCAGGGATGAGCGGGATCGATGTGAGGCCAACCGGCAGCGTCGCTCGTACCGTCACCGACTGCGATGGGTCCCGGGGGCTCGTCGGGCACGCAGGCCCAACGATCGACAGACGATCGTCGCCGAGCGGGGTGCCAGGAAAGAGGGCTGCCTGGCGGGCTCCGTCGCGAGCGAGGTTCGAGGCTTGCCCTTTGATGCTCAGGAAGTTGCCCAGGACGAGGATGCCCACGAGCAGCATGAGCAGGAACGGCAGGATGAGGACGAGCTCGAAGGCGACGACTCCGTGATCGTCGCGACGTGAGGTGTGGTGTCTGTGCATGGTTCCCATCCCGATGCGACAGGGGGGAAGGACGGTCCTTCCCCCCTGGTCGCACAGGGCTTCGGTCAGCTGCCCGCGACCCCGCTGATGATGCCTCCGAGGCGAGTGCCAAGCCCCCCCAAAGGGGTTGCGAGGGCGGCGACGACGACCGCCACTACGGCGGCCAGGAGGACGTATTCGATGGCGACGACGCCCTCTTCCGACTCGACGACGGTGTCGGCCGAGTACTGCTCCACGATGTTCAACATGTTTCTCTTGCTCCTTGATGAGTCCCGACCCCGCCGATCGAGGTGGGTCGATGGAGAACTTACGGAAGTTCTTTCTCGGAGAAATCCTCAACATTGATGAATTGGTGATTTCCGCGAATTCGTAACGTTGCTTGTATGTCGTTCAAGGCGTTCTTGCAGACCAATTGGCTCAACGCGGTGACCGCCGTGCTGTTCGTCGTCGCCATCTGGCGCATCGGCTTCAGCCCGGAACTGCCTGCAGTGCTCGCGTTCATCTTCGGTGGCGCGCTGCTCGCCGTCATCGACTGGAAGGTCCAGCGGTTGCCGAGACGGATCGTCTTCTCGACGCTCGCCGCCGTCGCCGGCAGTCTCGTCTTCGCTGCCGTCGTCAGTCAGGACTGGCAGGCGCTCGGCACCGCCGTGCTCGGTGCAGCGCTGTTCAGCAGCGCGTTCTTCCTGATCTGGCTGGTCACCACTCAGTTGACCGGGATGGTGATGCTCGGGTTCGGAGACGTCCGGCTCGCTGCGGTGCTCGGCATGCTGCTCGGCTGGTACGGCCTGCCGTTCGTGCTGTACGGCGCCCTCGTGGGCCATCTGTTCGCGCTGGTGATCGCCGTCGCGATGTCGCTGCGCGACCGTCGCATCCACGTGCGTTACTCGTTCGGGCCACCGCTGATCGCCGGCACACTCGCTGTGGTGCTGATCGCCGGGTGATCCCGGTCGGGTCGCGTCAGGCCGAACGCATCGCGCTATTCGGTTCCGAAGCGAGGGTCAACGGCTCGGATCGGCGTCGATCAGCGCCGGCAGTGGCCTCGCGAGGGAGCAGCGCCCGATGAGTGTCGGCGAGAGCCACCGCGGCCAATTGCGAGCGCACGCCCAGCTTCTGCAGAATCGAGCGGATCTGTGAGCGAACGGTGGTCAGCGCGACGAAGTGGGCCTTGGCGATCTCGTCGGCGCTCAGGCCCTGCGTGAGCGCGGCCAGCACGAGTGCTTCGCGTTGGGTGAGCTGGGAGAACGTGGCTTGCGCTCGCAGTGCCGTGGCGCGCTCGACGCGGAGCAGCTCGAGCAATTCGGCCCGTTCGGTTCGTCCGATGATCGGTCGTCCGGCGACTGCGCTCGTGAGCGTCGAGTCGACGTCGTCGAGGTCCGCGGTCACCTTGATCCAGCCGGCAGCGCCGGCTTCGAGGCATGCTGCGAGTACGGCCCGCCGACGCTCAGAGGTCAACATCACGACGCTGGACCCGAGCGACACTGCGGGACGGATCAGGTTGATTCCGTTCCCGACGCCGTTGCGTGGGTTGAGCCCGAGCAGCACGCACTGTGGCCGGAACGACGTGATGTGCCCTACGAGGTCATCGGCCGAGGAGCCGCAGCTGGTCTCCACCTTCCACGAGCGCTCCGAGAGCGCCAGGCCCAGCCCGGCGGCAAGCAGTGAGTGCTCCTCGACGACGAGCACACGGCGCCCCGATTCGTCCCTGAGGACTCTGTCGGAGTCATGCTGCAGTTGCAGCTCCGTCAATGGTTTGGTCAGTACCCGCATTCCGCCCGTCCTTCAACATGCTCGTCCCAGCCTCGGCGCGGTGGTGCGAGCGTGTTCTTGCTGATGAACGCTCTTCGGCATGACGATTGACAGGCTTGAATCGTTTCCGTCGATCGGTTGATCGTTGCCCGAACTGGGTCGTTTCATCTCGGAGGGCACGACCGGGTGATTTCGTCAAGGGAGGCTCAATGTCCAGACGAAAAGCTGATGAATTCCAGACAGTGATTTGACTTGAATGAACCCGCTGGGCCGCATCGGGAGTGTCGCTTTTCGGTTGGTCGCGGCGAACCTTGTGACAGCCCTTCGTCATCATGGCCCGTATGAGTGATCTCGACAGCGACGGCTTCTCCATCGAGTGCGGCACCTGCGTCGCCACGGGCACCACGGCGTGCACCGACTGCGTCGTGTCGCACCTGCTCGCCAACGACGACGGCCCGATCGACTTCGTCACGGTCGCCCCGCCGGCCACCGCCGCCGACCGAGCGATCGCGCTGTTCGCGCAGGCGGGGATGCTCGACGATCCGGTTCGGTTCGTCGGGCTCGACGAGTTCGAGCGCGGCATCGTCTCCGACCTCGCCGTCGTGCCCTGACCCTGCCGTACCCTGACGCGGTGCGGCGGCCCGAACCACTTCCCACGATCGACGAGATCGCTCGGATGCTCGCCCCGGCCGGGGTTCGCCACGTCGGAGTCACCACCGCCGACGTCCTCGACGAGCGCCAGAACAGCGCTTCACGACCGGGCGGCGGAGGGGCTCCACGGCGACATGGGGTTCACCTACCGTGACCCCGACCGTTCGACCGATCCGCAGCGAGCCGTGCCGGGTGCTCGGTCCGTGATCGTTGCCGCACGGTCGTACCTGACCGAGGTCGACCCGCCGACGCCCACCGACGGGCCGCACGCCCGAGTGGGGCGCTACGCCTGGGTCGATCACTACGCGCCGCTGCGCGCGGCGCTGCGCGACGTCAGCCGCCGGATCCGGCGCGCCGACCACCGGGCGGTGGCGTTCGCCGACGACAACTCGATCGTCGACCGCGCGGTCGCGCACCGCGCCGGACTCGGCTGGTACGGCAAGAACGCGAACCTCCTGCTCCCCGGCGTGGGCAGTTGGTACGTCCTCGGCTGCATCGTCACGACCGCCGCCTACGAACCGGCCGCAGCACCCGTCGCCGACGGCTGCGGCTCGTGTCGGCGCTGCATCGACGAGTGCCCCACCGGCGCCATCGTCGCTCCGGGCGTGATCGACGCCAACCGCTGCCTCAGCTGGGTGCTCCAGAAGCCGGGGTCCGTCCCCGTCGACTACCGCGAGGCGATCGGTGATCGGATCTACGGCTGTGACGACTGCCAGGACGCCTGTCCGATCTCGGTGCGTCTCGGTCGACGCGACACGATCGAACTCGACCCCGCCGCGCAGGCGTGGGTCGACGCCATCGAGTTGCTCGACGCCGACGATGATGCGATCGAACAACGCCACGGTCACTGGTACATCGCCGATCGTGACGTCCGCTGGCTGCGCCGCAACGCGCTGATCGTGATCGGCAACGTCGGCGACCCCGCCGATGGCCGCGTGCGGCGCGTCGTCGACCACTACCGTGCGGGGATCGATCCGATCCTCGCCGAACACGCCGCCTGGGCCGCCACCCGACTCGACGAACGATCCCGCGCGTGAAACACCTGCTCGTCACCAACGACTACCCACCCAAGATCGGCGGAATCCAGTCACTGCTGTGGGAGTGGTGGCGTCGCCTGCCGCCGGAATCGTTCGCCGTGCTCACCAGCCCGTACGAGGGCGCCGACGCCTTCGACGCCGGCGAGCCGTACCGCATCGAACGCACCCGCGAGCCGGTGCTGTTGCCGCACCCGTTCATGGTGCGGCAGGTCGACGCGTTGGCGAAGGAGATCGGCGCGGACTTCGTGGTCATCGACCCGGCGGTGCCGCTGGGCCTGATCGGGCCGTCGCTCTCGCTGCCGTACGACCTGGTGCTCCACGGCGCCGAGGTGACGGTTCCCGGCCGGCTGCCCGGAGCCAAGCAGACGCTGGCGTACACGCTGCGGCGTGCCCGCAAGATCATTGCGGCCGGGGGCTACCCGGCGGCGGAGGGCGAGCACGCAGCCGGCCGTCCGCTGCCGACCACCGTCGTGCCGTGCGGCGTCGACCCCGACAAGTTCCATCCGCTCTCGACGAGCGAACGAGTGGCGGCCCGCGAACACTTCGGGATCCCGGCCGATGCCGAGGTGATCCTGGGTCTCTCTCGGCTGGTCCCTCGCAAGGGGTTCGACACGGCGATCCGAGCGGTCGCCCGCCTCCGGCTCACCCGGCCCGACCTCCTCCTCGTGATCGCCGGCGCCGGGCGCGACCGCGACCGGCTCGAACGTCTCGCCACCGAACTCGACGCGCCGGTCCGGTTCCTCGGCCGGGTACCCAACGAGGACCTCCCGTCGCTGTACGGGTGTGCCGACATCTTCACGATGCTCTGCCGCAACCGATGGGGCGGGCTCGAACAGGAGGGATTCGGCATCGTCTTCGTCGAAGCTGCGTCGTGCGGCGTACCACAGGTGGCCGGCGACTCGGGCGGTGCCGCGGAGGCCGTCGCCGACGGCGAGACCGGGGTCGTGATCTCCGATCCCGAGAACGTCCAGTCGGTCGTCGATGCGTTCACGCTCCTGCTCGACGACGATGCGCTGCGCGCCCGGATGGGGGAGCGATCGCGCCGGCGCGCCCTCGACGAGTTCGCCTACGACGTGCTGGCCCGACGGCTCGGCGACGCCCTCGGCGTGTACGACTGAGCGGCCGCTGGCAGACTGAGATGGTGAATGCCCACACCGTCGACACCGACGAGGACGCGCCCACCCGCTCGGCCGGTGACGTGATCGTCGTCGCCGACGTGGTCGGCACCTTCGTCTTCGTCGTCACCGCGCTCACCGCGGCGATCGTGTTCTCCACGGCGAGCCAGTGGGTGGGAGCGATCACGGCGATGGGGCTGTTCGCCATCGGGGTGTTCGCGTTCCTGTGGTCGTTCTACAACGCAGTGCAACGCAGCCGCGAAGAGGAGATCTCCGTCACCCAGGTGTACCTGCTGCTCGGCTCGCCGACACCGGCACGCGTGCGGCGGATCATGCTGTCGATGCTCGCGATCCAGACCGTCGTCGGTATCGGCACCGCGGTCGGCCGTTCGGAGGCCGCAGACGGTTCCCCGGGCACGTCCCTCGCAGTCGGTGTGCTGGTCCCGATGTTCGGAATCGGCCTCAACGGTCTGTGGTGCGCGTTCCACGGTGTGTTCCCGCCGCGACCCGATGGCGCGACATCGGGCGCTCCGATCGACCAGAATGACGACCATGGCTGAGACCGCGACCGAGATCATCACCATCGAGGCTCCTCACGAGCGGGTCTGGCAGATCGCCATCGACCTCGAGAGCTATCCGATGTGGGCGCACGACATCAAGGACGTGAACATCCGTGCGACCGACGACCTCGGCCGTCCGCTCGAGGTGGAGTTCCGTGCCTCGGCGTTGGGACGCAGCACGCACTACACCTTGAAGTACGACTACTCGAACGCTCCGTTCGAGATGGGCTGGACGATGCTGAGCGGTGACATCCAGCGCTCGATCGACGGCGTGTGGCGGTTCGAGCCCGACGGTGACGGTCGCACCAACGTTCGCTACGACCTGCAGATCGACCTCGCGATCCCGCTCCCCGGCTTCGTCAAGCGTCGTGCCGAGGTCCGGATCCTCAACACGGTCCGCGAGCTCAAGGTCCGCGCCGAGGCGTGAACACCGCCGCCGGGCCGACGCGCCGGGTGGGCATCGATGTCGGGGGCACCAAGGCACAGGGCGTCGCGCTCGACCTCGACGGCGAGTTGCTCGCCACCGCCCACCGCTCGACCCCGCGGGGCGACGACAGCCTCGGGCCGCTGATCGACGTGCTCGTCGACCTGGCGGACGAACTCGGTGAAGACGGCAGCGTCGGGGTCGGCGTTCCGGGGCTGGTGACCCGCGCCGGAGTGCTGCGAGCCGCTCCCAACCTCGACGGCGTGGCTGACTTCGAGGTCTCCCGACTGCTGTCGGAACGGCTGGGCGCACCGGTCGCCGTCGACAACGACGCCACGTGTGCCACGATCGCCGAGTGGCAGCTCGGTGCCGCGGCGGGCACGGACAACATGGTGCTCGTCACGCTGGGAACCGGGATCGGCGGCGGGCTGGTGGCGAACGGCGCCGTGCAACGTGGGATCAACGGGTTCGCCGGAGAGTTCGGCCACATGGTGGTCGATCCGGACGGACCGCGTTGCCCGTGCGGTCGGCGAGGTTGCTGGGAGCGCTACGCGTCCGGGTCGGGGCTCGCGATGCTCGCGCGGGAGGCCGCGACCGGCCGCCGGCTGCACGACGTCGTGCGCCACGCCGGCGGCGACCCGCAGGCGGTGCGCGGCGAGCACGTGCAGGCAGCCGCGCGAGAGGGCGATCCCGAGGCGCTGGCGGTCATCGACGAGTTCGCTCGATGGGTGGCGCTGGGGCTGTCGAACCTGACGAACGCCCTCGACCCCGAGATGTTCGTCTTGGGAGGTGGCCTGGCGGCCGGCTCCGACCTCTACCTCGATCCGATCTCGCACTGGTTCGGCGAGTTGCTGTACCAACCGCACCTCCGACCGATGCCACGGGTCGAATTCGCCAGCTGGGGCCCGCTCGCCGGTGCTGTCGGCGCCGCGCTGCTCCCCACCCTCCGTCAGTGGGGGATGTAGTTCGCTCGGGCCTGGTTGATCTCGCGCCAGGCGGCCGCCCGGTCGCCCATGCCCTCGCTGGATGAGTGCTTGTCGGGCTCCAACGCCTTGTAGACGTTGAAGAAGTGCTCGATCTCCTCGACCAGTTGGTGGGGAAGGCCCGACAGTTCGTTGACGTTCTCGAAGCGGGGCTCGCGAGGCGGTACGCAGATCAACTTGGCGTCCTCGCCGGCCTCGTCGCGCATGTAGAGCACGCCGATCGGTCGGCACTCGACGATGACGCCCGGAAACACCGGATCCTCGAGCAGGACGAGCGCATCCAACGGGTCGCCGTCGCCTGCGAGGGTGTCGGGGAGGAATCCGTAATCGGCCGGGTAGGTGGTCGCGGTGAACAAGCGGCGGTCCAGGTAGACGCGTCCGTCCTCGTGGTCGATCTCGTACTTGTTGCGGCTCCCACGGGGGATCTCGATCACCACGTGGATGCAATCGGGGGCTGGTGTCTTGGGCATTGTTGCCAGCATCGCACATGCGAGCCAGATACCCTCGGAACGATGGAGTTCCGGCGCATCGAGAATCTGCCCCCATACGTCTTTTCGATCATCAACGGCTTGAAGATCGAGGCACGTCGGGCAGGCGCCGACGTGGTCGACCTCGGGTTCGGCAACCCCGACATCCCGTCACCACAGATCGCCGTCGACAAGCTCGCCGAGGCAGCGCGCAATCCGAAGAACCACCGGTACTCGCTCAGCCGTGGTCTGCCGAAGCTCCGTGAGGCGATCGCGGGCTACTACAAGAACAAGTGGGACGTCGACCTCGACCCCGAACTCGAGATCACCAACACGATCGGCTCGAAGGAGGGCTTCAGCCACCTGATGTGGGTGCTGCTCGACCACGACGACGCGGCGATCGTTCCGAGCCCGAGTTACCCGATCCACATCTACGGCCCGCTGTTCGCCGGCGCCGACCTGCGCCAGGTGCCGATGAAGTTCCTCGCCGACCCCGACCAGCGCCAACACTTCGCCGACGACTTCATGGACAGCCTGCAGACCGCCTGGGACGTCGGTTGGCCCAAGCCACGAGTGCTGGTGATCTCGTTCCCGCACAATCCCACGGGCGCCACCGTCGATCTGGCGTTCATGCAGCGTGTGGTCGACTTCTGTCGCGAGCACGAGATGATCGTCGTGCACGACTTCGCGTACGCCGACGTCGGCTTCGACGGCCATCAGCCGCCGAGCATCCTGCAGGCCGACGGGGCGAAGGAATGCGCCGTCGAGCTCTACTCGATGACCAAGAGCTTCTCGATGGCGGGATGGCGCAGCGCCTTCCTCCTCGGAAACGCCGAGGTGGTCCAGGCCCTGGTCAAGCTCAAGAGCTACCTCGACTACGGCATGTTCCAGCCCGTGCAGATCGCCGCGACGGTGACGATCAACGAGGCACCGGACTTCCCGAAGGAGGTCTGTTCGATCTACGAGTCGCGCTGCGACGCGCTCATCGAGGGTCTCGGCCGCATCGGGTGGGACATCCCCAAGCCGGGCGGCTCGATGTTCGTCTGGGCACCGATCCCGGAGCCGTACGCCGAAATGGATTCGGTCGAGTTCTGCTCGCTGATCGTGCGCGACGCCGATGTGGCGCTGTCGCCCGGTGTCGGCTTCGGCCCCGGCGGCGAGGGGTTCGTCCGGTTCGCGCTGATCGAGAACGAGAAGCGCATCCAGCAGGCGATCCGCAACCTCAAGCGCGGTCTCCCCAAACTCGGCTGATCGTGACGCCCGAGGCGAGGCGCCCGGCGTAACACGATGGTCACGGTGCGGTCACCGTCCGGCGACGGAGGCTCCGATACCGTCGCCGCTCGTGGCCACGATCGTTGTGAGAGTCTGGATGCCCGATCGGCCCGGAGCGCTCGGGCAGGTCGCAAGCCGGATCGGCGCCGTGCGCGGTGACGTCCTGGCGATCGAGATCCTCGAGCAGGGCGGGGGCCGGGCAATCGACGAACTCACGGTCTCGTTGCCCGATGCCGATCTGTTGTCGCTGCTGACCGCAGAGGTCGACGCGGTCGACGGCGTGTCGGTGGAGAGCATCCGCGTGGTCGACCCCGACCGCACCGATGCGAGTCTGTCGGCACTCGCACTCGGCGCGGCGATCGCCGAGTGTCCGTCGGGTGAGCGGCTGGGGGTGATGGTGCAGGGAATCCAGCGGTTCTCCGAGACCGACTGGGTCGTCGTGCTGGCCGACGGTGAACAGGTTGCCGGTGTCGGCGAGATCCCGGATCTCGGATGGCTGACGGCGTTCCTGGCCGGCAGCGAGCACCTCGACGGATTGGACGACTCCGCGCCGAGCGACCTGCTGTGGGCGAGCATGACGGTGTCGCGCCTCACGGTGGCGGCGGGGCGGTCGGGCAACCCGATCCACGAACGCGAGCGGGTCAGGTTCTCCCTGCTGGTCCGCCTCGCCGACGCCCTCGTCGCCCTCTGACACACGCAAGAACCGAAAAAGGCCTGGATCTGCGCGTCCGGCGCGACATCCGGGGCATTTTTCGGGGTGTTCGGGCGGGGGAGGGGTGGGGTCAGTGGGGGATCCAGTCGCGGGAGCGTTCGACGGCGCGGAGCCACTGTGCGTGGAGCGCATCGGCGAGGGTGCGATCGGGGGCGGGCGTGAAGTCGGCGTCGAGCTCCCATTGCTCGCCGACGGCTTCGAGATCCGGCCACACGCCCTCGGCCAGGCCGGCGAGGAATGCGGCACCGAGCGCGGTGGTCTCCTGATCGGCCGGTCGTTGCACCGTGACGCCCAACTGATCGGCCTGGAACTGACACAGCAGGTCCATCACCGAGGCGCCACCGTCGACGCGCAGGTCGACGATCGGTGTGCCGCTGGCAGCGGTCATCGCATCGATCACGTCGCGCGTCTGGTACGCCATCGACTCCACGACCGCCCGCGTGATCTCTGCCCGGCCGGTCCCCCTCGTGATGCCGACGATCGTGCCACGCGCGTAGGGATCCCACCACGGCGAGCCGAGGCCGGCGAAGGCAGGCACGACGTACACACCGCCGGTGTCGTCGACCGACTCCGCCAGCGGGCCCGCCTCCGCGGCCGATTCGATGATCGAGATGCCGTCGCGCAGCCACTGGATCGCGGCGCCCGTCGCGAAGATCGATCCTTCGAGCGCGTAGTGCGTCGTACCGTCGGCGAGTGTCCAGGCCACCGTGGTGAGCATCCCCTCGGTGGGAGGCGGGCAGGTCTCACCGACATTGAGGAGCACGAACGAGCCGGTGCCGTAGGTGTTCTTCGCCATCCCCGGCGCGACGCAGGCCTGGCCGAAGAGGGCGGCCTGCTGATCGCCGGCGACCCCGCTGATCGGGATGTTCCCGGGAACTCCCGCGCGCTCGTCGGTCGTTCCGATCCGGCCGCTCGACGGCACGATCGTCGGCAACGCGGCGATCGGGACGTGGAGCAGGGTGCAGAGGTCGGGATCCCAGCTCCGGGAGCGGATGTCGCACAGCATCGTGCGGCTGGCATTGGTGACGTCGGTGGCGAAGACCGTCCCGTGGGTCAACTTCCAGATCAGCCAGGTGTCGATCGTGCCGATGGCGAGATCGTCGTCGACGGGGATGTCACGGTTCGCGAGCAGCCATTCGGCCTTGGTGCCGGAGAAGTACGGATCGAGCACGAGTCCGGTGTGCTCGCGGACCAGTGGAAGGTGGCCGTCAGCGCTCAGTTGGTCGCAGCGATCCGCCGTCCTGCGGTCCTGCCACACGATCGCGGTGCCGTACGGGCGACCGGTCGTCCGGTTCCAGGCGAGGACGGTTTCGCGTTGATTGGTGATGCCGATCGCGGCGACGCCGTCCACGTCGTCGAGGCCGAGGACCTCGCCGACGACCGAGTTCAACGTGTGGCGCGCGGCCTCCCAGATCTCGTCGGCGTCGTGCTCGACCCAGCCCGGTTCGGGGTAGTGCTGGGTGAATTCACGATACGACCCGATCGAGGGTCGTCCGTCGGTGAAGACCGCACGGCTGCGCACACCCGTGGTCCCGGCATCGATTGCGATGACACAGCGTCCCGTCACGGCGCAGAATGTAGTCGACCGGGCGTGCTCCGGTCCTGGTCACCGGCGGCGCTTGGACGTCGACTTCGGGCGGTTGCCGCCGCCGCCGGTGCGGCTCGTCGGTGCCGGCTTCGATCGGCCGGCGACGTCGGAGGCCGCTGCGTTCGGCGACGAGTCGGTGGCTGCGGTGCGGCGGACGTCCTTGAGGCGCTGACGTTGGTAGCCGAACTTCGCCAGCGTCGCACCGAATGCCAGGTACAGCGGGCCGCTGATCAGCACGCCGGCGATCGCACCGAGCACGTTGTCGCCCCGGAAGAAGATCACGAAGACCGCGCTCATGATCGCGGCGTAGATCAGCCATTCGCGGATCAACCGCTGCCACGGTACCGGTCGGCTGCTGTCCCATCCCATGAAGCCAGTGCTAGCAGGGGAGCGGCCCCGTCGAAACCTCGACGCGGGTCGGGTTGTTCAGGCGTCCAGCGTCGGCACGCCCGGGAACGCCGGTTGCGTCGACTCGATCAGGCCCGGGTAGTCGTAGGCGGTCAACGGTCGATCGGTGAGCTCGCCGTTGCCGAGCGGCCACACCCGCGGGGTACCGTCGATGCGCAACTCGACGGCCCGGACGCCGTCGATGTCGGTCGCCGTCGTGACGATCTGGGCGACGGCGAGACGCAGACCGTCGGGGGTGAGATCGCCGAACACGTCGTTCATGTCGATGGAGAGCACCTGGCCGATCTGACGGGGGGTGCCGAGCAACTCGACGTCGGAGGGGATCGCGGTGTCGAGCTGAGCGTCGCGCTCTTCCGCGTTGGGCCCGGCGAACAGCGATCCGAGGACGGCGCTGGCCCCGGTGGGGACGTCACGGGACACCGACCGCAGTCGTTGCGGCTGCTCGAGGTCGGGTGGCGCCAGCAGGTAGATCCGCTGGGTGCCGGCGGCCTCGTCGCCGGTCGCCGGTTCCCCGAACACCCCGGTTCGCTCCGCCGACAGGTCGTTCGGTGCCGATTCGGGCTGGATCGAGCACGCCGTCACGACCGCAACGAGCGCCAGCAGGACGGCGGCGAGGCGCCCGGCGCCGTGACTCGAGGAGGTCAGCGTCATTCGTCCAGCTCCGATGCCATCAGCTCGATCACGAACCGCGCTCCCGGTTCGCCGTCGAGACGGTCCTCCACCCACACCCGCCCGCCGTGCATACGGACGTGCTCGTCGACCAGCGACAGGCCGAGGCCGGCACCTTCGCTGCCCTTGCGGCGGCCCGCCCCGCCGCCCCGAGCGAACCGCTCGAACACGAGGTCACGCTCCTCCTCGGGCACGCCTGGGCCGTGGTCCTCGACGGCGATCAGGATGTGGGACATCGGTTCGTCGTCGGGATTGACCACGGTGATCGACACCTCGGGCTCGCCACCGCCGTAGGCGCGGGCGTTGTCGATCAGGTTGGCGATCACGCGCGCCAGCCGCCGGCGGTCGCCGCGGATCAGCGCGGTCTCGGCGCGTTCGGACACGATCACCGGTGTCTTCGGCAGCGAGCTGACGGCGACGGCCTGACGGACGAACTCGGCGGCGAGCAGTTCCTCCATGTGGAGTCGGATCGCGCCGGCGTCGAATCGGGAGATCTCGAGCAGATCCTCGACGAGGCCCTGGAAGCGCACGACGTCGCTGGAGAGGAGGTCGAGGGCGGCCTGTGCCCGTTCGGGGAGTTCGTCACGGCGTGCTTCCATCACCTCGACCGAGGCCGACAGCGTCATCAGCGGCGACCGCAGCTCGTGGCTGACGTCGGAGGCGAACCTCGCATCGCGTTCGACGCGCTGCTGGAGCGCCTCGGCCATGTCGTTGAACGATTCGGTGAGCACCCGCAGATCCGGGTCGTCGGTGGACTCGAGGCGGGTGTCGAGCCGCCCGCCCGCGATCGCGGACGCCGCCTGCGCCGCGGTGCCCACCGGCCGCACGGCCCTCCGGGCGGCGAAGATGCCGAGGAGCACGCCGAGGCCGGTGCTGATCGCGGCGGCGAACACGAGCGAGAGGCGAACATTCGACAGTGTCGAGTCGGCTTCCTCGAGGCTGAACGCCTGGAAGTAGGCGCCGATCCGCGGAACGTCCCATCCGACGATGACGTTGAGTTCGTCGCCGACGTCGACGATCTGGCTCGACGACGTGCCCTCGTCGATCACGCGGGTGGCCAGCGCCGGGGGGATGTCGGGGTTCTGGAACGTGGCGGCTCCGCCGGTCCACCGCCCGCCGTACCAGATCAGGTAGTCCTGCACACCGATACGTGCCAACGACGACGTCGCCGGCTCGGCGTCGTTGGGCAGGGTTCGCAGGTCACGTTCGACGCCCTGGGCGTTGCGCTGCGACGTGGAGATCGCGGTGTCGATGCGTTCGGCCACGATGCTCGATCGGGCGAGGCCGTAGGTGGTGGTTGCGAGGAACAGCGACAACAGCAGCGAGCCGAGCGTGAAGATCAGCAGAATGCGTCGCCGCAGACCGAGCGCCGCCGGGCGGGAGCGGTTGACCAGGCGACGGAACCAGCCGCCTTCGTTCACGTCTGCAGCCGGTACCCGAGCCCGCGTACCGTGACGACGTGACGCGGGTTGGCGGGGTCGGCCTCGACCTTGGTGCGCAGGCGGCGCACGTGGACGTCGACGAGGCGGCCGTCACCGAAGTAGTCGTACCCCCAGACCTTGTCGAGGAGCGCCTCCCGGCTCAGCACCTTTCCAGGGCTCTCGGCGAGTTCACAGAGCAGGCGGAACTCGGTCTTGGTGAGGTGGACCTCGGCGCCGTCGCGCAGCACCTTGCCCTCGTCGGGGATCAGTTCGAGGTCGCCGAAGCTGAGGCGAGCATGGCCGGGCGCGCCCGGGCGAATCCGGCGGAGCAGCGCTCGGATCCGTGCGGAGAGCTCCTTCGGAGCGAACGGCTTGGTGAGGTAGTCGTCGGCTCCGGCTTCGAGCCCCGCGACCACGTCGTGGGTGTCGTTGCGGGCGGTCACCATCACCACGGGCACGTCGCTGGTTCGGCGCAGGGTGCGACACAGTTCGAATCCGTCGATGCCCGGCAGCATGATGTCGATCAGCACGACGTCGGGGTTCGAGCGGGCGAACTTCTCGATCGCCTCCTCGCCGCTCTCGGCCTCGTCGACGGTCCAGCCCTCGTCCTCGAGCGCCAGTTTGACCGCGGAACGAATTCGTTCGTCGTCCTCGACAGCCAGGATGCGTGTACCCACGCCCCCATGATGCCGCATCGCGCGCCCATTTGCTGTACATCGCCTTCCGGGAATGCCGATCGTGCGTCAGGCGTCGATCGTTGCGATGAGCTCGAGGAGCGCATCGTGGACACCCGGGGCGGCTGCGACCGTTGCCGATGTCCCCGCTCGGCCGTGTGCGAAGTCGGAGGTTCGGGCTCCGGCCTCCGCCGCGATCAGCACGCCGGCGGCGAGGTCCCAGGAGTTGAGGTGCTCCTCGAAGTAGGCGTCGAGCCGGCCGCAGGCGACGAGGCAGAGATCGATCGCCGCCGAGCCGAGACGCCGGACGTCGCGCACGGCGGGCAGCAGCTCGGTGAGTCGTCGGGCCTGGGCGGTGCGCCGCTCGGCGGAGTAGCTGAACCCCGTGCCGACGAGCGCCTCGGAGAGGATGCTCGCCGACGAGCAGCGGATCGCGTCGCCGTTGCGGGTCGCGCCGTCGCCGCGGGCGGCGGAGAACAGCTCGTCGGTGACGGGTGCGTACACGGCGCCGACCAGCGGTCCGTCGCCGTCGACGACCGCCACCGAGGTGCACCAGCTCGGGAGGTCGTACACGAAGTTCGCGGTGCCGTCGATCGGATCGACGTGCCACGCGAGCCCGGATGTGCCGACGTGATCTGCCCCCTCCTCGCCGACGATCGAGTCGTCCGGTCGTCGTGTGCGGATGGCATCGACGATCAGACGCTCGGCGGCGCGGTCGAACTCGGTGACGGGATCGGTGGGGCTGGACTTGGTGTCGTGAGCGACGGGTTGCCCGACGCCGAGCCGCCGCCGTCCGGCGAGGGCGTCGGTTCCGGCCTGCACGGCCAGTGCCGAAGCGAACGACCGGAGGTCAGCGCGGAGCGTGTCCGGCACCGGTGCGGTCCTCGATCTCGCGCCACTCGCCGATCGCCCGCATCACCAGCACTGCGACGACCGCCATGCCACCGGCCGCGGCCAGTGCGCCGACGAGCAGCCCGACGCCGGTCCAGACGCCGCAGTCGCCTTCACACTGCAAGGAGACCAGCGAGTAGCCGATCAGGGCTCCGGCCAGCCCGCTCAGGCAGATCGCCGCGAACGCCGTGATGCGCACCCCGACCGACGGCAGCGCCGAGAGTTGACCGTCGGGCTCATCGGACACGCTCACGGCGACGCAGCGTACCGGCCAGACTGTGGCCGTGACCCGGCCCCGACAGATCCTCCACGTCGACATGGACGCGTTCTTCGTGTCGGTCGAGTTGCGGCGGCGGCCGGAGCTCGTTGGGCAGCCGGTGGTCGTCGGTGGCACGGGCCGGCGGGGTGTGGTGGCGGCGGCGTCGTACGAGGCGAGGCGCTTCGGGGTGCACTCTGCGATGCCGTCGGTGGTCGCGAAGCGACGCTGCGCACACGCCGTGTTCCTCCCCGGTGACCACGCGCTGTACAGCGAGGTGAGTGGCCAGGTGCGAGCGATCTTCGATCGGTACACGCCGCTGGTCGAACCGCTCTCGCTCGACGAAGCCTTCCTCGATGTCACCGGTTCGACCGGCCTGTTCGGGCCCGCATTCGACATCGCGCAGCGGATCCGCTCCGAGGTGGCCGACGAACTGCACCTCACCTGCTCGGTCGGTGTGGCACCGAACAAGTTCCTCGCCAAGTTGGCGTCGGTCGAGGCGAAGCCGATCGCATCGCCCCGCGGCGTCGAACCCGGACCCGGTGTGGTCGTGGTCGACCCGGGGGCCGTCGACGCGTTCCTCGGTCCGCTTCCGGTGGAGCGGCTCTGGGGCGTCGGTCCCGCGACGCTCGACAAGCTCCATCGCATCGGCGTGCGGTGGGTGGCCGATCTCGTGACGGTCGACGAACGGGTGCTCGCCACGTCGCTCGGCGGGTCGCAGGCGCGTCACCTCTCGGCGTTGGCGCGGGGGGTCGACGATCGGCCGGTCGAACCCGAACGTGAGGCCAAGTCGATCGGCCACGAGGAGACCTTCGAGATCAACAAGCACGAGGTCGCGGAGCTGCGCCGCGAACTCGTCCGCCTGGCCGATGCCGTCGGCCAACGGCTCCGCCGGGCCGATGTCGGCGCACGGACCCTCACGTTGAAGCTCCGATTCGACAGCGGTTTCCAGACGATCACCCGGTCGGTGACGAGCGGTGAACCGGTCGACCTCGCACCGGAGATCGTGGCGATGCTCGCGCCGCTGCTCGACTCGATCGATCCGTCGCCCGGGATCCGGCTGCTCGGGGTGTCGGGTTCGAACCTGACGCCGATGGTTCGCCAGCTGACGTTGGAGTCCGCCTCGGAGTCCGCGCCGGACTGGTCGGCGGCGACGGGGGCGCTCGACGAGATTCGTGAACGGTTCGGCACCGCTGCGATCGGGCCGGCGAGCGCGCTCGAGTCCGGACGGCTGCGCGTCGTCCGCCCTGGTGAACAGCAGTGGGGGCCCGGGGAGATGCCTCGCCCGGGCCCGAACGAGGTCGACTGAGCCCGAGCGACGCCGGGACGACCGCCGAAAAAGAGTGTCGAAGAACCGCCGCACCGCGTTGAGGAACGCCGCGGAACGTGCGATGATGTCCGCGTGCCTCTCTCCGAGGAAGAACAACGCATCCTGCGACAGATCGAGCAGCAGCTCGAACAGGACCCGACGTTCTCCCAGCGCGGCTATCGGGTGTCCCGTCGACGCTCGCTGCTGCTGACGTTCGGCCTGGTGGTCGGCCTCGTGATCACCATCGGCGGTCTCGCCGTCAATTTCGTGGTCGCCTTCGCCGGGTTCGTCCTGGTGCTGGTGATGGCGATCATGCTCGAACAGGAGCTCCGCCTCCTCGGTCGCGAGCGCCTCGGGCAGCTGCCGATCTCGGCGTGGCTGAGTGGCCGCCGGCCCGACGTCGACGACGACGTCAACCACTGAGCGGCCGTCAGCCCCAGTCGGTGAAGTAGCGGCGCACCCGCTCGGGTAGCGAGGACGAGTCGTGAACCGCCCGCTCGATCTGTTTGGCCCAGTTGCGGCAGTTGCGCATCGTGCTCGAACCGTAGGTGCCCACCTCGTCGTAGCCGGCCGCTCCCTCGGGACGGTAGGCGGCGGTCGTCACGGCGTCGGCGAGCAGCGTGACGGGTCGAGCGACGATCGGGAAGTGGTCGGAGGTCGCGGCGGCGATCTCGAGGGGTGTCTGCGAGGCCGCCACCGGAACGCCGACCTCCGCGAGCGATGTCAGCGAGTGGCTCCACAGCCGGGCCAGCTGGCGCTCGGGTGAGTTCCTGCTCGAACGGTCACGCAGTCGCCTCACGAGTGGCGGTGCGGCCGCCACGGCGCCGAGTACGAGCAGCACGAGTGCCCAGCGGCCGCGGGTGTCGCTCCGGTCGGCGGTCGCCGTCGCCCCGTCGCTGGTGGCATCGCCCCCGGTGGGATCGGCGAACTCGTCGGGAATGTTGAGATCGAGCGGGTCGTCGTTCGGGGTCCGAGCGATCGTGGTCGGTGGCCCCCCCGCATCGTCGTCCGCATTCTCGGACTCCTCCGACGGAGTGGTGTCCTGCTGCGCCGCGAGGCCGGTGTAGTTCTCGGCCCCCGGCGCTCCTCGACCCGGCGTCGGCTCGAACGCGACCCAGCCGAGTCCGTCGAACCACACCTCCGGCCACGCGTGGGCGTTGCGCCCGAGGACGGAGTACGTACCCGGTGCGACCTCGGTGCCCGACGTGAACCCCACGGCCACGCGGGCGGGGTGTCCGAGCGTGCGCATCATCGCTGCGAAGGTGCCCGCGAACTGTTCGCAGTACCCGATCCGGTCGCGCAGGAACGTCTCGATCGCGTTGTTGCCGTGGCCCGATTGCACGTCGAGGCTGTAGTCGAACTGGGTCTGGAACCAGTTCTGCAGCGTGCGGGCCGCGTCGTACGCGTTGGTCGTGCCTGCGGTGACCTCCGCAGCGGTGTCGGCCACCACGTCGGGAAGGTCGTCCGGCAGGCTGGTGTAGATCGGGTCGCCGGCATCGATGGAGGTGGCCGCCGCGAGCGCTGCGGGCTCGAAACGCGGCGAGGCCGACACGACGTCGATCAGGTCGCCTGTCGCGAGGTCGTCGTCGACCGTGACCAGCGTCGAGGTCTCGGCCACCCAGCGCAGGTCGTCGGGTCCGGTCGCCTGGAACGGGTCGGGAGCGGCGGGCACCAGCGAGCCCCCGAGGCCGACGATCTCGATCTGCTGGCGGAGTTCGACTGCTCCGGTTCGAGGAGCGGCCAACGTGCTGTCCGCCGACTGGAGCGGGCGTTCGGGCAGCCGCCACGTGGTGCCGTTGAAGTCGGGAAGTGCCGACGACCGCCAGTACGACTCGAAGTCGGCCCGCACGCGGAACAACTCGTTGTCGGAGCGGTTCGTCAGCCGCGATCGGATGTCGACGAGCGGGCTGACCACCTCGGTGACCCCGCCGCCACGGCCACGGGTCTCGTACAGCGGTGCGGCGTCGGCACCCGGCAACCGGGGCCCGACGAAACCGGCGGCGACCGCGACGATGACGGCCGTGGCGATCACCGCGGGCCAGGTCCGCCGCAGCGGAACCGGCGACGCGGAGCGGTGTGCCGACGGCTGGTGGTATGCGCGCAGCACCGCAGTGGTGGCCACACCGACGCCGACGAGCAGGATCGTGAGTGTGATGCGCAGCCGGTCGTCGCCGACCGCGCCGACGAACACGAACAACACCCCGCCCGGCACCAGCGTTTCGGCTCGGGCCAGGGCGCGGAACGCGAACACGTCGGCGAGCAGGACCGCGAGACCGATCCCGATCGCTGCGAGCACGTCCCATCCGGCGCCGTAGACCACTGGCGCCACCGCAGTGCTGAACTGCTGACGCACCTCGGTGAGCTCCGCCTGGAACAGGTCCCAGGTGGCACTCGTCGGCAACCCCCAGGCGAATGTCTCGGGGTAGAAGAGCGCGGCGATGGTCCAGATGACGGTGATCGCGCCGAGCGGAACGGCGACCCAGGAGCTGATCGCGAGGCGACGCAACAGGAGCCCGGCGCCGTGCCCGACCACGATCACGACGATCATGTCGCGCAGGAAGTCCCAGCCCGAGAACACCCGGGCATACCCGGCGGCAACGGCCAGCGAGAACGCCGCGACTGCCGTCGTGGCGCCGACGTCGCTCGCCCAGGAAGGCCGCGTCACGACGCCGACTCCATCAGGTCGACCCGGCCGCGTCCTGCCAGGGTCTGCCAGGACCGCACGAACTCCTCGTCGGACCGCGCGCTGATGCTCAGGCCGCCGCCCGGCGCCTCGTGGGTGGCGACGAGGAGCGCCGTGACCGTCGGATCGACGATCGAGCGCGCCGTTCGCCATGCGGGACCATCCGGGGATCCGGTGATCACGACGGTGAGGCCGAGGCCGTCGCCGGTCTCCCGGTCGAGGACGGCCATCGGCGCAGCGCTCGGTTCGATGCGGGCGAGCACCCGCGAGGTGTGGACGCCCACCTCGGGGCCGCGCAGGTCGATCCCACCGGACGTGACGAACCGCGTCGACAGCCCCGAGCGCACCGCACTGGACACGAGACTCGCCGCCGCGGTCACGCCGCGTTCGAAGGCCGCAGCGTCGCCGTGCGCGCCGGGTGAGGCATCGAACACCACCGTGCACCGATGGAGACCCTCGATCGTGTACTCCTTCACCATCAGGGCGTCGGACCGCGCCGACGCCCTCCAGTGGATGCTGCGCGGCTCATCGCCGTCGACGTACTCGCGCAACCCGTGGAACTCTCCCGGGCCGAGCCGGCGGGCCTTGTCGAGCAGGGCGTTGCCGAGCGCACCCTGACCCAGTTGCGGCATGTCGAGCGCGAACGCACGCGGGGCGACGACGACCTCGTCGGTGCCGGCCGCCAAGCCCGCGGTGCGCGCGATGCCGAGCGGATCGCGGAGTTCGGCCTCGAGCGGGCCGAGCACGATCACGCCCCGCACGGCGCTGGGGAGCGAGTAGCCCGTCGTGCTGTGCTGATCGCGGGCCATCGGATCGATCGGCAGTCGAGCGGCGTGGTCGGCGCCCATGGTTCGCCGTACCGACTCGCACAACACGAACGCTGCCGAGCGGATCGATCCCCGGTGGTGGAGGTGCAGGTCGACCCGGCCGGTGTCGCCGGCCACGAGCACCGCGGGATGGATCCAGCGGGTGGCTTCGATCCGCGGGCGGCGCAGGTTGACGTAGGCGAGCGCCGCGACCACTGCGGCGAAGCAACCGGCGCCGATCACGAACAGTTCGATCACGCCGAAGACCCGCCCGATGGCAACCGCGACCACCCCGGCGACCAGGAGCACGAAACCCTGCCGGGTCAGCACGGCAGCCGCCGAGGCGTCACCGCGGCACCGGCACCGGGACGGCGTCGAGCACTTCGCTGATCGCGTCGGCGGCCGACAGTTGAGCCCCGTGCTCCGACTTGACCACGATCCGGTGACACAGCGAGGCATGGGCGACCGCCTTGACGTCGTCGGGCGTCGCATAGTTGCGCCCTCGCGCCGCTGCGTGGGCCCGCGACGCAGCCGCGAGTTGCAGGGTGGCGCGGGGCGACAACCCGAGTTCGATCGAGGGGTGGCGCCGACTCGTCTCGGCGAGGTCGACGAGATACGACTTGAGTGCCCGGGCGACGTGGACCCCTCGAACCGCGGCGATCATGCCGCGCACCTCTTCGGCCGACACGACGGGCTCGAGCGAGGCGAGCGCGCCGGCCGATCCCTGCGAATCGAGCATCTCCATCTCGGCGGCTCGGCCCGGGTAGCCGATCGCGATGCGAAGCAGGAACCGGTCGAGTTGGCTCTCGGGCAGGCGGTACGTGCCCTCCTGGTCGATCGGGTTCTGCGTGGCGATCACCATGAACGGTGCTTCGAGCAGACGGCTCCGTCCGTCTGCGGTGATCTGGCGCTCCTCCATCGCCTCGAGCAACGCCGACTGGGTCTTCGGTGAAGCCCGGTTGATCTCGTCGGCGAGGACGATGTTGGCGAAGAGCGGGCCGGGTTCGAAGTTGAACGTCTCGGTGGAGCGTTGGTACACGCTGACGCCCACGAGATCGGTCGGGAGCAGGTCGGGGGTGAACTGGATCCGCTTCCAGCTGCACTGGATCGACGCTGCGAGCGCCTTCGCGAGACTGGTCTTGCCGACACCGGGAACGTCCTCGACGAGCAGGTGGCCTTCGGCGAGCAGGCACATCACGGCGAGTTCGATCGTGTCGACCTTGCCGCGCAGCACCTGGGCGACGTTGGCCGTGATCGCGTCGAACAGATCGGCGAAACCGCGCAGTGGCGCGGACTGGGTGGGGTCGTCCGTCATCGTCGGCACTCCGTCGTCGGCGATCTCGATGCTCACCGCGGGAAGGGTAGACGCACCTGGCGGGAGGCGACAGTCGGAGTAGGTTCGTTCTCCGTGAGTTTCGAAGGCGGAACGGTGCTGTCGGTGGTGGTCGACCCGGAACGCCTGGCCGCCGGCATCGTCGACCTCGACGGCGATGTCCTCGTCCGCGATCGTGTCGGTGCGCCGGGGCGTGAGGTGTGGCGGTCGTTGGAGCAGCTCGTCGGACGCGTCCTCGCGGCCAGACCCGACGACGTCGCTGCGCCGGTGGCGGTGGGTGTCAGCTGCGCCGGTCCGATCGACCAGGCGGCCGGGTCGGTGACCCCCACGCTCGTGCCGGCCTGGTCGGCCTTCCCGCTGCGCGACCACCTCCACGATCTCACCGGGCTCCCGGTGCATCTCGACACGCTCGCGGGTGCGGCAGCGACGGGTGAGCGATGGGTCGGTGAAGCCGTCGACGTGCCGAGCTTCCTGCTGATGCTGCTCGACCAGTCGATCGAGTCGGCCTGCATCGTCGACGGGCGACGACTGTGGGGTGGCCACGGCAACGCCGGGTCGCTCGCCCACGTCAACGTCGAACCAGGCGGCGCCACCTGTTCGTGCGGGGCGGCTGGTTGCCTGAACGCCTACGCGTCGGCGGCGGCGCTGGAGGCCGAGATGAACCGACCGATGCGGCGGGCGACCCCGTCGATCGTCGAACGCACGGGGATCATGGTGGGCCGAGCGATCGCGTCCGCGGCCGCGGTGTTCGACGTGTCCACGTTCTTCGTCGCAGGAGCGGTGGTGGACACCTTCGGCGATCCGTTCCTCGACGTCGTGCATCGTGAGGTCGCACTGCGATCGCGCCTCGACCACCTCGCCGGACTTCGTGTCGTCGAGCTGTCGGGTTTCAACCAGCCGCTCGTCTCGGCTGCCTCGGTCGCGATCCGAGCCGAGTAACCGCCGCCGAGTAGCCTGTACGGCATGCAGCCGACCTACACGCCCGAGGCCGAGGCCTACCGCGAAAAAGTGCAGGCGTTCCTCGCCGAGAAGCTCCCCTCCAACTGGCAGGGCACGGGAGCGCTCGAGGGTGACGACCTCACCCAGTTCGTCACCGAGTGGCGCAAGACGCTCTACGAGGCCAACTACCTGGCGCCAGGCTGGCCGGTCGAGTACGGCGGCGCCGGTCTCAGCGCAACCGAGCAGGTCATCCTCGCCGAGGAGTTCGCGAAGGCGGGCGTCGTCACCGGCGGGCCCAACGACGTGTTCGGCATCCAGATGCTCGGCAACACGTTGCTGATGTGGGGCACCGAGGAGCAGAAGCAGTACTACCTGCCGCGGATCCTGTCGGGCGAGGACACCTGGTGCCAGGGCTACTCGGAGCCCAACGCCGGTTCCGACCTGGGCAACGTCGGGCTCAAGGCCGAACTCGACGGTGACGAATGGGTGTTGAACGGCCAGAAGATCTGGACCTCGGCAGGCCACCTCGCCGATCACATCTTCACCCTCGCCCGCACCGATCCCGATGCACCCAAGCACAAGGGGATCTCGTTCCTCCTGGTCCCGATGGACCAGCCGGGCATCGAGGTCCGTCCGATCAAGATGATCTCGGGTGACAGCGAATTCAACGAGGTGTTCTACACCGACGCCCGATGCCCGAAGGGCGAGGTCGTCGGGGGCGTCAACAACGGATGGGCCGTTGCGATGTCCCTGCTCGGTTTCGAACGTGGGGAAGCGGCCGCCACCGGCCCGATCCGCTACCAGGCCGAACTCGACCGGTTGTTCGATCTCGCCCGCGAGCGCGGGGTGGCCGACGACCCGATCATTCGCCAGCGTCTCGCGTGGTGCTACTCGAAGGTGCAGATCATGAAGTACCTCGGCCAACGCACGTTGACGCGGTTCCTCGCCGGCCATCACCCCGGGCCCGACGGGGCGATCTCCAAGCTCTACTGGAGCGAGTACCACCTCGAGGTCACCGAGCTCGCCATCGACATCCTCGGTGCCGATGCGCTGTTCACCGAGGGACGACCGCCGTCGTCGGCGTTCCAGACCGACGATCCGGGTGCTGCGAACTCGTCGGCGTCCTGGGTGGGCACCTTCCTCAATGCCCGCGCGGGAACGATCTACGCCGGCTCGTCGCAGATCCAGCGCAACATCATCGGCGAGATGATCCTGCAGCTCCCGAAGGAACCGAAGCCGGCCTGAGTACGTGCTCGGGGTGATCGGCGCCGTGATTCGGCACCCGTCGCTGTGGCCGACGGCGCTGCGGCAGGGGTGGCGGCTCGTGCCCGAGCGTTGGTGGACCCGCGCTCCGTTCCTGCCGGTGCCGTCACCCAGCTACCTGCGCTTCCGGCTCCTGACGCAATACGGTGACATCTCGCATCGCCCCGAGGCCGATGATGTGCTGAACTACCTCCGATGGTGTCGCGACTGGCAACGGCTCGACGATTCCCGGTCGGGCCGACCCCACCGATCGAGGAGGTGACACCGTGCTGAGCGCGCTCGTCCTCAACGCGAGTTTCGAGCCCCTCAGCATCGTGTCAGCGCAGCGGGCCACGTGCCTGGTGCTGGCGGACAAGGCCGACGTCCTCGAAGACGACGGCCGGGTGATCCACTCCGAGCGTCTGAGCATCCCGTGTCCGTCGGTGATCAGGCTGCGCTACATGGTGAAGGTGCCGTACGTCCGTCGTGCCGCGCTGTCGCGGCGAGCGGTCTTCGCACGCGACGACTACCGCTGTCAGTACTGCGGCGAGCGGGCCGACTCGATCGACCACGTCGTGCCCCGATCCAAGGGTGGTCCTCACAGCTGGGAGAACGTGGCCGCGGCGTGTCGTCCCTGCAACCTGGGCAAGCGTGACCGGACTCCCGACGAGGCCGGGATGCGACTCGCACGGCCGTGTCGGGCACCGAGGGCGACGGCTTGGGTGGTCGTCTCCGTCGCCGGAGTGCCCGACACGTGGCGTCCCTATCTGCCGCTGGCCTCCTGACGGCGTGGCCGACTCGTACCGATTGGTGAGGTCGGCGTCGACCGCCGCGGACTTCCACGCCCGCTCGGTTCCCGAGCCGGCGCGTTGCGAGATCTGGTGGCACGAGGTCACAGCCCCGGCGCTGGTCCTCGGATCGACGCAGTCGGCCGACGCGGTCGACGATGAGGCATGTCGTGCGGCCGACATCGAGGTGGTTCGCCGACGAAGCGGAGGGGGAGCGGTGCTGCTGGTTCCCGGCTCGGTGACGTGGATCGACGTGATCGTTCCCGCCGGTTCGCCCGGATGGGCCGACGACATCCACGCGCCGATGCTGTGGCTCGGCCGTCACCTCGCCGAGGTGATCGGCGGACTGCTCCCCGGGCGGAGCACGCGCGTCCACGACGGTGCACTGGTGACCACCGACTGGTCGTCGACGGTGTGCTTCGACGGTCTGGGAGCGGGGGAGGTGCTGCTCGACGGACGCAAACTCGTCGGCATCAGCCAGCGGCGCACCCGTCACGCCGCCAGGTTGCAGTGCTGCTGGTACAGCGAGTACGACCCGACCGACCTCGTCGGGCTGCTCGCGCCGAGCCGCCGGCCGCCGGCCGCCGGTCTGGCCCCGGTCGCGACCGTCCAGCACTCGATCGCGGCGAGGATCCCTGCGCTCCTCGCCGACACCCTCGCCGCCACCCCCTCCACGCGCCCCTGACGCGACCCACCCGTCACGCAGGGTTCCGCGTCGGCGGCAACGTCGTTGCCCGCCGTCTGCGCCGACACGGATCCCGCCGATGACGTGGACGATCCGCGCACAGGGCACCCCGTCGCGCCGCGGTCGGCGGGAGAGGTCGGCGGGGGGTCGGTGGGGGCGGCGGGGGCGCTCGGGAGGAGAAATGGGGGAAGATGGTTGACAATGGGGGAGTTTGGGGGAAGAATGGGGATCGCTGGGGAGGACTCCCGCGTTCCCGGCACGGCAGGTCCGTCGCGGGGGATCGAGGCAGGAAGCGAGAGGGACGCGGCGCGTGTTTGTCGGGGTCTACGAGCGACAGCTCGACGAGCGGGGACGAGTGGCGCTGCCCTCGTCGTACCGTGGCGATCTCGGCGACCAGTGCTATCTCTTCTTCGGCGACGACGGCTGCGTCAGCGTCCGCAGCGTCGAGACCTTCGACGAACAGGCCGCTGAACTCGTCGAGCGGGCCAAGCGGGGCGAGATCTCGAGAAACCGCCTGCGGGCGTTCGCCTCGTCGGCCACCCAGGCGACGATCGACAAGCAGGGGCGTATCACGCTCGATGCCCGCCTCCGCGAGCACGCCGGCATCGAGCCGCATGCCGCCGTGGTGGTGCTCGGCTATCTCGACCAGATCGAGATCTGGGAGCCGCAGGCCTATCGGTCGAACGAAGCGGCCGGCCAGCACGAGATCGCCCGGGGATCATGAGCGACGCCGCATTCGAACACGACCCCGTGATGCGCGACGAGATCACGGCGATCTTCGCGACGGTGCCGGCCGGCACGGTCGTCGACGCCACGCTGGGCGGCGGCGGCCACAGCGCCGCGCTGCTCGAGTCACGCGACGACCTCGACGTGTTGGGCATCGACCAGGACCCCGACGCGCTGGCCGCCGCCGAAGCGTTCCTCGCCCCGTACGGCGAGCGTGTGCGCACGAGCCGCCGGCGGTTCGATCGCATCGACGGGGCGCTGGAAGAGCATCACCTCGATGCCGTCAGCGGGGTGCTGTTCGACCTCGGGGTGTCGTCGCCGCAACTCGACCGCGGTGACCGTGGGTTCTCCTACCGCCACGAGGGTCAGCTCGACATGCGGATGGACACCGATCAGACCTGGTCGGCCGACGACGTCGTCAACGGCTACGCCGAACGCGACCTCGCCCACATCATCCGCCGCTACGGCGACGAGCGATTCGCCGACCGGATCGCGCGGGCGATCTGCGCAGCCCGGCCGATCCAGACCACCACCGAACTCGCAGCCGTCGTCACCGCAGCGATCCCGGCCGCGGCCCGCCGGACCGGCGGCCACCCGGCGAAGCGAACGTTCCAGGCCATCCGTATCGAGGTGAACAACGAGCTGGCCGTGCTGCCCGAGGCACTCGACCGAGCGGTCGAGGCGACTCGGCCCGGCGGCCGCATCGCGGTGCTCTCGTACCACTCGGGAGAGGATCGCATCGTCAAGGAGCGCTTCGCCCATGCGGCCGGCGCCTGTGACTGCCCCGACGACCTGCCCTGCGTGTGTGGTGCCATCCAGACGGTTCGACTGGTCCGCGGGATTCCGAAGAAGGCGAGCGCCGAGGAGCGCGCCGCGAACCGCCGAGCGGCGTCGGCGCGCCTGCGCGTGGTCGAGCGCATCGTCGCAACGCGCAAGAGCGATGGGGAACCGGTGGAGGCCTGATGCCTGCGATCCCGTTGATCCGCGACATCCCGCCGCGTCGAAGCGTCGCGGCGCGCGCCGCTGCTCGGCCGTCGCTCGTGGTGATGGAGCGGCGTCGGCGTTGGCCGGCACTGCTCGCCGTCGTGCTGTGGACCACGGTGTTCCTCGGGTTGCTCGGCGCAGCGGTGTTCCACACGCAGCTCGCCGGGCGTCAGCTCCGCATCGATCGCCTCGAGCGGTCGGTCGCAGCCGAGCGAGAGCGTTTCGACGAGCTGCGCTATCAGCGTGCCGAACTCCGATCACCCGTCCGGCTGGCAGCGGCAGCATCCGAACTCGGCATGCAGCGCGGTGATGCGACCGAGTTCATCGACATCGACCCTGGCGCCCTGGCGAGACAGATCGCTGCAGCCGGTGTGATCGACGAACGGGCCGTGCAGATCACGATCGACACCGATCCACTCGACCAGTTCCGCGCCGTGAAGTCCGTCACCGGGGAGACACCGTGAACGTCAGGCCGAAGACCTCGTCGAAGCACCAGGCCACTCGTTCCCACGGAGCGACGCGCCAGCACGGTCGATCGCCATCGACGGCGCGTCGTTCGCGCTCCACCGATCGGCGCGTCTCGCCGAAGCCGGCCCCGCGACCTGCCCAGCACCGCACCCGGCACGAGCGCGTGGCGCCTCGAACACGACGACGGGTCTCGGCCCCTCATCCGCGTCGACGCTCACGGTTCCGGGTCGGCTCGCCTCGGCGCCGTCTGAGCATCGCTCTGCTGGTGATCGCGGCGATCATGGTGGGCATCGTCGTGCGGGTCGCCTTCCTGCAGACCACCGAGGCCGAGTCGCTGCGCTCGGCGGCCATCGACCAGTGGACGCGGTCGGTGGAGCTGCCGGCACAGCGCGGCACCGTGTTCGACCGGCACGGAAACGAATTGGCCATGTCGGTGCCGGCCGTCACCGTGTCGATCAACCCGAAGCTGATCGAGAACGGTCCGGCCACCGTACAACTGCTCGACGATCTCCTCGACCTGTCCGACGAGAAGGTGAACGAGCTGCTGCTCGAGATCGCCAGCAAGGATCGCGGCTTCGTCTTCGTCGAGCGCCAGGCCGACGCCGCGATCGGCGACCAGATCTCCTCGATGCGCCTGGCCGGCGTCAACGTCGACCGCGAGAGCCGCCGTGAGATGCCCGGCGGCGACACCGGTCGCAGCGTGATCGGCAGCACCAACATCGACGGTGTGGGCATCGCTGGTCTGGAGCTGCAGTACGACGACATCCTCAGCGGAAGCGGCGGCAGCATGCGGCGTGAAGTCGCGCCGAACGGCCGCTCGATCCCCGGATCGGAGACGGTCACCAGCAAGCCGGTCGCCGGCGACGATCTGGTCCTGACGCTCGATCGTTCGATCCAGTACTCCACCGAGCAGGTGCTGCTCGAGAAGGTGTCCGAGATCGGTGCAAGGGGAGCGACCGCGATCACGATGGACACCGACACCGGCGAGATCTACTCGATGGCGTCGGTCCGGTTGAACGACGAGAGCAGCGCCTACGAGGTGACCAGGGGCAACTACGCCGCCGTCGACGCCTACGAGCCGGGATCGGTCGCGAAGGTGATCACGGTCGCCAGCGCACTGAGCGAGGGACTCGTCACCCCCGAGACCTCGTACGAGGTGCCCTGGCGCAAGCAGTACTACGACGATCTGCTGAAGGACTCCCACCAACACCCCGACGAATGGATGTCGGTGTCGCGGATCCTGTCGGAGTCGTCGAACATCGGCACGATCTTCGTGCAACAGGAGATGGGTCGCTGGTTGCACCGTGACTACATGGCGGCGTTCGGCCTCGGCGAGCGGACCGCGCTCGAGTTCCCCGGTGAGTCGACCGGCATCCTCAAGGAGGCCGACGACCTCTGGGGGTCGGAACGAGTCACGGTCTCGTACGGTCAGGGCGTGTCGAGCACGTCGCTCCAGCTCGTCGCCGCGGTGAACACGATCGCCAATCGTGGCGTGTACGTCGCACCGAAGCTCGTCCGCTCGATCGTCGGCGCCGATGGAACCGTCACCGACACCCCGGCGTCGGAATCACATCGGGCGGTCTCCGAGCAGGCAGCGGTCCAGACCACCGAGATGATGCGCAACGTGGTCTGCAGCGGCACGGCGACCCGCGCCAAGGTGGATGGTCTGTCGATTGCCGGCAAGACCGGCACGGCGTTCAAGGCGGCCGACAACGGCACCTACTACGACGACAACGGCGACCGGATCTACTACGCCAGCTTCGTCGGGTTCTTCCCTGCGGACGACCCGCAGGTCACCGTACTCGTGTCGGTCGACGAGCCGCCTGCGGGCACGAACGACCGCTTCGGCGGCACGGCGTCGGCTCCGGTGTTCGCCGAACTCGCGCCGACCCTGATCCACGAACTCGGCATCGTGCCCACGCCGGGCGCTCCGACCTGTGAAGGCGCCTGACCAGGTGGCGGCCCCCGATCTCGACCCGTCCGGACTCCAGCGGATCGGCGAGTTGCTCGCCGGCGGTCTCGCTGTCACCGACGTGGTCCACGACTCGCGCCAGGTGTCACCGGGCTCCGTGTACGTGTGTTATCCGGGAGCTTCGTTCGACGGTCACGACTTCGCCGCGCGAGCGATCGAGGCCGGAGCGGTCGCCATCGTGTGCGACCACGCGCTCGACGGGTTGGGTGCGACGCCGCAGATCGTCGTCGACGACACGCGGCTGCGAGCCGGACCGATCGCTGCGTCGCTCTACGGCCATCCCAGCCGCGCGCTGACCACGGTCGGGATCACGGGCACCAACGGCAAGACCACCACCGCGCAACTGCTCGAGGCGATCTTCACGGCTGCCGGGATGCCCACCGGGGTGGTGGGCACGTTGCACGGTCCCCGCACGACGCCGGAAGCGCCGGATCTCCAGCGGACGCTGCGAGGCTTCGTCGACGACGGGATGCGCGCCGCCGTGCTCGAGGTGTCCTCGCATGCGCTGGCACTGCACCGCGCCGACGGCACCGAGTTCGACGCGGTCGTGTTCACCAACCTCGGGCGCGACCATCTCGACCTCCACGGTTCGCAGGAGGAGTACTTCCGTGCGAAGGCGAGGCTGTTCGATCCCGCGTTCTCACCGCTCGGGGTGATCAACGTCGACGATCCCCACGGCCGCCTGCTCGCCGATTCGGTGGCTGCGGACGACTTCCGGATCGTGACGGTCTCGCAGGATCAGCTCACCGATGTCGAGGTGACGGCGTCCGCGCACCGATACCGGTGGCATTCGATCGACGTCGACGTGCCGATCGGCGGTCGGTTCAACGTGGCGAACTCGCTGATCGCTCTGACCACCGCGGTCGAACTCGGCATCGAGCCGGACGTCGCCGCCGGCGGCCTCCGTTCGCTCGCCGCAGTGTCCGGACGGTTCGAGGTGGTCAGCACACCCGAGTCGGAACGCCGCGGTGTGACGGTGGTCGTCGACTATGCGCACACGCCCGACGGGCTCGCCGAGATCCTCGGTTCGGCGCGGGCGGTCGCCGCCGAAGGCGGCACGGTCGTCGTGGTCTTCGGCTGCGGCGGCGAGCGCGACCGGCCCAAGCGACCCGAGATGGGACGTCTCGCCGCACGCCTTGCCGATCGGGTGATCATCACCTCCGACAACCCCCGCGGCGAGTCGCCTGAGGAGATCATCGGTGACATCGTGGCCGGCGTCGAGGACGACTACCGTGCCCGGGTCGTGACCGATCCAGACCGCCGCGCCGCGATCAGCACCGCCCTCGCGGACGCGACGCCGGGAGACGTCGTGGTGATCGCCGGGAAGGGTCACGAAGCGACGCAGGAATTCGCCGACCACACGATCGAGTTCGACGACCGGCGCGTCGCGCGCGAGATCCTGGAGACGCTCTCGTGATCGCGATCATGCTCGCGGGAGCGAGCGCGATGCTCGTCTCGCTGTTCGGCACCCGATGGCTGATCGCGTTCTTCCGTCAACGCGGGCAGGGCCAGCCGATCCTGGGCAAGGAGGACCACGGTCCCGAGCACCACATGGTCAAGCAGGGCACGCCGACGATGGGCGGCATCGCGATCGTCGCCTCGGCGTTCATCGGCTGGATCATCGCCCACCTCCGACGGGGGCTCGTGTTCTCCGACCAGACCATGATCGTGTGGGTCGGGGTGCTGTTCATGGCCCTGATGGGCTTCTTCGACGACTTCATCAAGGTCCGCAAGCGTCACAACCGCGGCATCTTCTGGAAGCAGAAGAACTACATCACGATGCTCGCCAGCGTGCTGATGGCCTGGTGGCTCGTCGTCGGCACGGGGATCTCCGAGACGATCAACGTCACCCGGGGCGCCGTCGGGCTCGAGGTGCCCACCGCGGTCTGGGTCGTGTGGGCGGGCATGATCATCTGGGCGACGACCAACGCCGTCAACGTCACCGACGGACTCGACGGATTGGCATCGGGATCGGCGTTGATGGGATTCGGCGCGTTCACGATCATCGCCTACTGGGCGTTCCGCAATCCCGACATCTACAGCACGGTCGTCAACCCGTTGGACATGGGTGTGTTCGCCGCTGCGTTCGCAGGCGGGTGTCTCGGCTTCCTGTGGTGGAACGCTGCACCCGCACGGATCTTCATGGGCGACGTGGGCGCGCTGGCGATCGGCTCGGCGCTGGCCTTCTGCGCACTCACCCTCAACACCACGCTGCTGCTGATCCTGATCTGTGGCATCAACGTGATCGAGGCCGGATCGGTCGCCGTCCAGATGGGGGTCTTCAAGGCCTCGGGTCGGAAGAAGCGCCTCTTCCGCATGTCGCCGATCCACCACCACTTCGAGCTGATCGGTTGGCCCGAGACCACCGTGATCATCCGCTTCTGGTTGATCTCGGCGATCTGTGTGGCAACTGCCCTCGCAATCTTCATCGGCGACTTCACCGAGATCAGCGCAGGTCTGTCGTGAGTCGTGCGCTGGTCTACGGACTCGCTGTCGCCGGCGAGTCGACCGCTCGGGCACTCCGGAGTCGCGGCTACGAGGTACTGGTCGCCGACGACGAGGTGACCGACGCACGCCGAGCGGCGGCGTCGTTCCTCGACGCCGAGATCGTCGAACGTCCGGAAGGCGCCGACCTCGAGCGGCTCGTACGGGCCTGTGACCTCGTCAGCCCGGCGCCCGGTGTGCCCGAGACGCACCCGGTCGTCGCCACCGCCCTCGCACTCGACGTCCCCCTCGTGTCCGAGATCGAACTGGCCCACCGGTGGGAGCAGGAGCGACCCGGCGGACCCCGCCCGATGCTGGCGATCACGGGGACCGACGGCAAGACCACCACGACGCTGCTCGTCGTCGAGATGCTCCGAGCCGCCGGGCTCCGCACGATCGACGCCGGGAACACCGACACACCGCTCGTCGACGCGATCGACCTCGACCTCGATGCGTTCGTCGTCGAGGCCACCAGCTTCCGGCTCAACTGGACCCCGACCTTCCGGGCCGAGGGTGCCGCATGGCTCAACCTCGCACCCGACCACCTGAACTGGCACCGGTCGATGGACAGCTACGAGGCCGCCAAGGCGCAGGTCTTCGCGAACCAGCGTGCCGACGACGTGGCGATCGGGTTCGTCGACGACGCCGTGGTGATGCGACGACTGCGCAACGCTCCCGGCCGCCGGATCACCTTCGGCGCCACCGACGCCGACTACTGCGTGATCGACGGGGCCCTGCACGGTCCCGGTGGAGCGATCGCTCCGGTCGCATCGATGAAGCGGAGCCTGCCCCACGACGTCACGAACGCGCTCGCAGCCGCCGCACTCGTGCTCGAGACCGGTCTCGCCGACACCGACGCCGTCGGCGCCGCGCTCGCGCGCTTCACCGGACCGCCGCACCGGCTCGAGCACGTCGGCACATGGGGCGGCGTGGCGTGGTTCAACGACTCGAAGGCCACCACGCCCCATGCTGCCGCGGCAGCGATCCGCTCGTTCGAGCGGGTGGTGCTGATCGCCGGTGGCTACGACAAGAAGGTCGACCTGTCGCCGATGGCAGCCACGCCCGACCACGTCGACGCCGTGATCGCGCTCGGCGCCACCGCTCCGGCGATCGTCGCGGCCTTCGACGGCGTTGCTCGGCGCGAGGTGGTCGCCGACATGGCCGACGCCGTGGAACTCGCCGCCCGCATCGCCACCGAGGGGAGCACGGTCCTGCTGTCGCCGGGATGCGCCAGCTTCGACCAGTACCAGGGCTTCGAACATCGCGGGGAGCACTTCCGCAGCCTCGTTCGAGCAACACACGAAACACGGGAGACGTCATGACCAGCACCCTGACCGTGGCCGACCGCCGGCGGGCCGCGCTCGAGCGCCTGCACGGCACCGACGCAGCGAAGCCGGCTCGCGCACGCGCCGCCGTGCCGGCGCGACGTCCAGCGTTGGTTCGTTCGGCTCCTCGGCGCCCTGCGTCGGCACCGCGGGTCCGACCCGTGCTCGGCCCACCGCCGGGCACGTTCTATGCGATCGCCGGCGTGGTGGCCGTGCTCGTGATGCTCGGCCTGGTGATGGTGCTCTCCGCGTCCGCGGTGACCGAGGCGAATCTCGGCCACTCGCCCTACCGGGTCTTCGGCAAGCAGGCGATGTGGGCGGTCCTCGGCACGATCGGCCTGATCATCTGCGTCAAGATCGACTACCGATCGTGGCGCCGAGTGATCCTCCCGCTCGGGGTGCTCGCTGCGGCCGCGATGGCCGCGCCGTTCGCGCCGGGGATCGGTGCCAACGTCAACGGTGCGCAGTCGTGGATCCGGATGGGGCCACTGAGCGTGCAGCCGTCGGAGTTCCTCAAGCTCGCGGTCGTGCTGCTGGCGGCCGATCTCCTCGTCCGCCGACAGGAGGACCTGGGGGACCGCCGCCGCACCCTGCTGCCCATCGGTGTCCTCGCCGCCGGCGGTGCCGGCCTGTGTCTGGTGCAGGGCGACCTCGGCTCGGCGGTGGTGCTCGGAGCGATCGTCTTCAGTGTCGCGTGGATCGCCGGAGTTCCGGCGACGCCGCTGGCGGTCATGGTCGCCGGAGCGGCCGGAGCCGCGCTGCTGTTCGTCGTGTCCAGCCCGAGGCGGCTGGACCGCTTCACCGCCTTCATGAACGTCACCGAGGAGAAGGACCACCTCGCCTACCAGACCTACCAGGGATTCCTGAGCATGGCCTCCGGTGGGATCACCGGCTCGGGCATCGGTGGCAGCAACGGCAAACTCGGCTACCTGCCGTACGCGCACAGCGACTTCATCTTCGCCGTGATCGCCGACGAGCTCGGGCTGATCGGCACGGTCGCCGTGATCGGCGGTTTCGTGATGCTCGTCGGTCTCGGCGTCCAGACCGCCCTGGCCGCTCCGGATCGTTTCGGGATGCTGCTGGCGGGCGGGCTCGCGGCATGGTTCGGTGTCCAGGCGATCGTCAACCTCGGCGGCGTGACCGGACTGATGCCGGTCACCGGCCTCACGCTGCCGTTCTTCTCGGCCGGGGGCAGTTCGTTGTTCGTCAGCATGCTCGCTGCGGGCCTGCTGCTCAGCGTCGCCCGCCGCGTCAACTCGACGTGAGCGCCGACGCGTTCGCAGTCGTCACGGGCGGCGGCACGTCGGGGCACGTCCTGCCGGCACTGGCCGTCGCGGACGCGCTCGTCGCCGCCGGTCACGATCCCACCAGCATCCGCTACGTCGGCGCTCAGCGGGGGATCGAGACCCGCCTGCTCCCCGACACGCCGTATCCGAGCACGTTCCTCGACGTCATCGGGTTCCAGCGTCGCCTCACGCGGCGGAACCTCGGCTTCGTCCCCAAGATGCTCCGCAGTACGCGGGAGGCCAGGACCCTGTTGAGGGCCTGGTCACCTGCCGTCGTGGTCTCGGTCGGCGGATACGCCAGCATGCCCGCCGTGTTCGCCGCCGGTCGGCTGGGCATCCCGGTGGTCGTGGTCTCCTACGACCGCACGCCAGGCCGGGCGAGCCGGCTCGCAGCCCGTCGGGCTGCGGCCTGCGCCGTCGCCTTCGAGAACTCGTCGCTGCCCCGCGCCGAACTCACCGGGGCACCCGTGCGCCAGGTCGTACTCGACGTCGATCGCAGCCCCGAGCACCGCGTCGCGGCGCGGCGGCGCCTCGGTGTGCCCGACGACCGATTCATGATCGCGGTGATGGGCGGCTCGCTCGGCTCCGGAGTCCTGAACCAGGCGATCGCCGACTACCTCTCCACGCATCGTGACGACGACGACCTGGCCGTGCGTCAGGTCGCGGGGGAGCGTTTCGCCGACTCGGTCGCGGTGATGGGGCCCGGGGTGCTCCACCAGGTCGTCGACTACGAATCCGACATGCCATCGGTGTACGCCGCCTGTGACCTGCTGATCGGGAGGGGCGGTGCCAGCACGGTTCACGAGGTCGCCGTGACGGGGACGCCGGCCATCCTCGTGCCCTGGGCGGCCTCCGCCGACGACCACCAGACCGACAACGTCCGGTGGTTGAGCGAGGTCGGTGGGGCGGTCCTGCTCCCCGAATCCGACCTCTCGGGTCTCCCCGGCATCATCGACGAACTCCGCTCCGACGCCGATCGTCGGGCGAGTCTGTCGGTCGCGGCCCGGAGCCGAGGCGAGATCAGCAGGTCGGGCGCCTTGGCCGGATTGATCGAGCGCGTCGCCGTAACATCGACGGGATCGTGACTTCCCCCGTTCCCGTTCTCTCTGCGGCCGACGCGCCCGGCACCGGATCAGCCGACACGACGTGGTCGGTGGCGCGCAGCGCACTCGCCGGTCGTCCCGTCCCCGTTGCGGCCCCGCCTGCGGCTCCGCTCGACCTGGCGATTCCTCACCGTCTGCACGTCGTCGGAGTGGGCGGGCCGGGCATGAGCGCCGTGGCGATCGCGCTCGCCGAGATGGGGCACAGCGTGTCCGGATCCGATCTGCGTGACCATCCCGTCCTCGAACGGGTCCGGGCGGCGGGCGTCGACGTCCGAATCGGTCACGATCGAGCGGTGGTCCACGGTGTCGACGCGGTCACGGCGTCCACGGCGATACCGGAGCGCAACATCGAGCTGGACGAGGCGCGCGAACTCGGCGTCACGATCCTGTCGCGCGCCGGGATGCTGGCGTCGATCTGTGCACAGGCCGATGCCGTGGCGGTCGCCGGGACGCACGGCAAGACCACCACCACGTCGATGCTGATGTTGGTCCTGGCGGAGGCAGGGGAACGACCGAGCTTCATCGTCGGTGGTGACGTCACCGACGTCGGCACCGGTGCCCAGTGGACCCGAGGGAGATGGCTCGTCGTCGAGGCCGACGAGAGTGACGGCACGCATCTCGAGTTGCCGCTGTACGGCACGATCCTGACCAACGTCGACATCGACCACCTCGACCACTACGGGTCGTTCGACGGGATCGTCGCCGGCTTCGACCGGTATCTCGCCCAGGTTCGGGGCCCGAAGATCGTGTGCGGCGACGACGACGTGGCCGCAGAACTCGCGCGCCGCCACGGTGCACGCACCTACGGCCTCTCGCCCGACTGCGATGTCCGCGCGGTCGAGGTCACTCCGAGCACCGGCGCGTTCACGTTCGTCGTCGAACGTCGTACCGGTCCCGACACCCACGAACGCGTGGGGGCCGTCTCCCTGCCGCTGCGCGGGTTGCACAACGTCACCAACGCCCTCGGGGTCGTGGCGATGGCACTCGAACTCGACGTCCCCTTCGACGACATCCGGACGGCACTCGCGCGATTCGGTGGCGTCGCACGGCGCTTCGACGTGCGCGGCACCGACGGCGGCGCCACGTTCGTCGACGACTACGCACACATCCCGTCGGAGATCGCCGCCGTGATCGCCGCTGCGCGCAGCAGTGGCGACGGCTGGCAACGTGTCATCGCTGTGTTCCAGCCCAACCGTTACAACCGCATCGCGGAGATGTGGCAGGACTACCACCGGGCGTTCGTCGATGCCGACCTGGTGGTCCTCACCGACATCTATCCGTCGGGCACCGTGCCGATCCCCGGCGTGACGGGCAAGCTGATCGTCAACGCCGTGACCGAGGCGCACCCCGAACAGCGCGTGGTCTGGCTGCCGCGTCGTGACGACCTCGTGCGCTTCCTGCGCGACGAGGTCCGCTCCGGTGACGTCTGCATCTCGATGGGGTGTGGCGACATCGCAACACTGCCGAGTGAGGTGCTCGATGCCCGCCGTCGCTGAGCGCGGGGCGGATCGCGACGCCGGCGCCATTGCGGCGGCGATCCTCGGCCCGATCGCGGAGCGGGACGTTCCGCTCGGCCCGCTGACCACGTATCGGGTCGGTGGTCCCGCCGACGTGTTCGTCCGGGCGCGTCGTGTCGACGACCTCGTGTCGATCGCCGAGGCTGCGCAGCGCTCGCGGCTCGACGTACTGGTGATCGGTCGGGGCTCGAACATGCTCGTCGCCGACAGCGGGTTCCGTGGCATCGCCGTGAGCCTGGTGGACTTGGCCGACGTTCTCGACATCGACGACGACACCGCCGTCGTCACCGCATCCGCCGGCATGGCGCTGCCGGTCGTGGCCCGCAAGACCGCGGCGGCCGGTCTCTCGGGGTTCGAGTGGGCGGTCGGTGTGCCGGGATCGATCGGCGGCGCCGTCCGCATGAACGCCGGCGGCCATGGGTCCGACATGGCGGCGGCGCTCGTCGACGCCACCGTCGTCGATCTCGCGACGGCGACGGACGCCCGCACCGTGCCGGCCGCCGAGATCGGGTTGGGGTTTCGCCACAGCGAACTCCCCGACTCCGTCGTGGTCGTCTCGGCGCGCCTCCAACTCGCGCGCGGTGACCGAGCGACGTCGGAGGCGGCGATCGCCGAGATCGTCTCGTGGCGACGCGCCAACCAACCCGGTGGTCAGAATGCCGGTTCGGTGTTCGTCAACCCGGTGCCCGGCGAAGTGAGCGCCGGCGCGTTGATCGACGCTGCCGGTCTCCGGGGCGTGCGCCTCGGCTCCGCCCATGTCTCGGAGAAGCACGCCAACTTCATCCAGGTCGCCGACGGTGGCTCCGCCGACGACGTGCATGCACTGATGCGTGTCGTGCGCGAGCGCGTCGAGGAGACGAGCGGGTACGCGCTGCGCAGCGAGATCCGGCTGGTGGGCTTCGAGGACGCCGGGTACTGACATGCGGTGGCGACGAACGTCCGCGGAGCGGTCCGACGAACCCGACGGCACCGGCGAGGGTGACATGAGCACCGAGGGCGTCCGGGTGATCAAGGTCGACCGAGGAGACGACCGAGGAGACGACCGAGGTGCGGGCGACGCGTTCCCCGAGGTTCCCGACCCCACCGTGCTCGACGAACTCTCCCGGGCGTTCGGTGGCGGAGCACCGGACGGGACCGGTCCCGACGACGGATCGGTTCCGCCGTCGATCATCTCGATCGGCGCCGACGACGAACTGCCCGACGCGGTCTACCTCGACGAAGGTGCCGTCGGCGACGGGTCGCCGGCGGGCCAGCCGGTGTTCATCGACGACGACGGCAGCAGCGACGCGGTCATGCCGAAGGACGCCACGTCTCGCGGTATCGAACCGCGGCTGCGTCAACGGCGAATCGGCGTGCGTCGGGCCGCCAGCCGCAAGCGCCTCTGGTGGGCGGCGATCGTGATCGCCGTGCTCGTCGTCGTCGTCGCCGTGCTCGCCGTCCTCGGTTCGTCGTGGTTCGGGGTCGACCAGGTGTCGGTCAGCGGCAACGTGTACACCGACCCGGCGGCGCTCGACGCCGTGATCGAGGACCTGCGCGGGACGCCCGTGCTGCTCGTCGACACCGCCGAGGTCGAAGCGGAACTCGAGGCGATCCCGTGGGTCGAAGCGGCTCGCGTCACGACCCGGTTCCCCGACTCCGCTCGTATCGAGATCAGAGAACGCACCCCGGTGGCGTCGATGCTCGGTGAGGACACCCGCTCGCGGGTGCTCGATGCCGACGGGCGGGTGCTCGCAGTGATCGAGGGTCAGCCGGTGGCACTCGTGTGGATCAGCGGACCAGGCACCCTCGACCTCGGCGCGGGCGACACGGCGCCGATCGGCTATCAAGCCGCCGCGTCGCTCGTCACCAAGTTGACGCCGACGATCCGCACCCGGGTCGAGTCGATGCTCGTCACGCCCGACGGCTCGGACCTGGTGCTCGTACTCACGAGCCCGTCGGGGCCGATCGAGGTCCGCTTCGGCTCGGCGATCGGTGACAACCAGCAGATCGAGAAGCTCGTCAGACTGGAGCGCAAGCTCGACGATCTCGGCGACGAGTCGGTGTCGGTGATCGACGTCTCGACCGCAGAAGTGACCGTGCGATGACGGACTCGGAGCACTCATGCGACAGTGTCCGTGTTCTGCGAGCACATACCTGGCAGGATGTGGCGCACTACTCTCCACCCTCGCCCGCTCGCTCGAAACGAATCGACTCATGAACCAGAACCAATGGAGGATCAGCTGATGGTCGGCGCTCCGCAGAATTATCTCGCCGTGATCAAAGTCGTCGGGGTGGGTGGCGGCGGCGTCAATGCCGTCAACCGCATGATCGACGCCGGACTCAAGGGGGTCGAGTTCATCGCCGTCAACACCGACGCTCAGGCGTTGCTGATGAGCGACGCCGACGTCAAGCTCGACATCGGTCGCGACCTCACGCGAGGGCTCGGTGCCGGGAGCGACCCCGAGGTGGGTCGTTCGGCTGCCGAAGCCCACAACGAGGAGATCGAGGAGATGGTCCGCGGCGCCGACATGGTGTTCATCACCGCCGGCGAGGGCGGTGGCACCGGGACCGGTGCCGCACCGGTGATCGCCGAGATCGCTCGCGAGGCCGGGGCACTCACGATCGGCGTGGTCACGCGACCGTTCTCGTTCGAGGGGCGCCGCCGTGCGGTGCAGGCCGACAACGGCGTCCAGAAGCTCAAGGAGAAGGTCGACACGCTGATCGTCATCCCGAACGATCGACTGTTGACCGTCGCCAACGACAAGACCAGTGTCCTCAACGCCTTCAAGATGGCCGACGAGGTGCTGCTGCAGGGTGTGTCCGGCATCACCGGCCTGATCACCACGCCGGGCCTGATCAACACCGACTTCGCCGACGTCAAGATGGTGCTGTCGAACGCCGGCTCGGCCCTGATGGGCATCGGCCAGGCGAGCGGCGACGATCGTGCGGTCTCGGCCGCGAAGGCGGCGATCTCGAGCCCGCTGCTCGAGTCGGCGATCGACGGAGCACGAGGCGTGCTGCTCAACATCACCGGGCCCTCGGGTATGGGGTTGTTCGAGATGAACGCCGCCGCGGAGATCATCCACGGCGTCGCGCACCAGGATGCCAACATCATCTTCGGCACGGTCATCGACGACGAGATGGGCGACGAGGTGCGCATCACCGTCATCGCCGCCGGTTTCGATCGCCTCGACGAGCAGGGCGGAGGCCGGCCGTCAGCGCTGGCCGAGGAAGGCCCACGCACCTCGCCGACCCGGATCACCGAACTGTTCGGGAGCGACGACGAACCCGATCCGTTGGCCGACGACGACGGCGACGACTTCGACGTCCCGTCGTTCCTCAAGTAGCCGAGCGTCGTTGCTCGAACTGCTCCGCCAGGAGGTCTCGGGCCGTCGGCTGGTCGTGCTCGCCTCCGACCGTGCAGACGGCGACGTCCACCCGATGCACGTCGACGCGGACACGCTGGACGCGCGGCAGGTCGCGGTCAGCGGGCGAACGTGGGTGATGCTCGACGAGGTGCACGGCACCGCGGTGCATCTCGCAGTCGCCGGGGAGGACTCATCGGGTGAAGCGGTCGCCGGTGTCGGCGACGTGCTCGTCGGCGAGCCCGGCGCCGCCGTGGCGATCTGGGTCGCCGACTGTGCCCCGGTCGTGTTGTTCGACCGTCGCGGCGCAACGGTGGGCTGCCACGCCGGCTGGCGGGGACTGGCGGCCGGGGTGATCAGGGTTGCCGTCGGCCAACTCGAGGCACCCTGTGTGGCGGCCGTGCTCGGACCCTGCATCCATCCCTGCTGCTACGAGTTCGGCGCGGCCGAGCTCGCCGAGGTGGCGGTCGGCCTCGGTGTCGACCCCGATGCGATCAGCGGCCTCACGTCGACCGGCGCGCTCGCACTCGACGTTCCGGCAGCGGTCGCCGTCGCGCTCGGCCGCCATCGGATCACGCTCGACGTCAGCGGCCCGTGCACCGGCTGTGACGACCGGTGGTATTCCCACCGGCGCGGCGATCCCGAACGCCAGGCCGTGGTCGCCTGGTCGGAGGCGGCTCGATGAGCGATGATCGATCAGCGCTGGTCGCACAGCGTCTCGAGGCGATCCGGGGTCGGATCGATGCCGTCGCCCGATCGTTCGACCACGACGTGGAGGTGGTCGCCGTGACGAAGGGCTTCGACGACTGGGCGATCGAAGCCGCCATCGACGCGGGATGCCGGGTGATCGGCGAGAACTATGCCCAGGAACTGCTCGCCAAGCGAGCGGTCGTCGAGCGGCTCGGGCCACGGGTGCAGTTCATCGGCCGACTCCAGAGCAACAAGGTGCGCCAGCTCGTCGATGTCGTCGACGTCTGGGCGAGCCTGGACCGGCCGTCGGTCGTCGACGAGGTGGCGAAGCGAGCGCCGGGCGCCCGGGGGCTGATCCAGGTCGACACCACCGGCGATCCGGCAAAGGGGGGGTGCAGCGTCGAGGAGACCGCTGCGCTGGTCGAACGCGCGGTGTCGGCGGGACTGGTCGTCGACGGGTTGATGACGGTCGGCCCCACCGGCGGATCTCCCGAGGCCGCTCGCTCCGGGTTCCGCCTGGTTCGTCGACTGGTCGACGAACTGGGCTTGACGGTGTGCTCGATGGGCATGACCGGCGACCTCGCCGTGGCGGTCGAGGAGGGTTCGACCCAGGTGCGAGTGGGGACGGCGTTGTTCGGGCCCCGACCGGCGCGGACTTGACTCCGCCGTCCACCGTGAACGCGGTGCGCTGGGCTAGCCTGCGCCACGCAGGAGGAATGCATGTCACTCTGGAAGAAGACCATGGACTACCTGGGTCTGGGTCCCGACGATGCGTACGACGACTACGACGACTACGACGAGCCGGCGCCCGCGCCGCGGCAGGGCCGCGCGCCCCGCGATGCCGACCCGCGTGGGAGTTGGGACGCCGCGGACGAACCCGAGCCAACGGTTCGCACGGTGTCCGCGCGGCCCAGCTTTCCGTCGCGTGACTTCGACGCATCACCGACACGGCGTGCAACCGGCAACGGCGGCGGACGCCCCGACGACTCGGGCGTCCAGGTCCGCCCGGCGCCTCAGCAGAACCCACCCACGAATCTCCGAAGCGTGCCGGGAGGATCCATGGAGCCGCACACGGTTCGTCCACGTCGTTTCGACCAGGCCCAGGAGGTCGCCGACAAGTTCAAGGACGGACAACCCGTCATCATGAACCTCGAAGGGACCGAACGCGACGTCGCTCGGCGACTGATCGACTTCGCGAGCGGTATCTGCTACGCCCTCGACGGATCGATGGAGAAGGTCGCCACCGGCGTGTACCTGCTCAAGCCGCCTGCGCCGCAACGCCCGCGCTACGACGACTACGACGACTGAACTCGAAGGAGATCCTGATGGAGATGAACCCGCAGCGCGTTCGCAGCGCCGAGTTCAAGACGGTACGCAAGGGTGCGGATCCCGACGAGGTCCGCGTCTTCCTGAGCGAGGTTGCCGACGAACTCGAGCGTGCCCAGAACCAGTCGACCGCGATGGAGGCCAGGGCGCGGGCCGCGGTGGCGCGGCTCCAGGAGGTCAGCGAGCAGGCGGCTGCGGCGCCGGCTCCCACCGTCGACGCGTCGGTGGAGGAGTCCGAGACGATCAGCCGCACGCTCCTGCTCGCGCAACGCACGGCCGACGCGACGATCGCCACCGCGAACGTCGAGGCGCAGCGCACGCTGGCGAAGGCCAAGGACGAAGCGGCCACCACGCTCGACTCCACTCGCGAGATGTCGGCTCAGATGCTCGAGGAGGCGCGAATCGAAGCGCAGCGCGTCGGCGAGGCCGAGCGTCAGTCGATCGCCAGCGAAGTCGAGGCGCTCAAGGCGCGTCGCGACTTCCTCGAGTCCGACGTCCATCATCTCGAGACCTTCCTGATCGATCAACGCGCTCGTGTCAGGGAGGCCGCGACCGCACTGGTCGATCTGGCCGAGCGAGTTCCCGGTGGGCTGGGCGAGGTCCGCCGACCGCTGCTCTCCGCGTCCGACGACGACACGCCGTCCGCTCTCTTTCGCGGCGGCACCGAGGCACGCGACGAGGTGAGCGTGACGAGCCCTGACGTCGACGGCGCCCCCGAGGAGGAACTCGGCGAGGATCCGGCCGAGATCGTGATCGTCACCGACATCGACACCGACATCCGACACCGGCGCCGACATCAGCCCGGAGGCCACCGGTGACTCGGGTGAGGCCACCGTCGAGGATCCGTGGGACGAGCGCAGTTCGTCGGTCGAAGATGCCACGACGGCGATCCCGGTGTCCGGTGCCGACGACGAGCCGGCACCGGAGCGCGACGAGTCCGGCGAGGAGTTCCGGTTCTCGTTCGACGACGAACGCTCCTGAGCCTCGAACCCCTGGCGTCGGCCTCGCCCGCCGTCGGTAGCATCGCCTCGTGCCCTACCCAGACGTCGACCCCCGGCCGCACTTCCCACGCCTCGAGGAGCAGATCCTCGCGCGTTGGGAGAAGGACGACACGTTCCAGGCGTCGATCGATCAGCGCCCGGCCGGCGAGTACGGAGCGAACGAATTCGTCTTCTACGACGGTCCGCCGTTCGCCAACGGGCTCCCGCACTACGGCCACCTGCTGACCGGATACGTCAAGGACGCGATCCCGCGGTATCAGACCATGCGCGGTCACCGGGTCGAGCGCCGATTCGGCTGGGACTGTCACGGTCTGCCCGCAGAGGTGAAGGCCGAGCAGGAACTCGGGATCTCCGGTCACCCGGAGATCACCGCATTCGGCATCGACCGGTTCAACGACGCCTGCCGCACGAGTGTGCTGCAGTTCACCGACGACTGGCGTGACTACGTCACGCGTCAGGCACGGTGGGTCGACTTCGACAACGACTACAAGACCCTCGACCTGACCTACATGGAGAGCGTCATGTGGGCGTTCAAGACCCTCTGGGACAAGGGCCTCGTCTACGAGGGGTTCCGCGTGATCGCCTACTGCTGGCGCTGTGAGACTCCGCTGAGCAACACCGAGACGCGCATGGACGACGTGTACCGCGATCGACAGGACCCGGCGCTGACGGTCGGTTTCGAACTCGAGTCCGGCGAGCGCATGCTCGCATGGACGACCACCCCGTGGACGTTGCCGTCGAATCTCGCCCTCGCAGTCGGGCCCGACATCGACTACGCCGTCGTCGAACTCGACGGCGTTCGCTACGTGATCGCCGAGGCGCTGCTCGGTGCCTACGCCGCCGAGTTGGGTGAGGCCTCACTGGTTGCGACGATGCGTGGCAGCGAACTCGTCGGCCGCCGCTACACGCCGCTGTTCGACTACTTCGCCGGTACCGACAACGCCTTCCAGGTTCTCGCTGCCGACTTCGTGTCCACCGAGGACGGCACCGGCATCGTCCACCTCGCACCCGGGTTCGGCGAGGACGACCAGGTGGTCGCCAACGCAGCCGGTATCCCGACGGTCTGTCCGATGGACGAGCACGGCCGCTACACCGCCGAGGTGCGTGACTGGGCCGGAACCCACGTGTTCGATGCCAACCCGCTGGTGATACGCGAGTTGAAGGACCGGGGCGTCGTGGTTCGCCATGCCACCTACGACCACCCGTACCCGCACTGTTGGCGATGTGCGCAGCCGCTCGTCTACCGGGCGATCTCCTCGTGGTTCGTCAAGGTCACCGAGTTCCGCGACCGGATGGTCGAGCTCAACCAGCAGATCACGTGGCAACCCGCTCACATCAAGGACGGCAGCTTCGGCAAGTGGTTGGAGAACGCCCGCGACTGGTCGATCAGCCGCAACCGTTTCTGGGGCTCTCCGATCCCGGTGTGGCAGTCCGATGATCCGGCCTACCCGCGCATCGACGTCTACGGCTCGCTCGCAGAACTCGAAGCCGACTTCGGTGTTCCGGTCACCGACCTGCACCGGCCCCGGGTCGACGAACTCGTCCGGCCGAATCCCGACGACCCCACCGGTGCATCGATGATGCGGCGGGTGCCCGAAGTGCTCGACTGCTGGTTCGAGTCGGGATCGATGCCGTTCGCGCAGGTGCACTACCCGTTCGAGAACAACGAGTGGTTCGAACACCACCATCCGGGCGACTTCATCGTCGAGTACATCGGGCAGACCCGCGGGTGGTTCTACACGTTGCACGTGTTGGCCACGGCGCTCTTCGATCGACCTGCGTTCGCGAACTGCGTGAGCCACGGCAACGTGCTCGGTGACGACGGTCGAAAGATGTCGAAGAGCCTCAACAACTACCCGGACCCGAAGGAGATGTTCGACACCCACGGCGCCGACGCCATGCGCTGGTACCTGTTGTCGTCGTCGATCCTGCGTGGCGGCGACGGCATGGTCACCGAGGAGGGGATGCGCGACACGGTTCGTCATGTCCTGCTCCCACTGTGGAACTCGTGGTACTTCCTCACCCTGTACGCCAACGCGGCCGACCATCAGGGGTCGATCCGTACCGATTCCGCCAACGTGCTCGACCGCTACGTACTCGCCAAGACGAGGGCGCTCGTGGCCGACATGACCGTGACGATGGACGCGTTCGATCTGTTCGGCGCATGTCAGCTCGTGCGTGACTACCTCGACGTGTTGACCAACTGGTACATCCGTCGCAGCCGTGACCGGTTCTGGGCGGGCGACCACGACGCCATCGACACGATGCACACCGTGCTGTCGATGCTCACGCGGGTCGCAGCCCCGCTGCTGCCCCTCGTGTCGGAGGAGATCCACTCGGGCCTGCACGGCGACGACGGTGCGCGCAGCGTGCATCTCACCGACTGGCCCGATGTCGATGAACTCCCCGCTGCCGATGACCTCGTCGCCACGATGGACCTCGTGCGTGACGTGTGCTCGGCGACGCTGTCGGTGCGCAAGGCACATCAGCGACGGGTGCGCCTCCCCCTGAACACGGTGACCGTCGCGTCGGCCGACGCCCACCGCCTCGCCGATTTCGTCGACGTGATCGCCGACGAAGTGAACGTCCGCCATGTCGAGCTGACCGACGACGTGGCGTCGGTGGCGACCGAGCGTCTGCAACTGATCCCCGCGAAACTCGGACCACGCCTGGGCAGCGACGTCCAGCAGGTGATCCGCGCACACAAGGCGGGCGACTGGGTGGTGTCGGGTGATGCCGTGGTGGTCGGGGGCGTCGAGCTGCTCCCGGGTGAGTACAGCCTCGAACTGGTCGCCGAGGGCGACAAGGCGAGCGCCGGCATGAGCGATCACGCCGGCGTGGTGGCCCTCGACATCGAGGTCACCGAGGAGCTGGAGATCGAAGGTCGTGCCCGCGACCTGGTGCGGCTCGTGCAGCAGGCTCGCCGCGAGGCCGACCTGGACGTGTCGGATCGCATCGACCTCACGGTGACTGCATCGACGCCGTGGATCGAGGCGATCCGGGCGCACGAGGCGCTGATCGCCGCCGAGACCCTGGCGACGTCGCTCACTGCAGTGCCCTCCGACGACGCCGTCGAGCCTTCGATCGTCGTCGACGTGACATCTGGGTGAGCCGCTGGTCGTTCCGGTCGAGCGTCCGGTAGAGTCCGCCGCTCACACCGCCGGGAGGAGCGCACATGGCAACCGCGAAGAAGACGAGTTCCGCCAAGAAGGCGGCGCCGCCGAAGACGGCTCGCGCAACGAAACCACCGGCCAAGAAGGCACCGGCCAAGAAGGCACCGGCCAAGAAGGCACCGGCCAAGAAGGCACCCGCCAAGAAGGCACCCGCCAAGAAGGCACCCGCCAAGAAGGCACCCGCCAAGAAGGCACCCGCCAAGAAGGCACCCGCCAAGAAGGCACCCGCCAAGAAGGCACCCGCCAAGAAGGCACCCGCCAAGAAGGCACCCGCCAAGAAGGCACCCGCCAAGAAGGCACCCGCCAAGAAGGCACCAGCCAAGAAGGCACCCGCCAAGAAGACCTCCACGAAGAAGGTTGCACCAGTGAAGAAGGCGACAGCGACCAAGTCGACCCCGGCCACGACGTCGGCGGCCAAGCGCAAGGGCCCGAGCCAGACCAGCCTCACCCCGTCGCTGTTGTCGAACGCACAGTTCGCACGTGTCGAGGTCCCTGCGCCACGGGGTCACACCAAGGACGGCATCGCGTACACGAAGGACTTCGACGTGCAGTTCCTCAAGGCACAGCGCGACGAACTCCTGGCCCGCCGCGCGGCCGAACTCGCACGAGCGACCCGCCTCGAGGACGAGGCGACGAGCATCATCGAGAACGGCGAGATGGGTGATGTGCAGTTCGACGACGAAGGAGGCGAGGGCGACACGATGGTCGTGCAGCGCGACCTCGATCGCGTGTTGTCGACCCAGGCCCGACAGACGATCCTCGACATCGACGCCGCGCTCGCCCGCATCGAGCAGGGTACCTACGGGTACTCGTCGGTGTCCGGCCTCCCGATCCCGCGTGAACGACTCGAGGCGATCCCCGAGACGACCGTTCTGGCTGCCGAGAAGGTCAGCGGCGTCGGCCCGCGCTGAACGATGCCAGCCCTCGGCGCATGGCGGGTTCCGGTCGCCATCGCGCTGGGTGTGGTCGTCGTCGACCAGCTGGCGAAACACTGGGCGGTCACCTGGCTCGGCGACGACCGGACCATCGATCTCGTCTGGACGCTCCGGTTCAACCTCGCGTTCAACAACGGGATGGCGTTCGGCCAGGCGGGTGGCCTCGGTCCGGTGATCGCCGTCGTCGCCACGCTCGTGATCGTGTATCTGCTCGCAACCCTGCGAAACGAATCGAGTCGCATCAGCACGATCGGCATGGGCCTGCTCATCGGTGGCGCCGCAGGCAATCTGATCGACCGCCTGTTCCGCGGTGACGCGTGGCTCAACGGCGCGGTCGTCGACTTCATCGATCTGCAGTGGTTCCCGATCTTCAACGTCGCCGACATGGCGATCAACGTCGGTGCGGCCCTGTTGATCCTGGGCAGCGTGTTGTCCGCCCGACGCGAGGGAGCCACCGAAGAGCTCGAGTCGTCCGACGAGGCCGACCAGGAGCGGGCGGAGGGTGCGACATGATCGTCGAGGCGGTGCCGTCGGCGCTGGCGGGGCAGCGGTTGGATCGGATCGTCGCGCTGATCGGTGATCTCAGCCGAGCCGAGGCCGCGGCCACGATCGCGGCCGGGGGTGTCCGTGTCGACGGCGCTCCCGCAGCGTCGGGCAAGATCCGGCTCGCCGAGGGTCAGACCATCGAGGTCGACCCCGCGGCGGTTCCGGGACCGGTGTTGCCGACGTCAGACCGAACCGTCGAGTTCGGTGTCGTGTACGAGGACGAGGCCGTGATCGTGATCGACAAGCCCGCCGGGCTGGTCGTGCACCCCGGCGCCGGCAACCTCGACGGCACGCTCGTGAGCGGGCTGCTCGCCCGATACCCGGAACTCGAAGGGGTCGGTGACGATCCGGTGCGTCCCGGCATCGTGCACCGCCTCGATGCGGGCAGCTCGGGGTTGCTGGTGGTCGCCCGGACGAGCGAGGCGGCCGCGCAGCTGATCGAACAGTTCGCCGACCACAGCGCGACGCGCCGTTACGACGCCGTCGTCTGGGGGGTTCCCGATGCTCCGCACGGCATCATCGACGCCCCGATCGGGCGGGATCGCGGTGATCCGCTCAAGATGGCGGTGGTCACCGGAGGCCGACCTGCACGAACCGACTATCGGGTGGTCGGCACCTACTCCGCACCCGCGCTGGTCTCGCGTCTCGAATGCCGGCTCGAAACGGGGCGGACACACCAGATCCGCGTGCACCTGTCGTCGATCAACCACCCGCTCGTCGGCGACCCGACCTACGGCCAGCGCCGACCGGTGCTCGGCCTCACACGGCCGTTCCTCCATGCGGCCGAACTGGCCTTCGACCACCCGCTCACGGGCGAGCGGGTCACGTTCACGAGCCCGCTTGCGCCCGACCTGCAGGCATGGCTGGACGCCGCCGAGGTGTAGCCGGTGCGCCGGCGGGACGCGTCACCGCCGAGCCCGCAGCGTCACGGCCAGGGAGCGTCGCCGCGGGCGATGTCGGCGATGCCGGCGAGCGTGAAACCCTCGAGGTAGGTGCGCATGTGCTCGCCGGCCTTGTTCCAGATCCCCAGCAGGACGCACTGGCCCTCGTGGTCGCACGATCCGTCCTGGTGCGGCTGCCCGAAGTCGCCGAGCGTGATCGGTCCGTCGACCGCCGACACGATCTCCGACAGCCGGATCTCGGCGGGCGGTCGAGCGAGGACGTAGCCGCCGCCGACACCTCGCTTGGACCGCACGAGCCCTGCGCCCTTGAGCGCCAGGAGGATCTGTTCGAGGTAGGGCTGGGGGAGCGCGGTGCGTTCGGCGATGTCGCGTACCGACGTGGGACCGCCCTCGTCGCCGTGCAGCGCCAGCGACAGCAGCGCACGGCAGGCATAGTCACCACGGGTCGAGATGCGCACGAGGCCACCCTATTCACTGGGCGCGGCCGGGCAGCGCTTGTCGGCGGGTGGCGGGACGTGGTGGACTGCTCCCCGTGACGATGCGTGGCGCACAGGGTCCGATCATTCCGGACTACCGGGGTGCCAACGTCCGAGGCATCGTGCCGGCCCTGCTCGGGCCGGCGTCGTGGGCCACGGGCCTGCCCGAGTGGATGCCGAGTGAGGTGGCCGGCGCCCGCAGCGTCGTGTTGCTGGTGCTCGACGGGCTCGGCTGGGATCAGCTGCAGGACCACCGGGAGCTGATGCCCACGGTGTCGGCCATGGCGGGCGGTTCGATCCACACGGTCGCGCCCACCACCACGGCCACGGCGTTGAGTTCGATCACCACCGGTCTGACGCCGGCGGAGCACGGTCTGATCGGCTACCGGATCGTGCTCGGCGGCGAGATCGTGAACGTGCTCCGATGGTGCGTGGGAGACCAACCGGTTCGCCGCTCTCATCCACCGCGCGATGTTCAGCCCTACGACCCGTTCCTCGGGCAGGCCGTTCCCGTCTGCAGCCCCTCCGAGCTGCAGAACTCCGCGTTCAGTGAGGCGCATCTGCGGGGGTGCCGACCGGTGGGATGGCGAGCGGCGTCGTCGATCGCGGTCGAGGCGCGGCGTCAGGTGGAGGCCGGCGAGCGGTTCGTGTACTGCTACTACGGCGGCATCGACAAGATCGCTCACGAGCGCGGGTTCGGGCCGTACTACGACGCCGAGCTGCGCGCGGCGGACTGGCTGGTCACCGATGTCCTGGCCGCGCTGCCGACCGGCACGACGTTGCTCGTCACCGCAGATCACGGGCAGGTCGAGGTGGGGAGCCGGATCGTGACGCCGTCGGCGGAGCTGCTCGCGAACGTGACACTGCAGTCGGGCGAGGGACGGTTCCGATGGCTGCACGTCGCCAAGGGGGCAATCGACGACGTGGCCGCCGTGGCGAGCGACGAGGTCGGACACCTCGCCTGGGTGGCGACCCGCGAACAGATGCTCGACGAGGAGTGGTTCGGTGCGGCGATGGCGCCTGCGGTCCGTTCCCGTCTCGGCGATCTGGCCCTCGTGGCGCGTGAGCCCGTGAGTTTCCACGATCCCGCGGACTCCGGCCCCTTCGAGTTGGTGTGCCGCCACGGGTCGTTGACATCGGCGGAAGTGAACGTCCCGCTGGTCGCGGCGTCCGCATGAGCCAGCTAGAAAGGGAGGCATGACCGACGACAACGGCTCGGAGCCGATCACGCCCGACGAGGTGACGGCGAGCACGTCGAGCGAGCAGGTGGCCGAGGCCGAGGAGTCGGTGACGTCGCCGGCCAAGGTGATGCGGATCGGCTCGATGGTGAAGCAACTCCTCGAGGAGGTGCGCGGCGCGCCGCTCGACGAGGCCTCGCGGGAGCGGTTGGCCGAGATCTACGAGCGTTCGATCGCCGAGTTGTCCGAGGCGCTGTCGCCCGATCTCCAGGACGAGCTCCACACCTTGGCGTTGCCGTTCGACGAGGGGGAGGTGCCGAGCGAGTCGGAACTGCGTATCGCGAAGGCGCAGCTCGTCGGGTGGCTCGAGGGCCTGTTCCACGGCATCCAGGCGACGTTGATGGCTCAGCAGTTCGCGGCGCGCCAGCAACTCCAGGAGATGCGTCAGCTCCCCGGGAGCCAGATGATGCCAGGCCAACCCCAAGACGGCGACCGCCCCGGCACCTACCTCTAGCCCCACCCCGGAACCGGTCACGGATCGACCCGCTCGTCAGCGAGTGGGTGGGGCCGGGACAGCGAACGGGTGGCGCCGGGACGGTGGAGGGACCGGCCGAAGGCCGCACGCCCTCCGCCGTGCCGGTGACAGGACCCGTGAGCGGAGATCGCGCGCTACTGTCGACGAAACCACATTCGCGTAATTCAAGACTGAGATCCGTGACCGATTCCTTCACCCACCTCCACGTCCACACCGAATTCTCGATGCTCGACGGAGCGGCGAGGCTGGACGAACTCGTGGCCAAGGCGGTCCGCGACGGCATGCCCGCGATCGGGATGACCGACCACGGCAACATGTACGGCACGCTGGACTTCTACAAGGAGTGCAACAAGCAGGGGATCAAACCGATCATCGGCACCGAGGCGTACATGGCCTACGACAGCCGCGCCGAGCGCCCAGCGAGACGGGGCCGCATCGACGACTCCGGAGGCGACACCGAGGGGGGCAAGAAGCTCTACTACCACCTCACGCTGCTGGCGGAGAACCAGACCGGCTACAGGAACCTGATCCAGCTGTCGAGCCTCGCGTTCATGGAGGGCTACTACTACAAGCCGCGGATGGACTGGGAGCTGCTCGAGAAGTACTCCGACGGCCTGATCGCCACCACCGGTTGCCTCGGCGGCCAGGTGCTGCAGGCCCTGCTCAACGGCGACGACAAGGGCGCGGTCGAGAAGGCCGCGCGCCTGCAGGACATCTTCGGGCGAGACAACCTGTTCGTCGAACTGCAGGACCACGGTCTCGCTGCGCAACGCGAGACCAATCCGAAGCTGATCGAGATCGCCAAGAAGATCGGCGCACCGCTGCTCGCCACCAACGACAGCCACTACACGCACCAGGAGGATCACGAGTCGCACGACGCGTTGCTGTGTGTGCAGACCGGAGCGCTGCTGTCCGACTCGAAGCGCTTCAAGTTCGAGGGCAGCGAGCACTACCTGAAGTCGCCCGCCGAGATGCGCTACCTGTTCCGCGAGGTGCCCTCGGCGTGCGACAACACGCTGTGGATCGCTGAGCGTGCCGACCTCGAGATCGAGTTCGGCAATCCGCTGCTGCCCGAGTTCCCGGTGCCGGAGGGGTTCGCGAGCGACGCCGACTATCTGCGTCACCTCACGTACGAGGGCGCCCGCAAGCGGTGGGGTGACAACCTGTCGGCCGACGTCGAGGAGCGTCTCGCCTACGAGTTGAAGACGATCAACGACATGGGTTTCGCGTCGTACTTCCTGATCACCTGGGACCTGATCAAGCACGCCCGCGACTCGCGGATTCGTGTCGGCCCGGGCCGAGGATCCGCAGCCGGGTGCGCGGTGGCCTACTGCCTCTGGATCACCGACCTCGACCCGATCAAGTACGACCTGCTGTTCGAACGGTTCCTCAACCCGAGTCGCATCTCGATGCCCGACATCGACATGGACTTCGACTCGCGCTACCGCGACGAGATGATCCGCTACGCCGCCGAGCGGTACGGGCGCGACCACGTCGCGCAGATCATCACGTTCGGCACGATCAAGGCGCGCAACGCGGTCCGCGACGCGGCGCGGGTGCTCGGTTTCCCGTACGGCGTCGGCGACAAGCTGGCCAAGGCGATGCCGCCGATGGTGATGGGGCGCGACACGCCACTCAAGTACTGCTTCGAGCAGAACCCGAAGTACGCCGACGGCTACAAGGCTGCCGCCGACCTGCGGGCGATGTACGACACCGACGCCGACCTGAAGAAGGTGATCGACGTCGCCCGCGGGCTGGAGGGGCTGAAGCGCTCCGACGGCATCCATGCGGCGGCCGTGGTGATCACGAAGGACCCGGTCACCGACTACGTCCCGATCCAGCGCAAGCCGGAGTCCGGCCAGGACCCGGCCGACGCGCCCGTCGTCACCCAGTACGAAATGCACGGCGTCGAGGATCTCGGCCTCCTGAAGATGGACTTCCTGGGGTTGCGCAACCTCGACGTGATCACCGACGCCGAGGAGATGATCCAGCGTCAACGCGACCCCGACTTCGTCGTCGAGGACATCGCCATGGACGACGCCGCCACGTTCGCGCTGCTGTCCCGGGGCGACACGATCGGGGTGTTCCAGCTGGAGTCGCCACCGATGCGCCAACTGCTCAAGGCGATGGCGCCGAACAGCTTCGAGGACGTCTCGGCTGTGCTCGCGCTCTACCGGCCGGGGCCGATGAGCGTCAACATGCACTACGACTACGCCGACCGCAAGAACGGGCGCAAGCCGGTCGAGTACTTCCACGAAGACGCCGAGGAGGTGCTCGACGACACGTACGGCCTGATGATCTATCAGGAGAGCGTGATGCGGGTGGCGCAGAAGTTCGCCGGCTACTCGCTCGCGGAGGCCGACAACCTGCGCAAGGCCTGCGGCAAGAAGATCCGTGAGTTGATGGCCAAGGAGCGCGACGCGTTCGAGGCCGGCGTCGAGCGCACGGGCTACGGCAAGGACCTCGGCCCGCAGCTGTTCGACATCATCGAGAAGTTCGCCGACTACGCCTTCAACAAGAGCCACACCTTCGGCTACGGCCTGGTCACCTACCAGACGGCGTACCTGAAGGCCCATTACCCGGTCGAGTACATCGCCTGCCTGCTCACCAGCGTCAAGAACAACCTCGACAAGGCAGCGATCTACCTGTCCGACTGCCGGTCGATGGGCATCAAGGTGCTGCCACCGGACGTCAACCGGTCGATGTCGAACTTCGGAGCCCTGGCGACCACCGAATTGCCACCCGGTGTCACGTTGCCCGTGGGGAGCCCCGGTGCGATCACCTTCGGACTGTCGGCGGTTCGCAACGTCGGTGAGGCGCTCGTGGAGCTGTTGATCGCCGAGCGTGAGGAGAACGGGCAGTTCACCAGCTTCCACGACTTCGTCGAGCGCGTGCCCGAGCCGGTGCTCAACAAGCGGACGATCGAATCGTTGATCAAGGGTGGGGCCTTCGACGCGCTGGGTCACACCCGCCGCGGCCTGCTGACCGTGTTCGAGCACATCATCGACACCACGGTGAAGCGCCGCCGCGAGCGTGAGAAGGGCGTGATGAGCCTGTTCGGCGACTGGGGCGACGCCGACGGTGACGCGCAGAGCGCAGGCGGTGACGGGTTCGACGAACGCACCGAGATCCCCGACCTGGCCTTCGACAAGACCGAGCAGCTCCGCTACGAGAAGGAGATGCTCGGTCTGTACGTGTCCGATCACCCGCTGTTCGGGGTCGAGGCCGCACTGAAGCGCAAGGTCGAGCAGTCGGTGCTCGACCTGCAGACCATGGAGGACGGGGCGAACGTCGTCGTCGGTGGCGTGATCACCAACCTCGCGCGCAAGTTCACGAAGAAGGGTGACCAGATGGCGGTGTTCCTCCTCGAGGATCTCGACGCATCGATCGAGGTGACGATCTTCCCGCGGACGCTCGCCGAGCAGGGCCACAAGCTCGAAGACGACCTGATCGTCGCCGTCAAGGGTCGGCTCGACCGGCGCGACGAGTCGCGCTTCGGCCTCATCGGCCAGACCGTGACGGTGCTGTCCGGGTTGAGCGACGGTCCCGCGGCCCCACTGCGGCTGCGTCTGCCGTCGGCAGCGCTCGACGAGCTCAAGATCCAGCGTCTGAAGCGCATCCTGCGTGAACACCCGGGCGACTCGGTCGTGATGGTCGACATCGGGCAGGGCAAGGTGCTGAAGTTGGCCGACGAGTTCCGCGTCGACCTCGACCGCTCGGTGGGCGAACTCCGCATGGCCTTCGGACATGAGGCGGTGCTGCTGTAGAATAGGCAGAATGGCACTCGACGTCTCGACCAACGACGCTTCGGCGCTGACGGACTCCGACCTCGACGAACTGGCGTCGATGGAGGACGCGTTCAGTGCCGGCCAGCTCTCCAAGGCCAAGGAGGACTGGGTTCTCATCACGACTGCTCGATTCGGATCGGCCCTGCACGGGTTCAGCTTCTCCACCCTCGAGCGCATCGGTGGCACCCCGTGTGTGTTGATCGGGCTGATGTCCGTCAAACGATCGTCCAAGCGTGATCAGGTGCTGCGTGGCCTCGTCGGCGAGGCGTACCACCGGGCCCTGATGGCGTTCCCCGACGAAGACGTGGTCGTCGGTTGCCGGTTCGTCAACGCCGACGGCCTGGAGGCCTTCAGGGACCTGCGTGAGGTCACCCCGTCGCCCGGCAGCAATGCGGTCGGCGAGGAACGCGCCTGGGGACGACGGCTGGCCAAGCGATTCGGCGTCGACGCCAAGTACGACGCCAAGACGTTCATCGCCGCGAGCGGAAGCACCGACGGGTACCTCGACCACGAATCGTCGAAGCCGGACAACCTCGACCCTGCGGTCGTCGAGATGTTCTCGGCCGTGCCCGTCGCCAAGGGTGGGGCCATGGTGGTGTACGGCTGGACGATGGCCGAGGACCTGCTGAAGCTCGGGAAGCGCTGAAGTCACTGACATGACCGAGTTCGCCGAGGTCGTCCGATCCCGGCGAATGACCAGGGCGTTCGACGATCGCCCGGTCGATCCGCAGGTGATCGACGGTCTCGTCGACCTCGCCGCTCGGTCGCCCAGTGCCGGCAAGACGCAGGGCTGGCACCTGGTGGTGCTCGAAGGTGACGAGACCGCCCTGTTCTGGGACGCCACGCTTCCGGCGGTGAAGCGCGACTCGTTCCGTTGGAAGCGGCTGCTGAACGCCCCGGTGATCGCGCTGCCACTCGCCGATTCGAAGGCCTACGTCGACCGGTACGGCGAACCCGACAAGGTCCAGACCGGGTTGGGCTCCGGAGCGTCGGCGTGGCCTGTGCCGTACTGGACGATCGACACGTCGATGGCGGTGATGACGCTGCTGCTGGCCGCCGAGGACGTCGGGCTCGGCGCCCTGTTCTTCGGTGTGTTCCGCGGCGAACGAGAGTTGCGTCAGCGGCTCGGGATCCCCGGCGGGCTCGAGTTGCTCGGGGCGCTGGCGTTCGGGTATCCGGCCGATCCGGACGACGGAGCCCAGTCAGGCCCGGGACGCAGCGCCGCACGCGAGCGGCGCCGGCCCCGCCAGATCATTCATCGGGCTCGCTGGTGACGGGCTGGGTGGTGATCGTGTCGCCGTCGATGACGACCTTGCGGCCGGTCAGCGCCTCCGCGAAGCCCTGGAGTGTGTCCTGGGGGGCCTGGCAGGAGTAGTCGCGGCAGACGTACGCGTAACCCTCGCGGCGCTCGTGCCACAGTGGCGAGTCGTACGGCTCCCCCCATGCGAGCACCGTGTCCGGGCGCCAGATCGACTGCGCGAGGCGGACCAGCTCCGGGCGATCGCCGACGATCACCACCTCGGTGAGGCCGCGGCGGCGGAGGTCGACCGCGACGAGCGCGTTCGAGTGCTGAGCGGGCGCCTTGGAGACCACGGCACCGATCAGCTCGAGGATGCGGTCGGCCTGGTTGGCGTAGCGCTGCTCGCCGGTGAGGGCCGCCAGACGGAACAGTGCGATCGCCGCGGACGAGTTCGCCGACGGGGTGGCGTTGTCGGCCAGGTCCTTCTGACGAACCACGAGCGATTCGGCGTCCTCTGCCGTGGTGAAGAGTCCGCCGTGTTCGGGGTCCCAGAACCAGTCGAGCATCGTGTCGGCGACGCTGACGGCCTCGCCGATCCAGCGGGCCTCACCGGTGGCCTCGGCGAGCCGGGTGAAGGCGTCGACGAGCGCGGCGTGGTCGGCGGCGAGGGCGCTGTGGCGCGCGGGTGGTGTTCCGTCGGCCTGCCAGCTGCGCCTCCAGCGTCCGCGGTCGTCGCGCAGTTCGCGCAGCAGGAACTCGCCGTTGGCGACGGCGGCGTCGAGCCAGTCGCTCCGCCCGAACACCGCGGCAGCCTGCGCGAGCGAGGAGAGGAACAGTGCGTTCCATTCGGTGAGCACCTTGTCGTCGAGCCCCGGGCGAGGGCGCTGTGCGCGGGCGGCGCCGAGCCGGCGGCGGGCTTCGTCGAGTTCGGGTGTCCGCACGAGCAGGCCGCGGGCCGACAGGCGATTGGGAATCGACCGCCCCTCGAAGTTCCCGTCGTCGGTGATGCCGTACCAGTCGATCAGGGTGTCGACGACCGCCGGGTCGAGATCCGACAGCGCCGCTCGGACCTCCGACGGTGTCCACGAGTAGAACCACCCCTCGACACTGTTGTCGTCGGGATCGAGCGAATCGGCGTCCTCGGCGGAGAAGAAGCCGCCCGCGGGGTGGCGCAGGGTGCTCAGGACGTAGTCGATCGTCTCCTCGACCACGAGGCGGTACTGCGGTTGGCCGATCACGATCAGGCCGCGCAGGTAGATCCCGAGGAGGAGCGCCTGGTCGTAGAGCATCTTCTCGAAGTGCGGGACGAGCCACTCGCGATCGGTGGAGTAGCGGGCGAACCCGCCACCGAGGTGGTCGTACATGCCGCCGGAGCACATCGCATCCAGGGTGGTGGCGATGATGTTCTTCGGTCCCTCGCCGGCGGTGGTCATGTAGGCGCGCAGCATCAGGTCGAGATGGAACGTCGACGGGAACTTGGGCGCCGACCCGAATCCACCCCACTCCTGGTCGAATGCCACCGCGAGCGCCTTGAGCGCCTCGTTGAGCTGGTCGACCCCGGGCGCCGTGCCGGCAGGCCGCAACTGTGCCGTGGTGTCGATCGCCTTCACCAGTGCGTCGACGTTCTGGCGAACGTCGCCGGGCTTGTTGCGATAGACGTCGTCGATCGCGTCGAGGAGCTTGAGGAACGCCTCCTTCGGGTAGTAGGTGCCGCCGTAGAACGGCTCACGATCGGGGGTCATGAACACCGTCATCGGCCAGCCGCCGCGGCCGGTCATCGCCTGGACCGCATCCATGTAGACGGCGTCGACGTCCGGGCGCTCCTCGCGGTCGACCTTCACGTTGACGAACAGTTCGTTCATCCTCGCGGCGACCTCGGGATCCTCGAAGCATTCATGGGCCATCACGTGGCACCAGTGACAGGCCGAGTAGCCGACCGAGAGCAGGATCGGAACGTTGCGCTCCTGGGCGGCGGCGAACGCCTCGGCACCCCACGGGTACCAGTCGACCGGGTTGTCGCGGTGTTGGCGGAGGTACGGGGAGGTTTCGTCGGCGAGCCGGTTCACCCCGTCGACCGTACCCCCACCGTTCTCGTGAACAACGTGCGCACCCAGGCCGCATCTGGTTCACGAGAACGGTGGGGGTACGGCCGAGCGTCGCCCGTTCAGGCGCCCATGGCGTGGTAGCCGCCGTCGACGTGGATGATCTCGCCGGTGGTGGCGGGAAACCAGTCGGACAGCAGGGCGACGCAGGCCCTGGCGACCGGTGCGGAGTCGGTGACGTCCCAGCCGAGCGGAGCACGCCCGTCCCAGGTGTCCTCGAACACCGCGAAGCCGGGGATCGACCTCGCCGCCATCGTCTTGATCGGGCCGGCCGCGACGAGGTTCGAGCGGATCCCCTTCGGGCCGACCTCCTTGGCGAGATACCGCGACACGCTCTGGAGTGCCGACTTCGCCACGCCCATCCAGTTGTAGGCCGGCCATGCCTGCCGGTTGTCGAAGTCGAAGCCGACGAACGATCCTCCCTCGCTCATCAGCGGGAGGAAGGCATCGGCGAGCGCCTTGAGCGAGTAGGCCGAGATGTGCATCGCCACGGCGACGTCCTCCCACTGGGCCGCGAGGAAGTCGTCACCGAGGCAGACCTCCGGGGCGAAGCCGATCGAGTGGACGACGCCGTCGACGTGCCCCCACTTCTCGGCGAGCGCCTCGCGTACCGCCACCCCGTGGGCAGGCACGGTCACGTCGAGTTCGTACACGTCGATGCCGTCGCCGAGCTTGCGCGCGGTGCGCTGCGTCAGCGACAACGCACGTCCGGCGCCGGTGAGCACGATCTCGGCACCCTCGGCGAGCGCGAGCTCAGCCACCCCGAACGCCAGCGAGGCATCGGTGAGGACGCCGGTGATCACGATCTTCTTGCCGTCGAGCAGACCCATGGACCGGACCGTAGATCATCGGGGGCGGCGCCTTGGAGCTTCGTCTCGCCCGTGTGCCACGCTGTCACCATGCGCATCGGCATTCTCGGCGGCACCGGACCGGCAGGCAGCGGGCTCGCTGCTCGGCTCGCGAGCATCGGCTACCCAACGGTCATCGGCTCCAGGTCGAAGTACCGCGCCATGGAGGCACGCGACAAGCTCATCGCGAAGTGGCCACACCTCGCCGACCTCCTCGAGGCGGGCGACAACGCCGACGCCGCGAACTGCGACCTGATCGTCATCGCCACACCGTGGGATTCCGCTGCCGGCACGGCGCAGGAGAACGAAGATGCCATGGCCGGCAAGATCGTCATCTCGATGGCCAACGCGCTCGTTCGTGTCAACAAGGAGTTCCAGCCACTCGTGCCGCCGCGCGGCAGCGTGGCCGCGCACGTGCAGGCGGCCGTCCCCAGATGTCGGGTGGTCGCCGCCTTCCACCACCTCCCGGCTGCCGAGTTGGGGGAGATCGACCACCCGATCGATTCCGACGTGCTGATCTGCGGCGACGATGCGGCCGCCGTGAAGACCGTCAGCGACATCGTCGCCGACTTTCCCGGATGTCGACCGCTCGATGCCGGCGAGCTGTCGAACGCCACGGCGATCGAGGCGTTCACCGCCGTACTGCTGCAGCTCAACGTGCGGTACAAGACCCGGGTCGCTCCGAAGCTCACGGGAATCAAACGAGACCCTCGCGCTGTTGACGCCGGGTGATGCAGCTCTACGACACGGCGCGGCGCGCCATCGTTGCGTTCGAACCCAACGACAACGTGCTCATGTACACGTGTGGCATCACGCCGTACGACGCCACGCACCTCGGTCATGCGGCGACCTTCATCGCCTACGACGTGCTGCAGCGTCGGCTGCTCGACAAGGGCCACACGGTGCGGTGCATCCGCAACGTCACCGACGTCGACGACCCGTTGTTCGCGAAGGCCCGTGAACTCGGTGTGCACTACCTCGACCTCGCTGCCGGCGAGGAGGCGAGGTTCGAACGCGACATGGAGGCGCTGAACGCGCTGCCGGTCGCGGCCACACCGAGGGCGTCGTCGGCGATCCCGGACATCCGCGGGTTCATCGGGATGGTCCTCGACCGGGGGTTCGCGTACGAGTCCGGTGGCTCGGTCTACTTCGACGTCTCCAGGTTCGGATCGTTCGGCTCGCTCAGCCACTACAGCGACGACGAGATGCTCGTGCTCGCCAAGGAGCGGGGCGGCAACATCGACGACCCCAACAAGCGCTCACCGCTCGACTTCGTGCTCTGGCATCCGTCGGCGGCCGACGAGCCGAGCTGGGACACGATGTGGGGCCCCGGCCGACCCGGTTGGCACATCGAGTGTTCTGCGCTCGCATTGCGTGAGCTCGGTACCACGATCGACCTGCACGGCGGGGGAGCGGACCTGATCTTCCCGCATCACGAGTGTGAACGGGCCCAGTCGGAGGCTGCCACGGGCGAGCCGTTCGTGAAGCACTGGATGCACACCGCGCTGATCCACAAGGACGGCGAGAAGATGTCGAAGAGCCTCGGCAACCTGGTCTTCGTCGATCAACTCCGCGAGACCTGGGACCCCAGGGTGATCCGTCTCGGCATCATCGAACACCACTACCGCACCGAGTGGGAGTGGGACGACGGGCTGATGCCGCGCAATGCAGCCCGGCTCGACGCATGGAACGAGCGAGGCGGATCCAACCCCGACCTGCTCGACGAGGTCCGTGCTCGGCTCGACGACGACCTCGACACACCCGGAGCGATCGCCGCGGTCGATGCCGCCGCACGCGCCGGGGCGGGTGTCGGCGAAGCAGCCGCGCTGCTCGGCATCGAGCTCGACTGAACCCCACCACCGGCCCACCGACCCGCCCCGACCCCCTGAAAGTGCCCGGATGGGCGCGCCCGGCGCGACAACCCAGGCATTTTTCGCGGTGGCGCTTCAAATGTGCGTTTGTGCGGTCTACTCTGTCGGACGTGACAGACGACCCGGGAGCAGGCGCGATGCAGCGCAGGGTGCGCAAGCTGGGCCGTCCGGTCTCCAATCTGCTGTGGGACATCGAGCTGAGCGGCTACGAGCGGCTGCCGGTGGAGGGCCCGGCGATCCTGTGCCCGAACCACGTCAGCTTCCTCGACTCGGCGTTCCTGATGCTCACCGTGCCGCGGAACATCTCCTTCGTGGGCAAGGCGGAGTACATGGACTCGTGGAAGACCAAGTACCTCTTCCCGGCGATGGGCATGATCCCGATCGACCGCTCCGGTGGCGACAAGAGCACCGCCGCACTCGACGCCGCTGAAGCGGTGCTCCGCCGTGGCGAACTGTTCGGGATCTTCCCCGAGGGCACCCGCAGTCGCAACGGCAACCTCCACAAGGGACGCACCGGCGCCGCTCGCCTCGCGATGAAGCTCGACTGCCCGATCTTCCCCGTCGGCGTGATCGGCACCGACCAGATCCAGCCGCCGGACGCGAAGATGCCCAAGCTGTTCAGCAGCTGCCAGATCAAGATCGGTCGGCCGATCCGGCCCGAGCGATATCGCGGACGAGGTGCCGAACACATCGCCTGGCGATCGATGATCGACGAGGTCATGTACGAGATCCGGGAGCTCACGGGTCAGACCTACGTCAACTCGTACGCCGGGGCCACGGCCGAGACCGAACCGACGGTTGCCGCTCGTGTGTCGTCGGTCGCCGATCCGGCCCCCGACATCCCGCCACGGCCGTCCGGCATCGAGCGCGAGCTCACCCTCGTCGCCGGCAACTGACCGCCGACGCGCGTCCGCTCGCTCGGATCGGGCCACGTCCGGAGCAAACCTCAGCGCTGGTCGGTGACCGACCCTCCTATCCTGACGGTCGCATGTCGAACATCACGGTCTCCCTCCCCGACGGATCCGAGCGAGAGCTGGCCGCCGACGCCACCGCCCTCGACCTGGCGGCGTCGATCGGTTCCGGTCTCAGGAAGGCGGCCGTCGCTGCCGTCGTCGACGGCCGCGAAACCGATCTGACCGCGCCCCTGCCCGACGGTGCCGTGGTCTCGATCGTCACCGCAGGCACCGACGAGGGCCGTCACGTACTGCGGCACTCGACGGCCCACGTGATGGCGCAGGCGGTGACCCGTCTGTTCCCGGGCGCGAAGTTCTCGATCGGTCCCGCGATCGAGAACGGGTTCTACTACGACTTCGAGCTCCCGGGCGGTGCGACGTTCAGCGACGACGACCTGGAGCGCATCGAGGCCGAGATGCGCGAGATCGTCAAGGCGAACCAGCCGTTCATCCGCTCGGAGATGTCGATGGCCGAGGCCAAGGAACTCTTCGCCGACCAGCCGTACAAGGTCGAGATCATCGAGCGCGTCGAATCGGCGGAAGCCGACAACGAGGACGCCGCAGAGGTGGGCGAGGGTGGTGTGATCAGTGCGTACCGCAACACCGATTCGTTCGTCGACATGTGTGTCGGCCCGCACGTTCCCTCCACCGGCAAGCTCGGGTTCTTCAAGCTGCAGCGCGTGTCCGGCGCGTACTGGCGGGGCAACGAGAAGGGTCCGATGCTGCAGCGCATCTACGGCACGGCGTGGGAGTCGAAACAGGCGCTCGCCGAACACCTCCACCAGTTGGAGGAGGCGCTCAAACGCGATCACCGCAAGCTCGCCACCGAACTCGACCTGCTCAGCTTCCCCCACGAACTCGGCGGCGGCCTCGCCGTGTGGCACCCGAAGGGCGCGATCGTCCGCAAGCTGATGGAGGACTACAGCCGGCTGCGCCACGAACACGGCGGCTACGAGTTCGTGTACACGCCGCATCTCGCCAACGGCAAGCTCTTCGAGACCTCCGGCCACCTGCAGTGGTACGCCGACGGCATGTACCCGCCGATGGAGATGGACAACGGCACGTACTACATGAAGCCGATGAACTGCCCGATGCACTGCCTGATCTTCCGCAGTCGCCAGCGCAGCTACCGCGAACTCCCGCTGAGGCTGTTCGAACTCGGCAACGTGTACCGCTACGAGCGTGCCGGCACGCTGCACGGTCTGATGCGCATCCGCGGGTTCACGCAGGACGACAGCCACATCTTCTGCACCAAGGAGCAGATGGCGGAAGAGGTCGCGAGCCTGCTCGACTTCGTGCTGTCGGTGTTGCGGGCGTTCGGCTTCGAGGACTTCACGTTCAACCTGTCGACCAAGGATCCCGACAAGTACATCGGATCCGACGAGATCTGGGACGAGGCCACCGAGGCACTGCGTGAGGCGCTCGACGCGCACGGACTGGAGTACGCCGTCAAGGAGGGCGAAGCCGCGTTCTACGGCCCGAAGATCGACATCGACGTCCGCGATGCGATCGGGCGGTCGTGGCAGCTGTCGACGATCCAGGCCGACTTCCAGCTCCCCGAGCGCTTCGATCTCGAGTACGTCGGCGCCGACAACAACCGGCACCGCCCGATCATGCTGCACCGCGCGCTCTTCGGGTCGATCGAACGGTTCTTCGGGGTGCTCCTCGAGCACTACGCCGGAGCGTTCCCGACCTGGCTCGCTCCGGTCCAGGTCCGGGTGCTCGCGGTTGCCGAGGCACACGAGGCCTACGCGGCGACCGTGGTCGAGGCGTTGGAGGCAGCCGGTGCCCGGGTCGACACCGTGGTGGCCGACGACGGACTGGGCAAGCGCATCCGCAACGCGAAGCTGGAGAAGATCCCCTACGTGCTCGTGGTGGGCGACGACGACGTGGCGGCCGGCACCGTCGGAGTCAACCCTCGCGGCGGCGACGTCGAACGCGGCGTCGATCTCACCTCGTTCGTCGAGCAGTTGCGCCACGAGGTCGCGAGCGCGGAGTCGGCCGCGCTCGGTGTCTGAAGGCGCGATGATCGAACGGATCTGGTCCGGCTGGCGGTCGACGTACGTGACGGCCGCGCCCGTGCGGTCGGCCCCTGAGGCATCGCGGTCGGACCCCGGTGCTGCAGGCTCGGTGTTCACCCGGATCCTGAACTCGGGCGCGTCCGACGCCGACACCCACATCGTGCACCGGTCGACGACGTGCTTCGTGATCTGCAACCTGTTCCCGTACACGATCGGCCACGTGCTCGTCGTGCCGTTCCGTGAGGTCGCCGACCTCGAGCAGCTCACCGACGACGAGACCAGCGACCTCTGGTCGACCGTCACCCGGACGGTGGCCGTGGTGCGCGATGTCTACCGGCCCGACGGTCTCAACGTCGGGCTGAACCTCGGGCGCCCGGCCGGCGGATCGGTCCCCGACCACCTCCACGTGCACGTCGTGCCGCGTTGGACCGGAGACTCGAACTTCATGATGGCGGTGTCCAACACCCAGAACCTCCCGGAGTCGATCGATGTCACCGCCGCGAAGCTCACTGCGGCCTGGGCCGTAGCCTGATCACGATGACCGACGACCTGCGCGACGAACTCCCCGACGACCTCGACCCGCGTGGGTACGTCGGGCCGTACCAGTTCCCCGACAACAGCCGCCGGCGGTGGCCCGGCGTGATCTACCTCGCGATCGCGGCACTCTGCGTGATCGTGTACGTCACCCTGCCCGACGAGGCCTTCGTCAACGGGGGCCTGCTGGCGGCCGCCGTCGTGCTCGCGGCGGTCGGCGTGTTCTCGATCACGTCGAGCTGGCGGATGCACGTCGACGAGAAGGAGGCGCTGGTGGCGGCGCAACAGGCGCTGGGGTATCCCGTCGGCCACGCGTCGGCGCAACAGGTGTGGCGGGGGCTGCGCAGCCGACCCACCTGGAGGGTGATGTGCTACTCGGCCGAGGATCCCCCGACCACTCGGGCCCTGGTGCTGGTCGACGCCGTCGACGGACGCGTCGTCGAACACCTGAGCGAGGACAACCCCGAACTCGCCCCCGAGTCGCGATAGCGTCTCATCGATGTTCGACGGCAAGTTCCGGACCCCGGTCGACAAGGCCGTCAAGCCGATCGGGAACGCGCTCCGGAAGACCGGCCTGACGCCCGACCACCTGACGATCCTCGGCCTGCTCGTCGGCATCGCCGCAGCGGTGGCGATCGGTGCGGGCCAGCTCCGCCTCGGCCTGCTCCTGGTGATTCTCGCTGCGCTCCCCGATCTCTTCGACGGAGCGCTCGCCAAGGCCACCGATGCTGCGAGTCAGCGTGGTGCCTTCTTCGATTCCACGGTCGACCGGGTGACCGATGCGTTCCTGCTCGGCGGCATCGCCTGGTACTTCGCCAGCACCGAGTCGCCCTACATGAGCATCCTGCCGTTCGCCGTGATGGCGGTGTCGAGCATCATCAGCTACGAGCGCGCCAAGGCCGAGTCGCTCGGCATCGAGGCGAAGGGCGGCCTGATGGAGCGCGCCGAGCGCATCATCGCGCTCTGCGTCGGCCTGCTGTTCCCCGTGCTCCTGATCCCGATCCTCTGGATCATGCTGGTGCTCACCTCGATCACCGCGATCCAGCGATTCGTCAAGGTGTGGAAGCAGGCAGCGGTCGCCCCGGTCACCGCCGAACGCATCGAGATCCGCCGCTCGCGACGCCAGAGCCGCCGGGTTGCACGCACCGAACGGCGCCGCACCCGGGTACCACGACGGCCGTCCTGACACGTGCCGTCGCGAAAGTTCACCGATCCGCGCCGGCTCACGGACATGGCGACCACGTCGTCGTACCGGTTCGGCGCCGCCGCGGCCCAACTGATGCCCGCGCGGGTCGCCGCGGGGTTGACGACGCCGTTCGGGCTCGGGGCCACCTTCGCCAGTCGCGAGCGTCGGGCGATGATCGCCCGTCACCTCCAGCGGGTCGATCCGACGCTCAGCGGGCTGCGCCTGCGGCGGGCCGTCCAGGAGGCGTTCGACTCCTATGCCCACTACTGGCTCGAGAGTTTCCGCCTGCCCAACCTCTCCGCCGCCACGGTCGAGCGGGGCTTCGACGTCGACGGGTACGACAACATCGTCGACGGGCTCGCGGCAGGCAACGGTGTGATCCTCGTGCTGCCCCATCTCGGGGGATGGGAGTGGGCGGGTCGCTGGATCGCCGAGCAAGGCCATCAGATCACGGTGGTCGTCGAGCAGATCGACCCGCCGGAGCTCTTCGAGTGGTTCGTCGACCTCCGCTCGGCGCTCGGGATGAACGTGGTCCCGCTCGGTCCCGGCGCCGGCACCACGGTGATGCGAGCCCTCAACGACAACCATGTCGTGTGCCTGTTGGCCGATCGTGACCTCCAGGGGGGCGGCCCCGAGGTCGAGTTCTTCGGAGAGCGCACCACGATGCCGGCCGGACCTGCCACGCTCGCCTTGCGGACCGGGGCGCCGATCCTGCCAACCGCCGTGTACTTCACCGGACGCGTCGACGGTCACCACGCCTGGGTGCGCCCAGCGCTGGAGGCGGAGCGCAGGGAGAAGCGTCTGCGCGGTGACGTCCACCGGATCACACAGACGCTCGCCCACGATCTCGAGATCCTGATCCGGCGAGCGCCATCGCAGTGGCACATGTTCCAGCCGAACTGGCCGAGCGATCCCGGCTACCGGCGCTGACGGCCGCGAATCGGAGTTCCGGGCCCCTTCGGCCGGCCGTCGAAGCCGACATGGTCGTCAAGACGGCCGTCCCAACTGCCGAAGAGTGAGCATCGAACTCGTGACGAATTTCTCGATGTCAGCGCGCTCGCGCGCTGTCGTCGTCTTGGCGGCCGTGCTGACGGTCGTCTACCTCGTCATGCCTGCCGGCCCTGCGCTCGAGGTGATCCGGGTCGTCTCGCCGGCGATCGCTGTCGGTGCGATCATGGTCGGTATCGCGTCGTTCCAGCCGACGCGCACCCTGCCATGGTGGCTGATCGCGTTGTCGATGGGCCTGCTGGCGGGCGCCAATGTGGTGTGGGCCGGGCTGTACTTCGGCGAGCAGGAGACGTTCGTCTCCGCGAGCGACGCCTTTCATCTCGTGTCGGCGCTCGCGCTCGTGCTCGGGCTGTGGATGCTCGCGGGCGACAGTGGAGACGAGTCCGAAGGACTTGCGGGGGTCGAGATAGCGATCGTGGGCATCGCCGTCGGTCTCGGCGTGTGGTTGGCGGTCGTCGAGCCGTACCTGACCGATGGGGACCTCGCCGTCGGCGATCGCATCTGGGCCGTGCTCGTACCGATGCTCGGGGCCGTGGCCGTCGCGCTGTCGGTTCGCCTGGCGATTCCCACCCGCTTCCGTGCTCCGGCGCCGACCCTGCTGATGATCGGCGTGTCGATGCTGCTGATCGCCGACGTGCTCCGGAGCGTCAGTGAACTCCGCGAGAGTTACGGGCCCGGAGGCTTCGTCGCCTCGCTGCTGGTCCCTGCGCCGCTGCTGGTCGGGGCCGCCGCCCTCGACCCCACCATGAAGCGGGCGAACCGCGTGGTGGAGGTGACCAACGTGTTCGGGTTCGGCAGGGTGGTGTGGCTGAGCGTTGCTGCGCTGACACCGCTGACCGTGCTGATCACGCTGTTGGTCACCGGCCTCGGCACGGCGACGACACGCACCTTGGCGGCGATCTGCTCCGTCGTGGTCGTCGTGCTGGCGTTGACACGGATGTGGCGGCTGGTCGCCACCGTTCAGGTGCTCACCGAACGCCGGGGCCAGGACCGGCTCGCCGCGATGGTCGAGCATTCGAGCGATGTCGTCCTGCTGCTCGACGCGAATGGCATCATTCGCTACGCGAGCCCCGGCCTGGCGAGCACCCTCGGGCACCGCCCGAACGACTGGACCGGGAGGTCGATGATCGATCTCATCTCGAGCGAGGACCGGAATCCGACCGCGAGTGAACTGCGGCGTTCGGTCGCGGTGGGCCACGGCAACATGGTCAAGTTCGAGGCGAGCCTGGTGCGCGTCGACGGCGAGCGTCGTCGGATGGAGGCGACGATCGCCAACCTGCTCGGCGGCGATGCCGTCGACGGGGTCGTCGCGACGTTCCGGGACGTCACCGAGCAGCGCAATCTCGAACGACAGCTGAGCCATCGAGCCTTCCACGACGAACTGACCGGCCTGGCCAACCGGGCGCTGTTCCTCGACCGGATGGATCACGCGCTCCGGGTCGCCAGACCCGACGCAGACCCTGTCGTCGTACTGTTCGTCGATCTCGATGACTTCAAGTCGGTCAACGACGCACTCGGCCACGGTGTCGGCGACCAGATGCTCCGTGCGATCGCGGATCGCATCCGACGGGTGTCGGGCCCGGGCGACACGCCGGCTCGGCTCGGCGGCGACGAGTTCGCCCTGCTCCTGGAGGATCGTGGGGGAGTCGACCGAGCGCTCGAGGTCGCCGAGCAACTGCTCGCCGACCTCCACGAGCCCGTCGCCCTCGCCGGATACGACCTGACGGTGCTCGCCAGCGTCGGCGTGGCGGTGTCGACACCGGGGATGACCACCGCGGGGCTGCTCCGCGACGCCGACATCGCCATGTACGAGGCGAAGCGCGCCGGCAAGAGCCAGATCAAGATCTTCGATCCGGCGATGCGCCTGAGTGCCTCCCGTCATCTCGAGTTCCGAAGCGACCTGGCGAACGCGATCGACCGGGATCAACTGCGTCTCGTGTACCAGCCGGTGGTCGACCTCCGTACGCGTCGCGTCGTCGGCGCCGAGTCGCTGTTGCGGTGGGAGCATCCTCTCCGTGGCCAGGTGTCGCCCTCCGAATTCATCCCGATCGCCGAGCGAGCCGGATTGATCGTGCCGATCGGCAAATGGGTGATCGACGAGAGCTTGCGCGCGGCGGCCCGATGGCAGGCCCGCGGCCCGCAACAGATCAGCATCAACGTGTCGGCCAGCCAGATCAGGTCACCGGAATTCGTGGAGCAGGTACGGGCATCGCTGATCCGACACGCGATCGATCCGCGTTGCGTGACGCTCGAGATCACCGAGACGATGCTCGTGGAAGAGATCGAGTCGGCGTCCGGGTACCTTGCCGAACTGCGTTCACTTGGTGTACGCATTGCAATCGATGACTTCGGTACCGGATACTGCTCGCTGTCGTACCTGCAGCGGTTTCCGGTCGACATCGTCAAGATCGATCGACAGTTCATCCAGGAACTCGGCGACGATCCCAGCGAGGCGACGTTGGCCAGGATGATTCTCCAGCTGACCGCAGGGCTCGACATGCTGAGCGTCGCCGAGGGCATCGAGCGTCCCGCGCAGTTGCGTGCGCTCCAGGCGCTCGGATGCGACCTCGGGCAGGGGTACCTGTTGTCGGAGCCGCTGGAGGCCGACGAACTCGAGCGCCGTTTCGGGGTCGTGTGACCGGTCGCGCCGGCCCCGGTCGATCGGGATCCGGTCGATGAGGATTGCCGTCGTCAGCCCCTACAGCCTCACCGTGCCGGGCGGGGTCCAGGCCCAGGTGCTCGGGCTGGCACGCGAGATGCGTCGGCGAGGCCACGAGGCCCGCGTGCTCGGACCCTGTGACGGGCCGCCGCCGGAGAGCTTCATCACGCCGCTGGGCGACTCGCTGCCGCTGTCGGCGAACGGCTCGGTCGCGCCGATCGCCCCCGATCCGTCGGCGGCGTTGCGCACGTTGCGGGTGCTGAACGATGAGCGGTTCGACGTCATCCATCTCCACGAACCGTTGGCGCCGGGGCCGACCTCGACGGCGCTGATGGTGCACCGGGCGCCCACGGTCGGGACGTTCCACGCCGCCGGCACCTCGGCGAGCTACCGGATCCTGCAGCCTGCGCTCACCCGGCTGATCAGGCGCATCGACCGCAAGGTCGTGGTGTCGAAGGATGCGCTGGCCCTGGTGCAGGGGCACCTCGGGGGCCACTACGACGTGTTGTTCAACGGCGTCGAACTCGACGAGATCCGAGCGGTGACGCCGTGGCCGAGACCCGCCGGACGCGAGCCGGTCGTGTTCTTCTGCGGCCGCCACGAGGAGCGCAAGGGCTTGCGTGAGCTGGTCGAGGCCGTGCAGTCGAGAGATCTCGCGGTGACGGTGTGGATCGGCAGCGACGGGCCCGACACGGCCGATCTCACCGCGCGCACCGCGGGCGACCGCCGGTTCCAGTGGCTCGGCCGTGTCACCGACGAGGAGAAGTTCGCCCGCCTGCGCGCCGCCGATGTCTTCTGTGCCCCGTCGTTGCACGGCGAGTCGTTCGGTGTGGTGTTGATCGAGGCCATGGCCGCCGGCACCGCCGTGGTGGCGAGTTCGCTCGACGGCTACCGCAACGTCGCCACCGATGGTGTCGACTCGCTGCTGGTGGAGCCGGGTGACACGGACGCGCTCGGCGCTGCGCTCGCCCGGGTGATCGGCGACCATGCGCTGTCGGATCGGCTGAGAGCGGCCGGCAACGAACGTGCCGAGGGGTTCGCGATGACCGCGCTCGCCGATCGCTACCTCGAGATCTACACCGAGATCCTCGGAGCCCGAGCTGTCGCTTCGAGCCATCGCTGACTGATCCTCGGCAGCGCCGTACACTGCGTCGAATGCTCCCCGTCATCATCGTGATCATCGTCGTGGTGGTCCTGGTGCTGGTCGTGATCGCGTTGTACAACGGACTCGTCAGATCCCGCAACCAGGTCGAGAACGCCTGGTCGCAGATCGACGTCCAACTGAAGCGTCGCATCGACCTCATCCCGAACCTCGTCGAAACCGTCAAGGGCTACGCCGCCCACGAGCGCGAAACGCTCGCTGCCGTCGTCGAAGCCCGCAACGCCGCCATCGCCGCTCCCGACACCCCGAAGGCGCAGGCCGCCGCCGACGGCGTGCTCACCGGGGCCCTTCGCCAGCTCTTCGCCCTGAGCGAGGCCTACCCCGACCTCAAGGCCAACCAGAACTTCCTCGCTCTGCAGGAGGAGCTGACCGCCACCGAGGGGCGCGTCGCCTACGCCCGCCAGTTCTACAACGACAGCGTGCTCACCTACGACAACAAGCTCGAGTCGTTCCCCACGGTGGTCATCGCCAAGATGTTCAACTTCGAGGCACGCGACTACTTCGAGGCCGACGAGCAGGCTCGCACCGTTCCGACCGTCGAGTTCTGACGCCACCTCATGTTCGAACTCATTCGATCGAACAAGCGGCGAAGCGCGGCCCTGATCACCGTGTTCGTCCTCGTCGTGGGGCTCGTGGGTTTCGCCATCGGCGCGGTCGTCGGCAACGGCCTCGCGTTCACGGTGGCGGCACTCGTGATCAGTGCGAGCATCGCGTTCGCCTCCTACTGGAAGGCCGACAAGATCGCACTGTCGGTGAGCCGGGCCCGTCCCGCGCCGCCCGAGCAGTACCAGCGACTCCACAACCTCGTCGAGGGCCTCTGCATCGCGGGTGGGCTCCCGAAGCCCGGGGTCTACATCATCGATGACCCGGCCCCGAACGCGTTCGCCACCGGCCGGAACCCGAACCACGCAGCGATCGCCGTGACCACCGGGTTGCTCGAGAAGATGAACCGGGTCGAACTCGAAGGTGTGATCGCCCACGAATTGAGCCACATCCGCAACTACGACATCCTGGTGTCGACCCTGGCGGTCACGATGGTGGGAGCCGTCGCACTGATGACCGACCTGGCGATCCGCACGATGTGGTGGAACGGCGGTCGCGTGCCCCGCAACGGCGACCGCGGCAACGGCAACAACCCGCTCGCCTGGATCGGGCTCGCCATGCTCATCATCGCGCCGATCGTGGCCAGGCTCATGCAGGCCACGATCTCACGACGACGCGAAACACTCGCCGATGTGAGCGCCTGCCAACTCACGCGGTACCCGCCCGGATTGATCTCCGCTCTCGAGAAGTTGAAGGCCGACACGACGGTGACACATTCGGCGTCGACCGCTACGGCACACTTGTGGATCGAGCAGCCCATGAGTGGCGTCGGCGACGACGGCAAGTTGGGCGGCGTCCACCGAATGTTCGACACCCACCCCCCGCTCGACGAGCGAATCGCCCTCCTGAGAGAACTCTGATGAAACGCCTCCGCCCGTTCGTTGCACTCACCGCCCTTGCGCTCGTGGCAGCCGCCTGCGGCGGTGGGGGTGGCGACGACACCGCCCCCGCGACCAGTTCGACCTCCACGACGTCCACCACCGTGAAGGCGACCACGACCACGAGCACGTCGTCGACGTCGACCACGTCGACGACGCTGCCGCCGACGATCCGTCAGCCCCTCACGGGCGAACCGCTCGAGAGCGAGGACGAGATCCTTCAGCGAGCGGCGCTCGTCGCCAAGATCGACAACAATGCCGCTGCGGTGCCCAACCACAGTGGCCTCGCGGTCGCCGACATCGTGTTCGAGGAGGTCGTCGAAGGCCGCACGACGCGCTTCGCCGCCGTCTTCCATTCGCTGAGCTCCGACCCGATCGGCCCGATTCGCTCGGGCCGTACGCAGGACATCGACCTGTTCACGTCGTTCAACTCGCCGTTGTTCGTCTGGAGCGGTGGCAACCCCAACGTGACCCGGCTGATCAACGGATCGCAACTGATCAACATGGGTCCGAACGTGGCCGGCGGGTACTACCGCGGGCCGGGACGCGCTCCGCACAACCTGTACACGAGCACCGACAACATCTGGCTCCAGACCCCACCCGACCAGCCGGGCCCGCCGCTGCAGCAGTACCAGTACCTCGACGAAGGCGAGGCCGTCGACGGCGCACCGACCGCCGGTGTGAAGGTGCGCGTCGGCAGCGAGAACATCGAATGGACGTGGAACGCCGAGACGATGAAGTTCGACCGTTCGCAGCGCGGTCGGCCCCACGAGGACAAGCTCTTCGGGCGGATCGGGGCGACCAACGTGGTGATCATGGGCGTCGACTACGGCCGCAGCGCCGCCGACTCGCGGAGCCCCGAGGCGCAGACGATCGGTGAGGGTCCGATCTGGGTGTTCACCGACGGTCAGGTGCGCGAAGGCACGTGGAAGCGTGAGTTCAGCCTCTTCGCCATCGAGTTCTTCACCCCGGAAGGCACGCCGATGAAGCTGCAGCCGGGCAACACGTGGATCGAACTCGCCGACATCGCCGACGTCGCGGCCGGCGGGGTCGAAGTGCTGCCGCCCACACCTCCGTCACCGTGAACCTCCACTGCGTGATCTGCCGCGACGAAAGTACGCTGTGGAGATGACATCGAGTCGCAGCACCGGAACCTTCCCCGTGAAGCGGGGACTCGCGGAGATGATGAAGGGCGGCGTCATCATGGACGTCGTCACTCCCGGCCAGGCCAAGGTGGCCGAGGACGCCGGCGCGGTTGCCGTGATGGCGCTCGAGCGCGTGCCTGCTGACATCCGTCGCGACGGTGGTGTCGCCCGGATGAGCGATCCCGAGATGATCGAGGGCATCAAGGCCGCCGTGTCGATCCCCGTGATGGCAAAGGTGCGCATCGGCCATTTCGTCGAGGCGCAGATCCTGCAAGCGCTGGGCGTCGACTTCATCGACGAGTCCGAGGTGCTCACGCCCGCCGACGAGGCGCACCACATCGACAAGTTCGCCTTCGACGTGCCGTTCGTCTGCGGCGCAACGAACCTCGGCGAGGCGCTCCGGCGCATCTCCGAAGGTGCCGCGATGATCCGCTCCAAGGGCGAGGCCGGCACCGGCAACGTCGTCGAAGCGGTCCGTCACCTGCGCTCGATCATCGGCGACATCAAGAAGATCACCCAGGCCGACCAGGCCGAGTTGTTCGAGTGGGCGAAGCGCCTTCAAGCCCCGCTGCCGCTCGTCCAGGAGATCGCCGAGACCGGCAAGCTCCAGGTGCCGCTGTTCTGCGCCGGCGGGCTCGCGACGCCGGCCGACGCCGCTCTGGCGATGCAGCTCGGCGCCGAGGCGGTGTTCGTCGGTTCGGGCATCTTCAAGTCCGAGGATCCGTCGCCGCGCGCCAAGGCGATCGTCGAGGCGACGACACACTTCAACGACCCCGACATCCTGGCGAAGGTCAGCCGCGGGCTCGGTGCCCCGATGACCGGCATCGAGATGGACGAGGTCAATCAGCGATATGCCGATCGGGGCTGGTGAACCGAACCCGCACGGAATCGGGCCGATCGTCGGCGTCCTCGCGCTCCAGGGCGCGTTCGAGGTGCACCAGCAACGTCTGCACCACCTCGGTGTCCGAGCGCCACTGATCCGTACGCCGCGCGAACTCGAAACCGTCGATGCGCTCGTCCTGCCGGGCGGGGAGAGCACCACGATGTCGAGGCTGTTGACCACGAGCGGGCTGTTCGATCACCTCAAGGGCCGTCTCGGCGACGGCATGCCGGTGTTCGGGACGTGTGCGGGGATGATCCTCTGTGCGACCGACGTCCTCGATGCCCGTTCCGACCAGCGGGGGTTCGACGTGATCGACCTGACCGTGCGTCGCAACGGCTACGGGCGCCAGCTCGACAGCTTCGAGGCCGATCTGGAGGTCGAGGGGCTCGAGACGCCGTTCCACGCCGTGTTCATCCGTGCGCCGTTGGTCGAGCGGGTGGGCGATGGGGTCGAGGTACTGGCCAGGCACGACGGTGTGCCTGTTCTGGTTCGCAGCGGACCTTGTACGGTGGCGGCGTTCCATCCCGAACTCACCGACGATGCTCGGTTGCACCAGCTCTTTCTCGAGCACCTGTGATCCATCAGCCGATCTGAAAGAGACGACATGTCCGGCCACTCCAAATGGGCAACGATCAAACACAAGAAGGGCGCCGCCGACAAGGCGCGGGGCAAGCTCTTCGCCAAGCTCGCCCGACAGATCGAGGTGTCGGCGAAGAGCGGCGGTGACGTCGACTCCAACCCGACACTGCGAACCGCGGTCCAGAAGGCGAAAGCCGCCCGGATGACCAACGATGCGATCGACCGAGCGATCAAGCGTGGGACCGGCGACGACGACGGGGGCACCTACGAGAGCATCATGTACGAGGGCTACGCCCCCGGCGGGGTGGCGCTGATGATCGACGTGCTCACCGACAATCGCAATCGCACGGGCGCAGAGATCCGCAACATCTTCTCCAAGCTCGGTGGTTCGATGGCGGAACCGGGCGCGGTCGGATGGCAGTTCCAGCGTCGAGGCGTGATCCTCACCGGTGAGGGCGTCGACGAGGACACGATCATGGTGGGAGCGCTCGAAGCCGGTGCCGACGACGTGATCGCCGAGTCCGACGGTGCGTTCCGGGTGATGACCGACCCGTCGATCGTGTACGACGTGAAGGCTGCCCTCGACGAGTCCGGCATCGAGGTGATCTCGGCGGACTCCCCGATGGTCGCCGAGAACCTGGTGCCGGTCACCGACACCTCCGACGCGAAGGCGATCCTGCGCATTCTCGAGGCGCTCGAGGACAACGACGACGTCCAGGACGTGTTCTCGAACTTCGACATGAGCGACGAGTTGATCGAGGTGGCGGCGTCGTGAGCCTCGGAGTGGGCGATCCTGCGCCCGATTTCACGCTGCCCGGCACCGGAGGGCGCGACTACACGCTCGCCGAGTTCCGCGGTCAGCCGGTGGTGCTCGTGTTCTACCCCGGCGACGACACCCCGGTCTGCACGAAACAGTTGAACAGCTACAACGACGATCTCGAACAGTTCAGCGAGATGCACGCCCAGGTGATCGGGATCTCGGCGCAGGACGTGACGAGCCACGACGCGTTCGCCGGCAAGCACGGGTTCGACTTCCCGCTGCTCGCCGACACCGACAAGGCGGTCGCCGGCCTGTACGGCACGTTGGGCCCGATCGGATTCCCGCGCCGCAGCGTGTTCATCGTCGACGGCGACGGGGTGATTCGCTACGCCCATCGTGCGATCGCCGGGCTGACGTTCCGGCCGGTGAAGGAACTGATCGGCGAGTTGGAGAAGATCACCACCTGACGTGGTCGCCGGGCTAAGGTACGAACCTGTGTTCGTCAGCCCTGCCACCGATCGGTCGAACGACCGAGCCTGCCGGGTGCTCGGGATCGACCCCGGACTCACCCGATGCGGGTTCGCGGTCGTCGACTCGCGCGGCCCGAGCAAGGCCGTTGCGGTGTCGCTCGGTGTGATCACGACGCCACGTACCGACCCGCTGCCTCACCGCCTCGCTTCGCTGCGCACCGAGTTCACCTCCCTGATCGCCGAGTTCGCTCCCGACGTGGTCGCCGTCGAGCAGGTGTTCTTCCAGGTCAACGTCCGTACGGCGATGAGCGTCGGTCAGGCGAGCGGGCTCGCGCTCGCCGAGGCAGCACTCGCCGGGTGTGAGGTGGTGCAGTACACGCCCAACCAGGTGAAGGACACCGTGGCGGGCTGGGGTGGTGCCGACAAGGCCCAGGTCCAGAAGATGGTGCAGGTTCGACTCGGGTTGAGTGCACTGCCGCGGCCCGCCGATGCCGCAGATGCTGCCGCTCTCGCCCTGTGCCACCTGGCGATGTCGCCGATGGGGCGGCGCGTCCGTGCGCAGACGGAGCGCAGCGCATGATCGGCTCCCTGCGCGGGTCGGTGCTCGAGCGCAACGTCGAGGGCACGGTGCTCCTGGAGGTCAACGGCGTCGGATACCTGGTCGCGGTGTCGACGCGCGTGCTCGCCGAACTCGAGCCCGGTACGGCCGTGTTCCTGTACGTGCACCACCACATCCGTGAAGATGCGCAGACGCTGTTCGGATTCACGTCGCGTGACGATCGCCAGACGTTCCAGGTGCTGATCAAGACCAACGGCATCGGCCCTGCGCTCGCGATGTCCATCCTGGCGACCCACCCACCGGCGGCGCTGTTCGACGTCGTGGCCAACAACGATGTCGCGGCCCTCACACTGGTACCGGGCGTGGGCAAGAAGACGGCCGAGCGCCTGATCGTCGAGTTGCGCGACCGGTTGTCGGTGCCGATGCTCGACGGTGCGGGCTCGGGCGGTTCCGCATCGGCGGTGGCCGACGTGCGCGATGCGTTGGCCTCGCTCGGCTACGGCACCGACGAGATCCGTGACGTGTTGCGAGAGCTCCCGTCCGACGCCGACTCGGCCACGCTGCTGCGCGACGCGCTGAAGTCGCTGGGAGCGCGCCGTGCGTGACGAGTTCCTCGATCCGGGCATCGGCGGCGGTGACGACGACGACGTGATCGCGTCGGAGATCGAACTCGAAGCGGGGCTGCGTCCTCGCGCGCTCGACGAGTTCGTCGGCCAGCGCGAACTCAAGGAACACCTGCGCATCGTGCTCGAAGCGGCCCGCAAGCGCGAACAGCCCGTCGATCATCTGCTGTTCGCCGGGCCGCCCGGCCTCGGCAAGACGACGTTGGCCGGGATCGTGGCAACCGAGATGGGCGTGCACCTGCACGTCACCTCCGGCCCGGCACTCGAGCGCGCCGGGGATCTCGCGGCGATCCTCACCAAGCTCGAAGACGGCGACGTGTTGTTCATCGACGAGATCCATCGGTTGTCGCGGGCGGTCGAGGAGATCTTGTACCCGGCGATGGAGGACTTCCAGCTCGACATCGTCGTCGGCAAGGGGCCGGCGGCATCGAGCATCCGGCTGACGATGCCGCCGTTCACGCTCGTCGGGGCCACCACCCGGACCGGGATGATCACCGGACCGTTGCGTGACCGGTTCGGTCTCGTGGCCCGACTCGACTACTACGACGACGAGGAGCTGCGGGCGATCGTCGAGCGGGCGGCTCGGATCCTCGACGTGTCGATCGATCGCGACGGCGCATGGGAGATCGCTCGCCGTTCGCGCGGGACGCCGCGTATCGCCAACCGGCTGCTGCGCCGCGTGCGCGACTTCGCCGAGGTACGCGCCGACGGCAACATCGACGCCGATGTCGCCCGCGACGGCCTCGCGCTGTTCGGGGTCGACGATCGGGGCCTCGACAAGGTCGACCGTGCGATCCTCGCGGCGCTGTGCACCCAGTTCAACGGTGGCCCGGTCGGTCTGTCGACGGTGGCGATCAGCGTCGGTGAGCAGCCCGAGACCGTCGAGGACGTCTACGAGCCGTTCCTGATCACGCAGGGCATGATCGCTCGGACGCCGCGAGGCCGGGTGGTGCTCGACGCCGCCTACGAACACCTCGGCATCGCGATCCCGCGCCGATCCTCGACCAGCAGCCTGTTCGACTGAATGAGACAAGGGGTCTGACCCCTTGTCTCATTAGCCTCGGCCGGGTGCAGCTCGCCGACTTCGACTACGAGTTGCCGGACGATCGGATCGCGCAGACACCGATCGAGCCGCGTGACACCGCGCGGCTCCTCGTGGATCGGGGGAGCGCACCGCCCGACCACCGTCGCGTCGCCGACCTGCCCGAGCTGTTGCGCGCCGGGGACCTGCTCGTGCTCAACGAGACCAGGGTCATCCCGGCGCGGCTCCGGCTGCGCCGTTCGACCGGGGGAGCGGCCGAAGTGCTGTTGTTGGAGCCTCGTGACACCGACCGCCGGATCTGGGAGGCCTTGGTCCGGCCCGGAGCGAAGCTGCGCGTCGGTGAGCGGTTGCTCAGCGGGGACGTGCCGTTGGTGTCGATCGGGGAGCGCACGCCGGCGGGCGACACGTTCTGGGTGGAGCTGATCGGCGACGACGACCCTGTCGCACTGCTCGACCGCCACGGCGAGATGCCGTTGCCGCCGTACATCGACGAGCGCCTGAACGACCCGGATCGCTACCAGACCGTCTTCGCTCGCGAGCCCGGCTCTGCCGCGGCACCCACGGCTGGCCTCCATTTCACCAGCGAGCTGTTCGAGCGGCTTGCGGCCGCCGGCGTTCGGACGGTGACCGTCGAGCTGGTCGTCGGGCTCGACACGTTCCAACCGATCAGTACCGAGAATCCGCTCGACCATCCGATGCACACCGAGCGCTACCGGGTGCCGCCCGAGACGATGGCAGCGTGCCGGGAGGCCGACCGGGTCGTCGCCGTGGGCACCACCGCGGTGCGTGCGCTGGAGTCGGCGGCGCGCTCCGGCGAGCTGTCGGGCAGGACCGATCTGTTCATCCACCGTGGGTTCGACTGGCAGTTGGTCGACGTGATGATGACCAACTTCCACCTGCCGAAGACGACGCTGCTGATGATGATCGATGCGTTCGTCGGGCCCCGGTGGCGTGACCTCTACGCCACTGCGCTCGCCAGTGACTACCGGTTCCTGTCCTTCGGTGACGCCATGTTGCTCGACCGACACGCGCCCTGAACCCGCATGCGGGACTCGCGTGATGGAGCAGACCTGGAGTCGGGGCGACGTCGTCGTGCGAAGCGAGGTGTTGGGCCTGCAGCCGGAGGAGGTGGCTGCTGCGACGCCGGCGACCGGGAGTTCGTGTGCTGGTACTTGAACCTGCAGACGGCGTTCGTCCGTACCGCCGACGGCTACCGGACGCAGGATCTCGAACTCGATCTGGTCGTCTTCCCGGATGGCAGTCACGTCGTGACGGACGCCGAGGTGCTCGACGACCGGGTGGCCGAGGGCCGCTACTCGCCGGAGCTGGTTGCGTGGATCCGCTCGCACGGCGATGGGCTGATTCGCCGCCTGGAGACCGACGGGCCGTGGTGGGACCGTTCGTGGGTCGACTGGGAACCCGATCCCGGGTGGGACGACACCACGTTTCGACGGTGAGCCCTCGCCGAATTCCGAGCACCGAACCTCCGCTGCGGATGTGTCGGAAGTGGTTCAGAGGTCCGGGTCCGGGCAACCCTGACGCACCCCCTTGTCATGATCGGGGTATGGATTCGGTTGGGGTTGCCGAGCGGGTGGAGCGCATCGTTGGGGTCCGCGACGACGTCTCGGCGACTGACGATCTCGTCGAGTCCGGACTGGTCGCGGTGCGTGAGATCCAGTCGTGGGTCGAGGCACAACACGCCGCGCTCGTGGCGAAGTTGTCGACCGAGGGGTTCGTCGAGGCTCGGGTGGCGAACGCAGCGAAGACCTCGATCGGTGCCGCCAGGAAGTCGACACAACGCGCTGCGACGTTGGGCGCGACACCGAAGCTGGCGGACGTGTTGGGTGACGGTCAGGCGACGGCGGGCCATGTTGATGCGGTGACCCGCGCCGCGGCGCAGTTGCCGGTGGCGCAGCGCGGGGAGTTGTTCGATCGGCTCGATGCCTTGGCCGATGTGGCCGCTGCCAGCACGGTGGAGCAGTTCGCCCGGCGGGTGGCGTTTCCCCGTCGAGATCCCTGCCCGGGTGTTGGCTGAGCTTGCCGGTGACGTCGACGCGCACGCCGTCGTCGTCCGCAATGGTGTTGTTCTGTACGCACCTGGCGAACTGAACCTGGGTCGCACCACCCGGTTGGCGAACCGGGCGCAACGACGAGCACTGCGGGCCGTGTACCGAGGGTGTGCGATTCCTGGCTGCAGCGTCGCCTACGACCGCTGCAGGTTGCATCACCTGATCTGGTGGCGCAACGGCGGGGCGACCGATCTCGACAACTTGCTGCCGTTGTGCACGAAGCATCACGGCAAGGTCCACCACGACGGCTGGGTGATCGAACTCGGACCGAACCGGGAACTCGCCCTGCGGCTCCCCGACGGCACCGTCCACAACACCGGACCGCCAGGCCGGCGCACCGCCGCCTGAGCGGCGCGCAGCGATACCGTCGCCGGGATGCATCCGGTCGAGTTCGAGGTCGAAGCCACCGACGGCGCGGCGCGCGCCGGAACGGCGACGACCGCACACGGCAGCTACACGACGCCGCTGTTCATGCCGGTCGGCACCCGCGGGGCGATCAAGTACCTGAGCGCCGCCGACTACGAACGCATCGGTGCGCAGATCGTGCTCGGCAACACCTACCACCTCATGCTCCGGCCCGGTGTCGACGTCGTCGAGCGATTCGGCGGGCTCGGTCGGTTCGCCGGCTGGGACGGGCTCACGCTCACCGACTCGGGCGGGTTCCAGGTGTTCTCCCTCGACCCGAAGGTCGACGACGACGGTGTCACGTTCAAGAGCACCTACGACGGCTCGACCCACCGGTTCACCCCGGAGATCGCCGTCGATGTCCAGGAGCGCCTCGGCGCCGACATCATGATGGTGCTCGACGTCTGCCCGCCACTGCCGAGCCCGCCCGAGGTGATCCGTCGTGCGGTCGAACGCACCACCGCGTGGGCTGCGCGCGCCAAGGCGGCTCACCACCGTCCTGACCAGGCGGTCTTCGGCATCGTGCAGGGCGGCATCAGCGAGACGATGCGACGCGAGAGCGCCCAGCAGATCGTCGAGATCGGCTTCGACGGCTACGCCATCGGCGGCCTCTCGGTCGGCGAGACCCGCGAGGAGATGCTCCCAGCGCTGGCCGCTGCGCTCGAACAACTGCCGACCGACCGGCCCCGCTACCTGATGGGGGTCGGCGACCCGGCGTCGCTCGTCGAGGCGGTCGGGCTCGGTGTCGACCAGTTCGACTGCGTGATGCAGACCCGCCTGGGCCGCCACGGTACGGCCCTCACCTCGACCGGGCGCTTCCAGGCCAAGGCGGCGCGCAATGCCCACCTCGACGAGCCCCTCGACGTCACCTGCCCGTGCGAGGTGTGCGCCCGCCACAGCCGGGGCTACATCCGTCACCTCCTGCAGGTGGGGGAACCGAGCGCGTCACGGCTCCTGTCGATCCACAACGTCGCCTGGACGATCGACCTGATGGCGCGCATGGGCGCTGCGATCCGGGCCGGAGAGTTCGGTTCGCTCCGCCGTTCGGTTCTGGATGTCTGGGGTTGACGGGTGCGTCGAACGATTCGCAGCTAGGCTCGCCCGCCGACATGAATGCGCACCTCTCGACACTCATCGCCAGCTCCTCGGGTGGAGGTGGCAGCGCAGCGATCCTGCAGCTGGGCATCCTGCTCCTGATCCCGTTCGCCATGTACTTCTTCATGATCCGCCCGCAGCGTCGGCGGATGCGTGAACAGCAGGAACTGCAGCGTTCGATCCAGGTCGGCGACGAGGTGATCACCACCTCGGGCGTCTACGGAACCATCACGGGCGAGGACGGCGACGCCCGGTTCTGGCTGGAGATCGACGACGACGTCCAGATCCGCATCGCCCGAGCGGCGATCCAGGGCAAGGCCAGCCCCGACGCGGACGAGCAGGACGACGATGCCGACGAACTCGAGTCGGCGAACACCGCCGACGACGACTGAGCATCACGATGAAACGTCGCCTGTGGACCTCGTTGATCGGCGTCGTGCTGATCACGCTGTCGACGCTCGTGTTCAACGTCGCCACCGACAACACCCCGATTCTCGGCCTCGACCTGCAAGGTGGCGTGTCGGTCATCCTGGCGCCGGTCGAACCGGCGACCGAGCAGGATCTGATCATCATCCGCGATCTGATCCGCGATGAACTCGAGCGGCGCGGCATCGCCGAGCCCGACGTGCGTGTCCAGGGACAGACGATCGTCGTCGACCTTCCGGGCGTGCGCGACCAGGACGAGGCCCTCAGTGCCGTCGATGTGTCGGGCGTGGTCGAGCTGCGACCCGTGCTCAACTTCAGCGACTGCCCGGCACCCGAGGCGACGCAGCCGGCGCTCGGCCTGGGCGACGAGACACCGTCGACCGGCTCGGCGCCCGACACCAGCGTGGAGCCGACCGGTTTCCGCCGCCCGCAGGCGCCCCCGGCCGACAGCATCCCGGGCGACACGCTGCCAGCGGACACGTTGCCGGACGGTCCCGTGGACATTGCGCCCGCGCCCACACAGGCGACGGTCCCCGGGGCGGAACTGCTGCCGACTCGCGACGGTTCGGTCCTCTGTGTCGGGCCGGCCCAGGGCACGGGCGAGGTCTTCGAGAAGGGCAGTGCGCAGCTCACGGGCGATCAGGGATGGGGCGTCGCCGTCGATCTGCGCGGTGACGGTCAGGCCACCTGGAACAACCTCGCCAGCCAGTGTTACAACGCTGCACCCACCTGCCCGTCGACCCAGCCCGGTGTGCGCGGTCAGATCGCCATCGTCCTCGACAGCATCGTGCAGTCGGCGCCGCAGGTGAACCAACCGAACTTCACCGACTCGGTGGCGATCACCGGCGACTTCTCCCGTGACGAGGCCAGCGACCTCGCCAACGTGCTCAACCGCGGCGCCTTCCCCGTCGAGGTCGAAGCGCAAGAGGCCCGTACGGTGTCGGCATCGGCGGGTACCGACTCGCTGCGGGCCGCCGTCATCGCCGGGCTGATCGGCCTGGTCCTGGTCCTGGTCTTCCTCGTCGCCTACTACCGATGGCTGGCGCTCGTGATCGTCGGCGGCATCACCGTGTGGGCCGCGATGGTGTTCACGATGGCGTCGTTCGTGTCGGGGTGGACCAACTACGCGCTGAGCCTCGCGGGCGTCACCGGCATCATCGTGGCGATCGGTGTCACCGTCGACAGCTATGTCGTGTTCTTCGAACGCATCAAGGACGAGCTCCGCAACGGTCGCACGATCAAGAACGCTGCGCCGCGGAGCTTCAACATGACCTGGCGCACCATCTGGTCCGCCGACGTGGTGTCGTTGATCGGCGCGTTCATCCTCTTCTGGCTCAGCGTCGGCTCGGTGCGTGGCTTTGCGCTCTACCTCGGTCTCACCACCATCTGCGACCTGCTGGTGTGCTACTTCTTCACCCGTCCCGCCGTGCTCCTGCTCGCGCAGAGCAAGCTGATGGCCAAGCGGGACCACGTCCTCGGCATGAACGTGGCGACGGCATGACGCTCGACACCTCGGTCTCGTCCTCCGGTCTCGGCCGGCTCTTCCGCGGTCAGACCGCGATCGACTTCTACGGGCATCGCAAGATCGGTCTGGTCAGTGCGATCGTCGTCGTCGTGGTCACCGTGCTGTCGCTCGCCACACAGGGACTCAACCTCGGTCTCGACTTCGAGGGTGGCGATGCCTGGGACATCCCTGCCAGCGAGACCTTCGGCGTCGACGAGGCCGAAGCGGTGCTGCAGGCCAACGACATCTCGACCACGGGCGCCCGCATCCAGCTGCGCAGCTCGGAAACTTCCGACATCGTCACGGTCCAGGTCGAGGAGCTGCCGCGCGAGCAGGCAGCCCAGGTGACCGCCGACTTCGCCGAGGCTGCCGGCGTGACGACGCAGGACATCAGCTTCTCGTTCACGAGCTCCACCTGGGGCCGCGAGATCACCGAGAAGGCGGCCCGCGCGCTGGTGGTGTTCATCATCATCGTGTCGATCTTCATCTCGATCCGATTCGAGTGGCGAATGGCCCTCGCGGCGATCGCAGCGATGCTCAACGACGTCGTGTTCGCGGTCGGGTTCTACTCGCTGTTCCAATTCGAGGTCACGCCGGCCACCGTGATCGCATTCCTCACGATCCTCGGCTACTCGCTGTACGACACGATCGTCGTGTTCGACCGGGTCAACGAGAACCAGGGCCGCTACGCCGGTGTCCGCATGCCGTACGAGGACGTCGTCAACATCTCGATGAACCAGGTGATGATGCGGTCGATGCTCACGAGCTTCTCGTCGATCATCCCGGTCGTGTCGCTCCTGATCCTCGGCTCGGGCGTCCTCGGCGCCGTGGCGCTGCAGGAGTTCGCGCTGGCGCTGCTGATCGGCATGATCTCCGGTGTCTACTCCTCGATCTTCATCGCCACGCCACTGCTCGCCTACCTCAAGCGCGACACGGGACGAAAGACACGTCGGGACCGGATGGTCGGCGACGACCTGCGCGCCGCGGTGATGGGTGCAGGTGTCACCGGTCGCGTCGGCGACCAACGTGCCTCGAGCGACGAACCGCACGACGATGCCGACGACGGCCGCGAGCTCGTGGGCTCCGCGATCGCCCAACCGGCCGACCGGCTCTTGACCCACCCTCCACGTCCGCGCAAGAAGAAGCGTCGCTGATCGACGCTCTTTCGGTCATCGTCGGCGAGTCGGGTGTCGGAAGGTATCCTCCGAACATGGCAGGCGACCACGCGGCACTTCGGAGCTATGTCCGAGAGATCAAGGACTATCCGACCGATGGCGTGACGTTTCGTGACATCACCCCTCTGCTCGGCGATGGCCCCACCTTCGCAGCTGCCGTCAACGGACTCGTCGACGACTTGGGAGGCAACTCGATCGACCGGGTCGTCGGGGTCGAGTCGCGTGGGTTCATCTTCGCTTCGGCGGTCGCCTACCGAATCGGCGCCGGGCTCGTTCCGGTCCGCAAGGCAGGCAAGCTGCCGTGGGCGGTCGTGCGCGAGGAGTACGACCTCGAGTACGGCTCCGACAAGCTCGAGATCCACCGTGACGCGATCCACCCTGGTGAACGGATCCTGATCATCGACGACGTTCTCGCCACGGGTGGCACGGCTGCGGCCACCGCCAAGCTGGTCGAGACACTCGGTGGTGTGATCACCGGGCTCGGATTCGTGATCGAACTCGACGAACTCGGAGGGCGTGCCCGGGTGGGGGAGCGAACCGTGAGGTCGCTCCTGCACTACTGAGGCGCAGCAGATCATGGGGACGGTCGATCGTGTGCTCCCGTGGAGGCGACAGTACGTCGAGGTCGCGAACTCCGAGCTGACGCCGCTGCTCGCGTCGTACCGGCGGCGCCACCCGAAGTCGCCGGTGTCGACGATCAGTCGCGCCTACCGGGTCGCCGCCGAGGCCCACCAGTCGCAGATGCGCTCCAGTGGCGAGAGCTACATCAACCATCCGCTCGCCGTGGCGCAGATCGTCGCCGACATCGGGCTCGACGAGGTGTCGGTCACCGCCGCGCTGCTCCACGACGCCGTCGAGGACACCGAGATCACCGTCGCCGACGTCGAGCGTGACTTCGGCGCCGAGGTCGCTGCCATCGTCGACGGTGTCACGAAGCTCGAACGCATCCGGTTCGACTCCCGCGAGGAGCAGCAGGCCGCCAGCATGCGCAAGATGCTCGTGGCGATGGCCAAGGACCTCCGGGTGCTGGTCATCAAGCTCGCCGACCGTCTCCACAACATGCGAACGATCGCCTCGATGCCGTTGGAGAAGCAGCGCCGGATCGCGCAGGAGACGCTCGACATCTATGCCCCACTGGCGCACCGCCTCGGCATGCAGGAGATGAAGCAGCAGCTCGAGGACCTCGCGTTCGCGTCCCTGCACCCCAAGCGGTTCGCCGAACTCGATCATCTCGTCAGCAGTCGCACCCCCGAGCGCGACGTCTACCTGGCGAAGACACTCGCCGAGATCCGTGCCCGGCTCGACGAGCTCGGGATCAAGGCCGAGGTGACCGGTCGTGGCAAGCACCTGTGGTCGATCTACGAGAAGATGGTGGTCAAGGGACGTGAGTTCGACGAGATCTTCGACCTGATCGCGGTCCGCGTCGTCGTCGACTCGATGAAGGACTGCTACGCCGCGCTCGGGTCGATCCACGGGCGATGGCGGCCGGTGGTGGGCCGGTTCAAGGACTACATCGCCATGCCGAAGTTCAACCTCTACCAGAGTCTGCACACCACGGTGATCGGACCGGCGGGCAAGCCGATCGAGGTGCAGATCCGCACGGTCGAGATGCACCAGCGCGCGGAATGGGGCGTGGCGGCGCACTGGGCCTACAAGGAGGGCGGCGACAAGCACGCCGAGATCGACTGGCTGACGCGCATCATCGACTGGCAGGAGGAGATCTCCGATCCTGCGCAGTTCATGCAGAGCCTGAAGACCGACCTCGAACAGGACGAGGTGTTCGTGTTCACGCCGAAGGGGCGCGTGATCACGCTGCCGGTCGGCTCCACCACCGTCGACTTCGCCTACGCGGTCCACACCGAGGTCGGGCACGCCTGCATCGGTGCCAAGGTCAACGGCCGCCTGGTGTCGCTCGACCACGTGTTGGCCAGTGGCGACAACGTCGAGATCTTCACCTCGAAGGTCGAGACGGCGGGCCCCTCGCAGGACTGGCTCACCTTCGTGGTGTCGCCCCGCGCCCGCAACAAGATCCGTCAGTGGTTCAGCCGCGAACGGCGCGTCGACATGGTCGAGGCCGGTCGTGACGACCTCACCGCCGAGCTGCGACGCGAACGGCTGCCGGTCCAGCGGGTGTGGAAGTCGCCACAACTGGAGGCCGTGATCGCCGAGTTGAGCTACGTCGACCTCGACGCACTGCTCGCTGCGATCGGTGAGCACCACGTGTCGGCGAAGTCGGTCGCCCAGCGTCTCATGCGCGGGTTCCGCACGGGTGACGACGCCGAGCAGATGCCGGCCACGGTCGCGAGGCCGCAGCGGGAGCGACGTGACGGCGAGCGGTCACCTGCGGGCATCCACGTCGAGGGCCTCGACGACGTGATGGTACGGCTCGCCAACTGCTGCACGCCGATGCCCGGCGACAGCATCATCGGATTCGTCACGCGGGGCCGCGGCGTCAGTGTTCACCGCTCCGACTGTGCGAACGCCGTGTCGCTGATGGCCGAGCAGGCGACGCGGATGATCGAAGTCGAGTGGGACGGTGAGGAGCACCGTGGCGCCACGTTCGTGGCGGGCGTCGAGGTGGTCGCGCTCGATCGCTCCCGGCTGCTGCGTGATGTCACCAACGCGCTCGCCGATCATCAGGTGAACATCCTCTCCTGCCAGACCGTCACGGGCACCGACCGGGTTGCGAAGATGCGCTTCGAGTTCGAGTTCGCCAACCCTGGGTACCTCGATTCGGTGATCCGCACGATCAAGGGCGTCGACTCGGTGTACGACGCATATCGCCTGATCCCGGGCGCAGCCACGCCGGTAGCCTGACCGGCCGTGCCAGCGTTCCAGACCAGTCCCGGCATGCGGGACATCCTGCCGCCCGAGAGCGGGCGTTGGCGCGCCTTCGACCGCGTGTTCGCCGAGGTCGTCGAAGCGGCGGGATACGGGGAGCTGATCACCCCGCTGCTCGAGGACCTCGGTGTCTTCACCCGCATCGGCGATGCCACCGACGTGGTCACCAAGGAGATGTACGACTTCGTCGACAAGGGCGACCGGCACATCGCACTGCGCCCGGAGATGACGGCCAGCGTCTGCCGAGCCTTCGCCGAACACCGCCCGACGTTGCCGTGGAAGGTGTACTACTCGGGCTCGAACTTCCGCTACGAGAAGCCCCAGCGCGGTCGCTACCGCCAGTTCGACCAGGTCGGCGTCGAGGTGCTCGGCGCCGACGATCCGCACCTCGACGTCGAGGTGATCGCGCTCGCCTGGGAGTTCTACGCCCGCCTCGGGCTGCGCCAGGTGAACCTGATCGTCAACAGCCTCGGTGAACCCGACGACCGCTCCCGCTACGTCGAGGCCCTGCGTGCGCACTTCACCGCCGCCGGCCAGGGGCTCAGCGAACAGTCTCGGGCCACCCTCGACCGCAATCCGCTCCGCGTGCTCGACTCGAAGCGCGACATCGACCAGGAGCACATCGCCGCCGCGCCGCGGATCGCCGAGTTCCACAGCGACGATGCAGCAGCGCACTTCGAGGCGGTGCTGGCAGGGCTGCGTGTGCTCGACATCCCCTTCACGATCGAACCGAAGCTCGTTCGCGGTCTCGACTACTACCGGCGCACGATCTTCGAGTTCCAGGGCGGCACCCTCGACTCGGCCCAGAACGCGCTCGGCGGAGGCGGTCGCTACGACGGCCTCGTCGAGGCGCTCGGCGGTCCGCCGACACCCGGTGTCGGTTTCGCTCTCGGGCTCGATCGGACGTTGCTCGCCTGCGACGACGAGGGTGTGTTCCCCGCCGTGCCGACGATGCTCGACGCGTTCGTCGTCGACGTCACCGGCGGACTCCAGGCGGTCGCGCTCACCGCAGAACTCCGGCTCGCGGGCATCGCTGCCGACCGGGGCTACGACAACCGCTCGATGAAGGCCCAGATGAAGCTCGCCAACCGCAGCGGCGCACGGTTCGCCCTGATCGTGGGTGACGACGAACTCGACGCGGGGACCGTCGTCGTCAAGCCCATGTCCGGCGACGGAGAGCAGATCGCCGTCGCCCGCTCGCAGATCTCCTCGTACCTCGCCTCTCACCCACGACAGAATTGATCCACACATGAGTGACCCCACCACACCCTCCACACCACCCACACCACCCACACCCTCCTCCTCCTCCTCCTCCTCCTCCTCTCAGGCGACGTCGATGCGCACGCACCTGTGCGGTGAGCTGCGGGCCGAGCACGTCGGCGACACCGTCAGCGTCTGCGGCTGGGTCGGCCGTCGTCGTGAGCACGGGGAACATCTGGCCTTCGTCGACCTGCGAGACCACTCGGGCATCGTCCAGTGCGTGATCAACGACGACGTCGACGTTCGCAGTGAGTACGTGTTGCGCATCACCGGCGTCGTACGCGACCGGCCCGAGGGCACGGTCAACGAGAACCTGCCGACCGGCCGGATCGAGCTGGGCGAGTGCCAGGTCGAGGTGCTCCGCAAGGCCGATCCACCACCGTTCCCGATCGATGCTCGCGCCGACGACGTCGACGAGAACATCCGTCTCCAGCACCGCTACCTCGACCTTCGCCGCGAGCGGATGCAGAAGAACCTCCGTGTCCGAGCCGCGGTCAACGCCGCCGTCCGCAACGGCATGGAGCGTCAGGGCTTCGTCGAGGTCGAGACGCCGATGCTGGTGCCGTCGACCCCGGAGGGTGCTCGCGAGTTCCTGGTGCCTTCACGCAAGGAGCCGGGCTCGTTCTATGCGTTGCCGCAGTCACCGCAGCTCTTCAAGCAGCTCCTGATGGTCGGCGGTGTCGACCGCTACTACCAGATGGCCCGCTGTCTTCGCGACGAGGACCTGCGCGCCGATCGTCAGTACGAGTTCATGCAGCTCGACATGGAGATGAGTTTCGTCACCCAGGACGACGTCCTCGACGCCGTCAGCGAAGCGGTCCTCGATGCTGCCGAAGCTGCTACCGGGGAGCGCCCGCAGCCGATCGAGCGCATGACGTGGCACCACGCGATGGATCGGTACGGCATCGACAAGCCGGACCTGCGCTTCGGGCTCGAACTCGTCGAATTGACACCGCTGTTCGCGTCGACCGAGTTCAAGGCGTTCGCCGGTGCCGGGTCGATCAAGGGCATCCGGGTGCCGGGTGCGGCGGCCGACTACGGCCGCAACCAGCTCGACAAGCTCACCGATCGCGCCAAGCAACTCGGCGCGAAGGGCCTCGTCTGGTTGAAGGTGACCGACGCCTCCGAAGGCGTCGGCTTCGACTCGCCGGTCGCCAAGTTCCTGTCGGCCGACGAGGCCGTTGCGATTCGTTCCACGATGGACGCCGAGACCGGCGACCTGATCCTGATCGTGGCCGACGAGTGGGAGACCACCTGCGAGGTGCTCGGCACGCTGCGCAACGACATCGGCCGTCCGCCGGTCCACGAGGGCCCCTACCGGTACGTCTGGATCGTGGAGTTCCCGTTGTTCGTCGGCGTCGACAAGGAGACGGGACGCCCGAAGCCCGGCCACCACCCGTTCACGACGCCGCACCCCGACGACCTCGACAAGATCGAATCCGACCCGCTGTCGGTGCGGTCGATCGCGTACGACTTGGTGCTCAACGGTTGGGAGCTCGGCTCGGGTTCGATCCGAATCCACGAGCCGGAGTTGCAGCGCCGGGTGTTCAAGGCGCTCGGGATCTCCGACGAGGAGGCCGAGCGCAAGTTCGGGTTCTTCCTCAACCCGTTCGACTACGGGGCACCCCCACACGGTGGCTTTGCGTTCGGCCTCGATCGGCTCGTGGCGATCCTGGCGGGGGAGGAGAACATCCGCGAGGTGATCGCCTTCCCGAAGACCCAGTCCGGCCAGGACCCCATGACCAACTCGCCGATCCCGGGCGACCCCAAGGCGCTCGCCGAACTCGGCCTCAAGATCCTCCCGCCCACCACCTGAATGCGCACGCGATGAGTTTCGAGACCGAGATCACCCGCGACGGCGAGACGCTGGTCGGGCCGTGGCGCGAGCCGGCGCAGATGCTCGCCGAGCAGGAGTACGCCGGGCACACCAGTGTCCACGACGACGCCACGGCGGCGGAGCTCGGCCTCGCCGGTGCCCCGATCGAGGGGCCGACGCACTTCAGCCAGATCGACCCGCTGGCGGTCGAGCGGTGGGGCCAGGCCTGGTTCGAGCGCGGGTGCGTGAGTTCGCACTTCCTGAACATGGTGGTCGAGGGCGAGCGGGTCCGTGCCGCACTCGAGCCGGTGACCGCCACGCTCGGGCGCATCGGCGCCGAGAAGTCCGACGAGACGCCGGTGCTGACCGGCACCGCGTCGATCGGTGGTTCCGACACCACCGAACTCGACGAGCGCCGCCGGCGGGGCCTCGGCGACCCCGGAACGCTGTACATCGTCGACCAGTTGGAGATCGGCATGCGCGTCCCGGTCGCCGAACCCGTGACGATGGGATTCGACGACCACAACGGCAGTCTGTACCCCTTCACCCTCGCCCAGAAGCTGGCGAGGATCACCGAGCCCTCGTCGTGGTACCTCGACGGCGGTGAGAGCCCCTGGGGTCGTCCGATCGTGCCGACCGAGATGATCAGCGTCATCGCTCACCGGTCGAACGCCCACTTCCCCGTCCGCGGCCCGGCGATCGGACTGTTCATCGACCTCGAGGTGCGGTTCGTCGACGGCCCGGTGTTCGTGGGGCAGCCGTACGTGGTGGAACACACCCTGGTCGGGCTCGGCCAGAGCAAGCGGGTCGAGTCGTACTGGACCGAGTCGAAGATCACCGATGCCGACACCGGCGTGCACGCTGCCACGGTGCTGTTGCACCAGGGGGTGTTCAAGGCGTCGTTCGCCGACTATCCCGTCGACGCCTGATCAACGCTCCCCGGGATAGACGACCCCGAGCTGGGATCGGATCTCGTCGAGGAGTTCCATCGTCGACACCGTGGTGGCCAGTGGGATCACGTCGCTCTCGCGGTGCCCGGCGCGGATGCGCTCGATCGCGTGCTGCGCTTCGTGGGCGAGGCCATGATTCGGCATGTCGACGTGGGCCGGCTGCTCGCCGACGAGTCGAACCGTGAAGCCGGAGGGGAACCAGAACGGCGGGTCGACATCGATCCGGCCGAAGGTGCCGAACACCGACGCCCCGAGACTCGTGATCATGTCGAGCGACGTGTGGAACGTCCCGATCGCCCCGCTCTCGAACGACACGACACCGCCGACGGTGGTGTCGACGCCGGTGTCGCCGAGGGTACCGAGCACCTTCACGTCGACGGGGTCGCCCGCGAGGAAGCGGGCGAAGGTGATCGGGTAGATCCCGATGTCGAGCATCGCGCCACCGGCGAGGTCGGCTCGTCGGTGGCGTCCGTCCGGATCGAACTTGGCGATGCCGAAGTCAGCGTGCACGACCTTCAGCTCACCGATCTCGCCGTCGAGGACCCGTTGACGGATGTCGACGACGGCGGGGATGAACCAGGTCCACATCGCCTCCATGAGGAACCGGTCGTTGCGTCGCGCCGCCTCGACCATCTCGCGCGCCTGGGCGGCGTTGACCGCGAACGCCTTCTCGCACAGGACGTGCTTGCCGGCGTCGAGCGCGGCGATCGTCATCGCGTGGTGGTGGCTGTGCGGTGATGCCACGTACACGATGTCGACCTCGGGGTCGTCGAAGAGCTGCTCGTAGCTCCCATGTGCGCTCGGGATGCCGAAGCGGGCGGCGAAGGCGTCGGCCGACGCCTTCGATCTCGATCCGACCGCCGTGATCCGGGCGTCGGGCAGCGTGTCGAGTGCCTCGCACATGCTGGCTGCGATGCTTCCGGTGGCCGCGATGCCCCAGCGGAGCGGCTCGTGTTGGGTCATCGACCGACCGTAGCAACGCACCGACCCGCTCCACCAACGTTGTCACAGCCCCTGCGTACGGTGGTGCTCGACCGACTCCTCCCGCCGGAAGCACGAGCAGAAGGAGATGACGATGAACGACCGAGATGCCAGCGCGCTGGCCAACCTCGCGGTGTTGCGCGGCCGCGTCCGGGGCGATGCAACCGACCGGACGCTGCCCTCGGGGTCCGTGAGCGTCCAGTTCGACGTGACGACGACGGTCGGGTCCGCTGGTCGATCGCGCAAGATGTCGGTGCCGGTGTCGTGGATCGATCCACCGAGTGCGGCGGCGGCGTTGCTGATCGACGGTGCCGAACTCCTGGTGATCGGAGCGGTCCATCGTCGGTTCTTCCGGGTCGGGGGTGCGACGCAGAGCCGCACCGAGGTCGTTGCCGACACGGTGATCCCGACGCGCCGGCGCAAGCAGGTGAACTCCGCGCTCGACGAGCTCGTCGAGCGTCTGGGTGCTCGGTGATCTCTCGTGAGGTCGGCTGGTCAGACGACGCTGCGGATGACCAAGCCGGTGCGGAGCTTCGGTGTGAAGAACGTCGACTTCGGCGGCATCAGCGCGCCCTCCCGGGCCGTGCGCTCGATCTCGGCCACGCTGACCGGGCGGATCAGCACCGCCCCGTTCGCTGCGCCGCTCGTGACGGCTTCGACGACCTGCTCGACGCCGTGCTGGTAGGTCACGCTGTGGTCCACGTCGGCCAGCGCATGCTCCAGCCAGGCGCCGTCGAGCGAACGCACCGAGTCGAACGCTCCCGGCCGTGGTGACAGCCACTGTGCCGTCCCATCGGGGGTGACGAGGCAGAGCACCCCCTCGCGTTCCATCGTTGCCAGCGTCCCACCGTCGGGGGACCCGGCGTCCGAGCGCTCGAACACGGTGTCGAGCGCACCGACGAGCTCGTCGAACCTCACGCCGTGGTACAGACGATGGATCGCCTCCACCGACAGTTGATCGGCCACGAGTTCGCTCACGAACGCAAGCGTCTCGTCGGCGGGGGACGGGCGGCCGCCATTGGCGGCGCGGACCTCGTCGCGGTAGGTGCGGCTGATGCCGTATCGGTGGTGGCCGTCGGCGATCAGCACGTCGTCGGAGCCGATGAGCGTTGCGATCGCCTCGATGCGCGCGGGGTCCGCGACGCGTTCGACGATGTGGTCGACGCCGTCGACGGTGACCGAAGCGATCGGTTCGCCCGGTTCGGCGAGCAGCTCGGTGAGCCCGGCGGCGAGCGACAGCCCCCACACGGGCGACAGGTTCGCCTGCGTCGCCCGCGTGAGGTCGAGGCGATCGGTCGACGCCTTCGGTGTGACGCGCTCGTGGGGGAGTACCCCACCGGCTCCTTCGTCGACGACCTCGATCCCGCCGAGCACGCCGGCGATGTCGCGCGCCGTGCCGGTCGCGTCGGTGAACCGCATTCGATAGATCGTGAACGACGGGGTGGGGTCGAACTCCATCACCCCGGCGTCGATCCAGTCGCGCAGCGTGGCGGCCGCGAGCACGTACCGGTCGGGTCCGTCCGACTCGCGCGGGACGTCGACGTGGGTGATGTTGAACCGGCTCCTGCCGCCGAGCGCGTCGAGGTCGGCGTCCGACAGCACGTCGTACGGCGGTGCGATCAGGTCGTCGATCTCACGATCGCGGTAGCGCAGGGCGGGGAACGGCGTGAATCTCGGCACCCCGACAGGATGCCATCGTTCGGCCGCGGTCCTGCAACGATCGAGCGGTGGACACATCGGATCGCATCGAGACGGTGCTCTGTGACCTCGACGGGGTGGTGTGGCTCGCGCACGAGCCGATCGCCGGATCGGTCGAGGCGATCGAGCGCTTGCGCGCCGCCGGCGTACGCGTGCTCTTCGTCACCAACAACTCGGCGGCTGTCGAGGCCGAGCACGAACGGGCGCTCGAATCGATCGGCGTGCCCGCTCGCGGAGACGTCGTGAGCTCGGCGATGGCGGCCGCACGACTGGTCGAGCCGTCGGCGCGGGTGCTGGTGGCCGCGGGCCCAGGTGTGGTCGAAGCCGTCGAGCGACGTGGGGCCGAGGCCGTCGTCAACGACGGGTCGATCAGCCCCGAGGGTTTCGACGCCGTGATCGTCGGGCTGCACCGCGAGTTCGATTTCGCTCGCCTGACGGTGGCGTCGGCGGCGGTGCGGGTCGGCGCCCAGTTGATCGGGACCAACACCGACTCCACCTATCCCACGCCGAGCGGTCTGCAACCGGGCGGCGGCTCGATCCTCGCGGCGATCGCGACCGCAGCCGACGCGACACCGCTCATCGGAGGCAAGCCCCACCAGCCGATGGCCGACCTGATCGCCGCGACCGTCGGCACGTCGCAGCGGCCGTTCGACCCGTCCCGCGTGGTGATGGTCGGGGACCGACCGGAGACCGACGGGTTGTTCGCTCGGCGACTCGGCTGCCGGTTCGCGCTCGTGCGCTCAGGGGTGTCCGGGCCCGACACCGTGATCGGCGTCGACATCGCAGTCGACATCGACGCCGCCGACCTCGCCGAAGTGGCCTCGCGCATCATGTACCGCCCCTGACCAGCGGCAGTAGCCTGAGTTCATGGAAAACAACACGTTGCAGCGACTCGTCGACGCGGGCGTCGAGTTCACCGACATCTCGCGCAAGCAGGCCGAATCGATCGTCCAGTCGATGGTGAAGGCAGGTGAGGTCCGTCGCAGTGACGCCGAAAAGGCGGTGCAGACGCTCCTCGACCGCGGCCGCGAGACCTCAGAGCGGTTGTCCAAGGACATCCAGAACGAGTTCTCCAAGCAGGTCAACTGGTTGTCGGAGCGATTCGACGAACTCGAGGACCGGTTCGAGGAACTGGCCGAGAAGATCGCCGAGCGTGTCAAGGCCGAGATGAACGCCGACGCTCCGGCCGCGAAGAAGGCGCCGGCCAAGAAGAAGGCTCCGGCGAAGAAGAAGAGCGCTGCGAAGAAGGCTCCGGCGAAGAAGAAGAGTGCTGCGAAGAAGGCTCCGGCCAAGAAGAAGGCCCCGGCGAAGAAGAAGGCAAGAAGAAGAGTGCTGCGAAGAAGGCTCCGGCCAAGAAGAAGGCCCCGGCGAAGAAGGCCCCGACCGCAGCACCGACGCCGCCCGCGAGCTGATCCCCTCCGTGGCTCGTCGACGACTCGACGCCGAACTGGTTCGGCGAGAGCTGACGACGAGCCGCACCGAGGCGCAACACCTGATCGCCGCGAATCGCGTGCTCGTCAACGGCTCGATCGCCGACAAGGCCGCACGCCAGGTCGCGCCTTCGGATGCCGTCGTGATCGACGGGCCGCCGGCTCGGTTCGTCGGCCGGGGTGCCGAGAAACTCGAGCATGCGCTGACCGAGTTCGACGTCGACGTCATCGGTCGGCGAGCGCTCGACGTCGGTGCCTCCACTGGTGGGTTCACCGACTGCCTGCTCCAACGGGGCGCCGTTCACGTCGTCGCCCTCGATGTCGGGCACGGGCAACTGCACGAACGGTTGCGGGCCGACGATCGCGTCACCAACCTCGAACGGTGCAACGTCCGCCACGCCGATCTCGACACGATCGGGGGTGCGGTCGACCTCCTGGTGGGCGACCTGTCGTTCATCTCCCTCACGCTCGTGATCCCCACACTGGTCGGGCTGTGCCAACCTGGTTCGCCGATGGTCCTGCTCGTCAAACCCCAGTTCGAAGCCGGACGCCGCGAAGTCGACCGTGGTCGTGGGATCATCACCGACTCCGCGGTGCACGAGCGGGTGTGCGACGAAGTCGCCGAGGCGCTCCGGTCGGCAGGTTGCGACGTTCGCGGATGGACCCGGTCGCCGATCACCGGCGCCGACGGCAACGTCGAGTTCCTGGTGCACGCCGTGACGGCCGGGGGCCGATGATGCGCGGCGTGGCGCTCGTCGCTCACCACGAACGTTCGACCGCCCGTGAGCACGCACTCCACGCGCTGCGGTGGTGCAGTGAACGCGATGTTCCGGTCTGGATGACACCCGACGATGCCGCAGCTCTCCAGCTCGACGAGCACGCCAGTGTGCGGCCGATTGCGGAGGCGAGCCTCGTGCTCAGCCTCGGCGGCGACGGCACGATGCTGCGCAGCGTCCGTCTCCTCGAAGGTGCGGCGGTTCCCCTGCTCGGGGTCAATCTCGGTTCGTTGGGGTACCTCACCGAGGTCGAGCCCGATCGCCTCGTCGATGCGCTCGACCGTTTCGTGAGCGGCGAGCGGGAGGGTCGATGGCACCTCGACGAGCGCATGATGCTCGACGTGTCGGTCAACGACCAGCGGGTGGGTCGGGCACTCAACGAAGCGGTCGTCGAGAAGGCCCAGTCCGGGCACACCGTTCGCCTGTTGGCCCGCATCGACGGAGAGCCGTTCACCTACTACGCCGCGGACGGATTGATCGTCGCGACACCGACAGGCTCCACGGCGTACTCGCTCTCGGCGCGCGGTCCGATCGTGTCGCCGCGCCACCGGGCGATGCTGCTCACGCCGGTGTCGCCGCACATGCTGTTCGACCGGACGCTCGTGCTCGACCCGTCCGAGGTGATCGAGATCGAGGTGACCGGCCATCGTCGTGCCGAACTCACGCTCGACGGTCAGGCGGTCGCCTCGCTCGACGACGGCGACGTCGTGGCCTGCTCACCGTCGTCGGCGACGGCGAACTTCGTCCGCTTCGGGGCCGAGCGCTACCACCAGATCCTGAAGGCCAAGTTCGGCCTCGCCGACCGGTAGCGGCACCGATGTCCGACCGATGCTGACCGAACTGCACATCGAGAACCTCGGTGTGATCGAGCGCGTCGAACTCGTCCTCGGGCCGGGACTGACGGCGGTCACCGGTGAGACGGGCGCCGGCAAGACGATGCTCGTCGAGGCGATCGAGCTGCTCGTCGGCGGGCGGGCCGATTCCTCGATGGTGCGCCACGGAGCCACTGATGCCCGCGTCGACGGACGTCTGGTCAGACCCGACGGAGCGGAGACCGTGCTCACGAGAATCGTCCCCGCCGACGGCCGATCGCGTGCCTACGTCGACGGACGGTTGGCCACCGTTGCATCGCTCGCCGAGGCTGCGGCCGACATCGTCGATCTCCACGGACAGCACGCACACCAGTCGCTCCTGTCGACGACGACACAGCGTGCCGCGCTCGACGAGTACGGCTCGATCGACCTCGGTCCGCTCCGGGCTGCCCGGGCGCGACTGACCGAGATCGACGCAGCGCTCGCCGCCCTCGGCGGCGACGATCGTGCCCGCGCGCGGGAGATCGACCTGCTCCGGTTCCAGGTCGACGAACTCGACGCCGCCGCGATCGACGACCCCGACGAGGACGAACGCCTCGACACCGAGGAATCGGTGCTCGCCGATGCCACGGCACACCGCGAGGCGGCGGCTGCAGCCGCCATGTCGCTCAGCGACGACGGGGGAGCGCGCGACGCGCTCGCCGCCGCGCTCGCAGCGATCGATGGCCGGGCGCCCTTCGCAGAGCAGGCCGACCGTCTCCGGGACCTCCTCGCGGACCTCGACGACCTCGCAGGCGACCTTCGCCTACGCGGTGAGGCGATCGACGAGTCACCCGAGCGATTGGCGTTCCTGCGCGAGCGTCGCCAACTCCTCAAGAACCTCCGCCGCAAGTACGGCGACGACCTCGCAGCAGTGATGGAGTTCCACGCCGTGTCGGCCGATCGGCTGCGCGAACTCGAACGATTCGACGAGCGCGCCGCCGAGCTCGACGAGCAGCGACAACAGGCGCTCGACGACGAACGAGCCGCAGCGATCGTGGTGGGCCGCCGACGGAGGGAGGCGGGCCCCGAACTCGCCGCCGCGGTCGAAGCCGAACTGCGGAACCTGGCGATGCCGCACGTGTCGGTCGCCGTCGAGGTCGGCGACCATTCCGACGACCACCCGGGCGATCGTGTCCAGTTCCTGCTGGCCGCGAATCCGGGTGCACCGCTGCTTCCGCTGACGCGGGTCGCGTCGGGCGGCGAGTTGGCTCGGGCGATGCTGGCGCTGCGCCTCGTGTTGTCGGCCGCATCTGCCGACCACGAGAGCGCACGCACGCTGGTGTTCGACGAGGTCGACGCCGGGATCGGCGGCGCCGCCGCCCAGGCGATCGGTGATGCCCTCGCGCAGCTCGGCCGGAACCATCAGGTGCTGGTCGTCACCCACCTCGCACAGGTCGCTGCCGCCGCTGACGTCCAGATCTCGGTCGCCAAGACCGTCCGGGAGGGTCGGACGTTCGCTGCGGCGGCCCCGATCTCCGGCGAGGAACGAATCGCCGAGATCGCCCGGATGTTGTCCGGCTCGGGCTCGGACTCGGCGTTGAACCACGCCCGGGAGCTGCTCGATCGCTGAGCCGGCCCGATTCGTGCGTGCGTCATGCGTGGTACCCGGACGACCCGCCGTTCGGAATGGCGCCGCGGTGGACTCGCGCGGGGTATGGTGATCTCCCGTCATGGTGTCGTTCGGACACCGAGCAGTGAGACGGAGGATTGGCAGATGCCGAAGCACATTTTCGTGACCGGAGGCGTCGCCAGCTCGCTCGGCAAAGGCCTGACCGCATCGTCGCTCGGCCGGCTGCTGAAGCTCCGTGGTCTGCGCGTCACGCTCCAGAAGCTCGACCCGTACATCAACATCGATCCGGGCACGATGAACCCGTTCGAGCACGGCGAGGTGTTCGTCACCGACGACGGCGGCGAGACCGACCTCGACCTCGGCCACTACGAGCGGTTCATCGACGAGAACCTCTCGCGCAACTCCAACGCCACCACCGGATCGATCTACCAGGCCGTGCTCGCCGCCGAGCGACGCGGCGACTACCTGGGCAAGACCGTGCAGGTCATCCCGCACATCACCGACGAGATCAAGCGGCGCGTCGAACGGGTGGCCCACGACGACGTCGACGTCGTGATCACCGAGGTGGGCGGCACGGTCGGTGACATCGAGATCCTGCCGTTCCTCGAAGCGATCCGTCAGTTCCGCAACATGGTCGGGCGCGACAACGTCTGCTACATCCACGTCACGCTCGTGCCGTTCATCGGTCCGTCGGGCGAGCAGAAGACCAAGCCCACCCAGCACTCGGTGACCGAGCTGCGCAGCCGCGGTATCCAGCCCGACGTGATCGTCTGCCGCAGCGAGGAGCCGTTGTCCGACGACCTCAAGCGCAAGATCTCGAGCCTCTGCGACGTGGAGGAACGCGCCGTCGTGAACGCGGCGGATGCGAAGAACATCTACGAGCTGCCCCTGATCCTCCACGACGAGGGCCTCGACGACTTCGTCTGCGACCTGTTGCGCATCGAGGGCGAACCCGATCTCACCTACTGGGAGGAGTTCGTCGCCAAGGTCGAAGCGGCAACGACCCCCGTACGAATCGGGCTGATCGGCAAGTACATCGAGTTGCCCGATGCCTATCTGTCGGTGGTCGAGAGCCTGAAACACGCCGGGTTCCATCACGGCGCCGACGTCGAGATCGTGTGGATCCAGTCCGAGAGCGTCGAGGGCCTGCTCGCCGCAGGGCAACTCAACCACCTCGACGGCATCGTGATCCCCGGCGGCTTCGGCTATCGCGGCGTCGAGGGCAAGATCGCTGCCGCCCGCTACGCCCGCGAGGAGGGTGTGCCCTGTCTCGGGCTCTGCCTCGGACTGCAGGCGATGACGATCGAGTTCGCCCGTGACGTCGTCGGGCTCACCGACGCCAACTCCACCGAGTTCGATCCGACGACCCACTACCCGGTGATCGATCTGATGCTCGAACAGCGCGGCATCGAGGACAAGGGCGGCACGATGCGGCTCGGCGCCTACTACGCGGTGCTCGCGTCAGGTTCCCAGGTCGCGGCGGCGTACGGCGAGCCGGTCGTCTCCGAGCGCCATCGCCACCGCTACGAGTTCAACGAGCGCTACCGCAACCAGATCGAGGAGGCCGGTCTCTGGTGCTCGGGGACGTCGCCGGACAACCGGCTCGTCGAGTTCATCGAGCTGCCCGGCCATCCGTTCTGGGTCGGCACCCAGGCCCATCCGGAGTTCAAGAGCCGCCCCGATCGTCCGCACCCCCTGTTCCGTGAGCTGGTGGCGGCGGCGCTCGCCCGCCGGGCGGCCACCGACGAATCCGACGGCACGGCCGAGGTCGAGGAGCGCTCCGACCTCGCCGGAGCGACGACCTCGGAGCCGTCGCTGTCGTCGTGAGCGACGACGCGGCGTTCCGTCGCCTGTCGGAATCGATCATCCACGAGGGCTACGTGTGGAACCTCGCGGTCGCCGAGTTCTCGGCGCCTGACGGCTCCAGGTTCACCCGTGACATCGTGCGGTCGCCCGGCGCTGTCGGCGTCGTCCCGCTCGTGTTCGACGCCGAGGGCAACCCGTCGGTGGTGCTGGTGTCGCAGTACCGGCCGCCGTACGAGCGCACCGTGCTCGAGATCCCGGCCGGGATGCGTGACATCGCAGGCGAGGGCACCGAGTCGGTGGCACGCCGCGAGCTGGTCGAGGAAGCGGGCCTCCAGGCGGATCGGGTCGAACTGCTCACCGAGATCCTCCCGTCGCCCGGAATGACCGACTCGGTCACCACGCTCTACCTCGCAACCGGCTGCACGCCGGTGCCCCACGACCGCCAGGGCCCGGAGGAGGAGCACATGGAGCTGCTCCACCTGCCGCTCGCCGACGCGATCGAGATGGTCGATCGCGGCGAGATCGTCGACGCGAAATCGGTGGTCGCCCTGCTGCTCACCGAGCGCCGGTTGCGCGCTCGCGATCATCCCGGGACCTGAGCGTCGGGACGAGCGGAATGCTGCCGATCGAGGTCGAGGAGTTCCTCTCGTGGATGGTCGCCGAGAAGGGGCGGGCACCGAACACGGTGGCGGCGTATCGTCGCGACCTGGCTGCCTACTGCGACTGGCTCGCCGGTCGCGGCGTCGGCGTGCTCGACGTCGATCACACCCAACTCGTCGAGTTCGTCGGTGAGCGCAGGGCGAGCGGTGCGGCGACGTCGTCGGTCGCGCGACAGCTCGCGGCGATCAGGATGCTGCATCGGCACCTGTCGATCGAGGGGGAGCGACGCGACGACCCGGCGGCGGATCTCGAGGGGGTGCGGGTTCCGGCGGGCATCCCGAAGCCGTTGACCGAAGCCCAGGTCACGAGCCTGATCGATGCCGTCATCGTCACCGAGCCCGTCCATCGACGCGACCTCGCACTGATCGAGTTGCTCTACGCGACCGGGGCCCGGATCTCCGAGGCGGTCGGACTCTCGATCGGCGAGGTCGACCTCGACGCACGTCTCGTCCGGCTCTACGGCAAGGGGTCGAAGGAACGCATCGTGCCGTTCGGGTCGACCGCAGCCGCTGCGCTCGAGGAGTGGTTCTCGTCGAGTGGACGGGCGCGAATGGTGCCCGATCGGTGGCGTCGTCGCGACGACGCCGAGGCGGTGTTCCTCAACACCCGCGGGGGCCGTCTGACGCGACAGGCGGCCTGGCTGGTGATCAGGAAGTACGGCACACGCGCCGGCATCGGTGATCACCTGTCACCGCACGTGCTGCGGCACTCGTGCGCGACCCATCTGCTCGACCACGGCGCGGACCTGCGCGTCGTGCAGGAGATGCTGGGCCACGCCTCGATCTCGACCACCCAGATCTACACCAAGGTCAGCCAGGAGCGACTCTGGGACGTGTACCGATCCGCCCATCCACGGGCCACACTGACGCCGTGAGCGACATCGATCGGGGCCACACGAATCCGTTCGTCAAGGTCTGGCACCTCGCGGCGCGTTTCGTGACGTCGTTGCCCCCCACGCCACCCTCGGTCGACGACGAGGTGTGGGTGGACGACCATCTCCTCGCCGGTGAGCGTGCCCTGTGGGTGCAGTTGTCGAACCAGGACCGTCGTCACAGTGCCGCGGTCGCTCGTCGGTTCGTGCAGGCGAGGCCCGAAGCGACCCGGGCGGAGATCGCCGGCGCGATCCTGCACGACGTCGGGAAGATCGAGTGTGGGCTCGGTACGTTCGGGCGGGTGGTCGCCACGCTCGTGGGCCCGCGTACGGCTGCGTTCCGGGCATATCACGATCACGAGGAGATCGGCGCCGCCATGGCTCAGGCGGCGGGGTCGAGACCGGCCACGGTGGCCCTGATCGCTCAGCGCGGCCCGGCCTTCGCAGCGCTGAACCGCTCGGACCACGCCTGATCGGAGGGGGAGCGCCACTGGTTGACAAATGGTTGCGTTGGACGACCGGGGGCGGTACGGTGTCGGTATGTCGATCGTCGAGTCGATGGCCAACGAGGTCGTGTTGCGCAGTGGGGGAGACACCGACGTGCTCCGGCGCATCATCGATCGGCTCGACCACCAGCTCAACGCCGGCCCGCTGCAGCGAACGGTGCGGTTGTGGGACCTCTCCGCCACCCAGCTCGGATCGATGTTCGGTATCAGCCGGCAGGCGGCATCCAAATGGCTGGCCGACGGCGCCCCGGCGAGCCGTCGGGATCAGGTGGCGCTGCTGGGGCAGGCGACCGACCTGCTCGATCAGTGGGTGAAGCGCGAGCGCATCCCTGCCGTGGTCAGGCGTCCGGTCGAGTCGCTCGGCGGGCGGACGCGTCTCGACGTGGCACTGGCCGGAGAGTTCGAGGTCCTCCGTGACGAGTTGTACGACACGTTCGACCTCACCCGCATCGCTCCATGATCGACATCCAGGTGCCCGACGGGCACGTCTGGTTGCGCATCACCCGACCACATTTCGCCGACCCGTTCGACCCGACCTTCGCTCGACGACGCGGCGGAAGGTGGAACCCGCCGGACTCCTGGCCGACGCTGTATCTCAACGAAGACCTGGCGACCGTGCACGCCCAGGTGCGACATCTCTTCGCCGGACGCGGGGTCGAACCCGACGATCTCGACGACGACGCCCCGATCCGTCTTGCCGCAGCAACCCTGCCGGGCCGCCAACGCGTCGCCGACGTCGTGTCGGCCGATGGTGTCGCCGCCGTGGGGCTCCCGGCCGAGTACCCCACCGACGCTCGCGGCCAGGCGATCGACCACCACGTCACGCAGGCGATCGGCGTTCGAGCCCACACGGCCGGGCTTCGTGGCGTGTGGTGCCGCTCGGCGTCGGGCGCCGGTCGTGAGGTGGCCTGGTTCCCGGCCGCCCGGTCCTCGGCGCGCCCCGTGTGGCCCCACCCCCTCGGTTTCGGTGCCTGGCGCCACGCGGTCTCCCTCGACCAGCTCGAGGCGTGACGACCGGTTCTCGTGAAGGGGTCAGGCGGGGAGGAGGCCGATGTGATCGCGGGCGCGATCGAGGGTGGCGGCGGCAACGGTGCGGGCCTTGTCGGCACCGACGCGCAGGAGCCGAGCCAGTTCGCCCGGGTCGTTCATCAGCTCGTGGTATCGGGTGCGGATCGGGTCGAGCGCGGCGAGGACGGCCTCGCCGGTGTCGACCTTGAGGCGGCCGTACTGCTCGTACTCCTCGGCGACGGCCTGCGGCGTCCGGCCGGTGACCGCCGCGTTGATCTCCAACAGGTTCGCCACACCGGGCTTCTCGGCGCGGTCGTAGCGAACGGCATCGGGCCCGGTGTCGGAGTCGGTGACCGCTCGCTTGAACTTCTTCATCAGGACGCCCGGCTCGTCGATCAGGTAGACGCAACCGGCGTCGGACGTGTCCGACTTCGACATCTTCGACATCGGGTCCTGCAGACTCATCACCCGCGCCCCGACGGCCGGCGTGACCGCCTCGGGGACCACGAACGTGTCGCCGAAGCGGTGATTGAAGCGGAGCGCCGCGTCCCGCGTGATCTCGACGTGCTGACGCTGGTCGTCGCCGACCGGGACCTCGTTCGCGTCGTACAGCAGGATGTCGGCTGCCTGGAGCGCGGGATAGGTGAACAGCCCGGCCGAGATGAACTGGCCTTCGCGCTTGGACGACTTGTCCTTGAACTGGGTCATCCGCGACAGCTCGCCGTAGCTGACCGTGCACTCCATGATCCAGCCGAGCTGGTTGTGCTCGGGCACATGGCTCTGGACGAAGATGGTGGCGATGTCGGGGTCGAGGCCGATGGCGAAGAACATCGCCGCCAGTTCCACCGTCAGCTCGCCGATCACGTCGGGCTCGTCGATCACCGTCAATGCGTGGAGGTCGACGATGCCGTGGAATGCGTCGCACTCGTGCTGTCCGGACACCCAGTTCCGCAGGGCGCCGAGGTAGCTGCCGAGGTGCACGTCGCCGGTCGGCTGCATGCACGACAGCACACGTGTCGTCGAGTGGCTGGGTGCGTTCGTCACGGGCGCCGACGATACCCGTTCGCACCACCGGCGCTCCGGTAGGTTGGGCGTCGATGTCCTCCCACGCAGCCAGTACCGCCTCGGGCACCGTGGTCTCCACCCCGGTGTACGAGGGGCCGTTCGACATGCTCCTGCAGCTGATCCTGCGTGAACAGGTCGACATCTACGAGGTCAACCTGTCCAACATCGTCGACGCCTACCTGACCGAGATCGAGCGAATGCAGTTCCTCGACCTCGACGTGGCGACCGGATTCCTGTTGATCGCTGCGACGTTGGTGGAACTCAAGGCCCGCCGTCTGCTGCCGAACCCCTCCGACATCGACCTCGACGACGAACTCGCGCTCTGGGAAGAGCGCGACATGCTGCTCGCCCGACTCCTCGAGGCCAAGACCTTCAAGGACGTCGCGCAGATCTTCGCCCGACTCGCGGACGATGCCGACCTGTCGTTCCCGAGAGTGGTGGGACCGGACGACCGTTTCGCGGACGTGGTCCCCGACATGCTGGAGGGCACCAGCGTCACCAGCCTGCGCAACGCCGCCATCCGGGCGCTGACCCCCAAGCCGGTGCCGGTCGTCGACCTGTACCACGTCAACCCGATCACCACCACGGTGGCCGACGCCGTCGCCGAGCTGCTCGACGAGCTGCCCCGGGCGGGCCGGATCACGTTCCGGCGTCTCACCGCCGAGTTCGCCGACCGCATCGAGGTGATCATCCGGTTCCTCGCCGTGTTGGAGCTGTACAAGCAGGGCGCGGTCGAACTCGACCAGCCCGAACGGTTCGGTGACATCGAGGTGCTGTGGACCGCCGACGAGAGCTTCGACACGGCGTCGATCCTCATCGACGCGTACGAGGGCTGAGTGCGATGTCCGATGAATTGACCGGCCGAACCGAACCCGCCGACGAGCGCGTCGTCGAGTACAAGCGGGCGATCGAGTCGATCGTGCTCGTCGCCCACGATCCGGTCCCCGCCGAGCTGCTGGCGCAACTCCTCGAGGAGCCGACGGTGATGATCGAACAGTGGTGCGAGGAGCTGGCGGCGTCCTACGTGGCGTCAGGACACGGGTTCGAGCTCGTGCACATCGCCGGAGGGTGGCGCTTCCAGACCGCAACCGACCTCACGCCGTACGTCGAACGGTTCCTGCTGCACGATCAGCGAGCCCGGCTGTCGGGCGCCGCGCTCGAGACGTTGGCGATCATCGCGTACAAGCAGCCGATCTCACGCGGGCAGATCGCCTCGATCCGTGGTGTCGATCCCGACGGCGTGATCCGCACGCTCCAAGCGCGCGGTTACATCGACGAGATCGGCCGCGACGACGGCCCGGGCCAGGCGATCCTGTTCGGCACCACCGCCACGTTCCTCGAGAAGCTCGGCCTCGCCACCCTCGACGATCTGCCCCCGATCGCCGAGTTCATCCCGAGCGCCGAGGTGGTCGAGGCCTTGGAGACCGGGTTGCGCGTCACTCCGGTGATCGAGGTGTCGACGAACGACGGGCCCGGTCCGAGGCAGTCATCGGCGTCGGAACCGACGACGGACCCGTGACCGATCGAACGCCCGAGCCGCCCCTGTGGGAGCAGCTGGCCGACGCCAGCGCCGCGCTGCCGCAGGGGGAGCGGCTGCAGAAGGTGTTGGCGGCCACCGGCTACGGCAGCCGTCGGGTGTGCGAGGACCTGATCGCGGCCGGTCGCGTCACCGTGAACGGGGAGGTGGCGATCCTCGGACGGCGTGTCGACCCCGACGCCGACGCCGTCGAAGTCGACGGTGCTCCGATCGGCGTGCGCCCCGGGCTCGTCTACTACCTGCTCAACAAGCCGATCGGGGTGATCACGACCGCCCGTGACACCCACGGTCGTGCAACCGTGCTCGAACTCGTGCCGAGCACGCCTCGAGTGTTCTCGGTCGGCCGTCTCGACATCGACACCGAGGGGTTGCTGTTGCTGACCAACGATGGCCAGCTCGCCAACCGGATCGCCCACCCGTCGCACGGCATCGAGAAGGAGTACCTCGTGGAGGTCGACGGCGGTCCGGTGTCGGCGGGCGCACTGCGGGCCCTCCGTGACGGCGTCGAACTCGATGACGGGCCGACCGCCCCGGCCCGGGTCTCGCAGCCCGATCCCGGGGTGTTGCGTCTCGTGATCCACGAGGGCCGCAACCGGCAGGTCCGGCGGATGTGCGAGGCCGTCGGACACCCCGTTCGACGCCTGGTCCGCACGCGCGTCGGACCGATCAGTGATCGGAGCCTGCGGCCGGGGTCGTGGCGCGAACTGACCACCGACGAGTGGCGGGCCCTGACCGAGGCGGTGGCCGACTCGTCCGACAGTACGATCGACCGACGTGAATGACGATCCCGCTGAATCGGCGACCCGAGTGCGTCGAGCGAACGTCATCGGCCTCGGCCTGATCGGGGGGTCGGTCGCGCTCGGGCTGCAGGGGGCCGGGTGGGTCGTCACCGGCGATGACACCGACCGCGCGACCGCCGGTGCCGCACTCGAGCGCGGCGTGGTCGACGCGCTCGGCCTCGATCCGTCTGCCGACATCACCGTGGTCGCCGTGCCCGTGCTCGCCGCGGCCGACCAGGTGAAGCGGGCACTGGCCGAGACGACCGGAGCGGTCACCGACGTCGGCAGCGTCAAAGCGGCGATCTGCGCAGCGTGCGACGACCCTCGGTTCGTCGGCGGACACCCGATGGCCGGTTCGGAACTCGACGGTCTCGACGGGGCACAGGCCGACCTGTTCGAGGGCGCCGTCTGGGTGCTCACGCCCACCACCGACAGCGATGACGCCGTCTTCGCCGCGGTCGCCTCGCTCGCCGGGTCGCTCGGCGCCGAGGTCGTTGCACTGTCGCCCGAGCGCCACGACCAACTGGTCGCCGTGGTCAGCCACGTTCCGCACCTGACGGCGGCGACGCTGATGGGTCTCGCCAGCGAGCGGGCCGAGGAGCACGCTGCGCTGTTGCGTCTCGCCGCCGGCGGCTTCCGTGACATGACCAGGGTGGCCAGCGGTCGTCCGGGGATCTGGCTCGACATCTGCGCCGAGAACCGTCCGGCGATCGTCGGCGTCCTGGACCAGTTGATCCTCGGGCTCACCGAGATGCGCGACATCGTCGGCAGCGACGACCGCGAGCTGCTGTACGCCCGCCTCACGGCCGCCCGCCAGGCGCGCGTGAACCTGCCGGCACGGGTGGTGCATCCCGACGAACTCGCCGAGGTCCGCATCCCGATTCCCGACCGTGCCGGTGCGGCCGCCGAAGTGTTCACGCTCGCTGCCGAACTCAGCGTCAACATCGCCAGCTTCGAGGTGGTGCACGTCGCCGAGAGCACGCGCGGTGTGGCGGTCGTCATCGTCGATCGGGCGCTGGCCGAGCTGTTCCGCGGCGGACTCCTCGCCCGCGGGTTCCGTCCCGCGGTCCAGCCGCTGTCATGAGCGACGACAGCTATTGCGTGCGGCGCGCCGACGGGCCGGTGATCGCCGATGTGCGCGTGCCGCCGTCGAAGAGCATCGTCAATCGGGCCCTGATCTGCGCGGCCCTCGCCGAGGGGACCAGCGAGATCATCGGTGTCGCGCCGGGCGACGACACCGCGTCGATGATCGACTGTCTCCAGCAGCTCGGTTGCGGGATCGGCGTGCGGCTCGACGACGGCGAGCGCATCGCCGACGTGATCGGCACCGGCGGGGCCCTCGCTCCGGGGCCGATGACGCTCCATGCCGGTCTCGCCGGGACGACATCACGATTCGTCACGGCGCTCGCCGCGCTCGGAACCGGCGAGTACACGATCGACGGCGAACCGCCGCTGCGCGGCCGGCCGATGGCCCCCCTGCACAACTCGCTCGCCGCCCTGGGAGCGAGCGTCACGCCGGGAGAGACGCCCGGGCATCTCCCTGTCACGGTCGCCGGCCCACTGCGCCGGGCGGATGCGGTCGTGATGCCTGGCGACGTGTCGAGCCAGTACATCACCGCCATGATGCTGATCGCCCCGTACGTGCCCGGCGGCTTGAAGCTGTGGCTCTCGTCCGGGATCGTGTCGCGGCCCTACCTCGAGATGACCCGCTCGGTGATGCACGACTTCGGTCACGACGACGTCGAACTGCGCGACCGGCACGTGATCGTCGGGCCGGGCGAGTACTTCCCGACCGAGTTCCGCGTCGAGCCCGATGCCAGCTCTGCGAGCTATCCGCTGGCCGCAGCCGCAATGGTGGGCGGCGCGGTGAGCGTTCGAGGTCTCGGCTCGTCGTCGGTGCAGGGCGATGCTCGCTTCGTCGACGTCCTCGAGTCGATGGGGTGCATCATCACCCAGGGCAGCCACGACACCGTGGTCATGCGGCGACGAGATGTTCCGCTGCGGGGCGTCGAAGTCGACATGGCCGACATCTCCGATCTCGTGCCGACGGTGGCGGTCGTCGCCACCCAGGCGGTCACGCCCACCCGCATCACCGGTGTCGGTTTCATCCGGGCCAAGGAGAGCGACCGGCTCGGCGACCTCGCCGCCGAACTCCGTCGCACCGGCGCACTCGTCACGGTCGAGCCCGACGGATTGCTGATCGAACCCACCGACCACCTCAGCGGGGCACGCCTCGACACCCACCACGACCACCGGCTCGCCATGGCGTTCGGCCTCCTCGGCCTCGTCGTCGACGGCATCGAGATCTCGCAACCGGCGGTGGTGTCGAAGAGCTGGCCCGGCTACTGGGACGCGCTGGCGGCGATCCCCGCCCACCTGCTGTGAACCCGGACGATCGAGCCGGCTCGCCGACGACGGGCCCGATCACGCACGTCGCTGCATTCGACCTCGACGGCACGCTGACCACCCGTGACTGCGTCGTGCCGTTCCTGCGTCGAGTGACCGGTACCAGCGTCCTGGTCACACGCATGCTGCGTCACCCCGTCGGGCTGGCGGGTGCGGGGTTGCGCCGCGATCGCGATGCGCTCAAGCGTGCGAGCGCCGCAGGTGCGTTCGCGGGCCACGACGCCGCCGAGGTCCAGCGCATCGCCGACGCGTATGCCGAGGAGATCCATGCGTCCTGGTTGCGTCGCGATGTCGTCGCCGAACTGGAGCGGCACCGCGACAGGGGCGACACCGTCGTGGTGGTCTCCGCGTCGTTCGAGGTGTACGTCCGTCCGTTGGCGGCGCTGCTGGGCGCCCAGGATGTGTTGGCGACGCGCCTGGACGTCGACGCCACCGGTCGGCTCAGCGGCCGGCTGGTCGATTCGAACTGTCGTGGGCCGGAGAAGGTTCGCCGTCTGCACGGCTGGCTCGACGAACACGCAGGCGGGCGCTCGTCGGTCGGGGTCACCGCCTACGGCGACTCGGCCGGCGATCGCGAGCTCCTGCTCGACGCAGACGTCGCCCACTGGGTCGGTCGCGGCCAGATGCCCCGCTGATGCGCCGCTCGGGCGGTACGGTCACCGGCGCCATGTCCATCGACGAGCGATCCGGGAACCACTCGTGCTGAGCGCCCTGTGGCGGAGCAGCCGTCCGAAACAATGGCTGAAGAACGTGCTCGTGTTCGCCGCGCCCGGGGCGGCAGGCGTGCTCGACCAGGGCGACAACCTCGCACTGACCGTGATCGCGTTCGTGTCGTTCTGCTTCGCAGCGAGCGGCATCTACATCTGGAACGACCTGCTCGATGTCGACGCCGATCGCCGGCACCCGACGAAGTGCAACCGCCCGATCGCCGCCGGGCAGCTGTCGATGGGTGCGGCGCGGGCGGCGGGCGTCGTGTTCCCGATCGTCGCGCTCGGCCTCGCCGCGCTCACGGGCCGCTGGCAGACGGTGGCGGTCGTGGGCACCTACATCGTCATCACGATCGCCTACACCTTGCGACTCAAGCACGTCCCAGTGGTCGACGTGGTGACCGTGGCGGCCGGTTTCGTGTTGCGAGCGGCGGCCGGTGCGGTCGCCGTCGATGTGCCGATGTCGCGGTGGTTCGTGCTGTGCATCACGTTCGGGTCGCTGTTCATCGTCGTCGGGAAGCGGTACGCCGAATTGAACGAGGTCGGCGGAGGTGCCGGCACACGGGCGACCCTCGACGAGTACTCGATCGGCTATCTCCGGATCATGCTGTCGGTGAGTCTCGCCGGGGTGCTGATCAGCTACTGCGTGTGGGCGTTCGAGACCAGTGAGGTGTCCGCGAGCGACTGGCCGCTGTACGAGCTGTCGATCGTGCCGATGCTCATGGCGTTGATGCGATATCTGTTCGTGCTCGAAGAAGGTGGGGGAGCAGCTCCCGAGGAAGTGTTCACGAGCGATCGGTTGCTGGTATTCCTCGGGTTCTGTTGGATCGTCGTCTATGGTCTCGCCGTCTATGTCTCCTGATCACGCCGCCACCGAACCGCCGGATCTCGCCACGGTCACGGCGCGCGTCGCGGACGTGCAGGGGTGGATGTCGCCCGGCCAGGCCGCCACGCTGTACGACGCTGCGCGCCGGTGTCCGCCCACCGGAACGATCGTCGAGATCGGCAGTTTCCAGGGGCGATCCACCATCGTGCTCGCCAGTGCCGCTGCGCCGGAGGTCGCCGTCGTCGCCATCGACCCGCATGCCGGCAACGACCGCGGGCCACAGGAGATCGACGGCTTCGTCGAGGAGGCCGAGGACGACAATGCGACGTTCCTCGCCAACCTGGAGCGTGCCGGCGTCGCCGACCGTGTCCGGCACCTGCGGATGTTCTCCGACGTCGCGCTCGCCGAGGTGAACGAGCCGATCGACGTGCTGTACATCGACGGCGCCCACCGCTACGCGCCCGCCCGTGCGGACATCCGGGATTGGGGAGCCCGCGTCAACGACGGCGGAACGATGCTGATCCACGACTCGTTCTCCTCGATCGGCGTGACGCTCGCGATCCTGCGCGAACTCCTGCTCGGCGGACGGTTCCGCTACGTGGGACGATCGCGGTCGATGACGATCTACCGCGCCGACCTCGGCGGCGGCGCCTCGGCTCGTACTTCCAATGCCGGCCGGCAGTTGGCGCAGCTGCCGTGGTTCGTCAAGAACGTCGCGCTCAAGGTGGCGTTGTCGCTCGGGCTCGGCAAGGTGCTCGCCCGTGCGGGACGACGCGTGCCCGAGTGGCCGTACTGAGCCAGGTGCTCCCGTGAGGACACGCCAGGCCGAGCTGACCGGTTGGGGTCGCACCGCGCCGTCCGCGGCCACGCTCGTCGACATCGCCGCGGACGAACTGAACGAGCAGACCATCAGCGAACTCGCTGCGCCGCGCGGGCTGATCGCACGCGGCCTCGGCCGCGCCTACGGTGATCCGGCGCAGAACGGGGGCGGTGCCGTTCTGCGGCTCGCTCCCGGCCCGATCGTGCTCGACCCCGCCACGGGGACGGTGACCGTCGGCGGGGGTGTCAGCCTCGACGAGCTGCTCCGCCACGTCGTGCCACGAGGGTACTTCGTGCCGGTGTCGCCCGGAACGCGATTCGTCACCGTCGGTGGGGCGATCGCCAGCGACATCCACGGCAAGAACCATCACGCCGACGGGACGTTCGGCTCGCACGTCGACTCGATGACGATGGTGCTCGCCGACGGCACGCGGCGCGTCGTCTCGCCCACGAGCGATCCCGATCTCTGGTGGGCGACCGTCGGCGGCATGGGGCTCACCGGCATCATCGTCGACGCGACGGTGCGTCTCCTCCCGATCGAGACCAGCCGCTGCCTGGTCCTCACCGAGCGCGTGCCGAATCTCGACGCGCTGCTCGAGGTGATGGAGGCAGGCGATCACCTGCACCGCTACTCGGTGGCCTGGGTCGACCTCGTGGCCACCGGCGCACACCTGGGACGCTCCGTCCTCACCCGGGGCGATCACGCGACGTACGACGAACTGGTCGCCGAACAGCCGTCTGCCGGCGCCGACCCGCTGGCGTTCCACCCCGGTGCACTGGCGGCGGTGCCGTCGGCGATGCCGAACGTGTTGAACCGGCTGGCGGTGCGGGCGTTCAACGAGCTGTGGTATCGCAAGGCGCCGCGGTCCCACCTCGGCATCGAGACGATCACGGGCTTCTTCCACCCGCTCGACATGGTGGGGGAGTGGAACCGGCTGTACGGCCGCCCCGGCTTCCTCCAGTACCAGTTCGTCGTGCCGTTCGACGCGGTCGATGCGCTGCGCGAGATCGTGCGCACGGTGTCGGCGTCGGGGCATGCGAGCTTTCTCGCGGTGCTCAAGCGGTTCGGACCCGAGAGCGGCGGCATGCTGAGCTTTCCCACTCCGGGCTGGACCCTCACCCTCGACCTCCCCGCCGGCGTCGCCGGGCTCGGTCGGCTCGTCAACGACCTCGACCGCATGGTGCTCGACGCCGGTGGGCGCCACTATCTGGCCAAGGACGCCACGGCGACGCCCGGCGTGATCCGGGCGGGATACCCACGACTCGACGAATGGCTCGCAGTACGTCGGCGGGTCGATCCGGGTGGCGTGTTCGCGAGCGACCAGGCCCGACGACTCGATCTGCTGTGACCGTGATCTGTTGTGACCAGGATCGCCCCGACTGACAGGATGCCCACGTGAACAACGCCGTCAAGCAACCCCAGACGATCCTCGTGCTCGGCGGTACGAGCGACATCGGTCAGGCGATCGTGTCGGCACTCGTGTCGCCGTCGCTGCGCCGCGTGATCCTCGCGGTCCGCCACCCTGGCGAGGTCGACGTCGACGCGATGACGTTCGGGAGCGCCGACATCGTCGCCGTGCACTTCGACGCGACCGACGTCGAGAGCCACGAGGCGCTCATCGTCGATCTCGCGGACCGGTTCGGCGACCTCGACGTCGTGATCCAGGCGTTCGGACAACTCGGTGAGCCGGACCTGCATGATCCGGTTGGAGCAGCGGCGCTCGCCGAGGTCAACTACGTCGGGGCGGTGTCGTCGGGGTTGGCGGTGGCGCGGCAGCTGCGCACCCAGGGCCACGGCACCCTCGTGGTGCTGTCCAGTGTCGCCGGTGTGCGCACGAGAGCCTCGAACTTCGTCTACGGCTCCACCAAGGCCGGACAGGACGCCTTCGCCACCGGGCTCGGCGATTGGCTGCACGGATCCGGCGCGCGCGTGATGACCGTCCGCCCCGGGTTCGTCCGCTCGTCGATGACGGCCGGGATGGAGGAGGCCCCGTTCTCCGTCGACACGTCAGATGTCGCCGAGGCCGTTGCGAACGGATTGCGGCGCGGCCGACGCGTCGTCTGGGTACCCGGCATCCTCCAGATCGTGTTCGGTCTCCTGCTCCATGCCCCGGGCGTGGTGTGGCGCAAGCTCGATCGATGACCGACGATCCGTCGGCGGCGCTCGCGGCCGCAGCGGACCGGCTGCGCTCGACCGGTGTCGTACGGGTCGAGAGCTACGCCTGGCGTGACCTCGACGACCCCGAGGCGGGTGGATCCGAGCTGCACGCCGACGAGATCTTCCGGCGATGGGCGGGGGCCGGTATCGAGATCGTCCACCGGACCTCGACGATCGACGAGCCTCGCGAGTTCGAACGGCACGGATACCGGGTGATCCAACGCGGTGGCCGCTACGACGTGTTTCCCCGAGTGGCGCTGCGCCAGCTCGTGCGCCGCCGACCGCTCGACACCGCCACGATCGAGATCTGGAACGGCGTGCCGTGGTTCGCTCCGATCTGGGCGCCCGCTCGCCGGCTGGTGTGGATGCACCACGTGCATCGCGACATGTGGGCCGAGGCCCTGCCCCGTCCATTCGATGCCGGTGGTCGGTTCGTCGAGACCCGCTTCGCGCCGCTGTTCTACCGGCGGAGTCGCTTCGCCACACTGTCGGAGTCGTCCGCCGACGAGATCGAACACCTCGGGATCGACCGTGGCAATCTCACCGTGATCCCTCCGGGCGTCCATGAGCGGTTCACACCGGACGAGACGCGTCGCGCCGACCACCCGCACGTTGCAGTGGTCGGTCGGCTCGCACCGGTCAAGCGTCAGCGTCTGGCGCTCGATGCCCTCGCCGAGGCTCGACGGTCCGTCCCGGAGCTCACCGTGGAACTGGTCGGCGACGGACCCGATCGTCCACTGGTCGAGGCATGGATCGCCGAGCACGACGCCTCGTCGTGGGTCGACCTGCGCGGCCGGGTGAGCGACGACGACCTCGTCGAGGCCTACCGGCGCGCCTGGCTCGTGGTGAGCGCCTCGCACGCCGAGGGTTGGGGGATGTCGCTGACCGAGGGCGCCGCCTGCGGCACGCCGTGCGTCGCGACCGACATCGCAGGCCACCGAGGATCGTGTCTGGCGGGTGAGACCGGGGTCCTCGTGGCGGATCCGGCCGCGATGGGCCAGGAGATCGCATCGCTGGTGCGCGATCACGATCGTCGGCAGCGCATGGCCGTTGCGGCGGTCGAGCATGCTCGTGGGTTGTCGTGGAATGCCGTCGCCGCCCGCCAACTCGATCTGCTCGCCGCCAGCGTCGAGCATTCCCGCAAGCGATGAGCGAATGCACCGCATGCGGGGGTCCGGCTCATCGCTCGAACGTCGGGCGGCCGGGCGGGGCGTTCAGGTGTCGACGTGGGTGGGGATCTCGCGGTAGGCGCGACGGCTCCTGCGCAGGGTGACCAGGTCGGCGAGGCCCCACACGGTGACGAGCCGGAACGCCTCGAGCACGATCCCGCGGTGCATCTTCGAGGTGCCTGCCACACGGTCGCGGAACGCGATCGGGACCTCGACGACACTCAGGCCCGCTTGCACCGCCCGGTAGGTCATCTCGATCTGGAAGCCGTACCCGTCGGCTCGGACGCCGTCGAGTCCGATCGTGCGCAACGCGTCGGCGCGGTACACCCGATACCCCGCGGTTGCGTCGTTGAGCGCGAGCCCGAGCACGATGCCGGCATACCGGTTGCCCCACCGTGACAGCCACGTCCGCCGCCGTGGCCAACCGATCACGGAACCGCCGGGGATGTACCGCGATCCGATCACGAGTGCGATGCCGTGCTCCGCGAGCGAGAGCATCGTCGGCAGGACTGCCGGGTCGTGTGAGAGGTCGGCGTCGATCTCCACGAGCGCGTCGTAGCCCTCGTCGAGGCCGATGCGGAATGCGTGGAGGTAGGCGTCGCCCAGGCCGCGCTTGACCTCGCGTTCGACCAGACGGACGTGGGTGTCGGTGTCGGCCCGGGAGCGCACCAACGCACGGGTGTCGTCGGTGGACCGGTCGTCGATCACCATGACGTCGGCGTCGGGGACGTGCTCGCGGATCCGGTCGAGGACTTCCGAGATGTTCGCCGCCTCGTTGTGGGTCGGCACGATGATCAGCGTTCGCACGAAGCGCGCACCCTACTGCCTTCGACGCACTCCGGACGGCATGATCGCAACCACCGAGACCGACGCGACCGCCAGCCAGACGAGCGGTGCGGTCCATCCGAACCGGCTCGGCCAGTCCGGACCCGGCGGGTAGTCGTAGCGCCACTCGGACGCGATCGTCATCCCGGCAACGACCGATCCGGCGACCAACACCACGGCGAACGCGAGCCACGGCCACCGTCGCCGCAGCAGCAGGACCGCGAGCGCGCCGAGCGCAACCACCGGCCCGGCGACAACGGCCACGAGCGCGATCAGCGCCACCACGAGCGACACCGACGTCCTCGACCAGCCCGACCATCCCGCGCCGTCGGCGGACTCGTCCGGGACGTCGTCGATCGACGTGGCGAGGCGGTCGCGACGTGTCCACACCAGCAGCCCGATGACGACGAGGCCCGCCAGCAACGAGAACCAGAGTGCGATGACCACGCCGCCCTGCGGCGTCCATCGCAGCGTGACCTCCCGCGGCTCACTCGACGGTGCGAGCAGCCACCCGTTGGCGTACCCGTCGATCAGCACCGGCGGCCCGAGGTCGGTGCCGTCACTCGTGGCGGTCCACCCGGCATTCCAACTCTGCTCCAGGACGAGCCAGGCGTTCCCCTCCGACGGGTCGACGACGGCGACGACCTCGGTGTCGCCGAACGACGAGACGTCGACCGCAGGCCCGAGCGGTTCGGTCGGCGCAGCGACCGTTCCGGCACCATCGAGCACCACCCGGTCGACGTCGAACCCGGTGAGCACCCCTGGCGCGGATCGCAGGACGTGCACCCCGGGGGCGAGGCGGACCGGCTCGCCGCATCCGATCAGGCTCAACTCGGCGCGCGACGTCGCTGCGCCGAGCGTGCCGAGGACCTGCACCGGAACCGCCTGGCCGTCGATCGTGAGCAGATCGTCGCGGCACCGGGCGTCGAGTTCGGAGGCAGGGTCGGCCGGAGCGGGCGTCATGTCGCCGATCGCGAGCTCGGTGATGCCGATCGGGAGCACCTCGGGGAGTCGGGAGAAGTAGTCGGGTGTCGTGCGTTCGTCGACCGCCGAGATCGTGACGAGGGTCCGACTCGCCGCGAGGCCCTCGATCGGGAGCACGGCCGTTGCGACACCGTCGATGGCTCCGGTCTGCGGCACGGGGACGACCCGGGCGATCCCGTCGTCGCCGGTGATCGTGATCTCGGTCGGGATCGAGTGCTGGCCGTCGTCGAGCCACGACAGTGTGAGCGTGTCGGCGGCGACCGGTGCGTCGATCGTGAGCGTCGCCCCGACCAGGTCGTCGAACCCGGTCTGCCACACGGTCGTCTGGTCGCCGTCGAGCGCGGCCGCGCCACGCGAGCCGGGGCTCCCACGCAGGCGCCGGTCAGCGCTGACCGGGTAGGTGTCGCCGAGTACCGAGCCGAGCAGCGCGTCCGGTGCCTGCGCCGACAGCCGGACATCACCGCTGAGTTCGTAGTCGCGAGCGTCGGGCACATCGAACTCGCGGATCAACGTGGGTTCGGGTGGCGCCTCGTTCGGTGTCGCCGGGTCGATCCGCTGCCGCGTGAACAGGTACGTCAGCCGCTGGTCGGCGAGCAGGCGGTCGTCGACGATCCCGAACGAGTCGAGGCTGGGGCTGCGCACGACGCGGTCGTCGGTCACTCCCGGGATCGTCACTTCAGCGAGGCCGATGCCCGGCAGGATCGTGTAGTCGGCGACCTTGCCGACGTTGTCGTTGACGACCTCGAGCCGCAGCGTCCGGAAGGAGTCGACGGGCAGGTCGATCGGCTGACCCGGCTCGGCACGCGACCGCTCGTCGAGGACGACGTCGAACGTGGTCTCGGTCGGCAGTCCCGCGTCGAGGGTGATCGTGGCATCGATGATGTACCGGCTGGTCGTGTCGGTGATCGGCTGCAGGAGTGTGATCGTCGAGGTGTCGACCGGTTCGACGAGGTCGAGTTCCCAACGCAGGCCGCCGGTCGGTCCGAAGGCACCGGCGCGCCAGGCGGTGGTCGGGTCGCCGTCGGTCGCGAAGGACGGCGAGTCGCCGGGGGTGAAGGCGATGCGGTTGCCGTAGTAGCTGGCGCGGACGTCGGCGACGTCAGCTCGGTGTGCAGCGATCGTCTGCCGATCGGTGTCGCCGTCTGGAACGAAGACGTCGAGTGGCTGGTCGGCCGGATCCTCGTCCAAGGAGAGCGGACCCTCCGCTTCGGTCGCACCGAGGTTCGAGCTGACGGTCGACCAGTGGCGTGCCTGCTTGCGGTTGCCGTCGGTGACGATCCACCAGGTGTCCGGCCCCACCATCGCAGGATCGAACTCGCCGGTGGAGGCGAGATCGTGCAGCGTCGATGCGTAGAGCACCGGTCGGTCGGGGTCGAGGAGGCGGGCGCCGGCGAGATCGACGACACTCTCCCCGCTGCCGGCGACGATCACGGGAGCTGCGGCCGACGCGGTGGTGACCGCCGCGACCGGATCGAGGTTCCACGCCGCCACGACCGGGAACTCGATCGCCCGGTCGGCGTCGGCGAGCGTGCGTTCGTCGACCAGTGGGATCACGGTGTCGTCGGTCACGATCGGCCCGGCGAAGTCCGGTTCGCCGAGGACGCCGACGAGATCGGGCCACAGCGAACCGGGGCGGGCGAGCAGGTAGCGCTCGTGTTCGAGATCGTTGCGCACGACGATCGTGTCGACACCGAAGCGACTGGCGATCGCCGGCAGTGTCTCGGGTTCGAACCAGCCCTCGGGGAGACGGCGCTCGAACGCGTTGAGGAGGTCGGCGGTGCCGGCGGCGCCCTGGGGGACCAACTCGCGGGCGAGATACGGTCGATCGATCAGGCCGGGAAGCACCGGATCGACCGTCCCACCCCAGCGGTAGTTGCCGAAGTCCGCCGCCGGGATCTCCCAGACACGGCCGGCTCCAGCGGGATCGCGGGTGCTGTCGAGCCACGTGGCGAGCTCGTCCTCGTACGTCGGCAGCGCCTCGTCGCGTTCGAGCGACGACGACATCGAGTTCGCCGTGAACCACGGGTACAGCTGCACGACGACCAGGCCGATCGCCGCCGCCGGTGCGAGGAGTTCCCATCGGTGTCGCGTCGGCGTCTCGGCGGCGAGTCGTCGAGCGGCCAACCGTGTCCGGGCCCACTCGGCGCTCGCTGCCACGCCGAGCGCGAGGGCGAGGATGACGAGCGGCGCCGCACGCGGCGTGGAACGAAGCGCGAGGCCCGCCGTGGTGTCGGACGCGAACCACTCGAACAGGGCGCCGTACGGGGTCGAGTTGCCGAGCGGCGCAGCGCCGACGCTGACGGCGAGGCCGATCAGCAGCAGCGTCGCCGCGCTCGCCCGACCGGAGAAGCGGGTCAGGAACCCGAGCAGTCCGATGCCGGCGAGCGTGAACCCGACGGCCATCACGCCCACGTGGTTCGTGTACGGCCCGGCGGGCTCGATCCACGGATCGAGCCGGTCGCCGCCGTAGAAGAACCAGTAGCCGAGACCGCGGGCGATCTCGGCGGGTGTACTCGCACCGGCGACCGATTCGTAGGTCTCCGTGTAACGCAGGATCGGGATGCCATAGGTCCCCTGGATGCGCAGCGCGACGATCCACCAGACCGACACCGCTGCGCTGAGCGCGCCGATCTTCGCTGCGGCGCGGATGGCCGCCCCAGGCCGCACGCGTCCCGACGCGACGTCGGTTGCCAGCCAGATGACCGGTCCGAGGCCGGCGAGGACGAGCGACGTGGCGTTGACGCTGCCGACGAGCGCCACGATGACGGCGAACTGGGCGGCGGGCTTCCAGGAACGGGTCCGGGCGGCCTTCGACACCAGCAGCACCATCCACGGCAGCGCCGCCCACGGGCCGAGGATCACCGACAAACGGGCGAGATAGCTGAGCAGATACGGGCTGAAGCCGTAGGCGAAGGCGGCGACGAGCGCGCCGATGGCGCTCCAGCCGAGCCATCGGGCGAGGCGGAACATGCCGAATGCGGCAGCGAACACGATCGTGCCCCAGAGCAACCGCTGGGTGAACCAGTCCGGCGAGCCGACCGCCTCCATCACCCAGTAGTAGGGGCCGAGCGGGAACAGGTAGCCGATGTTCTGGTGAGGGACGGTGCCCGCGCCGACCGTCGGGTCCCACATCGAGGTGGCCTGACGGAGCACCGCTGACGGATCGAGGGTGAGGTACGTCTTGGTGTCGGCGCTGACCCGACCGGGCCGGGTGAGCAGGATCGGGCCGTAGGCGGCGATCGCGAGGACCAGCGCGGCGACCCGGTTCGGATGCCGGGCCGCGCGTTCGATCAGCGAAGCCCGGGACATCGGCTGAGAAGGTACAGGGTCAGCGGCGCTCACGTTCGGCATCGGCGGCGAACATCGCACCGACGGCGATCGCGATGACGGCGAACAACGCGAGGCCGTTGAGGTGGTCGAAGTGGGTCGTCCAGCCGGCGTTGGGGAACGGGCGGTCGCGCCGTTCGATCCAGAGCACGGCGAGCGCGGTCAGCCCGAGGAGGGCGACACCGGCGAGTTCGTAGACGCGGCTGGTCCACCATCCCCGGGCCCGCGTGGTGGCGGCGTACGACACCGCCGCGGTGGCGAGCGCCGCCAGGCCCCAGATCGGGGCGACGAGCGCGATGCTGGTTGCGACCAGGGTCGCGCTCGACGCCACGAGTCGTCGGCGCGAGGCGGTGCGTCGGCCGCTGACGAGTCGTGGAGCGCGCAGCCGTTCCGGTCGAGGACGTGGACCGGCGAGCGCGACACCGATGCACAGGAGGGCCCCCAGCGCGGAGACGGCGAGACCGAGTGTGACCGGCCGTTGCGCCGTCCACCGGAACTCGATCCCGGTGGGCGAGCTGGTCGGGGCGAGCCACCACCCGTTGAATCCGCCGTCGACCAGACGGCCGGCCCCCAGCGAACGTCCGTCGGCGCTCGCCTCCCAGGCCTCGTTGAACCCTTCGCCGAGGACGATCCAGCAGCCTTCCGGGCAGGGGCCGACGGTGACGTCGCGGGCGCGCGGTTCGTCGCGTGTCACCTCGACGGGGATGTCGCGCGGTGCCGCTGGAGGTCCGGTGCGGTCGACACCGTCGGTGAGCGCGACACGGTCGACCGACAGCGCCGACGACGCCGACGAGGTGAGGTCGTGGAGTCCCGCCGAGAGCTCCAGTGGGGCACACGCAGTCGCCGCGACCGCGTCGCCGTCGAGGAGTGCACCCACCGTGGTCTCGAACGAGATCGGCACGGGCCGGCCGTCGACGTCGAAGTAGTCGGGGGAGCACTCGGCCGCAAGGGTCGCCGTGCGGTCGATCGTGACCGGCTCGACATCGAGTTCGGAGATCGCAGCCGGGAGGGCCCGCGGGTCGCCGTACCGACGGTCGATCGTCGTGCGCTCGTCGATCGCGGTGATCACGAACTCCAGTGGCCCCGCCGTCGATGTGCGAACGAAGGTCTCGGGCAGCGGGATCACGCTGCGGCCGGTCTCGTCCGGCGGCGGCACGATCGCGTCGACCACCTCGCCGTCGGCCCGCAACTGGACGCCCGTGACCGGCGAGTAGGGCCCTGGCGGCTGGGTGATTGCGAGGCCGGTGCCGATCGGGCCGACGGTGTCGAAGCTCAGGACCGCGCCGACCGAATCGTCGAATCCGGTGACCCATGCCGTGCTCGGGTCCCCATCGACCGCCGCGACGCCGCGCTGCGCAACGCCACCGGTCACCCGTGTGTCGGCGATCGGTGGGGTCGACGACGTGGCCGCGGCGAACAGGTCGGCGAGCTCGGCATCGGTGGCGCTCCGATCGAGACGGAGCGTGGCGGTGGCATCGACGGTGCGCGGCGTCGGGAGGTCGAAACGGCGTCGGATCACCGGCTCGGGATCGGCGCGCCAGGGATCGGTCGGGTCGGACCGCCACCTCGTGAACAGCAGCGCCAGGGGGGTGTCGGAGTCGAGCGCATCGAGGCCGTCGGTCGGTACCCGGATGATCTCGGTGGTCGGTTGGAGGCCGAGGTCGATCTCGCTGAAGCCGACTCCGGCGAACGATGCGGCCAGCGGGAAGCGACCCGGTGAGATGTCGGTGATCTCGATCGTGACCGTTCCGCCGCCCTCGACCGTCGGGATGGCGATGGTCTGGCCGGTCTCCCCGAACGAGGTCTCGTCGAGTTCGACGGCGACCGGAGGCTGATCGTCGACCGTGATCGTGACGGCGGCGATCGAGCGTCCGCCGGTCGCTGGCGTGGGTTGGCGCAGCCGGAGCGAGTCGACTCCCCCGGCTGCAGTGGCTCCGTCGGCGAGGTCGAGCCGGATGCGTTCGCCGATCGGGTCGCCATGGTCGGCAACGGTCCACGCCGTGGTCGGATCGCCGTCGATCGCGAACACGGCGCGGTCCTCGGGGCGGTAGGCGAAGGGCTCGCCGTAGCTCGATGCGATCGCCCGGAGGGGACCGTCCTGGATGGCGACGGTCTGCCGATCGGGATCCGACGGGAAGACGTCGAGGCGTTGGTCGGCGCTGGTGGCATCGAGCACGTCGATCGTGGACCCGCCGGGTTCGGTGTGCCCTCGGACGTCCTGAGAACCGCGCCAGTGACGGGCCTGGTCACGGTTGGAGTCGGTGACGATCAGCAGGTCGGCTTCGGCGAGCGCTTCGGCGAGCGGGTCGTCGTCGAGCGATGCGCTGTAGCGCACCAGCTCGCGACCGGTCAGCAGGCCGGCGGCTGCAGCGTCGACGATTCCGTCACCGGATCCGGACACGACCACGGAGGAGGACTTCGCACGGACGACACCGACCGGATCCTCCACGGGAACGAGGGCAACCGGCGACAGCGGGCGCCCCACCGCCGTTTCGACGAGCGAGGTGGGATCGATCATCGGGACCTCCGGCGTGTTCACCGTGGGCTCACCGAATCGTTCGGCGGAACCGAGTCCGGGCGGGCGGGCGGTTTCCGTCGTGCCGCCGGTCAGCAGCGCGTCGACGAGCTCGGGTCGGGCCGTACGGAACCGTTCGAACGCGGCATCGTTCGACAGCCACAGGGTGTCGCTGCCGAGGAGCCGGGCGACCGGTGCGACCGCGTCGGCCTCGATCGTCGCCTCCTGGAAGCGGTCGTCGAGCGCATAGAGCAGATCCATTGCGGCTGCCGAGCCGAGCGGGAGCAGATCGCGGGTGACCAGCGGCTTCTGTGAGAGGCCCACGAGGGGCGGATCGACGGTGTAGCCCCACCGGAACGCGCCGAACTCTGCGCCGGGGAGCTGCAGCACCCGGGCGCCGGGATCGGTGCTGTCGAGTGCGTCGACCGCTGCATCCCACGCGGCCGGTGGATCCTCGTCGCGGTCGATCGTGGGGTCGACGAACGCCCGATTCCACAGCGACGGCAGGTTGGCGATCGCGAGGAGCGCCACGCCGAGCGCCGCGGCGAGCCTGAGGCCGGCGCGGGGTCGGGCATCGTCGTGCGCCGGGAGGCGTGCCGGCACCGCGCTCACGAGCGCGCCGGCGCCGAGCGCGATGCCGATCAGGAACACGGGGACGGCGCGGGTGCTGCTGCGCAGCGCCAGCGCGAGTCCCGAACCGTCGTCGACGAGCAGCGCCATCAACGGCGACGGCTGGTCGATCGGATGGACGCCGACGGCGAGCACCGCTCCGACGGCGACGCACATCGCGGCGAACCGGCGTTGCGGCCACGACGTGAGGGCGAGGCCGACCAGGCCGACGATGACCACCGCATAGCTGACCGCGATCGTGCGCAGGCTCACGAGGTAGTCGAACGATGCCGTCGTCGTCGGGCCGAACGCATCGCGCTGGTAGAAGAGCCAGTAGCCGAGCCCACGGACCACCTCGGAGCCGGTGGCGTTGCGGCTGACGTCCTCGACCGTCTCGGAGTAGTTCAAGACCGGGGCGCCGTAGCGGGCCTGCACGATCAGCATGCTGATCCACCAGATCGACACGGTCAGGCACAACACGGCGATGCGGGCGGTGACGCCGATTGCGTGCCGCCACGAGATCCGGCCCTGCCACGTGGTGTGGAGGATCCAGAGCACCGGCGCGGGGACGATCATCGCAAGGGTCGTGGCGTTGGCGGAGCCGACCGTCGCGACGATCAGTGCGATCAACGCCGGGTCGCGCCACGCCCCGAGACGGTGACGCCAACCGGCGATGTCGACCCCGACGGTGCCGGCGGTCTCGTCGTTCGCCCTGGGCTGCGTCGCTCGTACGGTCAGCGCGACGATCCAGCCGAGGCCGGCCCAGGGCAGCAGGAGCAACGAGGTGCGCGAGATGTAGGGCAGGAGGAACGGCGACGTCTGATACACGACGGCAGCGACCACGGCTCCGAGCGCCGACACGCCGAGGAGGCGGGCGGCCCACATCATGCCGACACCGGCGAGGAACATGATCGTGCCGATCCACAGCCGGTGCGCGAACCAGTCCGGCAGGCCGACGCCGTCGAACAGCAGGAACCACGGCCCGCTCGGCCAGAGGTAGGTGATCTGCTGGTGGGGGACCCATCCGGCGAACTGGTCGGGTTCGAACGTCGAGGCCGCCCGACCGAGCAGCCGAGCAGGATCGAAGTACAGGTAGAGCTTGGTGTCGGCCGGCATGCGACCTGGAGAGCTGGCCAGCGCAGGGACGTAGGCGAGGATCGCGAGCAGCGCGACGCTCGCAGCAGTGGAGTGACGGCCCAGGCGGGCCGTCAGGCTCATGGGATGACGCCGAACACGGCGTAGAGGCCGGTGAGCGTGGCCAGCCCGGCGCCGCAGATCACCAGCGTCGCGTCCCAACCGAGGTACTCCCAGCTCGCACGGTTGTCCGACTCCCGCTCGGATGCCTCCGGCCACCACGCGGCCATCGCGATGAAGAACGGGAACGCCGTGAACAAGAAGCGCGGGCGGGCGGTCACCGTCTCGGGGATCAGCATCAGTGCGACGACGACTGCGCAGTAGGCGGCGAGTGGCCACGGCAGGCGGACCTTCCAGGCGCAGAACACCATGAAGACCAGCGCCGCCATCGACAACGCGGTGAGCGCATCGGCCGGTGACGACAACGGGCTGGTGACGAATCCCCAGGTGTTGGCGACCGCAGTCGCGCCGAAACTGGTCCCCTCCGACCATGCCTCACGCTGCACTCGGAACCACGCCCCGCGTTCGCCGGCGGTGTGGTCGACGTACCACTGGAACGCCAGGAACCCGAGCGGGGCCAGCGCAACCGAGGCGAGCGACCACCACTGGCGCGAGCGCCGGATCGCCAGGAAGCTCGCCACGGCGCAGGCAGCGACCAGCGCGACGCCGTTGGGGCGGGTTGCGGTCGCGAGCCCTGCCGCGAGCCCTGCGAGCAGCCAACGCTCGTCGATCAGCAGGATCAGGCACGCAGCGGCCAGGACGATCAGCAGCGCCTCTGAGTAGGCGAACGACAGGATCGCACTCCCCGGGAACACGGCGTAGAGCGTCATCGACCGGGCGGCGATCGACACGGTGTAGAGGCGTTTGGCCAACAGGCCGACCAGGACCACCGACACGGCGCCGAGCACGAAGTTGAGGAACAGCGCCGCGAGCGTGTCGCCACCGGGCAGCACCCAGTCGAGGGCGCGAACCGTCCACGGGTACAGCGGGAAGAACGCCGCGCGGGCCTCGACCTGTTCGTAGGTGATGTCGGCCGGGATCGAGCTGGGATACCCCCGTCGTACGAGTTCGAGATACCACCGGCCGTCCCACGAGGTCAGGACCTCTCCGATGATCGCGACTGCACCTCGTTCGGGTTCGCCGTCCGCCCGGGCGTCGACGGTCATCTGTGCAGCTCTCACGGCCGTGGCACCGATCACGCACACCCGAGAGATCAGGTAGATGCTGAGGCCCACGACGAGTGCACGTGTCCAGGTCGCCCGATCGTGGTCGGCGGCCGGCCCGGTCGAGTCGGTTTCCGCCGCCGCACTGCCCGTGAACATCGTTGCGAAGCTAGCAGCGCGGGCTCCGCGCAACGGGGTGCCACGATCGTTTCAGGTGTGTGAATCCGAACCGATGACCGCGCCCCCACCTTTGACGTTTTGTACAGTCGCACCGCATGCCGGTCCATCTGCCCGACTCCGTCGACGCCGCCGTCGATGCCCTGGCATCGGACCGTTCTGCGACCGTGCTCGCCGGCGGTACCGACCTGATGGTCGAGGTCAACGACGGCCACCGACGTCCCGACACCAGTGTCGTCGTGGTGAACCGGATCCCCGAGTTGCGATCGTGGCGACGCGATCCGGTCGCCGCGACCGTCACGATCGGCGCCGCTGTGAGCTACCGGGAGCTCGAAACCGGCCCGTTGGCGCAGCTGCTGCCGGCGCTCGCCGAGGCGGCACGAACGGTGGGATCCCCGCAGATCCGCAACGCCGGCACGCTCGGCGGCAATCTCGCGACGTGCTCGCCGGCCGGCGACGGCCTGCCGGTGCTCGCGGCGCTCGACAGCGCCGTCGAGCTCGCCTCGAGCGCCGGTCGGCGAACGGTGGCCGTCAGAGAGTTCATGCTCGGCGTGAAGCGCACGGCCCTGGCTCCGGGTGAGATGATCGTGTCGATCACCGTGCCGCTCGTCGACGGCTGGCAGGGCTATGCGAAGGTCGGTGTCCGCAACGCGATGGTGATCGCCGTCGCAAGCGCGTGCGTCGTACTCGATCGCTCGCACGAACGGGTTGCAGTCGCGCTCGGATCGGTCGGTCCCACGATCCTGCGTTGTCCGCAGGCCGAGCAGCACCTGGCCTCGACGATCGACTGGAGCAACCTCGGCGTCGCGCCCGACGATCTGGCGAGGTTCGGCGAGCTCGTGTCGGGTGAGAGCCGTCCGATCACCGACCACCGTTCGACCGCCGAGTACCGACGCCATGCCGTCGGTGTGCTGGCCCGCCGGCTCGTGCGGCGCGCATCGAGCAACGAGGTCGCAGCATGACCGGACGGACGAGCGACAGCGACCACTACGTCCTCGACGTCAACGGCGAACGTCGTGAGGTGACCGACTCGTGGCTGGGGGAGAGCCTGCTCGACGTGCTGCGCGACCGTCTCGGGCTGATGGGTACGAAGGGAGCCTGCGAGCAAGGTGAGTGTGGTTCCTGCAGCGTGCTGCTCGACGGCGTACTGGTGTGCTCGTGTCTCGTGATGGCGGCGAGCGCTGTCGGTCAGCCGATCGTGACGATCGAGGGTGTGGCACCGATCGGCGCGCCGTCCGACGTGCAGCGGGCGTTCGTCGAGGCCGGCGCCGTCCAGTGTGGGTTCTGCACCCCGGGGCTGATCATGGCGGTCCACGATCTTCTCGAGCGGTCCGCCACGCCGTCGGACACCGAGATCCGCGAGGAGCTGGCGGGCAACGTGTGCCGCTGCACGGGCTACGGACGGATCATCGACGCCGTGCAGCAGGTCGCCGTGGCACGACGGGCGTCCCCGGGTCCCGGGACCGGACGATGAGCGTCGTCGACAGCGCCGTCACCACGGGGACCGGCACCCGCCACGGCACGGTCGGCACGTCGCCGACCAGGCCCGACGGCGTTGCGAAGGTGCAGGGGAGCTTCGTGTTCTCCTCCGACCTCTCCGCCGACGGCTGCCTGTGGGGGGCCACGCTGCGCTCGCCGCACCCGTACGCCCGCATCGTCTCCATCGACCTGAGCGGCGCCTGGAAGCTCGACGGGGTGGAGACCGTGATCACCGCCACCGACGTCCCCGGCCAGACCACCTACGGCTTGATCAGCCAGGACCAGCCGGTGTTCGCGTCCGATGTCGTCCGCTACGTCGGCGAGCCGATCGCCGCAGTGGCCGCCGACCACCCCGAGACGTGTCGGCGGGCGCTCGAGGCCATCGTGGTCGACTACGACGTCCTCGAACCGCTCCTCGATCCCGAGGCGGCGATCGACGGCAGTCACCCGTCGATCCACCCGGACGGCAACCTGATCCGCCACCAGCGCATCGTGCGCGGCGACGCCGACGCGACCGGCGACGTCGTCGTCGAGGGCACGTACGAGATCGGCATGCAGGACCAGGCGTTTCTCGGCCTCGAGGCAGCGCTTGCCGTCCCCGATCCGGGCGGCGGGGGTGTCGAACTGCACGTCGCCACGCAGTGGTTGCACGAGGACCGGGCCCAGATCGCCGCCTGTCTCGACCTCCCGGTCGACTCGGTGCGTCTCGTGCTCGGCGGTGTCGGCGGGGCGTTCGGCGCACGCGAAGACATCAGCCTGCAGGTCCACACGTGTCTGCTCGCGCTGCGCCTCGGCCGCCCGGTCCGGATGGCGTACAGCCGGGCGGAGAGTTTCCTCGGCCACGTACACCGCCATCCGGCCACGATCTGGATGCGCCATCACGCAACGTCGTCGGGCGAGATCGTCAAGATCGAGTCGCGGATGGTGTTCGACGGCGGGGCCTACGCATCGACCTCCTCGGCGGTGCTGATCAACGCCGTCACCCACACGCAGGGGCCGTACCGGTGTGCGAACGCCGTCGTCGATGGCTATGCGGTCCGGACGAACCACCTCCCGTGCGGCGCGATGCGTGGGTTCGGCGTGGTGCAGGCCTGTTTCGCCCACGAGTCGCAGATGGACAAGCTGGCACTGGCCTGCGGTGTCGACCCGGTGGACATCCGGCTGCTCAACGCGATGCGAACCGGCGATCCGCTGATCACGGGCCAACCGGTGCTCAACGTCGCACCGGTCGAACGTTGCATACGTGACACCGCGGCGCTGCCACTGCCCGACGAACCGATCGGCGGACGACCCGACGCAGACGGCGTCAGCGACGTGATGAAACTGCCCGGAGGGGCCGGCCGCACCGCCGGCCGCAGCGACATCGTCCGCGGGATCGGCTGGGCCGTTGCGATCAAGAACCTGATGTATTCCGAAGGCTTCGACGACTACGCCACCGCCCGGTGTCGGCTCGCTGACGGCGTCGCGACGCTGAAGTTCGCCACTTCCGAGGTCGGTCAGGGCTTCGTGACGATCGCGCCGCAGATCGCTCGCACGATCCTCGGCGTCGACGAGGTCGTTCTCGATCGCATCGACACCCAGGTCGGCTCGGCTGGCTCGACGTCGGCGTCCCGCCAGACGTGGATGAGCGGAGGAGCGGTCGATGCTGCATGTCGAACGGTGCGAGAGCGGATGTTCGAGCACGTCGGGCGGGTCCACGGCGTCGATCCGATCCGCCTGGCCGTCGACGGCACCGATCTCGTCGACACGGTGACGGGGTGGCGGCTGCCGGTGGCCGAGGCGACCGCCGGGATCGAGTTCGACGAGACGGTCGAGTACCGACATCCCGCCACCGAGGAACTCGATGAGAACGGCCAGGGCAACTGCCACACGGCGTTCGCGTTCGTCGCCCACCGCGCCGTCGTCGACGTCGACCCGGAGCTCGGCCTCGTGAAGGTCGTCCAGATCGCCACGGCGCAGGACGTCGGACGGGCGCTCAATCCACTGTCGGTGATCGGTCAGATCGAGGGCGGGATCGCCCAGGGTCTCGGCCTGGCCGTGATGGAGGAGATCATCCAGGTCGACGGTGTGATCCGCAACGGCAACTTCACCGACTACCTGTTGCCGACCTTCCTCGACATGCCCGAGGTGGTGGCGACGCTGGTCGAAGAGCCGGATCCGCACGCTCCGCTCGGCGCGAAGGGCGTCGGGGAGCCGCCGTGCATCTCGTCGACGCCGGCGATCGTCAATGCGATCCGCGACGCCCTCCGGCAGGTCGACGGCGTCGGCAGACCCCTCGATCGCGTGCCCGTCCGCCCCGCCGACATCTGCCTCTGATGCGGTGGTCGAGGCCTCGCGTCCGGGGTCAGACCCCACACGTGATTGCCACGGGTGGGCAGATGTCGGCGGGTCAGTTCCGCGCGGCTAGGTTCGGCGCTCATGTCTGACGAGCGCGAGATCATGACCTGGGACATCTTCGGAGCGGCCTCCCGAGACCTGGCGCAGATGGTCGTCGACAGCGGGTACGAGCCCGACATGGTGCTCGCCATCGCCCGTGGTGGCCTGCTGATCGGCGGGGCGATCGGGTACGCGCTGTCGGTGAAGAACGTGTACACGATGAACGTCGAGTTCTACACCGGCGTCGACGAGCGGCTGGAGGTGCCGCGCATCCTGCCGCCCGCCCCCGACTTCGTCGACGTCTCCCATGCCCGCATCCTGATCGTCGACGACGTGGCCGACACCGGCCAGACGCTGCGTTCGGTGCAGGAGTTCTGCGGCGGCAAGGTCGCCGAGGTGCGCACCGGAGTGCTGTACGAGAAGTCCCACTCCGTGGTGAAGTGCGACTACATCTGGAAGCGCACCGACCTGTGGATCAACTTCCCGTGGAGCGACAAGGACCCGGTCGCCAAGCGCGACTGGAGTGTCAAGGACGCCTGACGACGCCACATCTGCGGTCCGGGCCTGCAGTCAGCGTGGGATCAGGGAGCGAAGGCAGCGCGCTGGGCCTGTTCCAGGCGTTCGCGAAGCCGCTTGGCGGGCACGATGCCGAGCAGCTTGCCGTCTTTCCAGACGGTCACCACGGGCCGCATCGGGTTGAGCCGAGGCAGCACGGTGGCGAGGTCCTCGTCGGGTGCCGCCTTGGCCAGCGAGTTGAACGGCACCATCAACTGGGTGAGCATCACCATCGTGCGCCGTTCCGACGGCACGGCCCACAGCTGCTCCTCGAGCACGAGACCGTCGAGTTCGCCGTCGTCGCCGACGACTGCGACGGCGCCGGCGCTGCCGAGCCGCTGGCGCTGCCAGATCATCGAGTCGGCGTCCATGTCGGTGCCGGCCTGGGCGACGCCGAACCACGTCAGGTCGCTCACCTTGATGCCGTCGAGCTGTTCGCCGATGTACGACGCCATGATCTCGGCCCTGGCGTTCATCGCGATGAAGATGCCGGTGATCAGGACGAACACGCCGAACTGACCGTTGAGCATCATCACGACACCGAGCCCGGCGAGGCCCCACCCGAGCACACGTCCGGCGTTGCCGGCGTCGCGCATCGCCCGATACTTGTTGCCGGTACGGGCCCAGCGGACTGCCCGGACGACGCGCCCACCGTCGAGCGGCGCACCCGGCAGCATGTTGAACACGGCCAGGATCAGGTTGACGATGCCGATCCACCCGATGGCGGTCGACTGCAGCGCGATGCCGAGCCCGAGCCCGGTGACGCCGATCGCAAGGCTCACCAACGGGCCGGCGACGGCGATCAGTCCGTCGGCACGAGGCGTGGGCGGTTCACGGTCGAGTTGGGCGACGCCGCCGAGCGCCCACAGATCGATCGACTCGGTCTGGACGCCGTAGCGGCGGGCGACCAGGGCGTGGCCGAACTCGTGGGCGAGGATCGAGGCGAAGAAGGCCACGGTGGCGATCAGGCCCGGGGTCACCCCGAGTGAAGCGGCCAGGTTGACGCCGAACAGGACGGCGACGAGGGCCATGCTCCAGTGGGCCCGCACGGGGACACCCGCATAGGTGCCCAGTCGGATCGAACCAGCGGTCATGACGGGGGAGTGCTCCTTTCGAAGAACACGTGTGGATGGTCTACGTTTCTCAACCGCCCCGTGGATGGCGGCATTCCGCTCGTCCGCCCGAACCGGTCAGGAGCGCTGCTCGAGGATGACGGTGGCGCAGTTGCGGCCGCTGGCGCCCCACACGCCGGCGCCGGGGAACGTGGCGGCGCCGGTGAGGTACAGACCGTCGACGGCGGTCTCGTACTTCGTGAGCTCGGGATTCGAGTTGCGGAGCGCTGCGAGCGGCCCGCCGGCGAAGCTCGTCGCATGGCCCGCGGGGAGGTGGAAGTCGCGTTCGTACACGTCGGGGGTCATCGCGCGCCACTCGACGATCGAGTCGAGGAACCCCGGCTCGCAGAGTTCGCCGAACGCTTCCAGCCATCGGCGCGGCTCGGTCGAGTCGGCCCAGCCGCCGGCGAAACCGAACGGCGTGTACAGGGCTTCGAGCGACAGGACGTGACGCCCGGCGGGAGCGATCGTCGGGTCGATCAGGCTCGGCACGTTGACCAGCAGTCCGGGGCGGTCGAGGATCCGGCCGTCGGCCATCATCGCGGCCCCTCGATCGATGTCGGTGAGGCTCGGCGCGATCGCTGATGTCGGCCCGAGCGGACGGTCGAAGCCGCGCAGCACCGGCGGCGCCGACAGCACGGCGTCGATCTTCGATTCGTAGCCCTCGTCGTGGCGCACCTCGCGCCAGCGTCGGACCAGATCGCCGGCCGACGCCGGCGGATGCTTCAGCCACCGAAGGAACGTGTCGTGAGGGTTGCAGGCCGACACGACGATCGGCGACGAGATCTCGGTGCCGTCGACCAGGGCGATGCCGCTGACTCGCTCCCCGCTGCACATGATCGTGTCGACCGGACTCTTCGTGCGCAGCGAGCCGCCGGCCGCCTCGAATGCGGCGAGCAGTGTCGCGGGTACCCGGCCGCTGCCCCCGATCGGTCGGCCCACCGTGGCGACGTGACGCATCGCATGGGTCAACGCGCCCAGTCCGCTCCCGGGCATCTCGGGCGTGATGCCCCACACCATCGGCCCGGTCACGGCAGCGGGTCCCATGATCGCTTCCTCGTCGAAGAACGATCGCAGCACATCGGCAGCGCTCCGTCGTGACCACCGCATCAGCGTGCTCGCGCCACCGAACCTGCGGCGCAGGGCGAGCTTCGTCAGACCGGCGACGGTCGGCGGTTCTGCTGCAGCCTCGAAGATCATGCGGACCGCAGGAGCGGCAGTCGCGATGTAGCGGCGGTAGCCGTCGACCTGGGTGGGGAAGTTCCGGCCGATGTCGTCGAGCGTGACCTCGAGATCGTTGTGGTGCGACCAGCCGTGGCCGGCGGCGGCGCTCGCCCATGAGAAGTTGTGCTGCGCCGGTTCGAGGTCGATGTACTCGAGCCCGAACTCGCTCAGTCCGAGTTCCTCGATCACCGGGGTGGTGCGGAACGTGAGATGGTCGCAGTTGCAGATGTTGACCGTGGCCCCGGCGAACTCCTCGCTCGCCGCCGTCCCGCCGACATCGGCCCGGGCCTCGACGAGCAGGGTCCGCATGCCGCTGCGGGCGAGGTAGGCCGCCGTCACCAGCCCGTTGTGGCCGGCGCCGATCACGATGGCGTCGAAGTCGGACGTTGCGGGCGTTGACACGACCGAGAGTCTCTCGCAGTTCGATGTCGGCGGCGTAACGTGCCGGTGTGCCTTCTGTTTCGCGCCGGCTGATCGAACTCCGGGCCCCCGACATCGCCGAGTTGGTCACGCCCTCGAGCGTCTTCGTGCAGCCCCTCGGTGCCGTCGAGCAGCACGGCCCGCATCTGCCGTTCAACACCGACCTCCTGATCGCCGACCGGGTGGCGACGGCCGCGGTGGAACGGGTGGGGGAGGACCTCGATGTGTGGCTCCTGCCCCCGCTGGCCTACACGAAGTCGAACGAGCACGCCTGGTCGGCGGGCACGATCTGGCTGTCGGCGACGACGCTGCTGGCCGTCCTCGACGACATCGGACGCTGCGTGGCCACCACGGCGGCTCGCAAGCTGGTGTTCTTCAACGGCCACGGAGGCAACTCGGCCCTCGTCGGCGTCGCCAACCGCGAGATCCGCCTGGCGCACGGGTTGATGACGTTCCTCGCCCATCCGGGCGTGCCCCCGGATCAGGGCGGTGCGTCGCCGGCCGACGAACTCGGCATGGGGATCCACGGGGGCACCGACGAGACATCGATCATGCTGCACCTCGCCCCTGATCTCGTCGACATGGCGACGGCGACGCGCAACGTGCCCGAGGCGCTCGCCGACAACCACTACGTCCGTTTCGGCGGCGCGGTCGGCTTCGGCTGGCTCTCGAACGACTTCGGACCCGACGGCCACATCGGCGACCCGACCCCCGCCACGGCAGACCGTGGCCAGGTGCTGTTCGACGGAGCGGTCGACGCGTTCTGTGGCGCGCTCGCCGAGATCACTCGCTTCGAGCTGCCGACGGAATGAGTGTGGAACCGAAGGTTGCAGCGAACGGTTCACACGAGGCGCTGCGCATCGACGTCGACCGGCTCCTGGCGCGCCTCGACGAACTCGGAGCGATCGGCCGGATCGACGGGCCGAACGGCGAGTGGGGCAACGCCCGGCTCGCCCTCACCGACGACGATCGGCTCGGGCGCGACCTCGTCGTGACCTGGATGCGCGACCTGGGCCTCGACATCACGATCGACGCGATCGGCAACGTCGTGGCGACACGGCCCGGAGCCGATCCCACGCTGGCGCCGGTGATGGTCGGCTCGCACATCGACACCGTCGGCACCGGCGGCCGATTCGACGGCAACCTCGGCGTGCTCGCCGGTCTGGAGGTCGCCGAGACGCTGGCGCAGCACGACATCGTCACCGAGCGTGCGTTCCAGGTGGCGTTCTTCACCGACGAGGAGGGCGCACGTTTCGCACCCGACATGCTCGGAAGTCTCGTCTACGTGGGCGGGATGCCCGTCGAAACCGCACTCGACACGATCGCCGCCGACGACGGCGCCCGCCTCGGCGACGAACTCGAACGGATCGGCTACGCCGGCCCGGTGCCGTGCCCGACGGCGATCACGCCGCACGCCTTCGTCGAACTGCACATCGAACAAGGCCCGGTGCTGGAGGACGAGGGGATCACGATCGGCGTCGTCGAAGGGGTGCAGGGGATCTCGTGGACCGAGATCGTGATCGTCGGCCAGTCGGCTCATGCCGGAACCACACCGATGCGGCTCCGCCGCGATCCGGCCTACTGCGCCGGAGCGGTCGCCACGTTCGTGCGGGATCTCACCAGACGGTTCGGCCACGACCAGGTCGGTACCGTCGGCCGGATCGACGTGTATCCGAACCTCGTCAACGTCGTGCCGTCGCGGGTGGTCATGACCGTCGATCTGCGCAACACCGACGACAGCGCACTGGTGCAAGCCGAGTCACTGTTGGAGACGTTCCTCTCCGAACTGGCAGCGAGCGAGGGGGTCGAGATCTCCACCCGACGGCTGGCCCGGTTCGAACCGGTCGACTTCGACCCCGCCATGATCGACCTGGTCGGTGCGACCGCCGAACGGTTGGGCCATTCGACCAGACGGATGTCGAGTGGCGCCGGCCACGACGCGCAGATGCTGGCGCGGATCTGTCCGACGGCGATGATCTTCACGCCGAGCGTCAACGGGTTGAGCCACAACATCGCCGAGTTCACCGAGGCAGCCGACATCGAGGCAGGCGCCAACGTGCTGCTGCAGGTGGTGCTCGACCGGCTCTCCGTGCGGGCATGAGGATGCGGGCATGAGGATGCGGGCGTGAGGGCACTCCCGTGAGCGCTACCCGGTTCGACCTGGTGACGCTGGACTCGCCGGCGACCGACGCGTTGGCCGAATTCTGGTCGGCGGCTGCCGACTTGCACGAGGTCGAGCGTGAGGACGTCGACCGGTGGATCGTGCTCGCCGATCAGGCCGGTCTCCGGCGGCTCGGCATCCAACGTGGCTCGGCGCGTGTGGGGTCGGTCCACCTCGATCTCGCCTGCGCCCCGGTGGACTTCGAGGCCGAACTCGCCCGTCTGGTCGGCCTCGGTGCCCAGGTGGTCGACGGTCCACGGCACGAGCCGTACGGTTCGATCGCCAATCTCGCCGACCCTCAGGGCAATCCGTTCGACCTGTGCGCCTACGGGTGATCCGTCCACGACCGGTCGTTGCTTCCGGTCGATCGACCGCGACTAGCCTCGCCGTGGGGTGGCAGTTTCCGGTGACCACGCCGCCGAAACATGATGTTCACGCTCGTCGGATGCGAGCGTGCAGCCTCGGCAACTAGCGTCAGCGAGGACATGATGACCGAGACCGAGATCGCCCTCGATGAGCCGCTCACGGGCGGATCACCCCGGCTGCGGTTCGAACACCTGTCGATGGTGTTCCCCGACGGAACACATGCGATCGACGACGTGTCGTTCACCGTGTCCGCGGGTGAGTTCGTCACGGTCGTCGGGCCATCCGGCTGCGGCAAGTCGACGCTGTTGCGCATCGCATCCGGGCTCACGGAGCACACGGCCGGCGTCTGCGACGTCGACCGCAACTCGCTCGGCTACGTCTTCCAGGACGCCACGCTCCTGCCGTGGCGAACGGTGCAGCACAACGTGGAGCTGAACGCGGAGCTCCAAGGAGTCCCGAAGGCCGAACGCAAGCGGCGCGCCGCCGAGGCGGTCGAGCTCGTCAACCTCGTCGGACACGAGGACAAGTACCCCAAGCAGCTGTCGGGCGGCATGAAGATGCGCTGCTCGCTTGCTCGCTCGTTGGTGTTGAACCCGGAGATCTTCCTCTTCGACGAGCCGTTCGGCGCGCTCGACGAGATCACCCGTGAGCGTTTGAACGACGAACTGATCAACCTCTTCAACTCCGAGAAGTTCGCAGCGCTGTTCATCACCCACTCGATTGCCGAGGCGGTCTTCCTCAGCACGCGGGTGCTGGTGATGTCGGCACGGCCCGGTCGGATCATCGGTGACTACCCGGTTCCCTTCGGGGCCGAGCGTCCCCACGATCTCCGATTCGAAGCCGAGTTCGCCGAGATCTGTGGTCAGATCAACGACGACCTGAAGGACGCGCACTCATGACCACGCTCGACGACGCCCCGCAAGAGATCGCCCAGGAGGCAATGGCGACCCCGGCGGCGGTTGGTGTCAACGTGCCGGTACACCAACCGCGATCGTCGACGAAGCACCACATTCGCAACCTGATCCCGCCGCTGATCACATTCGGGATCTTCATCGGGGTCTGGTACCTCTACAGCTGGTCGCGGTTCGACAATGCCGCCCAGCGCCGCAACGCCCTGCCGTATCCGCACACGGTGATCACCGACGGGTTCCTCCCCCTCTGGGACGAGGCCAACGGGATCCGACCGATCCTCGGGTACATGTGGCCAACGGTCAAGGTGACACTGATCGGGCTGACGATCTCGATCGTCCTCGGCGTCACCATTGCGGTCGTCATGAACCTGTCCAGGGGCATGGAGCGAGCGCTGTTCCCGTATGCGGTCATCCTGCAGACGGTGCCGATCCTGGCGATCACACCACTGCTGACGCAGCTGTTCGGCGACGAGATCGGTGTTCGACTGGTGGTGGTCGTGCTGATCGCCATCTTCCCGGTGATCACCAACACGCTGTTCGGGTTGCAGTCGACCGATCGACTCCATCACGACCTGTTCACCCTCAACCATGTGAGTCGGTGGACCAGACTGCGCAAACTCGAGCTCCCGTCGGCGCTTCCCGCGACGATGGCGGGCATCCGCATCGCATCCGGTGGAGCAGTGATCGGCGCGATCGTTGCCGACTTCTTCTTCAACCAGGGCGAAAAGGGAATCGGCTACTACATCCGGAACAAGCAGCAGCGTGCAGCAAACCGTCCCGAGATGTTCGCCGCCACCATCACCGCATCGATGTTCGGTGTCGTGATGTTCCTCATCGTTGGCGCGATCACGGCGCGCGCCATCCGCAATTGGCACGAGTCTGCTGCGAAGCAGACCTGAGTCACCCTCCAGCCGTACCAACCACATCAAGGGGAGAACCACCACATGAAGGCCCGTAGATCCGTGGCGCTGTTCAGCGTCGCATCCATTGCACTGCTCGCGGCCTGCGGCAGCGATGACGACTCCAGCAGCGGAAGCGAAACCACCGACGCCGGAAGCGAAACCACCGACGCCGGAAGCGAAACCACCGACATGGCCGAGGGCGAAGGCGTCTGCCCGCAGAGCCTCGTCATCCAAACCGACTGGTTCCCCGAGCTCGAGCACGGCGGCACCTATCAGCTCATCGGTCCGGACGGCACCGCCGACAAGGACTCGGTGTCGTACTCCGGCCCGGTCCAGGAGCAGTACGCGGTCGGCGGACTCGAGGAACTCGAGATCAAGGCCGTGCGCAGCGACAAGCTGAACAGCTCGGTGTTGCTCGACGGTGAGGCCGACATGGCCTACATCAACATGAGCGACGTCATCAAGGACTCGGGTGCGGTGCCCTTGGTGGCGATCGCCAAGACGCTGGACAAGGACCCGCAGATGATCATGTGGGATCCGACCCAGAACGACATCCAGGCGCCCGAGGACATCGCGGCGTCCGGCGCCGACGTCCTGCACTTCCCGGAAGTGGCCTACATCGACTACATGATCGCCCAGGGCTACATGACCGAGGATCAGAGCAACCCGAGCTACGACGGATCAGACGCTGCTTGGGTCGCCGACGGCGGCGACTTCTTCCAGCAGGGCTTCGCCACCAACGAGGTCTACAAGTACGAGAACGAGATCGACTGGAAGGAGGGCGCTCCCGCACCGGTCGACTTCTTCACCGTCGGCGACATCGGCTTCGACAACTACCCGGCGGCGATCACGATGATCCAGGAACGCGCCGACGAACTCAGCGACTGCCTGGCGCTGCTCGTTCCGGCGATGCAGCAGGCGTGGGTCGACTACCTCGAGGATCCCAAGCCGATCACCGACAAGATGATCGAGATCAACGAGACCTACGACGGCTTCTGGTTCCTCACCGAGGGCCTGAACGCCGCCGGCCTCGAGCTGATCGATGCGGGCTGCATCGGTGGTTGTGCGTTCGCAGCGGAGCCGACCCCATTCGCCGAGAACAGTGCCGACGGCACGTACTGCAGCTTCGACGAGGAGCGAGTACAGGCGCTGTACGACATCCTGGAGCCGATCTACGCCGAGAGCGGCACCGAGATCGCCGACTCGATCGACGGACTCTTCACCAACGAGTACTGCGTCGACGCACCGGGTCGCTGATCCGGTACGACGGTTGAACGGCCCCCAGCGGGTCGTGTGAATTCGCTGCTCCCGGTCGGGCTCCACGGCCCGGCCGGGGCCAGCGGTCGTTCCGCCGAGATCGCCGAGTGGATCGGGGCGCTCACAGCGGCGCACCGACCCGACACGATCGAACGTGCGGTCGAGACGCTCCAGGTCGTCAGCAGTCGCGGATGGCCTCGCGGCCGGCGCGGAACACCCGTCGCCCGCTCGGGCCGTCGGCGATCGCCTGGCGCAGCGACGCGGCGGGAACCGCCACCAGGTCGGCGGGAGCACCCGTCGCGATCGGGCCCGAGGGGAGGCCGACCACCCGGCGCGACTCGGCGCTGACCGCGCCCCACGCCTGATGGGGGAGGTCGTGAGCGACCAGCACCATCAGCGCTGCCGTCTCGAACGGGCAGGCGCGCCCCATCGGGTTGAACGGGTCCTGCAGGTTGTCGGCTCCGGCGGCGACGGCGACACCGGCACGGCGCAACGCATCGACGGCGGTCAGACCGCGGGGCATCGGTTGCCGGCTGCGGCCACCGAGCCACAGGTTGGTGTGGGGGAGCGTGACGACACCGATGCCTGCGGCGGCGACCAACTCGGCGATGCGCTGCTGTTCTGCCTCTTCGCGTTGGCCGAGGCTGACGCAGTGACTGGCGGTGACCTGGTGGCCGAACCCGCCCAGCACCTGGCGAGCGAGGTACTCGAGGCCCATCACGGACGGGTCGAGCGTCTCGTCGGTGTGCAGGTCGATCCCGACACCCGCGGCTTCCGCGATCTCGAGAAACACGTCGGTTGCCGCCTCGATCTGGCCATCGCCTTCGAGGTGGGGGCAACCGCCGACCAGGTCGGCACCCGCTGCCAGGGCGTCGCGGAGCAGGGCCCGGTGGTCGGCCCCGGCCGCACCCACCACCGGCTCGCCGGTCAGGGCCACGATCTCGATGTCGATGACGTCCGCGACCCGCCGCCGGACCTCGGCCAGGGCGACGACGTTCGTCACACCGTTGTACACCGTGGCGTCGGCGTGGGTCCGTACCGCGACGTAGCCGTTCGATGCCATGAGGCGGGCAGCGCGTTCGGCGCGTTCGACGATGTCGTCGTGGGTGATCCTGCCGGACAGCCGCATCATCGCGTCGATCGCACCGAGGAGATCACCGGTCTCGTTCTCCTCACGCTCGGCGAGGAACGCCTTGTCGAGATGGGCGTGAGGCTCCACGGCAGCCGGGAGGAGGAGGTGGCCCGCCAGATCGACCACCTCGACCGTCTCGTCGACCTCGTCGTGCAGGCCAGGGCCCACCTCGGTGATCACGCCGTCGACGATCAGGACGTCGGTGGGACCCTCTGTCACGGCTCCGTGAACAATCGTCGCCTGCTGTAGGAGGGTCTTCGGCATCTGCGCGAAACTACCCCCCATGTCCGAACGCCCCGACCCGAAACCCGACCTCAAGCTCGGTGCCTTCTTCTTCGGAGGCGTGGAGATGGACGACGCCGGAGCCGGGGCGCCCGCGCCGATGGATCGTCGCTACACCAACGACGAGTGCTGGAAGGCGACGCTGGACTACGTCAACTCCGCGAAGGAGGCCGAACGCCTCGGCTTCGACTCGTTCTGGACCACCGAGCACCACTTCCAGTACGAGGGCTACGAGGTCATCCCGAACGGGTTGCTGATCTCCACCTGGATCGCCGCGCAGACCACCACGCTGCGTTTCGGGGCGATGTTCAACGTCGTGCCGCAGTGGAACCCGCTTCGTCTGGCCGAGGACTTCGCCACGCTGCACAACCTGTCGGGCGGCCGCGGGATGCTCGGTGTCGGTCGGGGAACGGTGCCGCGCGAGGTGTTGCACCTCAACGACAAGGGGGTGTCGATCGGTTCGCTCGACAACCCCGACCAGGTCGACGCCGACATCCACAACCGTGAGGTGTTCGAGGAGTCGATGGAGATCATCCGTCGGGCGCTCACCCAGGAGTCGTTCTCCTTCGAGGGCAAGCACTTCCAGATCCCGATCCCCGGGATCCCCGATCGGGGCGAGACCGTGCAGGAACTGACGCTGATCCCCAAGCCGATCCATCCGTTCGAGATCTGGCAGGCGGTCACGTCACCCCCGACGCTCGACTACGTGCCCGTGGTCGACCACGGCGCGGTGTTCTGGAACCAGCACTACAGCTTCATCAAACGGTTCTGGGACACCTACGCAGAGAAGTACCACGCCGTCCACGACGTCGAGCTGGCGTCGCACGAGAAGCGGATGCTGGTGGTCGCCTATCGCATCGAGGACACGATGGAGGAGGCCCGGGCCTCGGCGCTGCCGGGCCACGACGAGTTCTGGAAGTTCCTCGGCCCCTACGGCTGGAGCCGGGGTTACATGGGGCCCGACGGCAAGCCGGCGAAGCCCGGCCTGATCCCGACGCTGGACGAGTCGATCGAGAACAAGACGATCCTGGTCGGTCCACCCGAGAAGGTCGCCGAAGAGGTCGCCTTCTACCGCGATCTGCTCGGGCTCGAGTACCTCACGCTGTTCCCGCACATGCTCGGCGACCCGTACAAGAAGGCCGACGAGCAGATGGCGCGATTCACCGAAGAAGTCCTCCCGCTGCTGTAGCCGCACCCCGAATCCGTCGCCCTGCCGTCTGCGTCGGCACACACGCGCGCACCGACGATCGTCGCTGACGCAGACCGTGGCGAGTGGCGTCCTGGGGAGCCGAGGCGGGGACGAAATCAGGAACCGGCGGCGCTGCCGACGACGGTGCGGGGGTCGGCGGCGCCGGCGAGCAGGCCCGTGTCCTCCACGACGATCGCGTGGGCGTGACCGAACCCGCTGTCCCAAGCCGGCTGCGCTTCCGTCGTGTGGCCCCGGGCGGCGAGCGCATCGACCCATTCGGCCGGTGCATGACCCTCGACGTGGACGGTCGGCCCGCCGGCACCGGTCCAGGTGTCGAACCCGGTGGTCGGACCGTGCAGGATCCATCGTCCGGCGCTGATCGCCGTGTCCGGTGACTGGCCGTGGTGGAACAGCCGGGTGGCGATCTGCAGCAGGATCTGCGGCTGGGCGTCGCCGCCCATCGTGCCGAAAACGGCGGCCAGGCGACCCGCCCTGGTGGCGAGGGCGGGCGACAGGGTGTGTGGTGGTCGTCGACCCGGGCCGTACTCCGCGGGATGACCGGCGACGAGGTTGAAGCCGAGCCCGCGATTGTGCAGGTTGATGCCGGTGTTCGGCTCGATGAGGTGGCTGCCGAAGCCCGATGCGTTCGACTGGATCAGTGACACACCCATCCGCACGCCGTCGGGCCCGAACCCGGCGGTGCAGAGATAGGTCGTGTCGCCGTCGAACGCCGGAGCGGTGCGCCCGCTCGATTGTTCGAGGCCGACCATGCCGATGCGGGCGGCGATCAGCTCGACGAGGGCGTCGCCGTCGGCGAGTTCGTGGAGCTGCTCGGGCCGATCGAAGCCCGCCGCGGAGGCCGACTCGACCAGGAGGTGGGCCCAGCGCTCGTCGTCGGGGTCGTCGGGCAGGTCGAGTTGTTCGGCCAGTCGCGCTGCGGCGAGGGTCAGGTAGCCCTGTGAGTTCGGGCCGATCGTGTGCAGGTCCACGCCGAAGGCGGATGTCGTCAGCGGTTCGACCCAGTCGGCGTGATCGGCGGTGATGTCGGCTTCCGTGAAGAGCCCGGCGCCGACCTCGAGCAGCCCCTGGCCGAACGCGCCGCCGTAGAAGCTCTCGCGGCCCGACGCCGACAGTCCGGCAAGGGCGAGGGCGGCACCGGGTCGCCGTACCACTGCGCCGGTCGATGTGGCCTGGGTTGCCAGCTCGGCGAGGTTCGAGCGGCTCTCGGCGTCGAGGCGACGCAGTGAGCCGACGAGCAGCGGGCTGGCCGGGAATCCGTCGGCGGCCAGGCGCCGGGCCGGAGCGAGGATCACGTCGAGAGGGAGCGACCCGAAGCGTTCGTGGAGCGCCATCCAGCCATCGATGCATCCGGGCACGGTCACCGAGCGGACATCCAGCTTGAACGGCATGTCGCTGTGACCCTCGGCCCGCAGCGCAGCCGGGTCGGCGCCCGAGCCGGCGCGACCCGACGCGTTGAGCGCAAAGGTGCTGCCGGGCCGATCCGGGGTCTCGACGTGGACGAGGGCGAACAGGTCGCCACCCATGCCACACAGGTGCGGGCCCGTCACCGCGATCGCGGCGTTGCAGGCGATCGCCGCATCGACGGCGTTACCCCCGAGGGCCCACATCTCCATCCCGGCCGAGGTGGCGAGTTGATCGGCGCTCGCCACCATGTGACGGGGCGCTCGCACGGTGCTGGTCGGGAAGCTCGACATCGTGGCGACCCTACGCGACCGGCGCTTCGTGCCATTGTCCGCGTTCGACGAGCACCGATCGCAGGGCTTCGGGCCGGTCGGTCATGATCCCGTCGACGCCGAGGTCGAGGAGTCGATGCATCACCGCTGGATCGTCGATGGTCCACACGTGGACGTCGACACCGTTGCGGTGTGCGGCCTCGATGAAGCGTCGATCGACGATCACGAGCCGTGCCCCGATTCCGGCTGCGGCGGCGCGCACGGAGACCTGGGCGACCCGCTGGGCGGCGCCGCGGACCCGTCCGGTCACGCGGAGCCGCGCGATCTCCTGCGGGCTCATGCACGTGAGGACGTCCGGTCCCAGCAGTGCCCGGAGCTTGGTCAGACGGGCATGGCTGAACGACCCGATGCAGACCCGATCGAGCAGGTCACGCCGACGTACGAGGTCGATCAGCGCCGGACCGGCCGCGTCGGACTTGCAGTCGATGTTGAATCTGGCCTCCGGGAATCGATCGAGCAGGTCGCTCATCAGCGGGATGGGCTCGCGCCCGTCGACTCGGAGTTCACGAAGCTCCGACCACGTCGTGGTGGCGATGGTGCGCTCGACACCGCACGTGCGCAGCAGGTCGGGGTCGTGGAAGGCGACCAGCACACCGTCGGCGGTGAGGTGGACGTCGGTCTCGAGGTAGCGGTAGCCGAGCTCGACCGCTCGCTCGAACGCGGGCATCGTGTTCTCCGGCGCACTGCTCGTGCCACCACGATGAGCGAACGGAATCGGGCCGGGCCAGTCGAGGTACGGATGTGTGCCGCTCACCGGACCGACTGTAGGGCAGCCCAACCGTTCGCGACCCGTGGGGACGATCAGATCTGTCGGCCGGCCTCGGCCCAGTACTCGTCCTTGAGGAGACGCTTGTAGAGCTTGCCGGTCGGATGGCGTGGGAGTTCAGTGCGGAAATCGATCGACCGCGGGCACTTCACGTCGGCGAGCTCGGTTCGGCAGAACTGGATGAGCTCCGACGACAGCGCGGCTGCGGCAGCGTCGTCGGCGGGCATCTCGGCGGGCTGTACGACCGCCTTGACCTCCTCGCCGAAGTCGTCGTTGGGGACACCGAACACTGCGACGTCGACGACCTTCGGGTGGGTCACGAGCACGTTCTCGGCTTCCTGGGGGTAGATGTTCACCCCGCCCGAGATGATCATGTACGCCTTGCGATCGGTGAGGTAGAGGAATCCGTCGGCGTCGAGGTAGCCGACGTCACCGAGTGTGCTCCACCCCTTCGGGTGCCGGGAGTTCTTCGTCTTCTCCGGATCGTTGTGGTACTCGAACTCCGCGCCGCCCTCGAAGTACACGGTGCCCGACTCGCCCTGCGGGACGTCTTCGCCGTCGTCGCCGACGATGTGGAGCACACAGTTGATCGGCGAACCGACGGTGCCGGGGTGGGCGAGCCAGCTCTCGCTGTTGCAGTACACGAAACCGTTGCCCTCGCTGCCCGCGTAGTACTCGTGGATGACCGGGCCGAACCATTCGATCATCTGCTGCTTGACCGGCACCGGGCACGGGGCCGCCGCGTGGATGACGCATTCGAGCGACGACACGTCGTACTTGGCCCTGGTCTCGTCCGGCAGCTTGAGCATGCGGACGAACATCGTCGGTACGACCTGGCTGTGGGTGATGTCGTACTGCTCGACGAGGCGGAGATAGTCCTCGGCGTCGAAGTGTTCCATCGCGACGATCGTCGCCCCGATCGCATGTGTGGCGAGGCAGAAGCGCAGCGGAGCTGCGTGGTAGAAGGGCGCCGGCGACAGGTACCGCTTCGAGTCGTCCATGCCGAAGAGCAGCTGCAGGAGCGGCATCACGCCACCGGGGGTCTCGTCGAGCGGGGTGTTCGGGAAGGCGCGTGTGATGCCCTTCGGCATCCCGGTGGTCCCCGACGAGTAGAGCATGTCGAGGCCCGCGACGCGAGCTTCCTCGAGCGGCTCCGGTGACTGGTCGGCGACAGCAGCCTCGTAGCTCTCGTAGCCGTCGATCGTGCCGTCGAGCATCAGGCGCAGTTCGACGTTCGGGGTCGTCGGGACGATCTCGGCTGCCTGGTCGGCCTTGTACTTGGAGGTGATGTACGCCCGCGCACCGCAGTCGTTGATGATGTACTCGAGCTCGTGGCTGGTCAGTCGTGACGACGCGCAGGTGTAGACGAGTCCGGCGTAGTGGCATCCCCAGACGATCTCGAGGTAGCGATCGTGGTTCTCCATGCACATCGCCACGTGATCGCCCGGCTGGAGACCGGCGGCGCGAAGGAGGCGGCTGAGTCGGTTGGCTGCGGCGTCGAGCTCGGCGAAGGTCTGGGTGAATCCAGATCCCGCCATGATGATCGCGGGCTTGTCGCCGTGGTTTGCGAGATGTGCACCGGGGAACATGCGGGGCAACGTAGTCGACCGATACCTTGCCCTCATGGTTCGAGCCCGCTTCGCCGAGTTGATGGCAGTCGGCGCTGCCGACGTCCCGCTCGACGAGGCCGCGCTGCTGATCTCGACCGAACTGCAGCCCGGCCTCGATCTCATCGAATGGCTCGCCGAACTCGACGAACTCGCCGGGAACTGTCCTACCCCGACCCCCGACGGCGTCGCTCGGCATCTGTTCGACGACGAGCGCTTCGCCGGCAACCGCGATGCCTACTACGACTGGCGCAACTCGTGCCTCGACCGGGTGATCGCCACCCGCACCGGCATCCCGATCAGTCTCTCGGTGCTGATGATCGAGGTGGCGCGCCGTGTCGGCGTGAGGCTGGTCGGTGTCGGGATGCCCGCCCACTTCCTCGTCCGGGTGGCCGACGACGACGAGGTCTTCTTCGATCCGTTCGACGGAGGCCGACGCCTCGACCGCTCGGAGGTGCGTGAGTTGTTCGCAAGGCTCACCCGGGGTCAGGTGCCCTGGAACGAGGCCTACCTCGACCCGACGCCGAACCGCGACATCGTGATCCGGATGCTGAACAACCTCAAGGGAGTGTTCAGCGGGCGCTCCGACCTGGTGCGGTTGGGTCTGATCATGGGTCTGCGCAGCGAGGTCCCCGAGCTGGCCGAATCCGAAGCCGTCGAGATCGCCACCGCCTCTGCCATCTTCAACTGAGGCGTCACGTCTGGGGTCTGACCCGCGATGTCATCTGATGTCACACTGGCGGGCGTGATCGATCGCGACATCAAGCAGTGCCTGGGGCAGATGATGAAGGGTGTGCAGGTGATCGGGGCCACCCACGACGGGCTCCGGCGGGCGTACACGTCGCACTGGTTCGAGCAGGTGAGCTTCGAGGAGCCGATCGTGATGGCGAGCGTGTCACCGAAACACGACACCCACCCGCTGATGGTGGCGGCCGGTGAGTTCGCCGTGAGCATCCTCGCCGCCGATCAGATCGTCGAGGGCCAGTACTTCAGCTACCCGGGCCGCAAGTTCCGCTACGTCGCCGAGGAGTACCTGGTCGACTGGCCGGCCACCGGGTTGCCGGTGGTGCCGAACTCGATCGCGTGGCTGCGATGCGAGACCTTCGACCGGGTCACGATGGCCGACCACGAGCTGTTCTTCGCCCGCGTGGTGGAGGTGGCGCCGGGTCGCCTCAAGGAGCCGCCGCTGCTCTACTCGAGTCGGCTCGGCTGGCGCGTCACCGGCGACAAGGCCCGCGAACCCGGCACCAGCATCCGCGACCAGCTGCTCGAGCGGCTCGACGGGAACAGCTGACACCTGCAGCCGACACGACTCGGCCCCATCGGCGGGTCACGGGTACCGTTCGCGCCATGACGATGACCGACCCCCGCCCCGACCTGACCGCGGACGAGCAGCGCGTCACCGAGCTCGTCGACGACCTGCTGACCTCGTTCCCGCCGGCGTCCACCGAGCCGAAGGTGTTCCTCGGCGAGCAGTACGACCGGGGCCTCGCGTGGGTGCACTTCCCGGAGGGTTTCGGCGGTCTCGGCCTCAACCCGAAGCTGCAGAAGCTGATCAACGAGCGGGTGTACGCCGCGGGTGCGCCGAACCCGATGTACCGCAACCCGATCGGCCACGGCATGTGCGGACCGACCGTGGTGGCCTGGGGGAGCGACGAACAGAAACAGCGGTACCTCCGCCCGCTGTTCACCGGCGAGGAGATCTGGTGTCAGCTCTTCTCCGAGCCCGGCTCGGGATCCGATTTCGCCGGGTTGTCGTCGACCGGTGTGAAGGACGGCGACGAGTGGATCGTCAACGGCCAGAAGGTGTGGACCACGCTCGCGCACCTGTCCAAGTGGGGCCTGCTCGTGGTCCGGACCGATCCGAACGCCGTCAAGCACGCCGGGCTCACGGCCTTCGTCGTCGACATGCAGGACCCGACGGTGGAGATCCGCCCGCTGCGCCAGATGACCGGCGAGGCCGAGTTCAACGAGGTGTTCTTCTCCGACACCCGCATCGCTGACGACGAGATGCTCGGCGGCCCCGGCGACGGCTGGCGGGTGTCGCTCACGACGTTGATGAACGAGCGGGTGTCGATCGGTGGCACGATTCCGCAGCGCGGCTCGGGCACGATCTCCGCCCTGGTACAGACCTGGCAGCAGCTGCCCGCCGCCCGCAAGGATGCTGTCGCGCTCGACGAGGTGATGAAGCTGTGGGCGCGAGCCGAGGTGCTGCGGCTCACGAACATCCGGGCGAACCAGAACCGCAAGATGGGCGACCCGGGTCCTGAGGGGTCGATCGGCAAGATGGCGTCGGCCGATCTCAACAAGGACATCTACGACGAGGTCGTGAACCTGCTCGGCGCCGACGGGTTGCTCTACGGGAGCTACGAGATGATCCGGCCCGAGACCGCAATGGGATCCGACACGCTCCAGAAGGCGTTCCTGCGCAGCCGCGCCAACTCGATCGAGGGCGGGACCACCGAGGTGATGAAGAACATCCTCGGCGAGCGGGTGCTCGGGCTCCCCGGCGATGTACGCGTCGACCGTGACGTGCCCTGGTCAGAGGTCCCGCGGAGCTGATCCGTCGATCGGCTTGCGCATCCAGATCGCGGCAGAACCCGTTGGGAAGTCGGTGACGCGGGCGAGTTCCTCGAACCCGAACCGTTCGTACAACGCGAGCGGCTGGAAGTCGTGGACGAAGATGACGGTCTGGCGGCACCCGCGTACCCGCGCCTCGTGCTCTGCGGCGGTGAGCAGACGCACGCCGAGGCCGGCTCCACGGAGTTCGGGCGCGACCCTCAGGCTCTGGAGTTCGCAGCAGTCGCGTTGATCACCCAGGTTCGTCGCAGCCGACGCTGCTGCCCGAATTACGGCGTCGATCAGGTCGAGGCGGGGGTGCGTAGTCGGTCGGCGCCGGTGGTGGCTCTGCATACCCCTGATCGGCGTACCCCGCGTCGGCTCCGCCCTGGTCGGCGTAGCCGGCCTCGGCCTCACCCCGTTTGACGCCCTCGTCGTGGGCACGGTGACCGGTGATCACCTCTGACCAGGATGACGCGGCCAGTCGAGTCCGGCATCACCCCGAACGGACGATCCGGCCCGCACGCCCTGTCGGGTCGAGATGTCGACAGAGCGTCGACAGAATGTCGTCAGGGCGTCGTCAACCCGGCCAGGACATCGCTCGCGCCGAGCGAGCGATCGTCCATCACCGGTCGGGCCAGCATGGTGCCGCCCAGCAGTGTGGTCGAGGCCGATTCGATCGCGTTCTGGAGTTCGCGGATGTTGCGCGGGGGCGGGAAGTACTCGTCTTCCTCGGTGACATCGACCAGTTCGACGCCGCGTCGGGGTGCCAGGAACTCGAGCACTTCGTCGACGAGTTCCTCGGGAGCGGACGCTCCGGCGGTGACACCGACGGTGCCGGTGAGATCGCCGGGCAACTCCTCGACGCTGTTGATCCGGAAGACGCGTTCGCAACCCTCCTCGAGGGCGAGTTGCTCGAGCGCTCTCGTGTTCGACGAGTTGGCGGAGCCGATCACGACGACGACATCACAACGATGGGCCAACTCCATCAGGGCTGCCTGACGGTTGGTGGTCGCGAAGCAGAGGTCGCTGCGTCCAGGCGTCCACACGTCGGGAAAGCGCTCCTTGACACGCACAGCGACCCCCTCCCAGTCGCGATGCGACAGCGTGGTCTGGGCGAGCAGCGCGACGGGTTGCTCCGAGGGCCCGAGACGGTCGACCTCCTCCACGGACTCGACACGGTCGATCGCGTCCGGCGCAACCGCCATGGTGCCGATCGCCTCCTCGTGGCCCTCGTGGCCGACGTAGACGATCCGGTAGCCCTTGCCGGCGCGCACCTTCACCTCGTGGTGCACCTTGGTGACCAACGGGCACACCGAGTCGACCACGTAGCTCCCACGGCTCCGGGCCGCCTCCACCACGTCGGGCGCCGAACCGTGCGCGGACAGCATGATCGGGCTGCCGACGGGCACGTCGGCGATGTCGTCGACGAACACCACTCCCTGCGCTCGGAATCGATCGACCACCAGCTTGTTGTGGACGATCTCGTGGTAGCAGTAGACGGGGCCGGGAAACGAGCGCACCATCCAGGCCAGTGCCTTGATCGCCATCTCGACACCTGCACAGAAGCCCCTGGGCTGGGCGAGCAGCACCAGGTCGACTCGGTCATCGGGCCGGGTGGGAGACATCCGGTGGAAATCTACCCGCGACCAGCGACCGGTAGCCTGATCAGCCCATGTCTGCCCCCACCGACACCGATCGCGACATCGAGCGCGACATCGAGCGAGCGGCACCGTCGCGCTCGCTCGCGCCCATCGTGGTGGCGGTCACATCCGGTTCGCCTGCAGACGCTGCGGGAGTGCGTGCGGGCGACGAGATCGTCCGGATCAACGGCGACGTACCGCGCGACATCATCGAGTGGCAGATGGCCACCGACGAGGCCGAGCTCGAACTCGACGTCATGCGCGGCGGGCTCGACCTGGCCTTCTCGATCGAGAAGCGGGAGGGGGAGCCGCTCGGTGTCGACGTGTCGAGCGCCGTGTTCGACCGGGTTCGCACCTGCGACAACCACTGCGAGTTCTGCTTCATCTATCAGCTACCGAAGGGCATGCGGCGCAGCCTGTATCTCAAGGACGACGACTACCGCTTGTCGTTCCTGTACGGGAATTTCACCACGCTCACCCGCTTCACCGAGGCCGACCTCGAGCGGGTGATCACCGAGCGTCTCTCACCGTTGCACGTGAGCATCCACGCCACCGATCCCGACATCCGCAGCCAGATGCTCAAGAACCCCCGCGGGGCGATGAGCCTGCGGTGGCTGCGGGCGCTGCTCGACCACGGCATCACCGTGCGCGGCCAGATCGTGGTGTGCCCCGGCGTCAACGATGGCGCCGTGCTGGCCGACACGATGGCCGGCATCCTCGATCGGTACCCCGAACTCGACTCGGTTGCCGTCGTGCCCCTCGGCATCTCCAAGTTCAACGGCGAGGCCGCCATGCGCTTCCACACCGTCGCCGAAGCGCAGGCAGTGGTCGACATCGTCGACGACTGGCAGGACGTGTTCCAGGCGACGCTCGGCAAGCGAATGGTGTACGCAGCCGACGAGTACTACCTGATGGCGCAACGCCCCTTCCCGCCCGCCGAACGCTACGACGGCTTCCCGATGCACGAGGACGGCATCGGGATGGCGCGCACGTTCGAGGCCGAGTTCCACGGCCGGACCGATGAGGCGACCGGCGTGCGTCGCGGGTTCTTCGCAGCTGTGGACGCGCCACCGAACCCGGCTGCGTACACGGGGTTGCGCAGCGCCTCTGCATGCAGTGCCGACGGAGCCGGGACACAGGCCACGACGATCTCGCTGCGTCCTCGCCGCACGGCCCCGATCGGGGTGCTGACCGGTGAACTCGGTGCACCGGTGATCGCGCCCTTGATCGAGTCGCTCGGTCGCGAGGACGTGCGGGTGATCACCGTGCGCAACGACTTCTTCGGCGGCAACACCGGTGTCACCGGTCTGATGACCGGCGAGGACCTGGCACGGGTGCTCGCCGACGAGCCTCACGGCCACCGCTACCTGCTTCCCGATGTGTGTCTGTCCGACGAGGGACGATTCCTCGACGGCATCACGGTCGACGAGCTGCCCCGTGCGGTCGAGATCATCGAGACCGACGGCATCGCCCTGCGCTCAGCGCTCGAAACAGGGAGCGATGTCGCCTCGACGCGTTCCCGAACGGAGAACCCATGACCACCAGCGACACACCGTCCGACCCAGTGACGGTCGACGACCAGCTCGCAGCAACCGATGACGCGACGGCAACCCACGACGTCGCGACGGCAACCCACGACGTCGCGACGGCAACCCACGACGTCGCGACGGTGGTGATCATCGGCCGACCCAACGTGGGCAAGAGCACGTTGTTCAACCGCATCGTCGGCAGCCAGCAGGCGATCGTCGAGGACCGGCCCGGGATCACCCGTGACCGCAAGGAGCTCGACGCCGAATGGCTCGACATCCCGTTCCGGGTGGTCGACACCGGTGGATGGATGCCCGGCGGAGACGAACTCGACGCGAAGATCAGCCGGCAGGTCGAGGCCGCCGTGAAGGATGCCGACGTCGTGCTGTTCGTCGTCGACGCCTCCGTCGGGCTCACCGACGACGACCAGAACATCGCCAATTGGATCCGTCGTTCCGGCACCGAGGTGATCGTCGTCGCCAACAAGTCCGACAACGAACGCCGAGAGGCCGAGATGTGGGAGTTCATGAGCCTCGGCATCGGCGAACCCGTGCCGGTCAGCGCCCTGCACGGCCGGCGTGCCGGCGACCTGCTCGACATCGTGCTCGAGCGGTTCCCCGAGCACCTGCGCCAGCCGGTGTCGAAGCCGATCGACCCCTGGGCGCCCGAATCCGTCGACGAGGCAGACGCGCCCGGGGAAGTCGTGCCCCGCGTGGCGATCGTCGGGCGTCCGAACGTGGGCAAGAGCACCTTGTTCAACCGGCTGGTGGGGGAGGACCGTGCGGTGGTCCACGACCTCGCCGGGACCACCCGCGACTCGATCGACACGCTCGTGCACACCGACGGTGGCCCGGTCGTGTTCATCGACACCGCCGGGATGCGTCGCAAGGGCAAGATCGACGACTCCGCCGAGTACTACTCGTTCGTGCGCGCGCTGCGCTCGATCGACAACGCCGACGTCGCGCTGCTGGTGATCGACGCCACCGTCGGCGTGACGGCGCAGGACCAGCGGCTCGCCGAGCGCGTCGACGCCGCCGGCTGCCCGATCGTGCTCATTCTCAACAAGTGGGATCTCGTCGGCACCGAGGAACGCCTCGAAGTGCAGGGCGAGGTCCAACGGATGCTCGGCTTCGTCGCCGATTCGTCGGTGTTGAAGATGTCGGCGCTCACCGGCAAGAACGTCGACAAGCTGCACCCGCGGTTGCACGAGGCGATCTCGCAGTACCACACCCGGGTTCCGACCAAGGACGTCAACAAGGTGATCGCGGCGGCCCAGCAGCGGCAACCGGCCGGCGGCGGGGCGAAGATCCTGTACGCCGTTCAGGGCGCGATCGACCCGCCGACGTTCACGTTGTTCGTCAATCGCGACATCCCGCAGCACTATCTGCGGTACATCGAACGGACGATCCGCGAGGAGTTCGGTCTCGGATCGACCGCCCTCAAGCTGCGTGTGCGCAAGCGGCAGTGACCGCTCTGGAGACCGCTGATGCCCTGGTGTGAGGAGTGCGCCAAGTACTGGACGCCGAATTCCATGAACGACGACGGCACGTGTCCCACCTGCGGGCGCGTGGTCGAGGAGCCGACGAGCGAAGCGGCCGACGAGGAGAAGGCCCCCTGGCACTTCAAGCTGCTCGTGGTCGCGCTCGTGGTCTACCTGGGTTGGCGCTTCGTCCAGATCTTCACCTGACCCGGATCGGTTCCGACGACGACGTCGGCGAGCGCTCTCGCAAGGGTTGTCGCGAGGCTTGTTCGGCGTCGGGTGTCGTCGGGACGTGATCGTTCAAGCAGCTGGCCTGACGGTCGGTGCCGTCGCGGAGTGGGGTCGACTTCGTTGGTGCAGGGTTCCGTCGGGGAGGGTGATCGTGAGCTCGCGCGTCACCGGCTCGAGGGCGAGTTGCCAGCCGCCCTCGTGAACGAGGTGGTGGTGGCGGCTGCAGCTGGGGATCAGCTTGTCGAGATCGGTTGGGCCCTGGTGGGCACCCCAGTGTTCGAGGTGATGGATCTCGCATCGCTCGAACGGCACGTCGCAGTCGCCGACTCCGCAGGTGCGGTACATGGCGCGAAGGGCGCGTCGCTGATCGGCGGTGGCGAGACGGCGTCGGCGGCCCACGTCGAGGGCGACGCCGTCGCCGTTGAGCACCACGGGGAGGATGTGGGCGTCGCAGGCCAGGCGCCGCATCGTGGCGACGGGAATGGTGGTGCCATCGTCGAGTTCGCACACCGAGTCGTCACGAAGCCCGGTCGTGAGGGTCTCGAGGTCGACGAGGGCGAGCAACTCCACCGTGCCGGGCCGGTGCGACCTGTTGCTGCTGGTGGCCAGATCGACGAGGGCCTGGGCCGCCATGCGGGGACGGTGGAGATCGACGGTGGGCGAGTCCGATGCGCGTTTGGCGAGCGCTGCCGTCTCGGCATCGATGGCGCGGAAGAGTCGTGCGCCGGTCTCGGGGTCGAACTCGGCGCGGAGCCAATACATGCCGGTTTCGTCGTTGATGCCCTTCGCCAACGACATGGCCGCACGCTGGCGTGCAGCGCGTTCGAGGCCTCGGTCGGCGGCGAGCTGATCGGCGATGCGGTCGACGAACCGTCGGAACTGCTGTGGCGTCGATGCGCTCGCCGCCTGCGCCAGCTCGGTGTCGAAGGAGATCAGGGTGTCGCGATCCTGCGCCTCGAGTCGAGACGCAACCTTGCTGAGCACATCGGCGTGTTCGGTTCCGATCCGCCCCTTGCCCAGTTGCCGGGAGACCTCGGGCAGCTCGCCGAGTGTCTCCGCGCGACGCGAGATCTGTTCGGCCTGTCGCTTCGAGCAGGTACCACTGCGACCGAGGAGTTCACCGGCCGGCGCACCGGTGCCGGCCGCAGCGAGTGCGTTGGCCCGCCGCGCAAGCGCATGTTCGACGGTGGCGAGGAACCCCTTGGCGCGATCGAGGTCGCGGATGGCAGCGGCGACGGCACCGGCATCGAGCGCGGACACATCTGTCTGCTCGAGCTGTTCGACGATCTTCGCCACCGACATGTCTTCATCCTGACAAGGGGGTCTCACAGAGACCCCCCCCCCCCCCCCCCCCGCCCCCCCCCCCCCCCCTCCCACCCCCCCCCCCCCCCCCCCCCCCCCCCCCCCCCCCCCCCCCCCCCCCCCCCCCCCCCCCCCCCCCCCCCCCCCCCCCCCCCCCCCCCCTCCCCCCCTCCCACCCCCCCCCCCCCCCCCCCCCCCCCCCCCCCCCCCCCCCCCCCCACCCCCCCCCCCCCCCCCCCCCCACACCCCAATGACCACGAAGAGCGTCAGTTGCGGGATCGAGCGGGGAAGCATCGAGAAACTGGATAGAGTTCGCGCTCCACATGCACACGGGCTGTGGCGCAGCTTGGTTAGCGCGCTTGTCTGGGGGACAAGAGGTCGGGAGTTCGAATCTCCCCAGCCCGACACTGGGACCAGGGTCTTCTCGGAAACGGGGAGCCCCTGGTTCGCGTCTGGGGGGCTTATGGCCTCCCCAGCGTGGTCCGATTGTGATGGCCGGGGTTGTCGCTTCCATTTCGCCCCGCAATGCGTAGCAGGGCACGTGGCTGGCGTAATGGCGCCAGCGGACGCGGGGCTACACCGGGCCAGCTTGTCGACCGTTACGACACCCTACGGTGGTGTCTGCCTACCACCGGGGCAGGACGTGGGGCTCATTCCCTACAGCGTCAAGAGCGTCAGCGTGACGCCATTCAACTCCACCGCCAACCATTCCGGGTCAGCCCGGAACAGCACCGCACCATGTTGCCGCAACGCCCGTCCCAGCTCCCACCCAGTGACAACCGCCGCGCTGAGGGGATCACCCGCAATGTATGCAGTCCGCCACCGCGGAGCACGCCGCACACTCTCGTAGCGCGCGCTACCACGCTGCACGGTCCCAGGAGGAGCCGCTAGACGAAGAGCGCTGCGCGTCGGGGGCGGTTGGCAGGTCGGTGGGTTCGGTCGGTGGAGGGTGGCGCGGCGTTGCTGTTGTACGTTGCGGCGTCAGACGAGCCGGAGGGGTGTCGATGAGCGAGGATCACGAGGCGATGCGTCGCGAGTACCAGGAGTTGGTGTCGCGCCGGGTGGCGGAGGCCGAGGCACGTCTGTCGTGGTCCGTGGAGGATCGACGTTCGTTCACGAACGATCGTCTCGGTGAGTTCTTGGCGTTCGCATCGAGCCGGTCGGCGTGGCACCGCGAGCGGTTGGCGGGAATCGATCTGGGTGCGGTGTCGATCGACGACATGTCGTCGTTGCCGACGATGAACAAGCGAGACCTCAACGGCAACTGGGATGCGATCGTGACCGATCCCGACCTCACGCTCGAGGTCGCGAATCGACACCTCGACGACATCTCGGCGAACGGGTTCAGCTTTGCTCTCGGCCGCTACGTGATCTCTGCCACCGGGGGCTCGACCGGAGTCAGATCCGTCATCGCTGTCGATGCCGAAGCCATGGCCGGTTGGGAGGCCGGTAACGACGCGCGCGCTCGGAGCAGTCGACCCGCTGACGTGGACATGCCGCCCGTGCCCGTGATGGGCAAACTGTCAGCACGGAACCCGGTCCACCTCTCCGCCGCCACCGCAGTGATCTTCTCAGGAGCAACGAACACGTCGGTGGTCGTGCCGCCGTCGATGCCGATGCCAGAGGGTGTCGCCGTCTTGAACAACGCCCGACCGGACGTGCTCGTGGGCTATCCCTCGATGCTGCATCTGATGGCGCTGGAAAGTCAGGCTGGCCGGCTCCGTATCTCGCCGAAGGTCGCGGCGAGTGCCGGTGAACCGCTACTTCCCGAAACCCGACACGCGGTCCGTGATGCGTTCGGGATCGACGTGACGAACTTCTATGGCGCGAGCGAAGCGTTCTTCGCGCGTTCGTGGCGTGGCTCGGAACTCCTTCACCTGAACGACGACACCGTCGTGTTCGAGTTCGTCGACTCCGACAACCAACCCGTCCCTGTAGGGACACGGTCGGCGAAGGTGCTCATCACGAATCTCTCGAACCGGTTACAGCCGCTCGTTCGGTACGAGATCACCGACGAAGTCACCGAAGCCATCGTCGACCCCGACAGCAACGACCCCGCTCAGCATCCCCCAGGTCCTTGGGCGGGGCGGTGGATCCACCCGCCACAGGGACGCGCCGACGACTGGTTCACCTACGGCGCCATCGTCGTCCACCCACACCTGTTCCGCAGCGAACTCGGCGCCGATGAGAACATCACCGAATACCAGGTGCAACAAACCTCACGAGGCGCCCACATCGACATCGTCGCGAGCGGCGCCGTCGACCGCCACGCCCTGTCCGTGGCCATAGCGGACGAACTTCGACAACTCGGACTCACCGACCCAGACGTTCACATCGACACCGTCGACAGCCTCGAACGGCACGCCCAAAGCGGCAAGCTCCGCCGATTCATCCCAAAGAACTGACCCGGGCACGAACGTCACACGTGGGCAGCGCCGCTTGGCGCTGTTCGGTCGTCCGACGCGAGTCTGCACGTCGGCGAATCGCAGGGCCTCGGGTCCCTGTGGGTGGTCGGCTGGGAGATGACAGCGCATATCCGGACGGCCGGAGACGATCCGAACCCACGCGCGATAAGGCACGCGCGCGCCGGTGCTGCGGGCGACGTCGCACACAACGAGAGCGACCCGCCCGTCGGGCTCTCGCCACCCGCCCGTAACGGGCCCACATCGAGCACCGCATGATCACTGGTCGCAACGTGTCCGATAGGGGGACGCTCGCCGGACGAATCGCTGGTTCGTAGCCCGATGGGAGGTTCGGCGAGATCCGTCACACATGACGGGCGGCTTTCGGACGCTCGCCGATGGACCAGGGCGACCGGGTGCGGCACGGTTCCTGGATGGATGAAACATTGATTGGATACGCCCGATGCTCGACTGACGAGCAAGACCTCACGGCTCAGCGCCAAGCGCTTCACGCGCTGGGCGTTGCACCTGATCGCGTCTACATCGACCATGGCATCAGCGGCACCAAACGCGAGCGTCCCGGCCTCGATCAAGCGCTGGCCGCAGTACGCACCGGTGACACGCTCGTCGTTCCGAAGCTCGACCGGCTTGCTCGGTCTGTTCCCGATGCTCGCGACATCGGTGACACCCTCGCCAAGCGCGGCGTGTCGCTGTCGCTCGGCGGTCAGATCTACGACCCAGACGACCCGATGGGGAAGTTGTTCTTCAACATCCTCGCCACGTTCGCCGAGTTCGCGGTCGACCTGATCCGGATGCGCACCCGTGAAGGGATGGCCGTCGCCAGGGCCCAAGGCAAGCTGAAGGGCCGCCAGCCGAAGCTGTCTGCGATGCAGCAGTGCGAGCTGAGGAGGATGCACCAGACCGGCGAGTACACGATCTCAGATCTCGGCGAGCTGTTCTCGGTGTCGCGGCCGACGGTGTACCGCACCATCAGCCGAACAAACCCATAGGAAATCAGTCCGCCGGACAGAGCGGCGACCGAGCTCAAACCGGGGTCGGCAACCGGACGAGGATCAAAGTGGATCAGATACCGAGGACGGCTCGCAGGCCTTCGTCGATGTCGTCAATCAGTACCTTGGGCAGCCTGCCGGCCTGATTGCCGAGGAGTGACCGGTCGATCAGCTCGAGCCCGAGCGGAACAGCGACTGAGTCTTTCGGCAGCCCGCTTGCCCTGGTGGGAAGCAGCACGTTGCCGGCGATTCCCGCTCGACCAACATTCGAAGTGATTGGCACGACGTGGGTCTGCCAGACATCGACACTGAGCACATCTTCGGAGGACACAACCACACACGGCCGGCGCTTGTCGAGGTCGATCCAGTACACCGCGCCCCTCGTTACCACGGTGCGGAACGCTCCATCCGCTCCAGCGCTGCCAACGACTCCGCCGCTGTTGGAGGTTCGGCGTTCGCGAGCTCGGCGTCAGCGAGCAACTGCTGGGCGAAACCCAACGCGGAATGGGTAGCGGCGTGATGTCGGAGCTGATCGGCAACCCACGTGGAGAACGGGACACCAAGCCCGTCAATGATCGGCAGGACGTCCTCCGGAACGCTGATCGTCTTGTTCGGCATGTACGCATCATACATACATGCCGAATGGGCCGGCCTTCTACTCTGGCCCTCTGACTGCGACGGCAGCCAGGCGCGACCGCGCAACGGCCCGCCGGCTACACAGGTCGCGGTCTCGGAAGGCGAGCGCTCGCCGGATTGCTCCGATAGCTCAGCTCGACCTGCGGACGCTTCGCACACTCCGTCTCAGACCGGGTCGCTCAACGGACAGATCTCGCGTCCGATACAGGTTCCTCAACAGGACGCTCCCGGTCGGCGGTGATGATGCAGTGCCCCAGGACCGGAAATGACGACCGACTGCGATGTCTGTCCCTGCACTTGTGAACGGTGCTGTGATCCCGCCGTGGTCATCGTGCGGGGTCGAGGTGTCGGGCGGCGACCTCGTTCACCAAGGCCTGGAGTTCGCGAGGAGTCTTCTCGGCGCCGATCGATGCCAACTCGCGGCGTCGCTCGGGCGGGAGTTCGGCCGCCAGCCAGCGGTCGATCTCGGCGAGTTCCCGGACCATCAAGATCGTCAAGCGCCGTGGCAGCCGGCCGCGGATAATCGCGACGGCCTCCACTTCACCGAACGCCGTGAGCACCGTGGCGTAGACCGCGAGCGGCACGATCATCGCCGAGCGGTCGCCATGGCGATATGCCTGCTCGATGTCCTCGTCCGCGGTTCGGATCGCTTCGGCGTACTCGCCGAGTTCGTACTGTGCCCACGCGCTCGCCTGGAGCGCCGCGAACCAGCCCCCCGCCCCGACCACCGCCAACTCCCTCGCTGCCTCGCTCTGTACGCGCATCTCCTCGAAATCACCCCGCGAGTACGCCCACATCGCCGAGAGGAATGCCGCGTGCCCGCGCTCCAGCTCGGACTCACCCGCTGAGAGTATCGCTACGTCGGCGCGCAGATCGTCACGCTCCACCGTCGGAGCATCGGGATTCGAAGGCACCAGTGCCGCCATGTGGCGATACCAGGCAGTCCGAGCGTCGCCACGGCCGAACTCGTCGTCGAGCCGGTCAGCGAGTGCGAGCGTACGCTCGTCGTCGCCCAACAACTGGCTGACGGCCATGGCGTTGAGGAGGGTGACATACGAGATCCCGGGGCGCTGCTCTGCAGCTTCCATCATTTCGTCGGCGATCGAACGAAGCTCGCCAAACCGGTTGTCGAGCCAGGCATCGACCGAGCGCAAGGCGAGCAACTCTGCCTCCTGAGGTGACCCCGCCGCGCCTGGCAGGGCCAGAACCTCGTCGGCCCATCCGTGGATCCGCCAGTCGATCGACGCACGCAGGGCAGCGAATGGCACGATCAGAGAAGCGGCCCGTTCCACGTCGGCCGAGGCGATCGCATGATCGAAGGCGCGACGCAGATTCGGAATCTCCACGCGCAGGCGGTCGGCCCCCGACAGCGGCCCGAACCGGACCTGATCGATCGCAACACCGATCACGGCCAAGAGGTGACCATGCAGCCGGTCGACGACTTCGGCGGTCGATCCGCGGGCTTCGAGCCGCTCTTCGGCGTAGCTCCGGATCGTCTCGAGATACCGGTAGCGATGAAAGCTGTCGACGTCGACCGCCACCAACAGCGACTTGCTCACCAACGCTTCGACCAGGTCGAGCACGTCCGCTGCTGACACGCCGTCGAGGATGGCCTCGGCTCCGTCGAGACCGAAGCTGCCGGCAAAGACCGACAGTCGCTCGAAGACGAGCCGCTCGTCGTCGTCGAGCAGCTCGTATGACCAGTCGACGGCTTCTCGCAACGTCCGCTGACGGTCGCGCGAGCGGCGGCGACGACCCCCGGTCAACACGTCGAATCGCTTATCGAGTCGCTGCAAGAGCTCAGCAGCAGGCAACACGTTGACGCGGGCGGCGGCGAGCTCGATCGCAAGCGGCAAGCCGTCGAGCCGACGACAGATCTCGGCGACGACGGCGACGTCATCGGCGCCCAGTTGGAAGCTCGAGTCGACGTTGCGGGCCCGATCGGCGAACAACGCAACCGCGGCGGCATCACCTCCCGAACCATCGAGACCAGGGATTGCGACCAGTTGTTCGCCGGCGACGGCGAGCCCCTCACGGCTGGTCGTGAGGACCGTGACGGTCGGCGATGCTCCAAGGAGTTGCTCGACGAGGTCGGCGGCGCCGTCGATCACGTGCTCGCAGTTGTCGATCAGAATGAGAGCGCGTCGACCAGACAGCGCGATGGCGACGGCATCGAGCGACGGCGCCGTCAACCCGAGCGCCCGTGCGAGCGCCGGAAGCACTTCCTGGTCATCGCTGACCTCGCTCAACGGCACGAACACGGTCAGGTCTCGATCGGGCTCGACGAGTTCAGCCGCAGCCATCGCAACGCGAGTCTTGCCGACCCCTCCGACGCCCACGAGCGTCACGAGCCGAGCCGTTGCGAGCTGGTCGACCACCTGCTCGACAAGCGCGTCACGACCGACGAGCGAAGTGAGCACCGCTGGCACCGCCGACCTCCGAGTGGCGACGCGCAGCGCCGGAAACGTCGTCGTTCCGAGCTGCAGGATTCTTTCGGGTTCGGTGACCCCCTTCAACAGGTGCTCGCCGAGGTCCACGACGTCACCACCGTGCAACTCGGCAGCGATCGACGACAGCAGCACCTGACCCGCGTGTCCCGCGTCCATGATGCGCGCACAGCGATTGAGCGTCATACCGTAGAAGTCGCCGTCGCGCTCCTCGGCATCACCCGTGTGAACACCCATGCGAACCGGGAGTTCCAGCTCGTCCTGGGCCGCACTCGCCGCAGTCACGGCGCTTCCCGCCGATCCGAACACTGCGCACACTCCGTCGCCGGTGTGCTTGAAGACCCGGCCACCATTGGCCTCGATCACCCGGGTGAGCGTCGCGTCGTGAGCGGCGAGCGCCGCCGCCATCGCCTCCCGGTCCGCCTGCCAGCGCAGCGTCGAATCTTCGATGTCGGTGAACAGGAAGGTCCACGTCCCCGACCGACGATCCGTCACGCCAAACTCTCCACGAACGTCACCCCGACAGTCTCCCACCCACATCGAGCGCCGCATGATCTCTGGTCGCAGGGTGTCCGAGAGGGGGACGACCCTCGGACGAATCGCTGGTTCGTAGCCCGACGGGAGGTTCGGCGAGATCCGTCTCACATGACGGGCGGCTTTCGGACGCTCGCCGATGGATCAGGGCGACCGGGCGCGGCACGGTTCTTGCATGGATGAAAAACTGATTGGATACGCCCGATGCTCGACTGACGAGCAAGACCTCACAGCCCAACGCCAGGCGCTCCACGCGCTCGGCGTTCCGCCTGACCGCGTCTACATCGACCACGGCATCAGCGGCACCAAACGCGAGCGTCCCGGCCTCGATCAAGCACTGGCAGCGGTACGCACCGGCGACACGCTCGTCGTTCCGAAGCTCGACCGGCTTGCTCGATCCGTTCCCGATGCTCGAGACATCGGCGACACCCTCGCCAAGCGCGGTGTGTCGCTGTCGCTCGGCGGTCAGATCTACGATCCGGACGACCCGATGGGGAAGTTGTTCTTCAACATCCTCGCCACATTCGCCGAGTTCGAGGTGGACCTGATCCGGATGCGCACCCGTGAGGGCATGGCCGTCGCCAGGGCGCAGGGCAAGTTGAAGGGCCGTCAGCCGAAGCTGTCTGCGATGCAGCAGCGCGAGCTGAAGAGGATGCATCAGACCGGCGAGTACACGATTTCCGATCTTGGCGAGTTGTTCTCGGTGTCGCGGCCGACGGTGTATCGCACCATCAGCCGAACAAACCCATAGACCGTCAGTCCGCCGGACTGAACGGGGTCTCAGCTCAGACCGAGATCCTCCACCGGACGCTTCAGGTGTCCGTGGACAACCGCTGGGTGACGCCGGTTCACCGTGATACGTCGGCGGTGGGACATGGTTGCCGGTGAGGGTCGGGATGAGATGACTCGGTCAACTCCAGGGATTGATGACGTCGAGTTCGTCGAAACGCTGGAAGTCCTTGAGGTCTCGGGTCACGACGGTCATGTCGTGAACCAACGCGGTCGCACCGATGAGAGCATCGCGGAATGGTGCGGGATCCGGTACGTGCAAGCCAGCCGCGCGACGCGCCACGCGCTCGTCCACCGGAAGCACTCGACTCTTGAACGCTGCGGCAACGCTCTGGTCGAGCCATGCCCGGAGCACAGCTCCCTGCGCAGGATCTGAACGCTCCATGAGCAACACGCCGTGCTCGAGTTCGTGGATCGTGATCGCGGAGATGAACAGCTCAGCCGACGGGACCTGCTCGGCCCACGAGGCAACCCCGAGGTTCGCCTTGCCGCTTCGCACCTTGCGGAGTTCGGACACGATGTTCGTGTCGAGCACGAACATCACTCGAACGCTGCCGGCCGCGCCACGTCGCTGTTCCTCGGCACCACGAACTCGATGTCCGCGACTCCAGCCGGCTCGGCGAGCAGGTCGAGTGCTCGGTGTGGTCCGACGAGTTCCTCATAGTCGTCGAAGGTCAACAGCACGTGTGCCGGTCGGCCCCGGTCGGTGATGTAGACCGGGCCGTTCTCGGCAGCCCTCTTGGCGCCGCTCGTGTCTTGATTGAATTGTCGGCTGCTCATCTGCGTCGTCATCACACCTCCATGTAGCGACATCTCTACAATAGTCGTGAGGCTCGGGAGCGGCAACCCCCCGGATGTCTCGGCAACCGCCGATCAAAACGCCCGAAGCGAGCATCCCAGATATGGCGCTCAGGGTTCGTCGGATGTCTCATCTACCGGTCCATGACCGGACAGACCCGCGTCCGATACAGGTTCCTGCTCCGGACACGTCCGGTCGACGCGACTGTCGAGCACTGCCAGCGGGGCCATCGCCCGGTGCCACCGACCGGCACTTCGGGGACGGTCCTTGCGGGTCGGACCGACCATCGTGAACGATGTCGTGCTCCGGCTCGGTCTGCTGTGTTGCTCGTCAGCGAGTTGCGTAGTTGCGCACGGGCTCCGCCGCATCGCGAGGTGGCCGGCATTGGACCGATGTCCGACGAAGCCAACGTTGTGGGCCATTGAGCCCTGATGGCCGACTCCCAGCGGGAGCACGCTGGTAGGCGAACCGGAATGACAGTGTCGAAGCGCATTGTCGTGGAGAGAGGAAGCGTTATGTTCGCAACCCGTCCGACACTCGGGCGACTCGGACGCGCCCGAGGCGGAGGCCTGGTGAGGCTCTTGGCTCTGGTGATCGTGGGTGTGCTCGTCTCGGCAGGCTGCGGACCGGATGATCAGACAGTCGGGGGCCCCGACTCCACAACAACTCTCTTCACCATGACCCGAGACGAGGTGAGTGCTGCGTCGGAGCCGGCGATTCAGAACGCCGAAACCGTGTCGAAAGCTCTGGATGCGCACGACGGTGACTTGCTCCGCACTGCGTTCGGGCCTTCGAGCTACGTAGTCGACCCGATCGTTCCGAGCCTCCGGCCCGGAATTGCTACTTGGTTCTCGATCTTTCGAAGCTTCTGTACCGGCGTGCTGCTGCACGACATCTATGTGAACGTCGACGGGTCCGTTTTCAACGGTGACTGCTCGGGCTTCTACGACGGCCATGTCGACGATCCGCCCGCGGCACTACCAGTGTTGAGTGAGCTGTGGTTGGAGGATGGGCTGGCGAGGAGGCTCATGAACCGATTGGACGCTGCGACACTCGAGGCCTATCCCACCGAGACCAGCGATGTGATCGGCTTCCCTAGCTCCCAGGAGGCGGCAGTCAGCGCGGCAGCCCAGACCGCAGTGCGGTTCGCTTCAACCTGGGTGGAGACATGGCAATCCGGCGAGCTCGAGCCAATCGCTGCTCTGTACGCGCCCGACGGCGTCCGGGTCGACGGTTTCGCCGCTCTCGCCGATGACTCGGCCGCCCTCATGGTCTGGCTGGAATCGTTCACGGACTCCTACGACGAGGTTGCGGTCGAGATCGAGTTGCTGACTGCCTCGGCGCTGGGACCAGCGGCGGTGTATCGGCTTGAACTCGTTGACGGAGCCGGGTCATGTGAGATGCAGATCGCCTCGGTGTGGGATCTGGACGAGAAGGATCGAATCCTCCGCGAGTCCGTCTACTATCACCCGGAGTCCACGTTCGCGTGTGGATGGGAGCAGACCGATAGGTGATCGGGCGGGCCGTACACGACATCGCGCGCAGCACCACTCACGTCGGCCGCCGACAACCCGCGCACTGCCCCAGATCGCCGGGTAGGGGTGACGCCGATCGGCACATAGTGGAGCTATCCGAGCTGCCTCGGACCTTGTCCTCTTGTCCTGCTTGGGCACCGAGCGCGTGATGGACGAGTAGGCACCTGGCCAAGGGGTGAGAATCATGTCTGGACAGCACACCGTCGCTCTTCTTCTGGTAGCTGGTCTTGCCGTAGTGAGTTCGTGTTCCGACGATGGGGACTCATCGGACGCAGTTGCGACGTTCTCGTTCGACGAGCACGACTTGTGCGACTGGGTAAGCGCTGAGGAGATTGCAGCGATCGTCTCGGCACAGTTCGACTTCGACGGTGAGGTAACCGAATCAGAAGCGCCGGCCAAGGTGGCGGACTTCGAGGAGCGGGGCGAGGTTGCGTGCAGTTGGGAGTTGAGCGGTGACAAGACCGGGCACGTCACTGTGTTCGCCCCGACAACGCTCAGCATCGGCGACGAGACGTACGACTACGCCGACGTCAGCGGGCACATAGTGGACGGACCAGTATCTCGGGCACCCGTCGCTGTCCGACGGTGTGGCCTACTTCATCGAGCCCTATCACAACACGGCGTTCGGACTGCTCGCCTTCGCCGGACAACTCACTTGATCGCAAGCTTCGAAACGGACTTCAAGTCCCCAGAAGACTCGTGGGACGACCACTGGGACCGTTGGTTTGCTGTTGCTGGATCAGATCATGAGCGAACTCGGACTTGGACGTGACCGAAGACGGCGTCACTCGATCCACCGCACCCTTCCCCGACGACCTCGGCCTCCTACGGCACGGCGGTTCTCGGTGTGACGGGCCCCCTAGCCTCCAAAATGGTCGGCGCGTTCCCTGAGTCCGTTTCCGGATGGTCGAGGGCGGGAGGTTCCGTGGGATCGGTCCGTATCGGGTGCCCCAGAACGCCGGGTAGGTGACGCGTTGTGAACGGTCGCCGATCGACACATCAGGGATAGCAAGGGATTCACGAATGGGCTTGCCCCAGAACGATCGTCGCCACTTGCCAGTGGGTCGCCGATTACCCTGACGCCATGTCGGACGAGTCGCTGACCAACGCGGCGGTCGAGTGGATCCGCGATTACTACGCCGCAGCGCCCGCCGATGGTCCACCGTCAGCCACCGATCGACCGACCTCACGGTGAATCGCTCCAGTGCCGACTTCAGCTACGTCGGCCGCAATCGTGTTGACGTCAACTTCGGTAGAGATGACCGCTTCCGGACTCGTCGCCGAGCTTGCGGCTGGCTTCATCACCGGCGCACCGGTGGAAGCCTCCACCGATCGGCGACTGATGGCGGTGTTGTTCACCGATCTGGTCGAGTCCACCCCGATCGCCGCCACCGTCGGCGACGCAGTGTGGAGGTCCACGCTGGACCGCTACGAAGCGAACATTCATGCCACGGTCCAACGCCACCACGGCACCGTCGTCAAACGCACCGGTGACGGAGCACTGGCCACTTTCTCATCAGGCTCCGAAGCCATCGCTGCTGCAATCGAGCTTCGAAACACGACCCGTGACCTCGGCCTCGAAGGCCGCACCGGCATTCATGTCGGCGAGATTGAGCAACGCCACGATGACATCGGCGGCATCGCCGTCCATCTTGCAGCCCGCGTCATGGACGTAGCTCGACCCGGTCAGATCATCGTTACCTCAACCGTTGCCGAATCCTCGACCGGCGGCGCCTTCAAGTTCACTGACTGCGGAATGCATTCGCTCAAGGGCCTCGAGCATCCCAGACACCTCCTGGCGGTCGACATCGACAGTCACTGACGCCAGCGTCACGTCGCACCGCATCACGCGGCGAAGCCGGTCGGCCAACTCTGAACGCCCCCACCGCCAGCTCCACGCCGAGAGTCAGACGACATGAACGCCCACGCTGTGATCGCCGCCGTTGACAATCGTCCGGGTGGAGGACACCCCCCCTCGCCGGATCAGCGGCAGCGTCCGGTTGAGGAACCCCAAATCGCAATCCGCCCGCGTCCGATAGGGGGACCTCGACCGGACGCGTCACCGAAGCGTGGCGGTTGGTCACGTGGACCTGACCGGGGAAGTCTCAATTGGATGGTACGAATCGATTCTCACTGACGGCCTGCTATTCGTTACATCAGCGCGGGTGGCTCAATCGATGAGGTCCTCGACTCGTGCACCCGGTGCGTTCGTCTCGACTGATCGGATCCCGTTGTCGCGTGCGCCCTTCGAGGAGTACATCTCGCTGCGTCCGATTGGTACACCGTTGCTACCCGCCGCCTCCGGGCACCACTTCGCCAGCCGTTCAACCGTCTGCGTAGGTGGCGCCTCCGAACCCATATCACTCTTTGTGGTGCCGGTAGCGCTGTCGGGGAGAGAGCCTTCGAGTCGAGGTCTCCGCTGCGCCCGCGCCCACCAAGAGAAGCGGGTTGCCGTCCACAGATGTGCGCGGTCAGTCGCTCTGCCGTGGATGCCTCGGGCGGGTGGCGTGGTCGGGTCCTGGGCCGGGGCGCGACGGTCGTCAGGGAAAAGCTGCGGACTTCGGCGAGGTTTGGGATCTTGTTGAATCAGTCGACCCAGCCAAGTTCATGAACGATCTGGTCTGCGACGACGAGATGCCCGTCGTCTCCATAGAACTCGAGCGCACCGCTGATCCGGGGACGTGGAGCAGAAGGTATTCATTACGGGGAGGCACCCAGAACACGTGCTTTGGTAGCCGATGCCGCCCGTACGGCTGTCGGGCGTGTGTCGGCGTTCCCTCTCAGCCCCGGAACTCAGCCGGGCCCGCCGACGTCCACGTTGTAGGCCTCGTAGAGGAGATCCGCACCCATCTGCCGATGGCGCACGATCGCCGCGAGAAGTTCGAGAGCCTGCTCCCTCATCGTCGCAGTCTCCTCTGCTGTTCGCTCCGTCGGAGCACGATCGAGTCGGTCCATCAGACGCTCCGTGTCGGCGGGAATCGCGATGTGTTCGTCGATGAGCCTGTCGATCTGGTTGGACAGTCGAGGCGCCCGGTCGCGCATCTGGTCGAGGATGCCGTCGGGAGCCTCTGTCGCCGTCACGTGCTCCTCGAGCGTCGCTCGCAGGCTTGACAGTGCGTTGCCCACACCCTCGGGCCAGCGGGTGTCGGAGGCGGGTGCGGCCAACGCCGCCTCGAGTGAGGCGACACCTCTGAGGAGCGTCTCTCGTCGCTGTCGTACCTCGCCGAGATCCTTCATCGCCATCACCCTTTCGCCACCAGTTTCGATGGCTTCGGTTGAGCGGTCCTGATGGTGATCACGCTAATCGATCGCCTCTCGCCCCGAACCGGGCCGAAGGCCCCAACTCGCAAGCGTCGGCAGGCCCGACGTGTCCGACCTGGTTCGGGTCTTCGTGGTCGTCACCGACGACGACCGGCACCCCAATGGTGTCGCCCTGACAATCATGGCGGTCGCGATGCCGGCGCAGCTCAGCCGGACTCGCAGCCGACCCGCAGCTCGTGCTGGACGAGATAGGCCGGCTCGACCCAGGCGAGGTTCGGGTGCTGGGGCCCAGCGGCGGTCTGTCGGCAGACGAAACGCTCAGGCCTCCCGGGGGCAGTGCGTTAGGGTCCGCATCCGTGGCGATTTCGGACTACCTCCGGGGCATCCGGGACAGGGTCGGGCACGATCTCGTGCTGTTGCCGGCGGTGTGCGTGTTGATCTGGGATGACGACGGCCGCCTCTTGCTGATGCAGGAGGCGGAGACGCGCAGGTGGCAGACGATCGGCGGCATGGTCGACCCCGATGAGTCGCCGTGGGACGCCGCCCGACGCGAAGCATGGGAAGAGGCCGGTGTCGAAGTCCGGCTCGACCGGCTGAGGGACGCGCTCGGAGGGCCGGGGTACCGCGTGTACTACCCCAACGGCGACGTGTGCTCCTACGTGTCGACGGTGTTCGACGCCGTGATCGTCAGCGGTGAGCCTGGTGCTGGAGACGACGAGGTGCATCGGGTGTCCTGGTTCGACCCCGTGGACATCGCCGGACTCGATCTCGATTCGGCCAACCGGCACCTGCTCACTGATACCGGAGTCATCGGCTGATCGGTGCGGCGTTCACCGCGGACATCGGTTGCGGCACTGAGAGCTCGGGGGAGAGACACCGCGCCTACCGGTGAGATCGGTCAGCGGGTCGGCGACCGCTCGCCGGTTGTCGGTGCGTCACCTTGTCGCGGGCTCGGTCGCGACACCGCGAATCCCAGGCCGATCAGGCCCTCCGCCCAGTCTTCGACCAGAACGGGACGACTCGAGGTCTGCTGTTCACGGGCGCTCCCCGCTGCTCCGCTGACTTGATCGATGGGGTCTACCATGCCGAGCCCGCTGCCACAGTTGAACGCATGGGTCGGTCTCGGCATCCGCCGGCCTGATCTTGAGCGATGCCTGGACTCAGGCGACCCAGCCCAGCTCACGAAGGAACTGGTCGGCGACCATGAACATCCGGTCGTCGATGGGGTACGAGAGTTCCTCGCCGGGGACCGACATCATGAGCGCGAGGTATTGGTCTCGTGGCGGCACCCAGAAGGCGTATTGCCCCCATCCATCGGCGGTCACGAGGACCCCCTCGGCGAGCGCTGGATGGCCCGACACCGCCGCCCGCTCGATGTCCTCGGGAGCTGCACTGTCGAAGTCGACGACCTCGAGCGCAGCGAGATCGTAGGGACTCCCCCCGAAGGTCTCCCATCGTGCCTCGGTGGCGACGAGCATGCCGGTCGGATCGCCGTCGGCCGTCAGTTGCCACTCACACGTCATTGGTGCGCCTGGAGGTGCATCGGGCGGACTCTGGGTCACGGTGCCGTCCCAGTCGAACGCCGCAGCGACGAATCCGGCGACCTCTTCCTCGGTCACCCACTCGCACAGGTCGTCGTCAGCGAAGGAGAACACATCAACGGACGTCGCCTGAGCCTCACTGGTCACCGACACCGTCGTGTTGGACACCGTCGTGTCAGGCGTCGTCGTGTCGGGCACCGTCGTGGTTGCAGGCGTGTCCGGCGTTGTCGTCGCGACCTCGCTGGTCTGAGCGTCCGTGGCAGTCGTGGCGTCGTCGTCGTCGCCGCCGGTACAGGCCACCATCGCGAACACGAGTGCCGTGAGAAGAACAAGTGGACTGTGCCTCATGTCTGACTCCCTCCTGCTCCATCTCGGACGCTATGAGGATCTCGACGTCACCGGAAGAGTCCTTCGTCGGCATTGGTTCCTCTCGCCAGCGCCTCGCGACGGGCCCGCCGACCCGACCGGCAGTGACGTCTGCCTCTGATCGGGTCGTTCGCTGTCGAACGAGAATTCAGGTATCGAGGTGTGTCACCTCGCCAACTCCGGCGTGGGGCGAACGCCCGACGAGGAGGTGTGGTCATGGATTCCAGGTCCGAATCTCGAACACGAGAGCCAGTCGGGCTCCATCGGGCCGTTGTCGCGGTGGTCGCTGTCGTCTGCGCCATGGGCGTGATCGGATGCGGTGATGATGGCGAATCATCGACCGCAGGGACCGAGGTCCCATCCGGCGTGATCGCCAGCCTCGACGGGTTTGCCGAAGCCATCAACACCTACGACACCGACGCGCTGCTGGCGAACACCACCGAGGACTTCACCTGGCAGTCGACCGGTGGCGTCAACACCCGGGAGGAGTACGTCAGGCATTTCGAGACCTACTACCGGCGGGCAAACTTCCACAACGAGCCCGTCGGCGATCGGGTGATCGAACGTGACGGCGACGCCTACGTCGCGACGCAGGTGGACCACACCACTGCCACGGGGCTCGACGTGGATGGAGTGTCGGTCATACGGGTCGTGGAAGTCGATGGAACCTGGCTCGTCCAGGAGTTCCGGTGGCGCGAGACGCCGACGGACAACGACGGGTGACGACCAGCAATCGGCGAGGCACTCGTCGGCGAGCTCAGTCGGCGTCGAGGTCGGGCTGGGTGATGCGGGGCGTCTCGGAGGGCAATCCCTCGAGGTGAGCCGCGTCGTTGTACCGGATCAGGCGCCACGCACCGGACGGGGCCTCGCTGAACTCGGTGATCGACGTGTTGAGCGTCTGCAGCTCGAACCCGCCCGTGCTGGTGATGCGCAACAGATGTCGGAACGCTGCGTCGATGACGCCGCCATGGCACGACACGACGACCGTGCGCCCGGCGTTGGCCCGCACCGTGCGCGAAATGGCGGCACCGACGCGAAGGTGGAACTGGGCGGTCGTCTCGCCGCCCGGAAACACGTCGTGGTGAGGATCGCCGGCCCAGTCCGGGTTGCCGAATCGCTCCACGAAGGTGGTGAACGTCATCCCGTCGATCTCCGGGCCCGGGTCGTGCTCTCCGAAGTCGGCATCGACCACCATCTCGAGGTCGCCGAGCGCAGGCGCGATCGCCTCTGCGGTCTCGATCGCGCGCTCGAAGTTGCTCGCGATCAGGACGTCGGCACGAAGCTCGCCGGTCGCCGCGAGACGGTCGCGGAGTCGCTCGGCCTGCCGGCGACCGAGATCGGACAGCCCACTACAGGTACGGAAACCACCGATCACACGATTGACGGTGACGTTCGACTCTCCGTGCCGAATGAAGGCGAGAGTCGTCAGTGGCTCAGGTTCGGTGTCCGTCACCCGGACGATGGTACGAGGCCAGCTGGCGGTCGCCTCGTCCGGTCAGGCCCCTACGCTCCGAGGATGATCTCGGTCCGGCTCCTCGGCGCCATCCTGGTCGCCGGTGGGCTCGCAGCGTGCACATCGACCACCGAGGTGGCCGTCACGTCGGGCCCCGAGCCGCCGGTCGCGAGCACCGAACGCGCCGACGGGTCGCCGCCAACGAAGGCGACACCGGCAAGCGACGCCACGACCAACGCGCCCAGCGTGACCACCCCGCCGGATGCTCCCGCCGATCGCGCGGCAGCGACGTGCGCACGTGCGGGTGTGGACACGTGGGGTGTCGTCGAGAACGATCGGCTGACCGAAGCGTCCGGGCTCGTCGCGAGCCGCGCACACCCGGACGTGCTGTGGTCGCACAACGACGGTGGCATGACGCCAGGAGTCTTCGCGATCGGCTCCGACGGCTTCGATCTCGGGTTCCATCGGCTCGATGGCGTCGACGCCGTCGACATCGAGGACATCGCCCTGGTGAGTACCGGCGACGGTGACGACATCCTGCTCGCCGACATCGGCGACAACGCTCGGGTGCGTGACTCGATCACCGTGTTCCGCTTCAGCGAGCCGGATCCGGCACTCGTCGGCGAGGCGACCGATGTCGAACGCCTCGAGTTCGTGTATCCCGACGGACCGCACAACGCCGAGGTCCTGCTCGTGGACGACGTCGCCGGGCGAGTGGTGATCGTCACGAAGGAGCAGGCGCGAGCCACCGACGGCACGGCGGACGACTTCGGAGACACGCGGCCGTCGCTCGTGTTCGAAGGCTCGCTCGACGGTCACGGAGCCGGGCCCGTCGAACTGGTGCCCGCCGGTCTCATCGACATGCCGCGCCTCGAGCGCCTCGCGACGGCGAGCGGGCCACACCCCGCCACGCTGCTCGGCTTCGGTGGGGTGCCGACCGGAGGGGACGTGTCCGCCGACGGTGCGCTGATCGCGCTGCGAACCTACGAGACCGTGTGGCTGTGGCCTCGCGAACCCGGCCAGAGCGTTGCCGAGGCGCTCGCCGGCGAGCCCTGCGAGGTGATGGTCGCGTCGGAGGCCCAGGGCGAGGCGATCGCCTTCGTCGGCGGGGAACTGGTGACGCTCGGTGAGGGTGTCAACCAGCCGCTGTACCGTCTCGCCGGTTGACCGGAACGGACGTCGCGCCGGTCAACCGTCAACCGCAGAGATCGAAGTTGTTCGCCAGGGGGGTCATGCCGGCGGCGTCGGCACGATCGCGGAACTCGGTGAGTCCTGGTTGCTGCTCGATCCAGTCGATCCGGGCGGCCTGACCATCCGTTGCAGGCTCCACGCGGAACACGAACGCAGTGAACGCCTCCGCGAAGTCCTCCTCGGGGTTCGTGGCTGCGTACGCCCCGAAGAACCCGTCGTCGAGCGAGCACCGTTCCTCGGCGCCCTCGGGTGAGTCCTCCATCGGATCGACTCCGGCGAGGACGTCGTCGTCCCAGAACGCATCGATCCAGGCGAGCAGCAGCGCCCCGGGCAGGTAGCACCCGTCGCCGTTGAAGTAGGTGTCGCATGCGTCGATCGCTTCATCGGTGCGGTCGAGCTGCGCGCTCGTCGCCGTGAACACATGGGAGAACTCGTGCGCAAGCGTCAACCGCAACTCGTCGGGGTCGATGGCCGCCTCGACCGTGTTCACCGACATCTGGAACTGGCTGCCGTCGACGTCGATCGCACTCACGAAGGCCAACGTCTCGGCGGCCTCGTCGCCGTCGGGCTCGAAGCCGCCGAAGAGCGCGAGATCGGTCAGCTGCCCCGGCGGGGTGATCGCCGCGAGGTCGTTCCAAGCGGCGACGATCATCGGGTCGTCGGATCCGAAGCAGAGGCCGGAGAGCTCGCCGTCGATCACGTCGTACGCGGAGGTGAACACGACCTCGTCGTCGCCTCCCGCCAATGCCTCCTCCGAGCAGTCGGGAAGGGCCGCCGTCGACTCGTCGCTCGGTTCGTCGCTGACATCGGGCTCGCTGACGACCGGCTGGTCGACGTCGTCGGTGGTGCTGTCGGCCGTCCCGCTGTCGTCCCCGCAGGCGGGAAGCATCACGCTCGCCGCGAGGAGGAGAGCGAGGACGTGGCGTGCCGACCTGGGCGTGCGCATCCGTGGATCATGGCACGACGTCGTCGTGAGCTCTTCGGCACGGGCGGCGATCAGGACAGACGTCGCAGTTCCGTGTTGCGCCGGTAGGTGACGGCGACCACGAGGAAGCCGGCCGCTGCCGCGAGGCTGATCGTGTTGCCCACGCCGATGATCGATGCCACGGTTCCGAGCAACAACGCCCCGAACGGGAGCAGGCCGATGGTCACCAGCGTGTACAGACCCATGACCCGCCCCATGACCGCCTGCGGGGTGTTGGCCTGGATGAGGCCCTGGTTCATGTTGATGAAGAAGCCGCCCGCCAGGCCCATCAGGAACGAGAGCACCAGCACTTGCGCGAAGCTGTTCGACCGACCGATCAGGAACGTGATCGCCGTCCCGCACATCATCGCCCGTTGGAAGACGGCTCCCTTGTTCCGCATGTCGCCCTTGCGCATCACGACGACTGACGAGATCGCGATCCCCAAGCCCATCAGCGCGAACGGAATTGCCGCATCACCTGCCGTGCGGCCGAGTTCGTCCTTCACGTGGGCCTGCATCGTGACCATCACCGCCGGGTTGATCGTGAGGCTGGCGACGAGCAGCAGACCGAACAGGGTGGCGAGATTGTGGTCCGCCAGCACGTGTCGCACCGCCAGGCGGGTCTCCGCGACCACCGATCGGCGTTCGCCGACCTCCTCGTGCGCCGGCACTTCGAGACGCAGCAGGAACGCGATCCCGACGAACAGCAGGATGGCCTGGAACCAGAAGGCCCCCTCGAAACCGAACTGGTCGCCGACCGTCTTGGCCAGTACCGGCCCGAGGATCATCGACAGGGTCATGGCGATCGCGTTCACGGCGATCGCGCTGAACAACTGGTCCTTGGCGACGAGCGCGGGAATCAGCGCGGAGCGGACCGGCGAGCCGATCGCGGACGCAGATCCGGCGAGCAGCGTCGCCACGATGATCCAGCCGAGGTCGATCCGATCGGTGCCGACGAGCACGGCCGTCGCCATCATGGCCACGCCGCCGGCCAACTGGGTTGCGATCAGCATCCGTCGTCGATCCCAGCGATCGGCCCATGCTCCCGCCTGGAGCACGAGGAACGCCGCCGGCAGCCCGAGCGTGAACACGACGAGTCCCTGGGTGCCCTCCCCGCGCTGCAGCCCGTCGAGTACCAACCATCCGAACACGAAACGCTGGGCATTGGCGACCAGGAAGAAGGTGACGTTGTTGAACCACAGCAAGCGGAACCGTCGCGACGTGAGCGCGTTCGGCGGCCGCTGCGTCGGTGTCTCGATCGCCACATCGACAGCGTGACAGGCACGGCGCCGCTGTGGGCGAGCCGGACCGGCCCGCCGGGAACGATGGGACTACGTTGGGTGGCCATGGGCCGACGCATCGGAGACCGTTACGTCGTGAGCGACGCGGAGCGAGCGACCTTCGAGCACGACGGCTACGTGCACCTTCCGGGCGTCCTGACGGCGGACGAGGTGGATGCGATCGACGTCGTCTACGACCAGTTCATCGGCGGCGAGATCGACGTCCCGGGCAAGGATCTGAACGACATGGTGACGGGGGAGTACGGCACCGACCCGGGTCGGTACACGATCTTCAACGTGATGCTGCCGCGGCGGTACCACCCCGCCTGGCAGGGAAACATCTTCGAGCGCGTCGGCCTCGACATCGCCGAGCAGCTCTGTGGCGAGGGCATGGTGCTCGACTTCGACCAGCTCCTCGCCAAGCAGCCGGGCCGTGACGACGCGGTGTTCGCGTGGCACCAGGATCAGGCCTACTGGATCAACACCGACGATCGACGCACCGCAACGTGCTGGCTCGCGGTCGACGACTCGACGATCGAGAACGGATGCATGCAGTTCCTGCCGGGCAGCCACCGTGAAGCAGTCAGGCCCCACCGGCCGATCAGCGGGAGCCGTGAGGACCAGCACACGTTGGTGACCGACCTGCGGCCCGACGACGTGCTGGTCCCGGTCGAGATCCAGCGGGGAGACATCACCGTCCACAACGAAGGCGTTCTTCACGGCTCGGGTGGCAACACGTCGGCGGCGAGCCGGCGACGCGCGTACATCACCGCGTTCCGGTCGATCGAGACCGTGCGTCAGGAACGCGCGCTCGGATTCACCCATTCGCACAACGACGCCCCCGACGTCCTCGCGAAGGTCGACGGCCTGCTCGCCTCCGACTGACCCAGGGAGCGAGGAGCCGGCCCGTCGGCGTCATCCCGGCCGCGAGCACGAGATCACGGCAATCATCGCCCTGCTCCGCGACCGCCGACTGGTCACGTTGACGGGCGCGTCGTCACCGACCCGGAGGCCACCCGGGCCCTCCTCGAGGAACAGTCAGATCGGGGCTCCGGCATCACGGAGTCGACCGAATCGCCTGCGGCTCGTGTTCGATCGGCGACCATCCGGACCGTAGGGTCGGTTCATGCAGCTCACCTACTCCGAGCAGGAACTGATGCGGGATCACCCGGACCTGCAGCCGCAGGTGATCCTCGGTCAACGGGTCCACGGTGGATTCGACGGCGCCGGCACGTACCGCCCGCCCCGGGCCCTCGTGCGCGAGCGGGCGCTCGATGCGTGGAGCCGTGCCCTGGTCGCCCGCGGCGGTGAGGTGTTCGGCGCCGACTCGTCCCTGCTCGCCGGTGTGCGTGTCGTCAATGTCGCCCAGCAGCGGGTGCTGCTCCGCAACGGCCTCGGTCGATGGTTCTGGGACCAGCTGACGATCACGGGCAAGATCGAGGCGCGCGGCCGCCTGTTGGCGGACATCGCCTTCCCCGATCTCCAACCGGTGATCGTCGACGACATCTCCGAGATGGCGATCGGCCACCTCGGCGGAGGTCTGCTCGTCGCCCACGGACTCGACGAGGGCGGCCAACCCGACCTCGGTATCGGCGGCCACGATGTGATGTGGTTCCTCGCCCGCGACCTCGCATTCGGTGAGGATGCGTACCCCGATGCCGAACCGCCCGACAACATCGGGCGACCCGACGCGGGTGTCCGTTACATGCCCGAGCTGCCACCGGAGATCGAAGGCCTGATCTCCCTGCTCGCGAACCTGTTGATCATCGAGTTCCGTGCCGAACTCGGCTTCGCCGAGGCCCAGGCGATCCTGCGGTCGCCCGACGTGTTCGTCGACCGTCGAGAGGAGGCGGAGCTCGCTGCGGAGATCATCGAGCGCATCCGCACCGATGAGCTGATCCACGTCCGCTCGCTGTGCGTGTACCTGGGCGAGCTGCGCTCGGTGACGTTCGTGACCGATGCCGGCGGGACCGTCAGTGGCACCGAGCTGATCGACCGCTTCTGGGACGGGATGGTGCGCTGGGCGACCGTCGACCAGCCGGCGCTCAACGCCGAGCGTGTGCGCACCGACGTCGAGGCCTACATCGCCACCCACCCGGACGCCGCACGAGTCCGCGCCGAGTTCGACAGGGCCGGCAGCTGACGTCGCAGACCCACACCGACCCTTCCGCGCCGATCCCGTCGAGCCTCGTCGCTGCGTTCGCCGGAACCGCCTTCGGGCCCTGGGTCGACTCGCTGCTCGTCTTCGTCGGGCTCTCCACAGGGTGCGTCCTCGGCTACGCCTTCGCGTCTCGTGTTCGCCCAGGCATGCTGCGGAGTTCCTGGGGTTCGTCGGCCCTGCAGTCGGCGTCCGCGTTGCGCGAGCGCGATGGCGCCCTCGCTCTCGTCGTGGCCCGTCCGGTGCCTCTGCTCGCCGAGGCCACGGTGGTCGTCGCTGGTCTCACGTCGATGCGGCGGTCGACGTTCGCGGGAGCCTGCGGCCTCGGCAACTTGGTCGTGGCCGCACTCTTCGCCGGTCTTCGGGCGGCGAGGTCGGACGGGTCAACGTGTCCGACGCCACGTACGAACGCATCAAGGGCCAGTACCGATGCACCCCCCGCGGGAGACGTGCGATCAAACACGGCACAGAGGTCGAGACGTACTTCATCGACGAATCGATCGACGGCTGACACTGCAGTGAACGAGGTGGACTACCGTCCACGCATGCGTCGAGGAGTGATCGCGGCAGTGCTGTGCGTGGTGTCGGTGACGGTGTCGGTTGCCCAGATGACGGCAGGGACCGCGTCGGCCCTGCCGGCGGGGTTCGTCGACGTCCCCGTGGCCACGATCCCGTCACCGACCGCCGTCGAAGCGCTGCCCGGCAGGCGAGTGGTGGTGCTCGAGCAGGACAGCGGACGTGTGCGATTGATCGACTCCACCACGGGCGCGTTGTCACCGACCGCAGCGCTGCAGTTGGCGGTGTGCGGAGGCGGCGAACGCGGTCTGCTCGGGTTCACCCACGACCCCGACTTCGCGACGTCGGGCCGCGTGTACGTCTTCTACACCCGACCGTCGCCGGGCGCGCCCGGCGGGTGCGTCAACCGGGTGAGCGCGTTCGTGATGTCGGGCAGCACGATCGACCCGGCGAGCGAGCAGGTGCTGCTCGACAACATCTCCTCGGTCAACGGCAACCACAACGCCGGTGACCTCGACGTCGGCGCCGATGGCTTCCTCTACGTCTCGACGGGAGACGCTGGTCGCGATCCACGGGGCGATTCGGGCTCCGGCGGCAACAACGACGCTGCGCAGGACCTCAGCCTGTTGAACGGCAAGATCCTGCGCATCGATCGGTTCACCGGTGCGCCGGCGCCCGGGAACCCGCTCGCCGGTGGCGTCACGTGCGCCACCAGGGGCAACACGCCGTCGACACCGACCACCACCTGCCGGGAGATCTTCTCCTGGGGCCTGCGCAACCCGTTCCGCTTCGCGTTCGACCCGAACAGCACCTCGACCAGGTTCTTCGTCAACGACGTCGGCCAGAGCGCCCGGGAGGAGGTCAACGAGGGTCAGCTGGGTGCCGACTACGGATGGAACAGCCGCGAAGGCCAGTGCCCGCGGGGACAGAACCCGCCGTGCGCCGGGCCACCGCCCGGGGTCACCGACCCGATCACCGACTACGGCCGCGCCCAGGGGACCTTCATCACCGCCGGCGCGTTCGTGCCGCGTGGTGCCTGGCCGCCGGCCTTCGAGGGCGGCTACCTGTTCGCCGACGGCGGCTCCGGTCGGATCTGGCTCCGCTCCCGCGACGGCTCGGTCGACTGGGCGAACCCGATCCTCACCGGTGCGTTCGGGATCACCGACATGGCGTTCGTCGACGACGGTGCCGGTGCGGCGCTCCACTACACACTCAACGGCTCGTCGCAGGTCCGCAAACTCGTCGCCCCGCGGACCACGCAGGTTCCGGCGGGTTCGATCACCCGGATCTCGGGTGATCCGAACGGCCTCGCCGTGTTGTCGGTGGGCATCACGAACACCACGGCGGGCGGATTCGTGCAGGTGTTGGACTGCCGGGCGACCCCGGGTGGTTTCTCGACGCTGAACGCGAGCGGGCCAGGTCAGACGCTCGCCAACCTCGCCGTCGTCCAATTCGACGCCGACGGCTCGGCGTGCATCTACAACGAATCGGCAACCGACATCTTCGTCGATCTGCAGGGATACCTGGCACCGAACGCGTTCTCCGCCCGAACCGTGCGGCTGCTCGACACCCGTCAACCCGGCCCGGGCCGACCGCCGGTCCCGGCCGACGGTCGGGTGCGTTTCAGCGGCGAACCGAATGGGCTCGCGGTCGTGTCGATCGTGGCGACCGAGAGTCGCGCGCCCGGATACCTGCAAGCGTTGCCGTGCGCAGCGGCGCCTGGCGCGTATTCGAACGTCAACGTCGATCGGGCAGGGCAGACGATCGCCAACCTCGCGATCGTCCAACTCGATGCGCAGGGTGAGTCATGCGTCTACACGAACGCAGGCGCCCACGTGATCGTCGACCTGCAGGGATACCTGGCACCGTCGTCGTTCACCCCGGTCACGCAACGGCTGCGCGACACGCGCCAGCCGGCCCCGCAACCCCCGCTGCCCGCCGATGGACGAACGACGGTCACCGGCCGGGCGAACGGCTTGGCGGTGGTGTCGCTCGTCGTCACCGAGACACGCAGCGGGGGGTACGTGCAGGCATTGTCGTGCGGTGAGCGCGAAGGGGCGTTCTCGAATCTCAATGCCGATTCGGCGGGACAGACCCGGGCGAACCTGGCGATCGTCCCGCTCGACGGGGCCGGTTCGACCTGCCTCTACACCCAGGCGAGCGCTCACCTGCTCGCCGATCTGCAGGGCTACCTCGACCCTGCCGTGTTCACCCCGGCGAACCGTCGACTGCTCGACACCCGTCAGCGCTGACCGCGCAGGTCCTGCGCCGGCTCGCTCAGCGCCTGCAGCTGTCAGCCGAGCGGAGCCGGGCACGGAGCGCCCAGGCGAGCAGCACGACCGAGCCGACGGCGAGCACCGGTTGCACGGGCTCGAACCACTGGCGGGCACCGGTGGCACCCAGTGCGACGATCACCAACTTGTTGCACACCGGACATCCGACGGCGAAGAACGACAGCAGCCCGGCGATGCCGCCGTTGCGTGTCGGCGTGTCGATCTCCTCGTTGGAAACCGCGGCGTCCGCCGTCGCGCGCACGTAGGTCGCTGCCAGGAGCCCACCGAGGACGGCGGTGATCGCGAGCGTGGGGTACGACCACCAGGTCACCGGGACCGGGCGTCCGAACACCGGATTGGGGATCACGTCCGTCGGGATCCCGATCAGCAGCGCCACGCCGATCGCGGCGAACGCAGCCGCCACCCAACGTTTCGCCGGCCATCGCTGGAGCTGGTCCCACGCCGACGCGGACGGCGTCGATGGAAGTTGGAGATCGACCACGGCTCACACCCTAGGGGGTATCGCTTCCGAAGTGAACGTCATCGAGCGAGGTTCGCGAGCGCAGCCTCGACGACCTCGTCGAAACGGACAGCCACGGCCTCGAACCAGGCCGGATCGTCGTCGGCAAACGCGGCTCGGACCTGCGCTCGAACGGCCTCGGAGCCCGGGCCCGTCGGGTCGCCGGAGCCGTGCAGCACGGCATCGGCCCGCAACGACTGCAGCACCGTGATCGTGTCGACCGTCCCGAACTCGAGCGCAACGGCGGTCACCTCGGCCGTCGGGAGCAGGCGGTCGACAGCGCCGAGCCAGTCGCCCGACAGGTTCGCCGACACACTCTCGCCGTCGAGCATCGACCGCACGTCACCCCACCACGCCGTGCCGCGCTCGTAGCCGGGAGCTCCTCGCTCCTCGTGCGAGATCAGCTCACCGTGCCCCCATGGCCCGAGTCCGGTGTGCAGATCGACGATCGCCACCCGCGTCGCCGCACCGACGATCTCTGCGAGGTGCTCGACCAGCCAGCGGTGCGACCACACCGGTCCGGCCCCGCCGTAGAACACGCCGGTGGGATGGCTGTACTGGCCGCCGCTGACCACCTCCTGGAGCCGGGCGAAGCCGACCTCCTCCGCGTACCCGAGCAGCGCCAGCGTGGTCGACTGCTGCGTGTCGTCGTCCCAGGCATCCGGGACCAGGAGGTGGGCGATCCCGCCGTAGTCCTCGTTGGCGGGCGGCGGCTGGGCCCAGTCGATGAAGTTGCGGTTGAGGTCGACGTTGTCCTCGTTCACCCGCCGGACCCACGAGAAACCGTGAGGGTTGAACGCGTGCAGGAGCACCACACGCACGCCGTCGGGTCGCTCCTCGGCGAGCGTGTCGAGCCATCGGTGCTGCAGCGCCGAGCCCGTGAACCCCTCCACGCCGTGAGTACCCGACACCAGGAGCAGCACCGAAGACGCATCATCGGCCCCGAGTGAGGCCACGTCGATCGCAAGCGGTTCTCCGGCAAGGCCGAGCTCCGGATGAAGGAACGACGTCACCTCGGCGCCCGCAGTGGCGCAGGCACTCAGGAATCGAGCCCGTGAATCCTCGTAGGTGGCAGTCAGGCCCGACAGATGCTCGCTCATCTCCCCAGCATGTCACCAGCCAGCGACCTGAACGGGTGCTCGGCTACAGTCGCCCCATGACGTACGTCGGTGACCGGCTCGTCTTCGACGCCGACAGCCATGTGATGGAACTGCCGGGCTGGTTGGAGGACTTCGCGGATGGCTCGGTCGCCGACAGCCTGCGTCCCCTTGCGCTCGGTGGCGCTGGAGCACTCGCCGATCGCGCGGTTGCGGAGGCGGCCGGTCGGCAGGCTGGGGGAGTGGCAACGCTCGACCCCGACCCGATCGAACTCCTGCGTTCGAAGGGATGGGGTGCCGTCGGGGCCTTCGACGCCACCGAGCGGTCCTTCGTGTTGGACCAGCTCGGCTTCGCAGCGCAGCTGGTGTTCCCGACGTTCGCCGCGACGCAGTTCGCCGGCAAGGACCTCGATCTGCTCTATGGCGGCTCCGATGCGCTCAACCGGGCGATGGCGGCGTTCTGTGCCGACGATCGGCGCCTCTTCGCGGTCGCGTCGGTGCCGTGGGGCGACCCGGCCCGCACGACCGAGTGCGCACGGCGTGCCATCGACGAAGGATGTCGGGCCGTCATGGTGCCCACCGATCTCCCGCGAGGCGTGGTGTCACCGACCCACCCCGATCACCATCCGCTGTGGACGCTCCTCGAAGCCGAGAACGTCCCGGTGGTGAGCCACATCGGAGGCGGTGGCCGTCCGGTTCGTGCAGGCTTCCACGACAACGGTCACACGGTCACCGACTTCCTCGGCGGCGGCGAGAACGTTCGGGCGAAGGACTTCATGGCGATCCACCAGCGCCCGGAGGTGTTCTGGGCGGCGATGGTGCTCGACGGCATGTTCGAGCGGTTCCCGGGCCTGCGCGGGGCCTCCGTCGAGGAAGGGGCGATGTGGGTGGTGCCGTGGATCCGGCGCCTCGATCGGGCGATGCAGTTCGCGAAGACCGAAGCACCGCTGCGCGAGCTGACGAAGCTGCCGAGCGAGTACGTCCACGACCACCTCCGATTCACGCCGTTCGCCGGCGAGCCGGTCGGTTGGATGGTCGAGCAGGCAGGGTCCGACCTGTTCATGTTCTCCTCCGACTATCCACACCCCGAGGGCACGAAGGACCCGGTCCACCGGTTCGAATCGACGATGGACACGACGAACGCCGAGGTGATGGACGGGTTCTACCGCGCCAACTTCGCCGCGCTCTACCGCAACGCTGTTCCCGTGTGAGCTGCACTGCATGAAGCTCCTCTGCACGGCCGATCTGCACTATCGGCTGCCACAGCTCGACTGGCTCGTCGAACAGGCGGGCGACGTCGACGTGGTCGTGATCCCTGGTGATCACCTCCAGGTCGTGGGCGCTGCACCACTCGAGGTGCAGATCGTGGTCGTCTCCAAGTACCTCCAGCGGCTGTCGGAGCAATCCCTCGTGCTCGCGTCGTCGGGCAACCACGACCTCGACGGCCCCGGCCCGACCGGCGAGCAGGCCACCGGTTGGCTGCAGGAGCTGGCATCGGAACGGCTGGTCGTCGACGGTCAGTCCACCGATCTCGACGGTGTTCGATTCACCGTGTGCCCGTGGTGGGACGGCCCGATGACACGTCAACTCGTCGACGACCAGCTCGCTGCCGCTGCCATCGACCGCCCCGACCGCTGGATCTGGGTGTACCACTCACCCCCGGCTGATTCCCCGCTGTGCCAGGCCGGTGCCAAGGCGTACCCCGACCCCGACCTGGCCGCGTGGATCGATCGCTGGCACCCGGATCTCGTGATCTGCGGACACATCCACCAGGCGCCGTGGGTCGCCGGCGGCGGCTGGGTCGACCGCCGCGGTTCGACCTGGCTCGTCAACGCGGGGCATCAGCCCGGTCCGATGCCGGCCCATGTGGTGATCGACCTCGATGAGGGCACGGCCGAGTGGGTCGCCTTGCCGGACCGCGAACTCGTCGAGATGGCGTTCGCGTCGGCCTGATCAGGGCGGATGCCGACGCACCCGCCCTCGATCGGTGGGCTCAGTAGTCCAGGTCGGGCATCCGCGCCGAGCCGGGGGTGACCGGCTTGGTCTGATGGTGCATCAACGTGCTGAGGACCTCGTCGAGCATCCCGAGGTGTCCGGAGTCGCCCGCGTACTGGCGCTTGACGTCGGTCAGGTGCCCGGTGAGGTTGTCGAGACGGGTGGCGAGGGCCCGGGCCACATCGAGCAGGACATCGGGGCGTTCGAGCAGGAAGGCAGCACCGTCGTCGGCCTGCAACACCGTGCAGTCCGAGAGCGCCCGGACCGTGGCGGTCGACGGTCGGTCGAGCACGGTCGACATCTCACCGAGCACGGCGCCGGGGGTGTCGAGTACGGCCAGGGGGACACCGTCGCGATCGATCGAGACCGAGCCCTCGACCAGGATCACGATCGATCCGAACGGGGCGCCCTGCGCCACGAGCACCTCTCCGTCGGAGAAGGTCCGCCGGGGCAGGTCTGCGCAGCGCTCGACGAGGTCTGTCACGTCTCCAGTCTGACACGTCTGCAGCAGCAACGGCCCGGTGCGACGGATGCGTAACCTGCAGTTCATGTGCGGCAGGTTCGTGTCAGCGGGAAGTCCGGATCGGATCGCCGCGTACTTCGACCCGGTCGTGCCCACCGAGGTCGTGGCCGAGTCGCTCGGCGAGAACTTCAACGTGGCTCCCACGCAGGATGTCTACGCGCTCGTGGGCAGCGGAGACGGCACTGCCCGACTCGACGTCTTCCACTGGGGGCTGGTGCCGAGCTGGGCGAAAGACCGCAAGATCGGCTCGCGGATGATCAACGCCCGAGCGGAGACCCTCGCCGAGAAGCCGGCGTTCAAGAGGCTGTTCACGACCAAGCGGTGCATCGTGCCGATGGACGGGTTCTACGAATGGAAGGCAGGAGTCGAAGGCGGACCGGTGAACGCGAAGGGCAAGCCGCTCAAGCAGCCGGTGTTCATCCGTCGCGCCGATGGCGATCCGCTCGCGGTCGCGGGGCTCTGGACACGGTGGAAGGACCCCGACGACCCCGATGGCCGCTGGCTGCACAGCACCACGGTGATCACCACTGCGGCGAATGCCACGATGGCGGCGGTCCACGACCGGATGCCCGCGATCCTGCCGAGCGACGTCTGGGCGATGTGGCTCGATCCCGGTGTCGTCGATCCCGACGCGCTCACGCCACTGCTCGCGGGATGTGACGACGATCTCCTCGTGATGCACGAGGTGTCGACCGACGTGAACAACGTCCGCAACAACCGGCCCGATCTGATCGAACCCTCGACCTGACGTTCAGGTCGAGCTCGACCTCACGTCGAGACTCCCTCGGCGCCGGCGGCACGGAGTTCGGCTCGGATCGCCTCGGCCCAGGCGTCGAGGTCGCCTCGATCGACCGACGCGGCGGCGTTCGCGAAGCTGAGTTGGGCCATCGACGTCGTCGGGATGACGTGGACGTGCGTGTGCGGCACCTCGTAGCCGGCCACGATCACGCCGACGCGGTCGCACTCGAATGCCGCCTGCTGGGCCTTGCCGATCGTGTGTGCAACCGCGAACAGGTGGGCGGCGAGTTCCGACGGCGCGTCGATCCAGTGGTCGATCTCCTCGATCGGGACGACCAGGACGTGCCCGGGCGCCATCGGGTTGATCGACATGAAGCCGACGCACTGCTCGTCACGCCACACGAACGTGCCGGGGAACTCGCCCTGGATGATCTTCGTGAACACCGTGGTCATGCCCGCACCATACGCTGTGCCGGGTGAGTGAGCCCGCAGCCGCCGAGGAGACGTCGCCGTCGATGTTCGACGGGATCTGGAGCGTCCCGAACCTGTTCACCTTGCTGAGGCTCCTGTGTCTGCCGCTGTTCCTCTACGTGCTCTTCGGCCGCGACAACCCGGTCGGTGCGGCGCTGCTGCTCGGCGGGCTCAGCGCGACCGACTGGGTCGACGGGTACCTCGCCCGCCGTCTCGGCCAGGTGAGCGAGTTCGGCAAGGTCTTCGACCCGACCGTCGATCGGCTCCTGTTCATCGTGGCGATCACCGCGATCATCATCGACGGGGCGATTCCGCTGTGGTTCGCGATCGCGGTGCTCGCCCGGGAGGTGCTCGTCGGGCTGATGATGGTGATCGCCACCCTCCTCTACAAGATCCCGCGCATCGACGTGACGTACCTCGGCAAGGTGGCCACCGCCCTGCTGATGTTCGCCGTCCCCGGCTTCCTCATCGGCAGCAGCGGTGAGTCGTACGCCGGGCTGTTCCAGGCAGCGGCCTGGTTCCTGGGGATCCCCGGGCTGATTCTGAGTTGGTGGACCGGCATCGCCTATATTCCGCAGGTGCGACAGGCGATTGCCGCCGGTGGATCCTCTCGCCCCGATGCAGTCACAGCCGACACCTGAACCCAGATACGGTGGCCCCATGAACATCCCTTCCGACCTCCGCTACTCGACCGATCACGAATGGGTCCGCGTCGACGGCGACAACGTCACGATCGGAATCACCGAGTACGCACAGGATGCCCTCGGCGACGTGGTCTTCGTGGAGCTGCCGGAAGCCGGTGCGACCGTCACCGCAGGAACGACCTTCAGCGAGGTCGAGAGCACGAAGTCGGTGAGCGACATCTACGCACCCGTGACCGGAGCGATCAGCGCTGTCAACGACACGCTGGAGTCTGCTCCCGAGTTGCTCAACAGCGACCCGTACGGCGACGGTTGGATCTGCCGGATCCGGATGGCCGACCCGTCGGAACTCGACGGACTCATGGACGCCGACGCGTACCGAGCATTGACGGAGGCCTGACTTGAGCAACTACGTGTTCTGCAACCAGTGCGGCCACCGCAATCCGCCATCGAGCAGTTTCTGCTCGAGCTGCGGCTCACCGCTCGATTCGCTCGACGATCGGACGATCACGCTCTCGACCGTCGACCCGCTGCAGGACGCGCCCGGCGCGGACGACGACATCCACGTGCCGGTGGGGGACCTCCCGGTCGAGGTCGGCGTACTGATCGTGCGCGCCGGCGCGCAGGCCGGGGCCCGTTTCTCGCTCGAGGAACCCGTCACCCGCCTCGGTCGACATCCCGACTCCGAGATCAGCCTCGACGACATCACCGTGTCCCGCCGTCACGCGGAGATCGAGCGGACGCCGGAGGGCCATGTCGTGACCGACGCGGGCTCGCTGAACGGCACGTACGTGAACCAGGAGCGCATCGAACGGATGCTGCTGCGTCACGGCGACGAGTTGCAGATCGGCAAGTTCCGTCTCGTCTACTTCGAACGGCCCGATGCCTGAGTCGGTGCCGCCCAGCGTGACGTCCGACGTCGTCGCGGCCGCGCCGGTCGTGCCGGCGGGAGGCCATCTCTCGATCGGCGAGGTCCTGGCGCTGCTGCTCGAGGAGTTCCCGGACGTGACGATCTCCAAGATCCGGTTCCTCGAGAGTCAGGGTCTGATCGATCCGGAACGGACGGCGTCGGGGTACCGGAAGTTCTACGCCGACGACGTCGAACTGCTGCGGTGCATCCTGCGTGAGCAGCGTGAGAACTACCTTCCGCTGCGGGTGATCAAGGACCGGATCGATTCCGGCGAGATCGACCCCACCAACGAGCACCCTCGACCGCGGGGCATCAAGAACGTGAGCGAGACGAGCGACGTCCCCCGGCCCGACACCCACCCGAGCGCGGGCGGAGCGCGCCACGCCTCGGAGTCCAACGGTGCCGACGAACCTGTCGTCACCGGGGCAGCAGCGCTCTTCCAACGCACCGACGGCGAACCATCCACCTCGGCCGGCGACGCGCAGCCGCCGGCTGCCGCCGCGCCGGCCCCAGCTGCAGCGGTGACCACGTCGGCGGCTGTCCTGCCGGGGGTGCTCCTGAGTGCCGACGAGCTCTGCGCGATGGCCGGCATCGGACGGGACCAACTCGCCGATCTCATGTCGTACGGTGTGCTCACGTCCACGTCGAACCGCCCCGAGGGGCCATTCGACGACGAAGCAGTCGAGATCGCATCGGCGTCGAAGCTGTTGCTCGACGCCGGCCTGGAAGCCCGCCACCTGCGTGGCTGGCGGGTTGCCGCCGATCGGGAGGCGGGCCTGCTCGAACAGCTGATCCAGCCGCTGCTGCGCCAACGCAACCCCGAGGCGCGGGCACAGGCGGTCAGCCAGTTGAACGAGCTCGAACAGGTCGGAAGCCGGCTGCGTTCGGCGCTGATGCGTTCCGCACTCCACCATCACGGCACGCCCTGAGACCCGACGGGGTGTGGCTCGGCGCAGCCGGGTACAGTGGGCGGCGTGGTCCCCTTGGAGCTCATCGGTGTCCGTGTCGAAGTGCCGGCCAACACGCCCATGGTGCTGCTGCGTGAGTCGGACGGGCGCCATCGTCTCCTGCCGATCTACATCGGGAGCCCCGAAGCGTCGGCGATCCACTATGCACTCGAGGGCGTGGTCCCGCCCCGGCCACTCACCCACGATCTCTTCCTGATCGCGCTCGGCGAACTCGGCGCCACGGTCACCCAGGTCGTCGTCACCGAGATGCGCGACCGCACCTATTTCGCCGAACTCCACCTCGCCACCGCCGACGGCGAACGCATCCTGTCGGCCCGACCCTCCGACGCGATCGCGCTGGCGGTGCGCTGTGGCGCACCGTTGTTCGCGTCCGATCAGCTGATCGACGAGGTCGGACAGGAACCCGCACTCGAGCCCGAGGACGACGCCGCCGAGATCATCGACGAGTTCAAGGACTTCATCGAGAACGTCAGCCCCGAGGACTTCGAGTAGCTCGTCACCGCCGCGTCGGCATTCAGCGTCAGCGCTGACGTCCGATGCGTGCGTTGTTGCCGACGCTGAACGGTGTCGGAGGCTCGTGGCCCGAAGGGTGATGGCGGATCAGCGCACGAGTCCCTATCCTTGTGGGGTGCGTCATCGACCTCTCCTTGCGTTCGCAACATCACTCGCTGCAGTGTTCGGCAGCGTCGTCGCCTTCTCGGCGGTGGCCCCGGCCGGTGCCGTGTCCGCTGCGGGCACCACGAGTGCGTATGTCGCGATGCCGACGTCTCAACGTCTGGTCGACACTCGCCAGACCGCCGCACTCGCCGCCGGCGGAACCCTCTCGGTCGCGGTGACGGGCGATGCTCCGCTCCCGGCGCCGGGCACGGTCACGGCGGCAGTGCTCAACCTCACGGTGGTGGGGCCGGCCGGTGCGGGCTTCTGGACGGTCTGGCCACACACGAGCTCACGCCCCGACGCATCGAACCTGAACATCGACGAACTGCAGTCGCTGGCCGGGGGAGCGATACCGAACCTCGTGACCGTGCCCGTCGGCCCTGACGGTGTGGTTGACGTCTACACCAGTGGCGGCGGCCACGCGATCGTCGATCTGCTCGGGTACTACACCGCTGCCGACGTGGCGACGTCGGGGCGGTTCCAGGCGCTGCCGGCTCCGACCAGAGTGCTCGACACCCGCGGCGTCGACAACTTCGAACCGGGGGAGGAGCGCAACTTCGTGATCCCCGGTGCGGCGGGAGCGAGCGCCGTTGCCGTCAACCTGACCTCGGTCACCGCCCGAGCCGGCTACTGGCAGGTGTACCCCCAGGGGGTGCGCGGCCGGCGACCTCGAACCTGAACTCACCTCCGGGCATCCAGTCCATCGCCGCGAATCAAGCGATCGTCTCCGTCGACGAGTCGGGCGGCATCACGATCTTCTCCGAGGCGGGCGGTGACCTGATCATCGACCTCGTCGGCACCTACACCGGTAGGGGCGCCCCGGACGGCACCGCTGGTCTGTTCGTTCCGATGGTGTCGCCGACGCGCATCGTCGACACACGCATCGCTGCGCTCAACCCACTCGGCGGGACCAACCGCCCCGAACCGGGATGGACGTTCGAGGTCCCTGTTGCGGGCAACCCGGCGATCGGCCGTTCGGACGTCTCCGCCGTCGTCGTGAACGCCACGACCGCCGAGACGATCACGACCGGATACATCACGGTCGGGACCGCCGGTACCGTTGCGCCGGGCACCAAGCCCTCGACGTCGACGATGAACGTGGTGCGCCCGGCCCAGGTCCTCGCCAACCACGCCATCGTGCCGGTGTCCAGCCGTGGCTTCTCGATGTTCACCGAGGCCGGCGGCAACCTGATCGCCGACCTCGCGGGCTACTTCGTCGGTGCCGCTGGCGCCGCGCCGCACGGCCGGCCGCTGAACGCTCCGTCGCCGGTCTGTTCCACCCGATCGGTGGGATACCCCACCAGCCCGGTCGGGCCCATCGTCATCGGGTCGTCGCGCGCTTCGGTCGCCGCCCTGCAGAGCCGGCTGCTCCAACTCGGTTTCTGGAACGCGGGCGCCGATGGTGGCTACGGGCTCACGACGATACAGGCGGTGATGGCGTTCCAGAAGTGGAAGGGCCTGCCCGCCACGACCGTGGTCGACACCGCCACGGCGCGGGCACTCAACACCGAGACCTGCCGCCCTCGTCCGGGGCGCACGAGCGGGACCCTGCTCGAGGTCGACAAGGGCAAGCAGATCGCCTACGTCATCCAGGACGGCGAGATGCGCTACATCTTCAACGTGTCCACCGGCAACGGCAAGAGCTACGACGAAGAGGACCAGAAGAACGCCGGCAACCGGGTCATCGGGGTGGCGACCACCCCGGTCGGCACCTTCCGGACGTATCGTCAGAGCGACGTCGCACGCTACGAGGGCGATCTCGGCACGCTGTACCGACCGAAGTTCATCGTCGGTGGCGTCGCCGTTCACGGCGCCAGGAGCGTCCCGAACTATCCGGCATCACACGGATGCGTGCGCGTCGTGAACCCGGTGATGGATCTGATCTGGGGACAGAACCTGCTGCCCTTGCGTTCGACGGTGTGGATCCACGACTGACGCTCGGTCAGTCGTGGAGCCTGGCGTTCTGCGAGCGCAAGCGGGCGACGAGCGTCTCGATGATGTGCATCGCGATGTCGGCTTCCTCGCGCAGTAGGGCGCGCATGTTCCAGGCCGACAGGCCGTAGGTCTCCATGTCGGTCGTCGCCACGATCGCCGCCGAGCGAGGACTCCCGTCGAGCACGCTCATCTCGCCGAAGTAGTCGCCGGGCCCGAACGTCGCCACGACCTCGTCGTTGATCCGGGCTTCAGCGGTCCCGCTGACGACGGCGTACAGGCGACCGAAGCGGCCGGAGGAATCGGCGTCGATCACCGAGGCGCCTGCGCTGAACCTGAATGGTTTGGTCTGCGCGGCGATCCGCCCGAGGGCAGCATCGTCGAGCCCCTCGAAGAGGCTGACGTTGCGCAGCGCTGCGATGACCTTGTCGTCCTGCTTCACGAAATCTCCCTGCTGTCGGTGACCGGACATTACCGAGTGTTGACGCAGCGCGCGGAACTCCGTAGTGTCGACATCTCACAGTGGCGTAGTTACGATGCTGTGAGATCGTGCGACGTGCTCGGACACGTTCGTGATGTTGGGCGAAACGAACCGGAGGCATTCCGTGCAGGACACACCAGACGACAGACCAGGCCACACCGACGACATCCCCGACGAACTGGGGTTCAGTGGCACCCAGACCGCGAAGGTCGTCGGAATCTCCTATCGCCAGCTCGACTACTGGGCGCGCACCGACCTGATCCGCCCGTCGCTCACCGACGCCACCGGCAGCGGCAGTCGCCGGCTCTACTCCTACAACGACCTGCTCGAGCTGAAGGCGATCAAGAAGTTGCTCGACGCCGGGATCAAGCTCGAACAGGTCCGCAAGGTCTTCAGCTTCCTCCGCGAGCAGATGAACACCGACATCGCCGCGGCCCACATCGTCATCGACGGTGGCAGCGTGATGCTGTGCGACGGCGATCAGCTCGTCGACGTGCTCAAGAACGGCCAGGGCGTGCTGAACGTGTTGTCGCTCGGCGGCGTACGCGACGAGCTCGAGGCCGATCTCGGGCCACTGTCGACGGAGCCGATCGACCTCCACCGCCGCACCGGATGACCCTGCAGCGGTCTCCGCTCGACGCCGAGCACCGCGCGCTCGGGGCGACCATGGTGGAGTTCGGTGGCTGGGAGATGCCGATCGCCTATCCGAGCGGCACGATCGACGAGCACCTCGCCTGCCGGCGCCGTGCGGTGATGTTCGACGTCTCACACCTCGGCACCGTTCGGCTCGAAGGAGCCGACGCCCACGACCTCCTGCAGTCGACGCTCACCAACGATCTGGCCAGGATCGCCCCGGGTCGTGCCCAGTACACCCACCTCCTCGACGATGACGATGCGTCGGTGGTCGACGACATCATCGTCTGGTGGCACCCCGACGGTGAGACGTTCGACGTCATGCCGAACGCCTCGAACACCGACGGGGTCCGGTCGGCGATCGGCGGAACCGACACGACCGGTTCGCGAGCGGTGATCGCCGTCCAGGGCCCCGATGCGAAGCGTCTGGTCGCCACCGTGTTCCCGGAGGCAGGAGCGATCGGCCGTTTCCGTGTCGCCGATGCCCCGTGGAACGGCCATCCGTGCACGTTCGCCGGAACCGGCTACACCGGTGAAGCAGGCGTCGAGATCGCGGTTCCCGCCGAGGCCGCGGCCGACCTGTGGAAGGCCCTGCTCGCGGCTGACGTCCCGCCGGCGGGGCTCGGGGCCCGCGACACGTTGCGGCTCGAAGCCGCGCTTCCGTTGCATGGTCACGAACTCGGTGCCGGCATCACGTCGCTGCAGGCGGGGCTCGGTTGGGTGGTGGCCTGGGACAAGCCCGCCTTCGTCGGACGGGAAGCGGCGCTCGCCGAGCGCGAGCGCGGCGTCGACCGGCACCTCGTCGGCGTCTCCACGGAGGGCCGACGGCCGGCTCGAGCCGGCTGCGGCCTGCTCGTCGACGGCGTCGCCGTGGGCGAGGTCACCAGCGGGAACTTCTCACCGGTACTCGGTCACGGCATCGCGCTGGCGTTCGTGCCGCCGGCCATCGGCGTCGGTGCCGACGTGGCGATCGACGTCCGCGGGAAGCCGCTCGCCGGCACCGTGGTCGCCACACCGTTCGTCGGCCGCTGACGCTCGCCTCGTCGGTCAGCTCGAGGGGCTCGACGACGCGGCGGATCCTCGTTTCGGCGCGGTCTTCTTCGCAGTGGTCTTCTTCGCGGCGGCCTTCCTGCCGGTCGACTTCTTCGCAGTGGTCTTCTTCGCAGTGGTCTTCCTTTCGCGGCGGTCTTCTTCGCGGTCGACTTCTTCGCGGCGGTCTTCCTGCCGGTCGACTTCTTGGCGGTGGTCTTCTTCGTGGCGGTCGTCCTGGTCGCCGGCTCCGGCGCGGACACCTCCGGAGCAGACGCCTCCGGTGCAGGACGACGAGTGGTGTTGGTGACGATCGATCGCTCGGGAGCAGCGTCGGCCGGGGGAGTGGGGCGCATCCCGGGGACGCGGAACCCGCCGAACAGGCCACCGGCCGACTCGGCCAACTGTGTGAGCGGGCTGAGGCGGTGCGAGATCTCACCGAGCACCTCGGAGAACTGGCCGATCTGGTTCGGCAACTGCGCGAACGCCGGCGTGCTCAGTGTCTCTGCCAGGCGATTGAGCCCCGGCGCCACGGCCATCGCCGGACCGCTGACGACCTGCATCATCTCGTCGGCTGCCTTGACCGTCCGGGTCACCTGCGGGATCGCCGCCCGGATCGGCTCCTCGACATCGGCGAGGAGACTGTTGATCCGCTCGGAGCTCTCGTTGAGGTTGGCCATCGTCCGGTTGAAGTTCTCGACCCCCTTGAGGAACTCGTCGACCCCCTTGCGGAACTGTTCGAGGGACCGCACGGTGCCCGACAACGGCGTCGCGAAGAGGGTGAACAGGTCTGCGAGTGGGTCGGTGCGATCCTCGGCCATTTCGTCAACCTATCGATCGAGCCACACCGTAGGGGTCATCCGACTGCAGCCGCGTAGGCCTCCAGTGGCTCGCAGGAACAGACGAGGTTCCGATCACCCTGTGCGCCATCGATGCGCGAGACCGCCGGAAAGTACTTCGACGCCCGCAGGCCGGGCAGCGGGAACGCGCCGATCTCCCGCGAGTACACCCGATCCCAGCCACCCAGGAGGTCCTCGGCGGTGTGCGGGGCGTGGTGGAGCGGGCTGTCCTCGTGGGCCCATTCGCCATCGCCGACTCGGTCGATCTCGGCCCGGATCGCGATCATCGCGTCACAGAATCGGTCGAGTTCGCGCAGCGACTCGCTCTCGGTCGGCTCGACCATCAACGTGCCGGCAACCGGAAAGCTCATCGTGGGTGCGTGGAAGCCGTAGTCCATCAAGCGCTTCGCGACGTCGTCGACGGTGACCCCGGTGGCCTTCGTGATCGGCCGGAGATCGAGGATGCACTCGTGCGCGACCCGTCCGCCGTCGCCGCGGTAGAGCACTGGGAAGTGGGGATCGAGGCGCTCGGCGATGTAGTTGGCCGCGACGATCGCCACGGTCGTCGCCGTGGTGAGCCCGGAGCCGCCCATCATCTCGATGTACATCCACGGGATCGGCAGGATGCCCGCCGAACCGTACGGTGCCGCCGACACCGCGCCGACCGGCTGGCCGGTGCGCAGCGGGTGGCCCGGCAGGTACTCGGCCAAGTGGGCACGCACGCCGATCGGGCCGACCCCCGGACCGCCGCCACCGTGGGGGATGCAGAACGTCTTGTGGAGGTTGAGGTGGCTCACATCGGCCCCGAACTCGCCGGGGCGGGCGTGGCCGACCAGCGCGTTGAGGTTCGCGCCGTCGACGTACACCTGGCCGCCGGCGGCATGGATCAGCGAACACAGCTCGCCGACCTCGGCCTCGAAGACGCCGTGCGTGGACGGGTAGGTGATCATCGTCGCCGCCAGGCGGTCGCCGACGTCGGCGATCTTGGCGCGCACGTCGTCGAGGTCGACGTTGCCGGCATCGTCGCAGGCGACGACCACCACGTCCATGCCCGCCATGACGGCGCTGGCAGCGTTGGTGCCGTGTGCACTCGAGGGAATCAGACAGACCGTTCGCTGGTCGTCGCCACGCGCACGGTGGTACGCGCGAATGGCGAGGAGACCGGCGTATTCGCCCTGGCTGCCGGCGTTGGGCTGCAGGCTCACGGCGTCGTAACCGGTGATCGTCGCCAGGCGTTGCTCGAGGTCGTGGATCATCTCGAGATATCCCTGCACCTGGTCGACGGGTGCGAACGGGTGGATGTCGGCGAACTCGGGCCACGTGATCGGGGCCATCTCGGACGTTGCGTTGAGCTTCATCGTGCACGACCCCAGCGGGATCATCGTGCGATCGAGCGCAAGGTCCTTGTCGCTGAGGCGACGGAGGTAGCGCAACATCTCGTGCTCGCTGTGGTACCGGTCGAACACCGATTGCGTCAGGAAGTCGTCGTTCCGGCGAAGGCTGCTCGGCAGGCCGTCGGCGACGACGTCGTAGTCGTCGGGAAGTCGGCCACCGAGCGCAGCGACGATTGCCGACACGTCGTCGAGTCCGGTGGTCTCGTCGAAGCTGAGCCCGACCGTGCGGTCGTCGACCCGCCGGATGTTGTAGCCCGCCGCCAAGGCCGCGGCGACGGCATCGGCTGCCGATGCGACCGTGACGGTCAGCGTGTCGAACCAGTCGTCGTTGCGCAGTTCGAGGCCGCCGGCTCGGAGCCCGGCAGCGGCGACCGAGGTGATCCGCTGCACCCGTTCGGCGATGCGTTCGAGCCCGGTGCGGCCGTGCCACGCGGCGTAGAGCCCGGCGATGTTGGCGAGCAGCACCTGGGCGGTACAGATGTTCGAGGTGGCCTTCTCCCGACGGATGTGCTGCTCTCGGGTCTGCAGGGCCAGGCGCAGCGCCGGCCGCCCCGCGGTGTCGGTGCTCACCCCGACGATGCGGCCGGGCATCGCACGCGCCGCCCGATCGTGCGCAGCGAGGAATGCTGCATGCGGGCCGCCGAATCCCATCGGCACGCCGAACCGCTGAGCCGATCCGATGGCGATGTCGGCGCCGATCTGGCCCGGGGGAGTGGTGAGCACGCACGCCAGCAGGTCGGTGGCCACGACGGCGATCCCACCGAGTTCGTGCACGGCCTCGATCGCCGAGGTCCAATCGGTGACGGATCCCGATGATGTCGGCAGGCTGAAGAGTGCGCCGAACACACCGCCGTCGACCGCGAGATCGGCCACATCTCCGACGACGAGTTCGATCCCGACCGGTTCCGCCCTGGTGGTGAGCACGGCGATCGTCTGCGGGTGGGTGTCGCGATGCACGAGGAACCGATCGGACGACGCCTTCGACTGACGTCGGGCCATCGTCATCGCCTCGGCTGCTGCGGTGGCCTCGTCGAGGAGCGACGCGTTCGCGACGTCCAAGCCCGTGAGCTCGGTGATCAGCGTCTGGAAGTTGAGGAGCGCTTCGAGGCGACCCTGGCTGATCTCGGGTTGATAGGGCGTGTAGGCGGTGTACCAGGCCGGGTTCTCGAGCACGTTGCGGGCGATCACCGGGGGAGTGATCGTGCCGGCGTACCCCATTCCGATCAGGCTGGTGACCTGGTGGTTCCTCGCTGCGAGCCGGCGCAGCCGGGCGAGTGCCTCACCCTCGCTCACGCCACCGGGGAGGTCGAGAGGGCGAGCGGCCAGGATCGACGAGGGCATCGTCTGCTCGAGCAACTCCTCGGCGGTCGTGGTGCCGATCGTGGCGAGCATCCGCGCCACGTCGTCGGGGCTCGGACCGACATGACGTCGGGTGAACTCGTCGGGTTCGATCAGCTGATCCAGGGGGACCGGCACACGGTCGGTCGTCGGGTGTGATGGCGCAGTGGACGATGGGGACACGGGAGAGCCTCCTGGCGGTTCGACTTCCCCGGCTGTCATCGATACCTGAGAGTTTCGCCACGACCCTGGGGTCTCGGCTTTCCCCGTCGGTGGCCGGCTGGTCACGGCCACGTGGCCGATGCGGTACCAGCTGACACTTTCCAGCATGCCTCGCCCGGGCGGTCCGTGGGCCTGAGAGATTCCGGGGAGGTTGCTCCTTCGGCGCCGCCGATGAACGACGACTCTCCCGCTCGGGTGGAACGGCGATTCAGTTGTCCGGGCAGCGTATCCGCGCCGAGTGGGGCTCCGGCGGATCGAACCGGGCCCGATTCAGGTCAGGCGCGCTGTTTCCGGTCAGGCTCGCGGTGCCGTCTGGCTGCAGGCGTCGATCGGCTTGACCAGCGGGTACGGGTTGACGGCGGCGCCGCCGCCAGGGTGGACCTCGAAGTGCAGGTGCGGTGTGGCGCTGTTGCCGGTGTTGCCGACCGTGCCGATCACCTGGCCGGCGGTGACGACGGACCCGACGGCGATGCCTTCGGCGAACGTGTCCATGTGCAGGTAGGTGAAGTAGGTGCCGTTGTCCTGCTGGAGCCGTACTCCGTTGCCGGCGAGCGCGCCGGGGGAGTCCCAGTACATCTTCGAGATCGTGCCGCTGACCGCGGCGTACAGGAGATTGCCCTTGGCGGCGATGATGTCGACGCCCTCGTGCAGCCGGCCGCCGCCGCGCGGCGCCTGCCACGTGTCGCCGAACCAGCACTTGCCCTGCACCGGGAACACGTCGATCGTGACGCCGATGCTCGACGGGGCTTCCGGAGCTGGAGCGGGTGCACTCCCGAGGCGCTTGGCGGTCTTTTCGTCGACCTTGCCCGTGGGAGTGAGGCCGGATCGACGCTGGAACTCGATGATCGCTCCAGCGGTGGCGGCCCCGAACACGCCGTCGGCGCCACCGGCGAACGTGATCCCGGCGGCGATCAGCGACTTCTGCAGCGCCGTGACACGCGCGCCGCGTTCGCCGTAGACCGGGAAGCCGGCAGGGGAGGAGACCCCCTGCGGCGTGGCCGACGCCGGCGCCGAGACACCGCCGAGGCCGAGCACGGTGGCCTCCTTGGCGGTCAGCACGCCGGTCGGGGCGGTTCCGTTCGTGGTCTGGAAGGCGATGAGTGCGCCCTTGGTCGCGTTGCCGAACACCCCGTCGGCGCCACCACGAAGGACGATCCCGGTGGACATCAGTGCCCGCTGGAGTTCCTTGACCTTGTCACCACGCGCACCGACGGTCATTCCCTCGTACGGGTTGGCAGCGGCCACCGCGGGGGCCGGCTTCGGCGCTGCCGGCGGAGCCGGAGTGGCCGGCGAGAGCGCGAGGCTGGCGATCGTTGCGTCGTCGAGGACCCCGCTCGCCGCAAGGCCGTTCGCACGCTGGTACGAGGTGAGTGCACTGGCGGTCACCGGCCCGAACACGCCGTCGGCGCCGCCGCGTACGGTGATGCCCGCAGCGATCAGCGCGCGCTGCAGCACCTTGACGTTCTCGCCCCGGGCGCCGATCGCCAGGCCGGTGAGCGAGGTGGCGCTGCTGGTGGAAGCGGCAGCGGGAGCAGGGGTCGCCGCCGGGGCGGTCCCCGTTCCGAGCTTGAGGTGAGCGGACGTCGCTGCATCGACGTCGCCGCTGACCGGCAGCCCGTTCCAGCGTTGATAGTTCGACACCGCCGTCTTCGTCGCCTGGCCGAACACACCGTCGGCGCCGCCAGGCACGTACACGCCGGCGGCCATCAGGGCGCGCTGCAGTTCGGCGACGTTGTCGCCCTTGGCGCCCATCACCAGTGCGCCGGTCGTCGGTGACGCGGCGGGGGCCTGTTCGAGACCGAGCGCGGCAGCGGTGGCGGCGTCGATCTCGCCCGTCGCAGCGAGGCCATTGCGTGACTGGAAGGCGGTGACCGCGGACTTGGTCGCGGGTCCGAAGATGCCGTCGGCGCCACCAGGAACCTTGACGCCGGCGGCGAGCAGGGCCGTCTGCACGACTTTGACGTCGTTTCCGGTGGCGCCTTCGCGGACACCGACGATCGACGGCATCAGCGGAGCGCTGACCAGGACGGGGGAGGCCGACGCCGTGGCAGGCACCGCACTGAGCACGAGGCCGCCGACCGTCACCACGCAGAGCCCTCGGGTGAGGACGCGGATCGGGGAGCGACGGCGACTCGCTCGATTCGTGGACGTGGACAGCATGGACGACCTCTCTCCCAACACGATGAAGTGATCGGTCCGCCCGACGTGCAGCTCAAGCCTCGACGTGTGGTCGAGGTTTCCTCGCCATCCGGTCGAGCATCTGCTTGCCATCAAGCGGCAGCTGCCGTGGGAGAGCGGGGTCGGGTCAGTTTGCCCGAGATTTCTGGTCGTGTCCACGGATCTTGACTCAAATTGACATAACGAAGATTATGGGCGTTGCCGTGAGTGGGGTCGGGAGCGGCAGCCGCTCGTCGGGAGTCAGCCGGACGGGCTGATCTCCCGGTCGCGCAGAGGTTTGGCCGCCTCGAGCAACCAGTCGAGTGCATCGCGCAGCTCAGCGTTGGTCGGTCGACTCGACAGGTCGCGCTCGACGTCCTCGACCGCACAGGCCAGGACGTACAGCTCGTCATGGAGCGCGTCGAGTTCCGTCCGTGCCACCACGAGTTCGTTCTCGCTCAGTTCGAGCTCCCGGGCCCGCTGGCGCGCCACCCAGTCCCACTGACGACAGCGCTGCGAGCAGAACTCCCGGGGTCGCCCCGGACCCGACCGCAGCGGCAGCGCCCGACGACACCACCGACAGTGCCCGGCGGGCTCCGGTGCCCCGCTCCCCTCGACTGCCGCTGATTTCGTCATGACGAAATACTACGCGACTCGTTGGTGCGGAGACTCCGATGGTCTGGGAGACTTCTGCGTCGTGAACCTGCCTGTATCCCCGACGAGTGCCTTCGCGAGCGACAACGCAGCAGGCGCCCACCCCGCCGTCCTCGACGCCATCGCGCGAGCGAACGCCGGCCACGCGCTCGCCTACGGCGACGACGCGTACACCCGCGAGTGCTCCGATCGCTTCCGCGACCTGTTCGGATCGGCGGTGACGACGAGACTCGCGTTCAACGGCACCGGCGCCAACGTGCTGGCGCTCGCAACACTGCTGGGCTCGCTTCCCGGAGCGCATCACGGCATCGTGTGCACCGACTGGGCGCACATCGCAGTCGACGAGACCGGCGCCCCCGAACGAGTGTTGGGCGCGAAACTGATCGATCTCCCCTCGGCGGGCGGCAAGCTCGTGCCCGAACAACTCGTCGAGGTCGCCACGGCCCAGGGTGTGCAACACCACGTGCAACCGGGTGTGGTGTCGATCACCCAGGCCACCGAACTGGGCACGCTCTACACGCCCGACGAGATCGCCGCGTTGTGCGACCAGGCGCACGCCCTCGGGATGCTCGTGCACCTCGACGGCGCCCGCATCGCAAACGCCACGGCAGCATTGGGTGCCACTCGCAGCGCCCTTCGTTCGTTCACGATCGATGCCGGGGTCGACGCCGTGAGCTTCGGCGGGACGAAGAACGGCTTGCTCGGTGCGGAGGCCGTCGTCTTCCTCGACCCGACGTGCGAAGCGGGGTCGCAGTACATCCGCAAGCAGGTGACCCAACTGCCGTCGAAGATGCGCTACCTCGCGGCGCAGTTCAACGCCGTGCTCCACGACGACCTGTGGATCGATCTGGCCGCACATGCCAACGGCATGGCCACCGAACTGCACCGCCTGACCGTCGGCATCCCCGGGGTCGAGCTCGGCGACCCGCCCGCGGTCAACAGCGTGTTCCCCCGGCTGCCCCCGGAGTGCATCGCCCCACTACGCGACTGGTGCTTCTTCTGGGACTGGGACACCAGCCGGCACGAGGTGCGTTGGATGACTGCGTGGGACACCACCGTCGACGACGTGAAGACCTTCGCAGCCGGTGTCGAGGCGATCGTCGGCCCGCGATCGGCCGGATGAGCGGCCGCGACATTTAGTTGGCACATGCAATTGACTCGGTGGTTGATTCGATTTATTGTCTCGCACCGCAGGGCCTGAACGACCCAGCGGAAACCAGCCGGGGGAAGAAGATCAATCGCACGGGGGTGTGTGGAATGTCTGCAGTCGAGTTCTCCATCGATCGGATCCAATCCGAAGACGATTGGATGCGTCATGGTGCCTGCAAGGGCCTCACTCACCTGTTCTTCCCCACCGCCGCCGAACGCCCGCAGGCGCGTGAGCGTCGAGAAGCTGCCGCCAAGGAAGTGTGTGCGAGCTGCTCCGTGCAGACCCAGTGCGTGTCCTTCGCTCGGCAGCACCACGAGTACGGCTTCTGGGGCGGGGAGTCCGAGGACGAGCGCCATGCCGCCGGCTTCCGCCTGATCGCCCCGATCGGCATCCGCGCCCGAGCGAGCTGAGTGTTCGACGTCGCCGTCGTCGGCAGCGTCAACCTCGACCTCGTCACCACGACCCACCGGCTCCCCGGGCCGGGTGAGACGGTCGCCGGCACCGGCTACGCCGAACACGCCGGCGGCAAGGGATTGAACCAAGCGGTCGCGGCCGCGCGGTCGGGTGCCTCGGTGGCGTTGATCGCTGCGGTCGGCGACGACGATGCCGGCCGACAGCTCCGTGCGGTCGCCGAGGCCGAAGGGATCGACGTCTCGGCGATCGATGTCGTCGACGCTCCGACCGGTCGGGCGTTGATCACCGTCGATGAGCAAGCAGAGAACTCGATCGTGGTCGTGCCGGGGGCCAACGCGTTCGTGCGCGCCGATGCTCCGGTCGACGCCCGCGTCGTGGTCGCCCAACTCGAGATTCCGATCGAGACGGTGATCGCGGCGTTCCGAGCGGCCCGGAATCGCGGCGGACGCACCATCCTCAACCCTGCACCTGCTCGGACGCTGCCCGTCGAGCTGCTCGAGGTCTGCGATGTCGTGGTCCCCAACGAACACGAACTCGCCCGGATCGGTGGCGCGGACACGCTGTTCGCACGCGGTGTCGGCACCGTCATCACCACGATGGGAGCAGCCGGCGTCTCGGTCCGGGAGATGGTCGACGGGGTCACCGGGGCGTGGACCCAGCCTGCATTCGAGGTCACCCCGATCGACACCACCGGCGCCGGCGATGCGTTCTGCGGGGCCCTCGCGGCCCGGCTCGCCGCGGGCGATGGTCTCCGCGAGGCGGTCCGCTACGCCGCCGCCGCTGGGGCGCTGGCGACCACGATGGCCGGCGCCGTCCCGTCACTCCCCTCTTCGCCCGACATCGAACGCCTGCTCGATGCCGCGCCGATGGCGACCGACGTCGACTCGCGGCGGTCACCCGGCGGGGCAGGGTGACCGACAGGTCCTTGCACGCCGGTGGAGAGTGGTCGTCGTCGAGCTGGTCGACGGTTGCGCGGTCGACCGCGAGGTGGAGCGGGCGCACACGTGCGGTCAGGCCGTGGTCACTCCGGAACTCGCAGTTCCCAGATCCACAGACTCGGCAGGCCGGTCAGCGCCGCCCGGGCAGCTTCGGGATGGAACGCTGCGGAGGGATCGCCACCGATCTGTTCGTCGGTGAAGGGAGCTTCGGTGCAGTCCACCACCGAGAGCCCGGCATGCCGGAACGCTGCGAGCCATGTCGAGGTGCTGTGACGGTGATTGCGCACGTACGTCATCGTCCGACCGCGCCCGACACCCCCGTAGTAGGCCTGGCCGCCGAGGATGCCTCCCATCGGATGCGGGTCGGCGATCACGAGGGTTCCGCCCGGCCGCAGTACCCGGGCCAGCTCGGCCACGGCGCCTCTCGGGTCCGCGAGGTGACAGAGCGCCAACGAGATCACGGCGAGATCGAACGACGCGTCCTCGAACGGCATGTCCTGGACATCGCCCCGCTCGAACAGTGCGTTCGGCAGCTTGTTGCGAGCGACGTCGAGCATCGCCTCGGATTGGTCGATCCCGATCGTGACGCACCCGTGCGACTCGAGCACCGCCGCGTGTCGACCGGTGCCACAGGCTGCGTCGAGCGCAGAACGCCCCGGCGCTGCCAGGCGAGCGAGCAGCGGCAACACGACCGATTCCTCGAGCTCGATCATCGGGTTCGGCCCGTCGTAGGTCGCTGCCCACTCGGTGTTGTCGGCACACCACCTCGGTTTCGACGAGTCGGAGCTCGATCTGATGGCCGAGGATGGTCAATGGGAGCGGTGGTGAGAAAGGGTGACGGCCGCCCAGCCGTCGAGGACATCGGTTCGTTCGACGACCATCGGAGCGAGGGCGGCGACCACGTGATCGTGGCCGTCAGCGAGGATGCCGCTGATCACGAGACGCCCGTCGAGAGCCGTCAGCCGACGGAGATCGTCGGCGAGCTCGACGAGTGTCGGGGCCAGGATGTTGGCCACCACGAGATGGTAGGTGCCGTCGAGATCGCCGGCCGGTGTGGTGTCGACCACGATCCGATCTGCGACGCCGTTGCGGGTCGCGTTGTCGCCGGTGGCTTCCACGGCAGCCGACGCCACGTCGATGGCCCGGACCGAGCTTCCACCGACCATCGCTGCCATCACCGCGATGACGCCGGTCCCACACCCCACGTCGAGCACCTCACGGCCGACACCGAGATGACGTCGTGCAGCCCGCAGCGAGAGCAGCGTGGTGGGATGATCCCCGAGACCGAATGCGCCACCGGGTTCGATGGCGATCGGGACGACCCTGCCGTCGAACCCATGGTCCTGCCAGGCCGGCACGACGACCAAGCCGTCGTCGACCCACATCGGCTGCGCGAACTCACGCCACGTGTCGGCCGAGTCGTCGATGACGTCGACGACTCGGGTGGGCCAACGATCGCCGAGGCGTCGGGTGGCACGGGCCACGGCATCGGGCTCGTCGCCGACCGCCGTCCACAGCTCGACGAGATCGACAGCGTCCGGGAGCTGCCGTTCCTCGATTGCCCGCACGCCCAGTTGCCACAGCACGTCCGACGCGAGCTCGACCTCGTCGGGCCCCAACGTGACGACGAGTGCTCGCATCAGTCGAGGCGCCGCAGACCGGTTCGGTACCCCACGATCCGTTCCACGTAGGCCGCAGCGCTCCGCTGGATCAGCGTCAGATCGGCACGCCCGGGCTTGATGACCGCGGGCGATCCAGCGGCGAGCGCGCCCGAGGGCACGTCGACATCGTTGAGTACCACGGAGTTGGCTGCGACGACCGCACCGGTTCGGATCACGGAACGGTGCAGCACCATCGCCGCGTTGCCGATGAGCACGTCGCCTTCGATGGTGCATCCCTCGAGATGGATCAGGTGACCCAGTACGCACCCGTCGCCCACCACCGTGGGCCACTCGGGTGTCGTGTGGAGCACGGCGTTGTCCTGCACGCTCGTGCGCGCCCCGATCCGGATCTCGCCGCCATCGCCCCGGAGCACGGCGCCGGGCCACACCGACGACTCCGGCCCGATCGTGACCGACCCGATGATCACCGCATCGGGGTGGACGAACGCGGAGGCGTCGATCGTGGGTTCGAGGTCCTCGAGTGCATACACGGCCATCGGCGGCACGGTACCGGGCGGGGTCGAGCGACGCAGACTCGTTGGAGTTCTCCCGCCCGGAACCGGTACCGTTGCCGGAATGTCCCGCAGGATCGACATCGAGCTGACGAGCGCGCTCCCCGACGGCTCGTGGACGTGGCGCGCCGCCGGCGCCCGAAAGCCCAACGGCCACATGGACGGCGGCTTGCTGCCGCCGGGGTCGACCGTCGGCGACATTCTCAAGGTCGAGGTCGAGCAGATGCTCGATGGCATCGAGGTGCAGTCGATCGTCAAAGGACGTGAGAAGGCCGAAGACGAGAACGTGCTCGAGCTGCTCCCGAGCGACAAGCCGTTCGAAGCCGTGATCGAGACCCGCGCGAAGCGTGACCGAAGCGAGCGACGCGATGGCCGCGACGGGCGCGGGCGCCGTGACGGCAAGCGCGAGGGCGGACGCCGTGACGGTGGTCGATCCGGTGGCCGTGACGGCGACGGCAAGGGCCGTTCCGATCAGCGGCGTCAACGGCCGCACTTCGAGGCGCCGCCCGAACTCCCCCAGCGCCCGAAGCCCAAGCGGTTGCGCCCCGGCAAGGCCCGTCGCAATGCGGTCCTCGCCGACCTGCCCGAGGAACAGCGGCCGATCGCCGAACTCGCCCTTCAGGGGATGTCAGCGGTGCGCGCCCGGGTCAAGGAGGAGAACACGAAGCTCGAAGCCGCCGGCCAGCCCACGATGCCCGAGGCCTCGGTCGTCAAGATGGCCGAAGACATGTTGCCCAAATTGCGCGTGGCGGAGTGGCTCGACCGCGCCGAAGCGGCCCAGCGGCAGATGGAGCACCTCGACCTGCGCGATCTGCGCAGCGTCGTCGCTGCGAGCGACGACTCGATCGTCGCTCGCGACGAATCCACCCGGGCCATCGCCGACGACCTGCGTCAGGCGCTGACACGCAAGCAGGACGAGGAACTCCTGCTGTGGTTCGGCGACATCGACGCGGCCATCGGAGTCGGGCGCGTGATCCGGGCCCTGCGACTCTCGTCGCAGCCACCCAAGGCCGGCGTCATGTTCCCGCCGGACCTGGCCCGCCGTCTCGGCGAGGCCGCAACGGCGGCCCTGCAGCCGGAGGACCCCGCCGATCGCTGGATCGCTGTCCTCGAGGCCGCCGCGTTCTCGCCGGTTCGAACCCTGGTGGCGCCGACGACGGCGCCGTCGGTCGTCACCGACGACCTCAAGGCGACGACGCTGCGTCTGGGGCCTGCCCTACCTCAGATCGCCGCGCTGCTCGGTGTCGAGATCCCGGCCGGCACCCCCAAGCCGAAGCCGCTGCGCGCCGGACCGCCCCGCAAGGACGGTCGCGGCAAAGATGGTCGCGGCAAGGACGGTCGCGGCAAGGACGGTCGCGGCAAGGACGGTCGCAGCGAACGGGGTCGGGACGAACGCTCCGGCGGCAAGGGTGGGCACTCCGCCGACCGCCCCCGTCCGTCCGACGCGGCACCGCCTGCAGCCGAATCGGAGTCATCGGTCGAGCCGACGCCGGCTGCCGAGGCCCCAGCGGCTCCTGCTGCTGCGGTTGCGGACGCTCCAGTCGCCGACGCCCCAGTGACCGAGGCACCAGCCGCAGAGGCACCAGCCGCAGAGGCACCAGCCGCAGAGGGGCCGGTCGACGAGTCGGTCACGTCCAGCGACTGAGCGGGTTCGCCCCGTTCGAGACGCACCACGTACGATCCTCGGCCATGTCCGAGATCGTCACCTATGAAGCACGCGACCGTGTCGCACTGATCACCCTCAACCGTCCCGACGCGCGCAACGCGGTCAACGGCGACGTCGCCCAGGCAATGGAGGCCGCCATCGACCGGATGGAGGCTGACGACGACATCTGGATCGGGATCATCCAGGCGAACACCGAGGGCCAGGAACGACCGGTGTTCTGCGCCGGGGCCGATCTGAAGGCGATCAACTCGGGTGCCGGAGGGTCGCTGATGACCGAGCGAGGGGGTTTCGCCGGCTTCGCCTACCGTGAGCGCAAGAAGCCGGTGATCGTCGCCGTCGACGGGCTCGCCACCGCGGGAGGCTGTGAGATCGTCCTCGCTGCCGATCTGGTGGTCGCAACGACCCGATCGGCGTTCGGGCTTGCCGAGGTCAAGCGCAACCTCGTGGCGGGCGCCGGGGGCCTGTTCCGGCTCCCCCGTGCGATCGGCCGGTCGGCGGCCATGGAGCTGATCCTCACCGGCGAACCGCTGCCCGCAGCGCGTGCCCACGAGCTCGGTCTCGTGAATCGTCTCGTCGAGCCCGGTGAAGCCACCGACGAAGCGCTTCGGCTCGCCGCTCAGATCACCGCAGCTGCGCCGCTCGCGGTGTGGGAGAGCCGCAAGGTCGTGCTCGCTGCCGCCACCGAGGACGACGAGACGCTCAAGCAGATGACCGACGCAGCCATGGGGGTCGTCATGCGCTCCGACGACATCTCCGAAGGACTGACCGCGTTCATCGAGAAGCGCCCCCCGCAGTGGAAGGGCCGCTGACCCGCTCGCTCAGAGCCAGCGGAACGTGGTGATCAGGCGGGCCACGATCCCCGCGCGTTCGTAGAGGTTCTTCGTGTGTCGATCGCCGGGCAGGGCCTGGCCCTCGACCGCAACCGCGCCCCGGGTTCGTGACACGGCGATCGCCTCGGCCAGCAACGCATCGCCGAAGCCGAGTTCACGGGCGTCCGGTGTCACCCACACCTGATCGATCCGGACCACCTGATCGTCTCCCAGGTCGGCGACCAAGTAGCCGACCACGACGCCGTCGATCACCGCCACGTACACGTCCGACGCTCCGCAACGCGCAGCCCAGTCGTCCGTCTGCGGATGTTCGACCAGCCAGCGGTCGCCGCCGCGTTGGCCGACCAGCGCCCCCCGCGCCTCGTCCTCGAGCAGTTCGAGCGCAACGAGGTCGTCGCCGCTCTCCGGATCGGCACGACGAACGATCGGGTCGATCATCCGGCCTCACCACGCAGTTGGTCCAGCTTGCCGAGGATCGTGCGGCGGTGACGGCCCGCACGTTCGTACGCCTCGATGGCTGATCGCTCGGCGGGCTCGAGGCCCTCGAGCAGAGCGACGATGTCGGACGCCGGAAGCTGGTCGTAATCGGCGAGCGCCAACGATGCAACGTCGACGTGGGTCTGGGGCCCTGGATCGTCCGATTCCTCGGCCGGATCGATCGCGTCCACATCGTCGGGGATCGGGTCGACCTCGTCGGGGGCAACATCGTCGGGCGACGCGCCGGCGCCGCCCACGAGCTCGTCGACCCGGCTGCGGAGCTCACGCACTCCCTGGTCCACGGCGAGCTTGCCGATGAACCGAGCGAGCACGATCTCGCGCCGCACTCGTTCGAAGGCTGCCGGCACCTGATCCAACAAGGTGGTCATGGCCGGCGTCGAGGTCAGGAGCCGAAGATCGGGCAGTCGTCGTCGCCGACCGGGCAGTTCGGCGCGCTGGAGCGCACGAGCAGGAAGCACGACGAGCACAGCTGTTCGTCCTGTTGCTTGGGCATCAGGCGTTCGCCGCCTTCGCCCTTGACGTCGGGCTCGTCCTCCTCGTCGTCCTCGTCGTCGTCCTCGTCGGCCGCGACGAGCCGGTCCTTCAGGATCTTGTCGAGATCCTCCTCGACGTCGTCGTCGGCGAGCAGTTCGTCGTCCTCGTCGTCCTCGTCGTCGTCGGCACGCTTCTTGCGCTTCGTGCGCGGTGCCTCGACCGCAGCCTCGTCCTCGTCGTCGTCTGCGACGACGTCATCGTCGTCATCGTCGTCATCGTCGTCGGCCGGCAGATCGTCATCGTCTTCGAGGTCGATGTCGTCGTCTTCGAGGTCGACGTCGTCGGTCTCCTCGTCGGATTCGGTCTCTTCGTCGGATTCGATGTCGGTCGTGTCGTCGTCAGCCATGTCGTCGTTTCGATCTGGTCGTGCGGCGGGTCACCGAACGAATGGGCGGTTGCGGCGGGAGCATAGGCCTGGGTGACCGACCGACCGAGACGCCACCGGTGTGACAGGAGTCACACCACGAGGAAGCGCGGCGCCGAGTGGGGCTCAGGCATCGCCCCGCCGAGCCTCGGCTCGACGCTCGGCTTCGAGCCGTTCGAGCTCCGGTGCCTCGGTGGTCATGTGGTTCATCGCACCAGCGATCGCGTGGTGGCCGGCTCGCTCCCCGATCAAGCGGTACATCTCCAGTGCCACGCGTCGGTACGACGGATGCCCCTGGGGCGATGACCGGAGCTCGAGCATGTGGATCGCCTCTCGGGCGTTGAACTGCATCACGTAGCGCATGCGGTAGGCCATCGACACCGCGTACGACGCCTGTGCCGGGTACTCGCCATCGAGTGCGTCGTAGAGGGCCGCCGACCGGTGCATCGCCTCGTCGAACTCGCCACCGAGGCCGGCCTCGTCGACGAGATCCGGGCGGCTGTAGCCGTGGTTCGGCGTCAGCCGCTGCCATTCGATCGTGAGCATCCGATGTCGTTGCATGTCGCGGAAGGCTCCGTAGTCGCTCAGGACGTCGAATCGGTAGAAGCTGCGTTCGAAGGCACGTCCTGGCTTGTGACGCCGGTTCTCGCGCTCGCCGACGTACGCCCTGATCAACGAGACGCGCTCGTCGACGCCCAGTCGCCGCACACGCTCGATGAGTTGATGCTCGGGCAGTGTCGAGTGCGAGTAGCAGATCGCCGCCAACAGCTTGTCCTCGGCGTCGGGATCGAAGTCGACCAGTTCGACCTCCGCAGCGGGTTCGACCGGTGTGGATCCGAACAGCTCGTCGACGAGTGCCGCCGTGTCCGAACGCGTCGTGGCAAGGTAGTCGCTCCAGCGCCCGCCACGGTCCGGCAGGTCGACGCGTCGCAGGAAGCTCGGGATCACCTTGCGCAGCTCGTGCAGCATCAGGTCGGCGTACTCGCGCGCTTCGGGCAACGCGTTGGAGCGCATCCGCAGGAGCAGGGCCTCGAACGCCTGGCCGGTTCCGTAGATGCCGACGTTGGACGTGGCCGCAGCCGGCAGGATCCCGCGCACGGCGTCGAGGGCCTTGGCGCGTGTGGCGGTCCGGTAGACGAACTCACTGTCGTCCGGTCCACGTTGCACCGACGAGCGAACGTGTTCGGTGACGGCATCGACGCTACGGCTGTACGCATCGAAGATCCGATCGAGGTCGCCGACATAGCGAGTACCGAGCGGCCCGGCGAGCACCTCCGGATCGCGGTAGTAGCGGTATCGCCCGCCGAGCCGGGCGTCGTACGAGATGTAGCGGGTGCTCTGCTCGAGATAGCTCATCAAGCGGCCCCACTCGAGGATCTTCGTGAGCAGGTTCGACGCCTGCTCGCAAGCGAGGTGGACCCCGCCGAGCTGGGCGACCGAGTCGTCGCCGTAGTCGAAGAAGACTCGTTCGTAGAGTTCCTCGGCCCGGTCGAGCCCGATCGTCGCATCGACGGAGTGATCGCCGCTCACATCGAGATCACCGACGAACTCGTCGAGGAACAAGCGCCGCAGCGACTTGTGACTGCGGCTGTACCGGGCGAAGAGCGCGCCCTTCACGACCTCGGGAAGATTGACGAGCGCGAAGACGGGGCCGTCGAGATTGGTGAAGTACCGGCGGAGCACATCGGCTTCGTCCGCGGTGAAGGACTCGGGGACGTACACAGCCACGATCGACCACTCTAGAAGAGCCCGACCGAGCCCCTCGGGATCCTCCGGGATCGATGAGCAGGGAGGATGCGGATTCGACAGCTGGCCCGAGTCAGACGTGAACGATGCCGGCATCGGAGATCACGTCGACCTCGACGGTGGTTGCCCGTCCCACCGCCCGCCCGTCGACGCGCACTGCGACCGGTCGCGGAAACGTCCAGCGATCCCGCTTCACCGAGCGGGTGGAGATCGCCGGGTGCGGGACGTGGGAGGCATTCGGCAGACGCCGCCACGCGGCGAGTCGCTGACGGAGGGACAGCTCGGTGCCCGCCGCCACGACCTCGACCCGACCGTCGTTCGGATGTCCGCGCGGGGCCACGTCCCACCGCCCGAGGAACTCCGCGTTCATCACGAGCACGATCGGTCCACCAAGCCAACCTCCGCGCCACCACGGTGTGCGCATCACCACATGAGCGCACGCCGGAACAGGGATCTCGGCACCGTCGAGCCGCACCTCGGCGAGATCGATCGGCAATTCGTTCACCTGGACCCGATCGGGAGAACCGGCGCCCAGCGTCCGGGCGAGGTCGCCCCCGGCGACGAAGATCGGCGGGCCCGGCAGCTCGGTGCGCTGAACGGCCACCGCCGCAGCGACATCGGCGTCGGTGGACAGCGTGACGAGTCCGTCGGGCCGATCGACCGACCGACCCCAGGACTCACCCTTCCGGATCGGCATCGTCGATCGGGTTCGGTGCGGCGGCGGAACTGTCGGCGACCACGCCCCTGAACGCCCCGTCGGCCGCAGCTGCCGACGCGGCGCGGGTCGTGGGAATCGGCGACACGATGGCGAGCTGACGGAGAAGGTCGATCAGCTGCTTCATCGTGCGGACGAAGTCGCCTCCGGTCAGCTCCTCGTCGCCGACCACTTCGGCGAACCCCTCCCCCGCCACCCACGCGTGCGCGATCGCGGCGAACGTCGGGTCGGGAGCGCGGTGCTCGGCGAGTCCCACCGAGCGTTCCGTTGCCCGCAGGTCCTCGCTGATCGCGAGCAGCCGCCTGGCACGGCGCCTGACCTCGTCGGACGAGAACCAGGGTGCGGGTGGGGCCTCCGAACTCCGATGCTCGTAGACGACCATCGACACCAGTGCTGCCAGATCGGCCGGGGCGAGCCCGTCGAGCACCCCGGAGCGGACCACCTCGGTGACGAGCAGGTCGGACTCGTGGAAGGTTCGCGCGAGCATCTCGCCGGCCTCGGTGAGCGCCCATGCAGAACGATCGATGTACTCGTAGACCGTCAAGACGTCGAGGACTCGATCGAACTCCCGGCCGAGCGAGAGGTTCTTGCCGCTGACGCGCTCTTCCAGATCAGCGACCTCGCGTTCGATGCGGTCGGCCTGACCGGCGGCGGCGAGTTTGGCGCGGAGATCGGGGTCCGCGGCGACCGGATGGAGATCTGCCTGCACGGAGCGTGCTCGCTGCCGTTTCGACGACGGTGCCGGGGCGAGCTTGACCTGCCGGAGCCGCCGGGCCACGTCGTTGCGGTACTCCTTGCGGTTCGGGGCGTAGGTGTCGGGCAGTTTGACGCTGCCGATCGGACGCGGCGGATCTTCCCAGTCGTCCGCGACCGCATGGATGCTCTTGGCCGACTTGGTGATCAGCGTCACGCGACGGCCACCTTTTCGGTGAGCGTTCGCCACCACGACCGCTGCACCCCGGTAGGTGCCCTTGCTGAGATGGACCACGACACCCGGACGCAGCTGGGCCAGGGCATCCTCGACGGCCTCACGGCGGGCGTCGCGTCCGAGCGCCTGCTCTCCGAGCTCCAGCGCTCGCAGCCGGCGGTACTCCTCGAGATCGCCGTGGTCGCTCCGGGCCTGCGACCGGAGGTCGTCCAACACCGATCGGCGTCGCTCGAGCCGGGCCTCGAGGCGCACGACGTCGCGGTCGGCCTGGAACTGCGCGAACGACAGGTTGAGCAACCGATGAGCTTCGTCGCTGCTGTAGGTGCGGATCAGGTTGGCGGCCATGTTGTACGTGGGGTGGAATGCCGAGCGGAGATGGAACGACGAGCTCCCGGCGAGTTCGGCGACTTCGTCGAATCGCACCCAGGGTGACCACAGCACCACGGCAGAGCCGAGGTCGTCGATGCCGCGGCGGCCGGCTCGACCCGTGAGCTGGGTGTACTCCCCGGGGGTGAGCCGCTCGTGGTGCTCACCGGTGAACTTGGTGAGCTTCTCGATGACGACGGTCCGAGCCGGCATGTTGATGCCCACGGCGAGCGTCTCGGTGGCGAACACCACCTTGACCAGACCCTCGATGAAGCAGGCCTCGACGACCTCCTTCATCGGAGGGACCATGCCGGCGTGGTGGGCGGCCACCCCGCACTCGAGTTGGGTGAGGAACTGGGTGTAGCCGAGCACTCGGAGATCGGCGTCGTCCAGACCGCCGAGGCGAGCGTCGACGATGGAGCGGACCGCCGCCCGTTCGTCGCCGGTCGTGAGGTGGATGCCGGCATCGACACACGACTTGGCCGCCGCATCGCACTGCGCCCGGCTGAAGATGAAGAACAGCGCCGGGAGCAGCTTGCGCCGTTCGAGGAGCTCGACGGTCTCGACGCGGCTGGGCGCTGCGAGGACCCGACGTCCGGAACCCTGGCCTCCGCTGCGGCGCTGACGGCGCTGCTCGCGTCGATCCCGGCTTCCACGTGCGGCCGACTCGTCGAGCTGGACGGCATCGCGGTTGACGTGCCCATCGACGAAGACGGGGAGCATCCGCAGGCGATCGTTGGTCTTGTCTGCCACGAGATACTCGTTGTCGAGCCGAACCGGTCGGCGACGCTCGACGATCGACGCGGTGGGACCGCGTACCGTCGTGATCCACTCCGAGAGTTCGTCGACGTTGCTCACCGTCGCCGACAGGCACACGAGGCGAACGTGTGGGGGAAGGTGGATCATCACCTCTTCCCAGACCGGCCCTCGATACGAATCCTGGAGGAAGTGGACCTCGTCGAGCACGACGAGTCCGAGGTCGTGGAGCAGCCGGGAGCGCCCGTAGATCATGTTGCGCAGCACTTCGGTGGTCATCACCACGATCGGGGCGTCGCCGTTGATCGAGTTGTCTCCGGTGAGCAGGCCGACGTCGTCGTCGCCGTAGATCGCCACGAGGTCTCGATACTTCTGATTCGACAGCGCCTTGACCGGAGCGGTGTAGAACGCCCGGCGCCGGGCACTCCGCGCGATCTCGATGCCGTACTCGGCGACGACCGTCTTGCCGCTGCCGGTCGGGACGGCGACGACCACATGGTCGCCACGGTCGAGCGCATCGAAGGCCTCGACCTGGAACCGGTCGAGCGGAAAGGAGTACCGGGCGATGAACTGGGCCCGGAGGTCGGCGAGGGTCACTCCTCGGCCGGGCGGCGTCGAACGACCAGCCAGCCGATCAGGATCGCCAGGAAGTAGAGGATCACCATCGGGATGCCGAGCATCGCCATGGTGATGGGGTCACCCGACGGGGTGATCACCGCGGCGATGACCGCGATACCCACGAGAGCGAAGCGCCAGCTCTTGAGGAGTCGCTGCGGGCTGACGGCGCCGACGAGCTGCAGTCCGACGAGGAACACCGGGAGCAGGAATCCGACGCCGAACGCGAAGATCATCAACCCGATCAGGCTGACGTAGCTGCTGACCGAGTAGAGCTGGTTGACATCGGAGCCCGACCAGGAGATCAGGAACTCGAGGGCCTGCGAGACCGTGGTGTAGGCGAGCACACCGCCGGCGCTGAACAGCACGATCGAGGACAACACGAACGGGATCGCGTACCGCTTCTCCTTCGCGTCGAGCGCCGGCACCGTGAACCGCCAGACCTGCCACAGGATCACCGGCAGGGCGACGATGATGCCGCCGTACATGCCCACACGAATGCGCGTCGACAAGCCTTCCGTCGGGGTGAATGCATTGAGCGCCGGGTCGCAGAAGTCCTCCGGCTTGCTCTGGCACAACTCGGCGTACGGCTGGATGAGGAAGTCCAGAACCTGGTTGTAGAACGCGATGATCAGGACCATCCCGATCGCAACGGCAAGTGCGCTGCGGATGATTCGCACGCGCAGCTCGGCGAGATGCTCGGTGAGCGTCATCGTGTCGTCGGGCGACACGATGACGTCTTCGTCGGCGCTCATGGCCTCGCCGCGGTTTCGTCATGGTCCACGTGGCCGTTCGACGGTGCGTCGGCGGTCGGGCGCCGGGGAGGAGGCGGCGGCGGAGATGCCGATGCGGGCGGGGACGGGGCGGCCAACGGTGGCGTCGGTGGAGGCAACCCGTCGCCGGGGGCCTCGGCAGCGATGGCCGCATCGGCGTCGGCGCGCAGCCGCTGCTCGGCTTCGGCCTCGGCGATCAACCGGTTGGGATCGGCGGCATCGCGCACCGTCTGGGCGGTCTCGCGCATCTCCCGCATCGGCTCGTCGAACGCAGATTTGATCTCCGACTGGAAGCCGCTGCCCATCTTCTTGAGTTCGTTGTAGGTCTGCATGAAACGGCGAACGGCATCCGGCAGACGTTCGGGCCCGAGCACGACGAGCGCGATCAGCAGGATCACGATGATCTCGCTGCCCTGCAGATTGAACACGGGCCGAGTCTACGGGCCTGCCATCATGTCTCGGAGTGCAGCAACGTCTCCCCTCCCTGCTCGACCCGCCGATCTCCTTCGCCCATCGCGGCGCGCGTGCGCACGCGCAGGAGAACACGATCGAAGCCTTCCATCTGGCGCTCAAGCTGGGTGCCTCCGGCCTCGAGAGCGACGTCTGGCTCACGTCCGACGGGGTCGCCGTGCTGGATCACGACGGCGTCGTCAAGCGCGGACTCCGCAAGCGACCGATCCGCGAGTTCAGGCGAGCCGAACTGCCCCCGCACATCCCGACGCTTGCCGGACTCCTCGAGGAGGTGGGCACGGACTATTCGCTCTCGCTCGACCTCAAGGACCCTGACTCGGCGGCGCCGATCGTCGAGGTGGTGTCGGCGATCGACCGATCGATGCTGGAGCGCCTGTGGTTGTGCGAGCCGAGCCTCAACCGGGTGATCGAGTTGCGTGAGCGCTTCGACGATGGCGGCCGGGTTCCGGTGCGACTGCTGCAGACCACCCGGCTCGAGCGAATCAAGGGGACGCCGGAACGACGTGCTGAGTATCTCGCTCGTCACGGCATCGACGGGATCAATCTTCACCGCACCGACTGGAACGGTGGCCTCGTCGCGCTGTTCCACCGGTTCGACCTCGTGGCGTTCAGCTGGGACCTTCAGCACGAGCACGATCTCCGCCCGGCGTTGCGCATGGGAGTCGACGCGGTCTACAGCGATCACGTCGACGTGATGATCGATGCCGTCAACGCCGAGATCGGGACGGTCTGAGCGCAACCGGTTCCGCGGAGACAGGTGGTCTCAGAGCCACTGCCAGTGGCTCTGCGGCCAGAAGACCACGAAGGCACGACCGACCAGGTCGTCCTCGTGGATCGGGCCGATCACGCGCGAGTCCTGCGAGCCACCGCGGTTGTCGCCCATGACGAACACGTGGTCGTCCGGTACCGGTCCGTTGAGGGAGTAGTCGCCACCGCAGTCGGTCGGGGTCACCACCTCGGGGTCGAGATAGGGCTCGTTGAGCACGCGACCGTCGATGAGCACGGTGCAGTTGCGGACCTCGACGGTCTCTCCGGGAAGGCCGATCACGCGCTTGATCAGGTCGCGTTCGGACGCTCCGGTGATCTGGTGCAGCACGACGACATCGCCCCGGTTCGGGTCGTGGAGCCGATAGGAGAGCTTGTTGACGAACACGCGGTCGCCGGTTTCGAGTGTCGAGTACATCGACTCGCCTTCGACCACGAAGTGAGCGAGCACGAACGTGCGCACGACGAATGCAACGAGGAGCGCAACGGCGATGACGATGACCCAGTCGACGAAGGCACGCGCGCTGGCGGGCAGCGCAGACTTGTCGGCGTCCGGCAGCGGGGCGCCGGGTTCGTCGGCGGGGCGGGGAAGGGTCGACTCCGATGTCACGAGGGCCCCACGGTAACCGCAACCGGGCCGACCGCACCGACAGCATCGGGCAAGTGTTTCAGAGCGATTCGATCAGTCGCTCCACGCGTTCGTCACGACTCTTGAACGGGTCCTTGCAGAGGACGGTGCGCTGCGCCTGGTCGTTCAGCTTCAGGTGCACCCAGTCGACGGTGTAATCCCGCTTGCGCTCCTTCGCCCGCTTGACGAAATCGCCTCGCAGTCGTGCCCGTGTGGTCTGCGGCGGCACGTCGACGGCCTGCGCGATGTCGTCATCGGTGCAGATCCGTTCGATCAGCCCACGGTCCTGGAGCTTGTAGAAGGGGCTCCGCGCCCGGGAGACGTCGTGGTACTGGAGATCGAGCAACTGCACCCGCGGATGCCCGAACGGCAGGTCGTGACGCTCACGGAACGCCTCGAGCAGCTTGTACTTGATCACCCAGTCGACCTCGCGGTCGAGCAACAACGGGTCCTTCTCGATCGTGGTGACGCAGTGTTCCCACATCTCCAGCGCTCGCTGTTCCAGCGGGGGGAACCCCTGTGAGTCCGCGTACCGCAACGCTCGGTCGAGGTACTCGCGTTGGATGTCGAGCGCCGACACCTCCCGGCCGTTGGCGAGGCGGACGGTGCGCCGACAGGTGATGTCATGGCTGATCTCCCGAATCGCCCGGATCGGGTTCTCGAGTGTCATGTCGCGCAGCACCACGTTGGGGTCCTCGAGCATCCGCAGCATGCACGCCGCAGCGCCGACCTTGACGAACCCGGTGTACTCGCTCATGTTCGAGTCGCCGACGATGACGTGCAACCGCCGGTACTTCTCGGCGTCGGCGTGGGGTTCGTCGCGTGTGTTGATGATCGGACGGCTCCGTGTGGTCGCCGACGACACGCCCTCCCAGATGTGCTCGGCGCGCTGTGCGATCGAGTACGTCGCTCCCCTGGCGGTCTGCAACACCTTGCCCGCACCGGTGTAGATCTGGCGTGACACCAGGAACGGGATCAACACCTCGGCATAGTGACCGAGGTCGTCATCGCGGCTCGTGAGGTAGTTCTCGTGGCAGCCGTAGGAGTTGCCGGCGGAGTCGGTGTTGTTCTTGAACAGGTAGATCGTGCCGCGGATCGATTCCTCCGCGAGTCGCTGCTCGGCCGACTCGACCAACTGTTCGAGGATGCGTTCGCCCGCCTTGTCGTGCACGATCAGTTCGTACAGCGAGTCGCACTCGGGAGTCGCGTACTCCGGGTGTGATCCGACATCGAGGTACAGACGGGCGCCGTTCTGGAGGAACACGTTGGAGCTGCGCCCCCACGAGACGACCCGACGAAACAGATAGCGGGCGACCTCGTCGGGACTGAGACGACGCTGGCCCCGCAGGGTGCACGTGACGCCGTACTCGTTCTCGAGTCCGTAGATGCGTCGCTCCATCACCGGCAACCTAGTCAGCTCCCCGCCGGGGCGCTCGGTCAAGACACGGTCGAGCGGCCCGCTCCGTGAGGCCGAGGGCTCGATTCAGGCGCGACGGAACTGGACCAGCGACCCCGGTCGAGTCTGGACGACATCGGCGAGGTCGGCGGGCTCGACGACCGCGATCACCGGATAGCCGCCCGTTGTCGGGTGGTTCGCGAGCATGACGATCGGCTCGCCGGCCGGGGTGATCTGGACGGCACCGGGCGTCAAGCCGATGCTCTGCATCTGGGGCTGCGATCGCGTGCTGCGATCGAATTCGCCCGCCTCGAGCCGCACGCCCACACGGCTGAGTTCGCTGGTGATCCGCCACGGTCGGCGGATCAGCGACTGAATGCCTCCGATGAACCAGTCGTGTTGGGGCCCGTCCCAGACCCGCACCCGCGCCTCGGCGGAACCACGCAGCGGGGCGTGGTCGACAGCGAGCGTCGTTCCCGGATCCGGTCCGACGGGAACGAGCGAGTCGACGTCGATCGCTGCCGGCCCGACGCCTCCGAGCGTGTCCTGGCTGCGCGATCCGAGTACGGGGTCGACGTCGATCCCGCCCCGGACGGCGAGATAGGCCCACACCGAACCCGGAGGCACGTCGACGCGAAGCCGGGTTCCGGCTGCGATGGTGTGGCGGCTGGCGTCGGTGCTGCTGGCGATCACGAGCGGTCGCAGCGCCTCGAGAATGAGCGCCCCCATCGTCTCGATCGTCGCTGCGTCGGGCGGATTGCCGACGAGGCGGTTCATCAGGTCGTGGGTTCGTCGATCGACGGCACCGGCCGTCGGCACGCCGAGATGGGTCAGTCCCCGGCGTCCTCGGTCCTGCACCGTGGTGGCGAACCCGGCCTGGACGACGCGCAGCGCCGGAGGCGCCGTCACGCTGCCACCCGCCGGAATCGGACGGACCGGCCAGGATGCAGCAGCGCAGGCGGGTTGCGCTCGGCGTCCCACAGTACGGCCGTCGTGTGCCCGATCAGGTACCACCCACCGGGTGATGCGGACGGGTAGACGCAGGTGTAGCCGGCGGCGACACCGATCGAGCCCGTCGGCACCGAGGTGCGCGGGGTGGCCCGGCGAGGCACGTGCAGGCGCCGGTCGATGCCACGCAGGTAGCCGAATCCGGGGCTGAACCCGCAGAAGGCCACTTCGTACGTGCCGGTCGCGTGGAGGTGCACGACGTCGTCGATCGAGACCTGCGCGGCAGAAGCGAGCTCGCCGATGTCGGGGCCGTCGTACACGACGTCGATCGTCAGCGGAGGCTCGGTCGCCGTCGGCCGGTCAGCTGTCACGACGAGGTCGAGGACCTGCCCGACCGCATCGCGGTGCTCGCTGGTGCATCGAACCACCACGGTCGACTCCGCCGGCACGATCTCCTCGACGCCCGGCACCTCCATCGCTCGGAGCGTGTCAGCCCAGGCAGCGGGCGCCGACACCTGGTCGACCAGCCATGCCAGCGGTCCGTACGGCCGTCGCTGCATCGGGTCAGTGCTCGCGGGCGTCGTGGAACACCCGGTGCGAAGGTGCGTAGGTCATGTGTGGCCCCGTTCTGCGCCTGTGCGCTCAGTCGGTGAAACGGTAGACGCCGACGCCCGCAGCATCGAGAGCAGCGCGCACCGCTCGAGCGAGGTCGACGGCGCCAGGGGTGTCGCCGTGCACGCAGATCGAGCGAGCGCGGATGCTCACGACGGTGCCGTCGACCGCGACGACCTCGTTGTCGGTGGCGATGCGCACCGCCCGCTCTGCGACCTCGTCGACGTCGGTGAGCACGCTTCCGGGCTCACGACGAGACACGAGACCGCCGTCGGGCCGGTAGGCACGGTCGGCGAACGCCTCGGGCACGGCCTCCAGCCCCTCCGCGTCTGCGGCCGCCAGCAGCTCCGAGCCCGGTAGCCCGAGGACGGCGAGCGATGGGTCGTACTCCGCGGCGGCCGCCACGAGCGCTCGGGCGGCGGCAGGATGGGTCGCGGTCGTGTGATACAGCGCTCCGTGCGGCTTGACGTAGGAGATCTCCGTGCCGGCCACCTGTGCGAACGCGTCGAGAGCACCGAGCTGGTACAGGACGGCGTCGCGGAGTTCGTCGGGCGCCATGTCGAGGTGGCGACGTCCGAATCCGGGCAGATCGGGGAACGACACCTGTGCGCCGACCGCCACACGGTTCTGCACCGCCAGCCTGCAGGTGGCCCTGAGCACCGACGGGTCGCCTGCGTGGAACCCGCAGGCCACGTTGGCGCTGGTGACGATGCCCAGCATCGCGGCATCGTCGCCGAGGGTCCAGACCCCGTAGGACTCCCCCAGGTCACTGTTGACGTCGATGGCGACCATGTCCCGATCGTACGTCGTGCGAAGCGACCCCCGCAGTTGCGATGAGATTCAGCGCCACCCCTCGGCGCGGAAGCTCATCGGAGCGAACGGTCAGGCGCCGAGGTCGGTGGTGGCCAGCCGGTGGAAGCACCGGCGACCGTTGGTGCGCGCGAGGTCGGCGACCTCGAGGTCGTCGGCCGAGATCTCCCGATCGGGCCCGCCGAGCGCCGTTCGGCCGAGCGCGATCGCCGCCGCGCGATCCAACCCGTCGGTCCAGGTCTCGGCGAGACGAGTGTTGATCGCCTCGGCATCCCCGCCGATCGCCGCGTAGTCGCGCTCGTCGACCACCGTACCGTCGTAGAGGATGTGGAACATCTGATCGCCCGACGGTTCGAGACCGACCTCGGCCACGAGGATCTCGACCTCCATCGGCTTCATCTCGTGGGTGAAGATCGTGCCGAGCATCTGGGCGTAGCTGTTGGCGAGGCTGCGGGCGTCGACGTCGTCGCGGGAGTACTGGAACCCCTTCAGGTCGGCCGCCCGCACGCCCGCAACCCGCAGCTGATCGAACTCGTTGTACTTGCCGACCCCGGCGAACGCGATGCGGTCGTAGATCTCGCTCACCTTGCGCAGCGTCTCCGACGCGTTCTCGGCGACGATCACGATGCCGTCGGCGTACCGGACCGCGGCCAGCGCCCGACCTCGAGCGATGCCCTTGCGCGCGAAGTCCGCGCGATCCTTCATCATCTGCTCGGGAGCGACGTAGAACGGCATGCTCATCGCGAACGCACCTCCGCGACGATCGCCTCGTAGCGTGCGGCGAGATCGTCGTCGTCGAGTCGGGTCCACCCCGTGGCGTCGATCGTGGCGACCACGGGATAGATGCCGCGCAGTGCGTCGGGCCCGCCGGTGGCCGAGTCGGCATCAGCAGCCTCCCACAGCGCTCGCGCAGCGAGGTTGACGGCATCGTCTCGACTCATGTCGGAACGGAAACCGACTTTGATCACCGTGCCGGCATGCAGGCTGCCCGATCCCGTCGCGACGTAGTCGCGCTCCTCGTAGCGGCCGCCCGTGGCGTCGTAGTCCCAGAGCCGGCCGCACTCGCGACGAAGGTCGTAGCCACCGAAGATCGGCACCACGACCATGCCCATCATCGCCGCCTGGAGATTGCCCCGAACCATCATCGACAGCTGGTTCGCCTTGCCCTCGAGGCTGAGCGCCGTCCCCTCGACCTTCTCGTAGTGCTCGAGCTGGAGCTGGAACAACCTGATCATCTCCATCGCTGCGCCGGCTGCGCCTGCGATCGCGACGCCGCTGTGGCGGTCGGCCTCGACCACCTTCTCCATCGTGCGATGCGAGATCAGATTCCCGGAGGTGGCGCGACGGTCGCCGGCCATCACGACACCGTCGGCGAACGTGAGTGCCACACACGTGGTGGCGTGCGGCACCGACAGGTCGTGCATCAGATCGGTGGAGGCGCCGACGACCGCTTCAGGACCGAGGCCCACACGACGCAACAGCTCCGGAAAACTCGACCCCGGATCGTCCGAGGTCGAGAAGATCGGCATCGTCACGGGATCACTGACCGCCCTTTTGCACGTAGGACTTCACGAAGTCCTCGGCGTTGGTCTCCAACACCTCGTCGATCTCGTCGAGCAGGTCGTCGAGTTCGGCCTTCAGCTTCTCGCCGGTCTCGGTGACGGCCGGCGCAGCCGAGTCCGTGGTCTCGGTCTCTCGACTCGTGGTGGTCTTCGACTTCTGTGTGCGCTCTGCCATCAGCGTGCAGTTCCCTTCATGGTCGGGGTGTCATGGTCGGAGTGTCAGCTCTGGGCTCTCGCGGTGTCGTCACTGGCCGAGACGGTCGAGGAGTTCTCGTGCCGTCTCGCTCTGGTCGATCAACGTAGCAACGTGTTCGGCGGTGCCGCGCAATGGTTCCATCATCGGAACCCGGCGAAGCGGATCGCGTCCGATGTCGAACACGAGCGAGTCCCAGTTCGCGGCGACGACGTCGTCGGGGTACTTCTGCAGGCACCGGCCGCGGAAGTAGGCCCGTGTCGTGGTGGGCGGCTCGGTCATCGCGCTGGTCACCTCGGCCGCCGACACGATCGTGTCGAGTCCGGCCCGTAGGGCCAGGCACCGATCGGGGCGGAGGTCGTGGTACTGGAGATCGATCGCCTTGAGACGCATCGAACCGGGGGCGATGTCGTGCCGAGCGGCGTACCCGTCGACGAGCCGCTGTTTGGCGACCCAGTCGACCTGGCTCGCCACCGACGCCGGATCGGACTCGAGTCCGGTCAAGACCGCCTCCCACCGGTCGAGGACGTCGAGCGCGACGTCGTCGCCCACGCACGCGAGGCCGTGCGACTGCTCGTACTTGCGGGCCCGTTCCAGCAGCCCCCACTGGATCTCGAGCGCGGTTGCCCTGCTCCCGTCGCGCAACATGATCGTCTGTCGGAGCGACGGATCATGGCTGACCTGGCGGATCGCCGCGACCGGGTTGCCGAGCAGCCAGTCGTCGCCGAGTTCGTCGTCCTCGATCATCGACAGGACGACCGCGGTCGTGGCGACCTTGAGGTAGGTGGCCACCTCGCTCATGTTGGCGTCGCCGACGATGACGTGGAGCCGCCGGTACTTCTGCGCGTCGGCGTGGGGTTCGTCACGGGTGTTGACGATCGGCCGCTTCAGCGTGGTCTCGAGGCCGATCTCCTCCTCGAAGAAGTCGGCGCGTTGGCTGAGCTGGTACGGCACGTGATCGTTCGGGCGGCCTGGCAGCTCGCAGCCGACCTTCCCGGCACCACAGAACACCTGGCGGGTGACGAAGTGCGAGGTGATCTGGCTGGCGAGTCGACCGAAGGGCACCTCGCGCGCAATCAGGTAGTTCTCGTGGCAGCCGTAGCTGTTGCCCTTGCCGTCGGAGTTGTTCTTGTGGACGATGATCTCGCCGCCATCGGGCAGGAGCGAGGCGACGTGGGTCATCGACGCCCGCACGATCTCCTCGGCGGCACGGTCCCACACGAGCGCCTCGCGCGCCGTCGTGACCTCCGGCGTGGAGATCTCGGGATGGGCATGGTCGACGTAGTAGCGAGCGCCGTTGGTGAGCACGGCATTGACGAGCATCGTCTCGACCTCGGGGGCCAACGACTCGTCGAGGGAGAAGCCACGGGCATCGTTGGCCGGCTGCTCGTCCTCGAAGTCCCAGCCGATTCGACCCCGCTCGCGGTTGGTTGCGGCGACGTAGGCGTTGATCAGCATCGACGACGCTGACACCGGATTGTTGTCACCTCCGCGCACGACGATGCCGTACTCGGTCTCGATCCCGCAGACCTTGGTCAGCGCCATTCCCTGAACCTATCGGAGCTGCCGCTCCCGGTGACGTTCAGCTCCGTGATGTTCGCGGAGACGGGTCACGACGTGGGACCCCACCGGGCGTAGTCCGCAGGGACCGGCAACCCGAAGCGCTCGTGGATGAGCCGCACATCGTGCCAGTCGTCCACGAGTCGGCCTCGATCGTCGAGCATCACGACGTTGTACGGGCCGTCGTCGCGGACCGGGGTGAACCCTGCTCGATCGAGTGCGCCGAGCGCGCGTGACCAGTGGCGAGTCGGGAGCGCGAGATCGAGATCGGCATGTTGACGGGTCTGGTCACCGAGCAGGGCGTCGACCCCCCAGCCCCCGTCGACCCACACGTCCGCTCCTCCGGCCGACAACAGGTGGAGCACCTCGAGCACATCGGCGCCCGTGAGAGGACGGCGACGTCGTTCGACCAGTGGGCGCCAGGGATGGTTCCCACCGAGCCGGACGTCGAGCAGTGCGACGCCCCAGTCGTCCAGGTCCGGGACCACCTCGACGGCATCGACGTCGTCCTTCGGGCGGAGCGCCCTGCTCTTGAAGAGCAACTGGAGGGCGGGATCGAGGTACCGATGGCCGAGCGGTGAGGTGTGTACTGCTCGGTCCCACGGGAGCCGGAGCGAGTGGTCGCGTCGGTAGGTCCAGTGCGTTCCGTCGCCCTCGCCGATCGCCACGTCGAGACACCATGCACCACCGGGACGACGCAGCCAGAGGTTGTTCTCGTGCCGGGTCTCGAGGAGGCCCTCGCCGCGCCACGGCCTGAGTTCGCCTGCTGCGGCGACGTGGATCTGCCAGTCGTCCAGCAGCGACGCCAGGAGGGACGCCTCGGCGCGGCACACGCCGACATCGATGTCGTCGTGAGACCGCCACGAGCGTCCGGTGTGCAGTTCCAGTGCGGTGCCCCCGGCGAACCACCACCGAATCGGAATCGTCGAGAACAACTCGACGACGACGTCGCACGACATCGGCTCCCAGGGGCCCAGCTCGGCTGCCGCCACCCGACCGATGCTAGAGCACGTCGAACCGCACCCCGGCGTGCGATTCCAGGCGCTCGACCAGTGCCTCGCCGAATGCGCTCGCGGGCGTCCAGAACCCGCCCCCGACGTCGGTCGCCGACAGGTCGAGGAAGGCGACAGCGGACTCGCCGAGCATCTTCGCCGTCGACCCGTACCCGGGATCCTGATCGCCCGTGACCTTCGTGGCGATCGTGTCGCCCGACGCGGTACGGCCGGCGAAGCGGACGTCGAACCAGCCCGCCTGCTGAGCGGCTGGCGACGGGCCCGACCCGGGCTTCGGCAGCACCCTGCCGAGCACGCGACGGGTGGGACCGAGCGCAGCGACCCCGGCGAACGTCGCCAGGCCGGCGGTCATCGCGTAGGCCTTGACCGCGCCCGTCGCACCGTCGCCGGTCATCATCGTCTCGCCGTAGGTGAAGTCGCGTCCCCACGGCCGGCCGAGCAGCGCATGGGTCCGCTGGACGACCGCCGTGTTGGTCGGCGCCATCACGAACGGCGCCACCCAACTCCCGAAGCGGTCGTCGCGGGTCGGCCGCTCCAATCCGGGTTGCGGGGGTCCCGACCGCTGGTCGATGGGCGCGAGCACGTACGGATCGCTGAGGGTGGCGCGGACCTCGGGGTCGTCGGCCGCCTCCTCCAGCAGGTTCATCACGCTGGCGATCGTGCCGCCACTCGCTCCCCCCTTCGCCCCGGCGACCGACATCCGCACCTCGACGCAGGGCTCACCGAACCGTTCGATCGACCGCTGTTGGGTGAACCACGTGCCCAGATCGGAGGGAATCGAGTCGAACCCGCATGCGTGGACGATCCGTGCGCCCGTCTCCTCGGCGCGCGTCTGGTGGGCGTCGATCATGCGGCGCATCCACTGCACTTCGCCGGTCAGATCGCAGTAGTCGATTCCGGCCTCGACGGCCGCTGCCACCAGTTCGGAGCCGTAGAGCGCGTACGGGCCGACCGTGGACATCACGACGCGGGTCGAGGCGGCCATCTCCTCGAGGGCCGCACGATCCGAAGCATCAGCGACGATGCGCGGAACGTCGGCGCCGGTTCGTCGTGCGACGTCGGCGAGCTTGTCGGCGTTGCGACCGGCGATCGCCCAGCGCAGCGTGCCGGCGGCTCCGTGCCGCTGCACCAGGTACCGGCAGACGATCTCGCCGACGAAGCTGGTCGCCCCGTAGACGACGAGGTCGTACTCGCGGTGCTCGGTCACAGGTACTGGCCGGTCGCGACCCGCTCGATCGCACGACCGCCGGCGGCATCGGTTTCGGCTGTTTCGGACACGAGCGTGCGGATGAACACGATCCGCTCGCCCTTCTTGCCGGAGATCTTCGCCCAGTCGTCCGGATTCGTGGTGTTCGGCAGGTCCTCGTGCTCCTTGTACTCCTGCTTGATCGAGTCGAGCAGATCCTGTGTGCACACGCCCTTGGCGCCGCCGTCGATCACGCGCTTGATGGCGAGCTTCTTGGCTCGGCGTACCACGTTCTCGATCATCGCCCCGGACGAGAAGTCCTTGTAGTAGAGGATCTCCTTGTCGCCGTTCTGGTAGGTGACCTCGAGGAATCGATTCGTCTCGTCGTCGCGGTACATCTCGGTCACGGTGGCGTCGATCATGTCGGGGATCGACTCGCCGGCGACGATCGGGATCTCGTCGGTGAGGTACCGGGCGAAGATCGCCTTCGCCGCCTCGGCGTTCGGGCGCTCGATCTTGATCTTCACGTCGAGTCGGCCGGGTCGCAGAATCGCCGGGTCGATCAGATCTTCTCGGTTGGTGGCGCCGATCACGATGACGTTCTTGAGGCCCTCGACCCCGTCGATCTCGGCGAGCAGCTGGGGCACGATCGTCGACTCCATGTCGGAGCTGATGCCCGAACCACGCGTGCGGAACATCGAGTCCATCTCGTCGAAGAACACGATGACCGGCCAGCCCTCGTCGCTCTTCTCCCGTGCCCGTTGGAACACGAGGCGGATCTGACGCTCGGTCTCTCCGACGTACTTGTTGAGCAGTTCCGGGCCCTTGATGTTGATGAAATAGCTGTGGCCCTTGCCCTCGCCGACGGTCTCGGCGACCTTCTTGGCGAGGCTGTTCGCCACCGCTTTGGCGATCAGGGTCTTGCCGCAGCCAGGGGGGCCGTAGAGCAGGATTCCCTTCGGCGCCGGGAGCTGGTGCTCCGCGAACAGATCCTGGTGCAGGAACGGCAGCTCGACCGCGTCGGCGATCTGCTCGATCTGGTCGTCGAGCCCGCCGATGTCGGTGTACGCGATGTCGGGTACCTCTTCGAGGAGCAGGTGCTCCACTTCGGGTCGCGGCAACTTCTCGAGCAGCAGGTTCGAACGGGTGTCGAGTCGCAAGTGGTCACCCGACCGGATGTGGGTGCCACGGATCGCATCGGCGAGCTCGCAGACCCGCTCCTCGTCGGCGCGCCCGACGACGACGATCCGCACACCGTCGTCCATCACCTCCTTCACCGTGACCACCTCGCCGGTGATCTCGGGCCGGCGCGCCATCACGACGTTGTAGCTCTCGTTGAGCACGACCTCGGCGCCCCGGTCGAGGAGTTCGTGGTCGATGTCGGGGTGCAGCGCCACACGCATCTTGCGCCCGCTGGTGAGGATGTCGACGGTGTCGTCGTCGTTCTTGCCGACGACCACGCCGTAGGCCGACGGCGGCTGCGACAGTTTGTCGACTTCGTCGCGCAGCGTGGCGATGTGCTCTCGCGCCTCGCGCAGCGTGTACGACAACTTCTCGTTCTGTCCGATCGCCGCTGCGAGCTGGCCCTTGGTCTCGAGCAGACGCTCCTCGAGCGAGTGGACACGCTTCGGAGCATCCGCGAGCCGCAGCCGGAGGTGTGTCACTTCCTCCTGCAGTGCGACGAGCTGATCGTGCTCGCTCGGGTTGGCGTTCGATTCGGCGGAGCGATCGTCACCAGCAGATGCCATGTCGCCGAATGTACACGCCCTCGCCGTGAACGTGTTTGCACGTGCTTGGCCGTGTAAAGTGCCAGAGGTAGACAACACTTCATCTTTCGTTCAACGAGGAGCCCACTGACATGAAGGTCTGGATCGACCAGGATCTGTGCACCGGCGACGGCCTGTGCGAGGAGATCGCCCCCGACGTCTTCACCCTGCTCGACGATGGCCTCGCCTATGTCGTCGAGGGAGACAAGATCTTTGCCGAGGCAAAGGGCAACCCCCAGGGCGCCGAGGGCCTCGCCGAGATCCCCGACAACCAACTCGAGGCCGTGATCGAGTCGGCCGAGGAGTGCCCGGGCGAGTGCATCTACATCGAGCCCTGATCACCCGACGACATTGACCGGCACGATGCCCCGGACCATCGGTCCGGGGCATCGTCGCGTCAGGGCATCTCCTCAGCCGGTCGGCACCGGTTCTCGCGTGTCGGCCAGCTGCTCCTCGGGCGGCGCTTCGCTGATCCCGAACCGCTCGTGGATGCGTCGCAGCGGCGTCGGTGCCCACCAGTTCCAGTCGCCGGCGAGCTTCATGAGCGCAGGTACCAGCGTGGATCGGACGATGAAGGCGTCGACCAGCACCGCAACCGCCAAGCCGAGGCCGAACAGCTTGATGAAGGTCACCCCCGAGGTGGCGAAGGCGAAGAACGTGATCGACAGCAGCAGCGCCGCGGCGGTCACCAACCGACCGGTCTTCTCCAAGCCGATCGCCACGGCGAGGTCGTTGTCGCCGGTGCGGTCGTACTCCTCCTTGATGCGCGACAGCAGGAACACCTCGTAGTCCATCGAGAGTCCGAAGGCCACGCAGAACATCAGGATCGGCATCGAGATGTCGGTGAGGCCCGTCGGGGTGAAGCCGAGCAGGTCGGCGCCGTTGCCCTCCTGGAACACCCAGACCATCAAGCCGAACGTGGCGGTCAGGCTCAGTGCATTGAGCACGATCGCCTTGATCGGCACGAGCAGGGAACCGAACATCAGGAACAGCAGCACGAAGGTCGCAACGACGATGATCGCCGCCGCGTAGGGCACGAGCGAGAAGATCGCCGACTTCGAATCGACCAGCGCCGCGGAGGCTCCGCCGACGAGTGTCTCGTCGAAGGGCGAGTCGACCGAGCGGATCTCACCCACCATGCGCTCGGCCTCGACCGAGATCGGCTCGAGTTCGGGGACGACGTTGAACCAGGTCGCATCGCCCGATGCCGACGCGGCCGGATCGAACTGCGCAAGCGAAGGGTCGGCGATGACGTTCGCACCGGCGACGAACCTGCCGACGGCGCTGTCGACGCGTGCGACGCCATCGACCGAGGAGACCGCAGCCGCGTATGCCTCGATCGAAGCGGGGTCGACGCCGCCGGTGGCCACGATGGCGAACGCGTCTCCTTCCGAGGAGTCGAACTCGTTGCGGAGGATGTCGGATTGTTGACGCACCTCGGTCGACTCCGGGAGCACACGGTCGTCGGGTACTCCCCACTCGACGCTCAGGAAGGGCACGCCGAGCGCGAGCAGGAAGGTGATGCCGGCGATCGCCACCACTCCGGGCCGACGCATCACACCGGTTGCGAGGCGGTGCCAGAGGCCCTCACCGACCCGCGCCGGACGGCGCTGGAACAGTTGGAGCGCGTCGACCCGGGGGCCGAGCACCGCGAGCAGCGACGGCAGCGCGACCACCGACACGACCATGGCGACGACGAGCACGCCGATCCCGCCGTAGGCGAACGACCGCAGGAAGTAGAGGGGGAAGATCAGCAGCGCGCTGAGCGAGATCGCCACGGTGATGGCGCTGAAGGCGACGGTTCGGCCGGCGGTCTCGACGGTCCGCACGACCGCGTCGTCGACCGATCGTCCGAGGGCACGTTCCTCACGGAATCGGCTGACGATGAACAGCGAGTAGTCGATGGCGAGTCCGAGACCGAGTGCGGTGACGAGGTTGATCGAGAAGATCGACACGTTCGTGAACTGGGTGACCGTCCACAACACCATGAACGCGCCGAACACCGAGATCGCTCCGACCACCAGCGGCAGGCCGGCAGCGACGACACCGCCGAACACGAACAGCAGGAGCAGCAACGTCAACGGAATGGCGATCATCTCGGCGCGGGCCAGGTCGCCCTCGATCGTCTCGCCGACCGCGGCGAACACCGGCTCGGTGCCGGCAAGGCCGACCGTGATGCCGTCTCGCTCCAGACCGGCGTACTCGTCGAGGATCGACTCGATCGTCTCGACACGTTGGGGGTCTTCCTCAACACCGGGGAACCGCATCAGGATCAGGGCACGATCGCCCTCCACGGATCGCAACGGAGCCGGCGACCCGAGCGACCAGTACGACACGACGTCGTCGGTCCCCTCGATCGCCGCGAACTCCTCGGTCAGCGCGGTTGCGGCGGCGACGACACCCGGCGTGTCGACGTCACCGCCGGTGGCGGAGACGATGGCGACGAGGTCGGCGCTCCCGGTGTCGAACTCGTCGTCGAGTGCCGCGATCGCTCGGGTCGACTCCGAGTCGGGGTCGTCGAAGCCACCGTTGGTCAGCTCGGCGAAGACACCCGAGCCGACGACGATCGCGACCACGAGGCCCAGCAGTGTGGTGACCAGCACCGTCCGGCGACGGCGGACGACCAGGTGGCCCAGTCTCGTGAACATGATGATTCCTTCCGATCTGCCGTCCCGACGGCATGAGTTGACAGTTGTTACGTTGACGGATGTCAATCAATCACTCGAGTGAACACATGTCAACCGATATGATCGTGACCATGGCCACACCGACCGTCCACCGCCAGCGCTCAGCGCGCGGTGAGGGCGACACGCTTCGGGCCGACCTGCTGGTCGCCGCAGCGGACCTGATCGGAGCGCACGGCGAGATGGAAGCGGTGTCGCTGCGCGCCGTCGCCCGTCAGGCCGGGGTCTCCCCCACGGCGGTCTACCGCCACTTCGACGACCACGTCGAGCTGTTGCGAGGCGCCGTCGACCACTGTTGGGCCACGTTCTACGAGCAGCTCCGCAACGCCCACGACAGCAGCGACGACCCGTTCATCTCGTTCCGGGCGATGGGCGACGCCTACGTCGCGTACGCGATCGACCATCCCGGCCAGTACCGGGTGCTGTTCTCCGACAAGGTCGATCTCGGTGACGGCGACTCCCCTGGCGGGCTCGCCGCGTTCCAGCTGCTGGTCGACGCGGTCGCCCGCATGCTCGTCGCGCTGGGCGACGACCGTGACTCGTTCTTCGTCGCCGTCCAGGTGCACACGTGGATCCATGGCATCGTCGACCTCTGCGGGTCGCACCCGTCGATGCCGTGGCCCGACACCGCACAGCTCCTCGACGGCCTCAGCACGGCACTTCGGCTCGAACCACCATCCTGACCCGGTTGCGCACCCAGCACCACACCCCCGCGGCGATGAGCGAGATCACGCCATGCGGGCCGTTCGCTCATCGCCCGAGCATGAGCGCGCTGGTCAGGGCCGGTTGCGACCGAGGAACCGGGCCACACTGAGGAATGCGGTGTGGGCGACCATGCGATGATCCGGCCGCACGGCCTGGCCCTCGATGTGCCACCCGCGGTGGAGCACTTCGATCGTGCGGGCATCGATCCACTTCCCCTTGAGCGCCTCGCGCACCTGGACGGCCTGGGTGATCGACGGCGTGTAGGCAACGAGGAGACCCCCGGGTTGCAGCACCGCTTCGGCCTTCGGGATCACCTGCCACGGCTCGGGGAGGTCGAGTACGACCCGGTCGAACATGCCGAGTTCGGGATCGATTCCCTCGTAGCTGTCGGCGATGTGCACGTCGTAGCGATCGAGGGCGGCCTCGCCGAGGAAGCTCAGAACGTTCTTCCTCGCCCGGTTCGCGAAGTCCTCACGGATCTCGTACCCGACGATCTCCGCTCCGTACCGCAACATCGTCATCGACAGGGCGCCCGAACCGATGCCGGTCTCGAAGACGCGCACGCCCGGCCCGATGTCGGCGAGCATGCAGATCGGCCCGAGGTCCTTCGGATAGATCACCTGCGCACCGCGGGGCATCTCGACCACGAAGTCCTCGAGTGTCGGCCGGAGCGCGATGTACTCCGAGCCCTTGGTCGAGCGGATCACGATGCCCTCGCGCCGGCCGATCACGTCGGTGTGCGCAACGAACCCGTTGTGGCTGTGGAACTCGCCGTCGTCGGCCAACTCGATCAGGTACCGACGCTTCTTCGAATCGAGCAGCAGGGCCTTCTCCCCCGCTGCGAACACACCCGTCATCGTCGTCTCCCTCGCGTCAACACCATCTCCACCGGCACCGGATCGTGGGCACCGGCCTTCTCGACGAGCCGACAGAAGGCGCACACGTCGCCCGTCGTGGGCGCACCGCATCGGGTGCAATCGTTGAGATCACCCGCAGCAGCGGCCGATCGTCCGGCGAGCAGCGGCGCCATCCGCTCGAGGAACCCGAGATAGAACGACGCCTTCGCCCCGGGCGACGTCGCCTCGATCGCGTTCAACGACTCCTTGTACGAGAGGTGCCTGTTGCCGGCTGCGATCGGGCACTCCTCGACCACGTAATCGATACCCCGCACCAGACACCATGCCGCCATCTCCCGCTCGGTGAGCCGCACGAGCGGCTTCGCCTTCTTCGGGAACCCGTTGGCAGCCGGCAGCACCGGCAACTGACGGGCGAGGTAGTCGACGTCCCAGCGCAAGGTGTTGCCGAACAACACGGCAGCTTCGTCGTCGAGGTTGTGGCCGGTCACCACCACGTCGTACCCACCGTCGCGAGCAGCCTGATCGAACAGCCGACGCTTCGAGAGACCACAGGCCGAACAGGGCACGCGACCGGTGGCCTTCGCCGCCGTCGGCACGTCGTAGCCGTAGTCGTCGCGCAGATCGATCGTGAGCAGCGTCAGGTTGCGCTCGTCGGCGAAGCGCCGCGCGTAGCCGCCGCTGTCGGTGGAGTACTCGCCGATCCCGAGGCCGATGTAGAGGCCGTCGGCCTGGTATCCGGCCTCGATCAGCAGGTCCCAGACCGCAAGCGAGTCCTTGCCGCCGCTCACGGCCACGAGCAGACGATCATCAGGCGTGAACATGTCGAACTCGTCGATCGCCTTGGCCACCTGCCGACGGCAGAGCTGTTGGAGGTGCTCGGCACAGAAGTGCGCGTTGTGGCGTGGCAGGTCGATCACCGCCGGGGCCTTGCACACCCGGCACTTGCTCCCGACGGCGGTCATCGGCGCCGTCGGCTCACGTTGCACCACCCGAGATCACGGGCCGGACCTCGATCTGGTCGTCGTCGCCGAGGACCGCATCGCCGGGGACGAGCGTTCCGTTGCAGATGACGAGATGCGCCTCACGGCTGAGCTGCAGTTCGTCGAGGAGTCGATTGACCGAACGGGAACCGGTGAACTCGACCTCGCGCCGCGGGTTCCGCAGCAGGACCTTCACGACGGGCGACGGGACGCGACGCTCGCCAAGGCCTCGGACTCGAGCCGCTTGAGTTCGGCCCGACGCTGGCGTCGACTCAGGTGGAGTTCGGGCGCCGATGCGGTGACCTTCACGAAATGACCCGGGCCGAAGCGCTCCCTTGCGAGGCGCTCCGGTGGACTCTTCAGCGCACGCCTGCTGACCTCCCGCGCGAGGAGCATCGCACCGACGGCGCGCCAGTAGGGGTTGCCGAGGATCAACCCGTGGCGGATCGCCTTGACCCGCAGGAAGTCGCCCTGGCCGACCATCAGCATGGCGAGCGGCCGCACCAACGGGTTGGGGTGGACGAGACCCTTGCGGACCACGAAGCTCCGCAGGACGTACCGCGGCCGCAGCGCGTAGGGAACCAGCGACATCAGACGCGACGGATCTCGACGACGGCACTCCGCTTGCGACCGGAGCGGCGTCCGAGCAGGAAGAAGATGATCAACAGCGCAATGCCGCCGCCGGCGGCGACCGTGGCGATCGACGTCTTCTTCTCGTCGACCTTGCCCTGGATCTCGTCCTGCAGGGACTTGAACTTGTCCTCCAGGTCCTGCGGGGTGATCTTGTCCGGTACCACGGGGGTGTGCTGCTTCGACACGGTGAGGCTCCTTACTTCGGTTCCTTGAACAGCGTCGCCTTCTTGATGCGGGAGATCGCCACGGCGATCACGGCAACGGCGACGAGCAGGGTGATCAGATAGGCGAGCCACGACAGCGAGCCGGTTGCCGAGCGGGTCCATTCGGTCTGCAACAGGCGCAACAGCCCGACGAGCAGCAGGACGACGCCGATGCTGAAGAGCAGCGCCGCCGCAGCGCCGAAGCCCAACCAGGACCCGGCACCCTTCAGCGGACCGACGGTCTCCTGTTTGGCATAGGCCTTGACGTAGTCGACGATGTCTCCGACCGACGCGTCCTCCTGCGCCGCCTTGGCCTTCTCTGCCCGGCGTGCGAGGCGCTCATCGAGGTCGTTGGTGTCTGACACGGACATCGTTTCTATCACGTCAGGCGGAACTTCAACATTGCTTCGACGTCGTCGAGGATCTCGTCGAGCAGATCGAGGCGGCGCATCGGCCCCTCCGCGGCGAGCAGTCGGTAGCGGTCAGCGGGGCCGATCGGCGCGAGCGCAGCGAGGTGGTAGGTGGCCAGCAGCGGGTCGTCGGAGATCTCGGTGTCCTCGGTTGGTACGAGCTCACCTTCACCGTCACGACCTCGATCGCCACCATCCTGTTCGTCGAGTTGCGCCGCGAGCGCGAGCGCCGCTCGGACGCGGGCGTGGCTCGCCGCCACCTGCAATGCGAGTCCCGGCGCATCGGGGTCGACGTCGGGCCAGTCGTCGGCGTCCGCGATCGGGTACGGATCGTCCGGCAACCAGGCAGTGATCCTGATCCGCCGTGTCCCGACCGCGATCAGGGCGTAGCGGTTCTCGTCGAGCGCCTCGACCTGCATCATCCGAGCCACGGTTCCCACCAGCGCACGATCGTCGCCACCGCCCGTCTCCCAACCGTGGGTGATCAGCACCTGTCCGAACTCGGGCTCGTCGTCGCTGCGCAGGCAGTCTCGGATCATGTCGCGGTAGCGGGGCTCGAACACGTGCAGCGGCAGTAGGCCGCCGGGGAGCAACACCGATCCGAGCGGAAACATCGGGAGAACGGCCACGACCCCGACGCTAGGTCACCGTGCCGAAGGACGGCCACCGGTGCACGAAGGCGACGAGCATCCGCCGCGGTTGGAAGCGACGCTCAGCGCGGACCGACGGTCGACATTGCCGGACCGTCAGGGTACGAGTCGAGCCGCTCGCCGAGCGCCAGCCAGAACGGGGCGTAGTTCTCCGGTTCGTCGATGTCCGGGCTGTTGAGGAGCATCACGAACTCGATCGTGTCGCCGCTGGTGGCACCGAGGTAGCCGGCCAGGCCCTTCGCGGCCGGCGGGTCGAGGTCGACCGGTGGGTTGCCCAGCGTCCCCGTCTTTGCAGTCAGACGACCTTCCATCGACGTACCGACGAAGGCGTCCTCCAGCGTTCCGCTCCGCCCCGCTACGGGCAGGCCGCTCGCCACCGCGGTGCCCTCCATCCGCTGGAGCACCGCCAGCATCGACCCACACGTCGCCCGGTTCTCGCTGCTGAGCCCCGACCCGTCGACCAGGTTCACGCCGTCCATCGGGACCCCCCACGACCGCAGCGTGCGGTCCACCACGTCGAGGCCTGCCGCCACGGTGCCGACGCCGCCGTCGGCGACGCCGAGTTCCTTCACGAGCATCTCCGCCGTGTCGTTGTCGCTCGTCGTCAACATCTCGGCGATCACGGCATCGAGGGGCTGCGACTCGATCGTGGCCACGACGGGGAGTGCGGGGTCGGCGACGCCGCTCTCCCACCCGTTCGACACGCGCACACCACGATCGGAGAGCAGCCGGGCGAACTCGCGTGCCGCTGCCGCGTTCGGATCGCCCTGGCGACCGGAACGGCCACGGACCCGCGAGTCGTTCACCACCAGCGCGTCGTACGGTCCTGCCTCCACGAACGCGACATCCGAGCCCCAGGCCGGGTTGACGAACTCGTCGTCGTACCGGCTGCCGTCACCGACCACCGAACCACGGACCGACGTGACGCCCGCCGCGACGACCGCATCGGCGAGATCGTCGAGTGGAGTCGTGTTGAATTCGGGGAAACGGTCGTCGTCGGTCGGGAAGTCGGTCGACACCAGCAGAGGGTCTCCCCCACCGACGAGGAACAGATCGCCGTCGATCTCACCATCGACTGCCGGCGGCGCCTGCACCGTGGTGGTGAATCGATGGTCGGCACCGAGCACCTCGAGCGCCACGGCGGCGATGAACAGCTTCTGCGTACTCGCTGGGATGACGGCGGCGTCGACATTGTGGGCGGTGACGGGGCGACCGTCGACCGACACGGCGAGACAGGAGCGCTCGTCGATGAACGCCGCGAGCTGGTCCATCTGATCCGAGAGCTGGTTGTCGTTGCCGGCATCGGCCATGCTGGCCGGGGCACGGCGGTAGCTGAACAACGACGTCGTGAGGGCCGGGGTCACGGCGGAGGGGGACGGCGCGACCGGAACGGGCGCCGCAGCGTTGCCGTCGACGGCCGCCTCGTGCTCGTCGGCCTGGCCGTCACTCCACACCAGCAGTGCACTGAGCGCCACCACCGGAACCATCGCCAGAGCGATCAGTCCCAACAGGGGTGTCCAGCGGTACCTCACCGGTCCCGTCACCACCTCGACGCGCATGTTGCTCATCGTGGTCCCACCATCGCCGGTGTCGGTCCGGCTGGATAGGTGTCGAGCGTGTCCGCGAGCGCGTCCCAGATCGGTCGGTACTCGCTCTGGTCGGAGATCGTCGGGCCGTTGAGGATCAACACGTACTCGACCTCGCCGCCGCCCTCGATCGGGAGATACCCGCCCAGGGCCTTCACGGCAGGTGGATCGGTGTTGAAGGGCGGGTTGTTGAGCGTGCCGGTCTTGCCACGCAGGCGACCCTCGACGGGGTGACCGACGAACACATCGGACAGCGTGCCGGTCTGACCGGCGATCGGCAGTCCCTGCCCCACGGGCGAATCCAGGTCGTACCGGGCCAGAACCTCTGCGAGCGCTGAGCACGTGACGCGGTTGTCCGGGCTCAGGCCCGAACCGTCGGCGAGCACGAGCGCCTCGACGCTCACCCCCCACTCGGCGAGTTGGTCACGAATCGCGGCGAGCCCTGCCTCACGGGTTCCGGGCGAAGTGTCGGTGACCCCGAGTTCCTTCACGACGAGCTCGGCCGTGTTGTTGTCGCTGTTCCCGAGCATCTCGGCGACGACCGACGACATCGGCGCCGACTCGACCGAGGCGATCTCGACCGTGCCTGCCGGAGCAGATCCACTCGATGGTGCCCCGGCGACCGTGACACCACGGGCTTCGAGGAGTCGGGTGAACTCGCGGGCCGCTCCCTCGTTCGGGTCGTTGGCTCGCAGCGGGTCGCCCTCGACGCGCGAGTCGTTCGCCATCAGTGCGTCGTACGGTCCCCCCTCGAGGCCGGCGACGCCCACACCCCACCCGGGCGCGAAGAACTCGTCGTCGTACCGCGACCCGTCACCGACCACGCCGCCGACCACGCTGGTCACGCCGGCCGCGACGACACCATCGGCGAGCGAGTCGAGCGACGTTGGCGAGGTGACGGCATACCGCTCGAGGTTCGACGTGGGATACCAGTCCGAGGAGAGCAGCGGATCGCCGCCACCCACGAGGTACAGATCACCCTCGACGACACCTGCGACCGGCGCGGCCGCTGCTTCGACGGTGGTGGTGTATCGGAAGTCCTCACCGAGCCGCTCGAGAGCGACGGCGGCGACCAGCAGCTTCTGGCTGCTCGCCGGAATCACGGCGATCTCGTCACGCACGGCGTCCACGCTCACGCCGTCGACGGCGATCACGGCACACGATCGTTCGTTGAGCGTCGCCAGGAACGGATCGACCTCGCCACGGAATGCATCGATGTTCACGTCTCGTGACACGATGCCCGGCATCCGCCGGTAGCTCAGGAGCCCGGTCGGCAGCGCCGGGGTCGCCACCGGAACCTCGACGGCCGGATCGACGGGTGGCGCGGCCACGTTGTCGTCGGAGGATGCCGATGACCAACGATGGATGGCGAAGAGGATCACCGCTGGGACGATCGCAACCGCGCCGAGCACCAACCACGGGCCAGGCCCGCGTCCACGTGCGCCGGCGGGTCGGGTCACCGTTGGTGCGCCTCTCGGAAGCGTGCGTAGCGGATCAGATGACCGAGCGCGGTCACCGCCTGCTCGCCGCTGCCGTAGCAGAGCCGACCGAGTCGACGAACCGTCGCCGGGCCCGGGTTGTCGGGGTCGGCGACCGCCAGTTCGGTTGCGACGAGGATCGGTTTGCCGCAGGACACGCTGAGTTCGTGGGCCGCTTCGGCGAATCGCTCGTCCTGGCGTTCGTGGTAGGCAACGATCCGCTCGAGCCCGTGGTCGGGGTAGAACCGGCCGTCGCGCATCATCCTCGCCTGGTTGCTCTGGATCCCGAGGCCGAGGTAGATCATCGCGTCGACCGCGTCGTGCCTGGCGATCAGCTCCATCACCTCGGGGATCGTGTCGCGGGTCTCACCGCCGGCGCAGTCGACCGGATTGTTGCGACTCCAGCGCGGTGGCAACTTGCTGTCGATCGCCTCGCGCAGATCGTCCGGCAGGGTCATCAAGGTGATGTCGCGGTCGCGGGTGATCGCGTCGGCGGTCACCACACCCCACCCGCCAGCGGTGGTGAGGACCACGGTGTTGCCACCGCGAGGAAGCGGCTGCGTCGCGAACGTCGCCGCCGCCTCGAAGGCTTCGGTGACCGTCGCCGCACGCGTGATGCCGGCCGCGCGACACTCCCCGTCGAAGATCTTGTCGTTGGCGGCCAGCGCGCCGGTGTGGCTCGCCGCTGCCTGTGCTCCGCCCTCGGTGGCCCCACCCTTGACCAACACCAGCGGCTTGCGGGCAGCAGCCGTCGCCAGGCGGTCCATCAGGCCACGCCCGTCGGCAATGCCCTCGACATAGGCGAGACCGACCGACGTGGCATCGTCGTCGGCGTACCAATCGAGGTAGTCGGCAACGGTGACGGCCGCTGCGTTCCCGGCCGACACGGCACGGCTGATCCCGACCCCGCTCGCCCGAGACAGGTTCATGAAGCTCGACACGAAGTTGCCACTCTGGCTCGCGACCCCGATGCGACCGGCCGGCGGGTACGGCGCCACGATCTGCGCGCACAGGTCGACCGGTGTGCTGACGACCCCCTGACCGTTCGGGCCGGCGAGGAGCATGCCGAGTTCGTCGGCGAGTTCGACCAGCTCCTCCTCGGCAACACGGCCCTCGTCGCCCGCCTCCCCGTACCCGGCCGAGGTGAGGAAGGCGGCAGTGATCCCCTTGGCCGCGCAGGCGCGCAGCATCTGCGGGTTGGCGGCAGCGGGCGTGCACACGAACACGAGGTCGATCGCTCCATCGGGCAGCTCGGCGATGTCGGCGACGGTACGGATGCCGAGGACCTCCTCACCCTTGAGGTTCGTGCCGTACACGCCGCCGGCGTACCCGGCCGCCAGCAGGTTGTGGAGCGAGACGAAACCGAACTTGCCGGGGTGGGTCGAGGCGCCCGTGACCAGGACCCCACGCGGCTCGAACAGCGCTCGGAACTGTTCGTCGGTGGGCCGCTGACGCGTGACCGCGCGGGCAGCTTCGAATCCGGCACCGAGCTCGACCAGACCGTCGACGGCGACCAGCTCACCGGATGCCTGCACGATCAACGGGTTGATGTCGACGCTGGCGATGTCGTTGCGCTCGCTGACGAGTCGTCCCAGGCCGACCAGCAGGGCGATCAGCTGCGTCCGATCGACCGCCGCCTCGCCGCGGAACGGACCGAGCAGCTTCTGGGTCGCCAGGTCGTCGATCATGCCCGCCGCCGTCACGGCGTCGAGCGGCGCCGGCCGGAACACGACGTCGGCGACTGCCTCGGCCAGCACGCCGCCGACGCCGAGCATCACGGTCGGACCGAACTGCGGGTCGCGGATCACGCCGGCGATCAGTTCCCGGTTTCCGGAGATCATCGGGGCGACCAGCAGCGACACGTCGCCATCGTCGGGGAGGGCCGCCGCGAGCAGGTCGTGGGCAGCCTCGAGCACCGCCGCTCGATCCCCGAGCCGGAGCCGCACGAGGCCCCGCTCGGTCTTGTGGGCGATCCGATCGCCGTTCAGCTTGACGACCACGGGAAAGCCGAGCTCGACGGCAGCGTCGACGGCGTGGGCCGCATCGGCCACGACACGCTCGGCGGCGATCGGCACGCCGAAGTCGGCGAGCAGCGACTTGGAGTCGCGCTCGGAGAGCGTCGTGGACGCGGCAGATCCGGGTGAGGTCGTGTCTGGGGTCGCCATGCGGTCCACACGGTACCCGTCCGACCTGCCGCGATGTGGTGCACGCGACGCCAGCGCCGCCTCGTCGTGTCAGGTGGGGATCAGCGCAGCGCGGAAGAACTCGATGATGTGTTCGCTGCGACGCTCGAGCGCCTCCGGGGCCAGTGGATCCTCGTCGAGCAGACCCTCGAGGAACGGTGCGTCGGAGAAGTAGCTCAGCAGGGCGCCGTAGCCGGTGAGCAGGAGCTGTTGAGGATTCTGCTCACGGAACGTGCCGTCGGCCATCTCACGGCCGAGGTAGTCGGCGGCTTGGTCGAACATCGGCCGCAGGACCGCCGCGAGGTCGATGCCGAGGTGCGAGCCGCCGTCGATCGCCTCACGGCGCATCAGCGTGACGTACGACGGGTTGTCGGCGAAGTAGCCGAACCCGGCCCGCAGCACCTGCTCGATCTTGGGCCAGCCCGTGGCGGTCGACTCGATTGCATCGGCCAGACGAGCGAACCAGTCCGACAGGAGGCGTTCGAACACCTCGCCGTACAGGACCTCCTTCGATGCGAAGTGGTGCAGCAGACTCGGGCGACGGATCCCGACCTCGGCGGCGATGTCGTTGAGCGAGGTGCCGCTGTAGCCGTCGTGGGCGAAGCACGTGAGCGCCGCGTCGAGGATCTGATCCCGCGTGGACCGGCCCTCGACGGGCAGCTCGGTCGCGGTCACGAGGCGGAGGTCGGACATGGTCCGACGAACGCTACTTCGTGCGTCGGGATGCTCCTCGCCAGAACCCGACGGGTTCAGGCCGGCGGGTAGACGCCCATCTGCTTCGCCTTGTCGGTCTGCCAGAAGATGTCGGCGATCTCGTCGATGTAGGCGACGAGCTGCTCGCCGACCGCGGGGTCCATCGACTTCTTGGCCTCGCCGGCCTGGTGGATCGCCTTCCAGAACAGCTCGTGGAGCTGCGGGAACGCCGCGAAGTGGTCGGGGGCGAAGAAGTCGGCCCACAGGACCATCAGATGGTGCTTGGTCTCCTCGGCGCGCTGTTCCTTGATCAGGATGCAGCGGTTGCGGAAGACCTCGTCGTCGGACTCGGCGTACTTCTTCGCCGTCTTGACGACCGAGAGCGCCTCGATCTTGGCCTGGGCCGGGTCGTACACCCCGCAGTACAGGTCGCAGTGGGCGTGGGCGACGGTGGCCCCTTCGAACAGCGGGGCGAACAACTTGGCGAACATGATGTCTCCTGGAGGTTGGTGATCGTGGGCGTTGCGAACGTTCCCGAAGGTCGTTCAGGCGAAACATACACTCCGCGCCCGTGGACGTGCCCAAGCCGCCTTCGACGAATCGGCCCCGATGGCGCCACGCGCTCCCGCGACGCTTCGTCGTCGCCGACCGATCGATGGAGCCGACGCTCGTCGACGGACAGGGACTCGTCGCCATCGGATCCTCCCGGGCACGGGCTGGACAGATCCGGTGTGTCGAGCATCCCGACCGTCCGGGTTTCTGGCTGGTGAAGCGGGTGGCCGAGGTGCACGGCGACGGCACGATGTCGGTGCTGTCCGACAATCGCGAGAGCACGCGCGCCGATTCCCGGTCGTTCGGCCCGGTGCCCGTCGCCGGCAGCTACCGGGTCGTGCTCCGCGTGCCACGCCGCTGGACGTGACGCCTCACAACGCCTTGCCGTATCCGCCGTCGACGACGAGGATCTCGCCGGTCGTCAGTTTCGAACCGAGCAGGAACCCGAAGATCGCATCCTTCACGTCCTCGGGCGTGCAGACGGCACCCAGCAGCGTCCTGTCGACGACCGACTGCTTGATCGCGTCGAACGCGTCGCCGAATCCCTCCTGCAACCACGAACCGTCGATGAAGCCGGGACACACCGTGTTCACCTGCACCTCCGGCCCCATCACCCGGGACAGCGTGACGGTGAGGTTGTTCAGGCCCGCTTTCGACGCGCAGTACGGGATCGAACTCCCCGTGCCGTAGACGCCTGCGACGCTGGAGATGTTGACGATCTGTCCGCCGCCGTCGGCCTTCAATGCGGTCGCTGCGGCCCGCGCCATCTGGAACGGGCCGATCAGGTTGACACCCATGATCGACGTCCACGTCTCCGCCGTCACCGCATCGAGGTCGTGATGCGGGATGAAGCTCGTGGTGCCGGCGTTGTTGACGAGGACGTCGAGGCGTCCGAAGGCCTCGGTGGCGGCACCGACGAGACGGCGACAGTCGTCGTCCTCGGCGACGCTGGCCTGGACGGCGATCGCTCGGACCCCGCTCGCCGCCGCCTCGGCGGCCACGGCCTCGGCGGCGTCCTTGGATCGGGAGTAGTTGACGACGACGTCGCAACCGGCCGAGGCCAGCGCCAGAGCGGTCGCTCGTCCGACGCCGGTCCCTGCTCCGGTGACGATTGCAGCCTTGCCCGACAGATCCATGGTGCGCTCTCCTGTTCCCTCGTGTCGATGTTCACAGCGCGAACGGCCGACCGTAGCCTGAGGTCCCATGCAGATCGTCGCCGCACTGTTCGTCGAGAACTTCGAGATGCGTCAGGCGCCCGGGCCGTCGACGCGCATCGACATGAGCGGCGTGATGTTCTCGATGGCCGCGCCGTCGCCGGCTCCGGTGACGATCGAGCCACACCTCGTGGCGTTGATCTTCTGCCCGGAGGGCGAGCCGGGCAACGGCGTGTTCGAGGTCGTGTTCCGGCGCGGCATCGACGAGGACAGCGAGCAGATCGCCCGCAACGTCAGCCCGTTCACCGTCGAGCCCGGCAAGTTCACGTACCGACTCGTTCGTGGCGAGTTGGAGTTCGACGACTACGGCCAAGTGTTCGCGCACTGCCGCATCGACCAGGGCCCCTGGCACCTCGTGCCCTTCAACCTCCTCCCGCCCGCCTGATCCAGGACATCAGGGGTCAGACCCGTGTTGTCCGCCGTTCCGCCTGGCGATTTGGTTCGAGTCGGCAGGTGGTCGGGTACTGTCGCCCGCGTGTCGTTGACTGCCGAACAGGACCAGCTCGCCGTCTCGCTCATCCGGGGGATGGCGATGGACGGCCCACTCGCTGCCAACAGCGGCCACCAGGGCACCGCCATGGCGCTCGCGCCGCTCGGGCACGTGCTCTACAGCCGCGTGCTGCGCCACGATCCGGCCGATCCGGCATGGCCCGACCGTGACCGATTCGTGCTCTCCAACGGCCACGCATCGATCCTGCAGTACACGTTGCTCTTCCTGTCGGGCTACGGACTCGAACTCGACGACCTCCGCCAGTTCCGTCAGTGGGAGTCGGCCACACCGGGACATCCGGAGGCCGGCCACACGGCAGGGGTCGAGGTCACCACCGGGCCGCTCGGGCAGGGCTTCGGCAACGCCGTCGGCATGGCGATCGCCGAAGCGAACCTCCGAGCCCGATTCGGCGCCGAGGCGCAGGATCACCACACCTTCGTGATCGCCGGCGACGGCTGCCTGATGGAAGGCATCAGCCACGAGGCCGCCTCGCTGGCGGGGCACCTCGGTCTCGGCAAGCTGATCTGCGTGTTCGACGACAACAAGATCACGATCGACGGTGCGACGAGCCTGTCGACGAACGACGACGTGGCGATGCGCTTTCGCGCGTACGGTTGGGACGTCGTCGAGCTCGGCGAGATGGCCGACGATCTCGACGGGCTCGAAGCAGCGTTGCTCGCCGCGAAGGACCAGACCGACAAGCCGTCGCTGCTCGTGCTGCGCTCACACATCGGTGAGCCGTCGCCCGATCACGTCGACACCCACGGCGCCCACGGCAATCCCTTCTCTCCCGACGACGTCGCACGGACCAAGGAGATCATGGGCATCCCCGACGAGCCGTTCTGGGCGCCCGACGATCTCGTCGCCGCCTACCGCGACCAGGCTGCCCAGCGCGGGGCCGCCGCTCGCGCCGACTGGACCCGGCGCAGCGCCGACGTCACGGCCGAGCCGGAGTGGCAGGCGGCCTGGGCCGGCACCGGCACGAGCGGCTGGGACGCCGATCTGCCCGCGTACGACCTCGGCGAGTCGCTCGCCACCCGCAAGGCGATCCAGAAGGCACTCGACGCGACGTACGACGACCTTCCCGGGCTGATCTCCGGGTCGGCCGACCTGACCGGCAGCAACGGAACCGGCCTGTCGCGCACCACGTCGTTCACGGCCGACGATCGCACCGGGCGCTACCTCCACTACGGCATCCGCGAGCACGCGATGGGCAGTGCACTGGTGGGAATGGCCCAGCACGGCGGCACGTTGCCGATCGGGGGCACGTTCTTCGTGTTCTCCGACTACATGCGACCGCCGATCCGCCTCGCCGCGCTGTCCGGAGCCAAGTGCTGCTTCGTCTTCACCCACGACTCGGTCGGCGTCGGCGAGGACGGACCGACCCACCAGCCCGTGGAGCATCTCGCGACGCTGCGGGCGATGCCGAACCTCCACGTGATCCGCCCCGCCGACGGCAACGAGACGATTCACGCCTGGGCCGACGTCGTTCGCCACGACGGTCCCTCGGTGCTCGTGCTCAGCCGCCAGAACATCCGGGTGACCACCGACGGCTCAGCCGTCGAGCGCGGCGCCGGGATCGTCGTCGACCCCGATGCCACGCCGCAGGTCGTGCTGGTCGGCACCGGCAGCGAGGTCGAGGTGTGCGTCGATGCTGCTGCCGCGCTCGGGGGCCAGGGCGTCGCCGCTCGCGCCGTGAGCATGCCCAGCTGGGACCGCTTCGCCGCCCAGGACCGCTCGTTCCGCGACGAGATCCTCCCGCCCGGTGTGCCGGTGGTCTCCGTCGAGGCGGCCGCCACGTTCGGCTGGGATCGGTACGCCGATGTCGCCATCGGCATCGACCGCTTCGGCGCGAGCGCTCCCGGAGAGCTCGTGCTGGACAAGCTCGGCATCAACGTCGAACATGTCGTGCGACGGGCACTCGAACTCGTTTCCTGACCCCGACCCCCGAGGAGCACCCAATGGCCGACACCAACCGCATCGCCGCCCTCTACGACCAGGAGGGACAGAGCGCCTGGCTCGACAACCTCAAGCGCGGCTACATCACCTCGGGCCAGCTCGTCGCCATCCGTGACCGCGGCGTGCGCGGGCTCACGTCGAACCCGTCGATCTTCCAGAAGGCGATCCAGGACTCGAACGACTACGACGAGCAGTTCGCCCGACTCCGCTCGACGAGCACCTCGATCGTCGACGACTACTGGGCGCTCGTCGTGCGCGACATCCACAGCGCGTGCGACGTGTTCTCGAAGGTGTACGACCACTCGAACGGGGTGGACGGCTACGTGAGTGTCGAGGTCGATCCTGGGCTGGCCCACGACGGGCCGGGCACCGAAGCCGCCGCCAGGGCGCTGCACGAGCGGATCGACCGCCGCAACCTGATGGTGAAGATCCCCGGCACCGAGGAGGGCCTCGCGCCGATCGAGGAGATGATCGCCGAGGGCCGCTCGATCAACGTCACGTTGATCTTCAGCCTCGATCGGTACTCGAAGGTGATCGAGTCGTACCTCCGCGGTCTCGAACGGCTCGCCGCCGACTCCACCGCCGATCTCTCGCGGGTTGCGAGCGTCGCCAGCTTCTTCATCAGCCGCGTCGACTCCGAGGTCGACCGTCGCCTCGACGCCGTCGGCACCGACGAGGCCCTCGCCCTGCGCGGCACGGCCGCCGTCGCCCAGGGAAAGCTCGCCTACCAGCTGTTCCGTGAGGCCTTCTCCGGTCCACGCTGGGAGGCTCTGGCTGCCCGCGGCGCTCGGGTGCAGCGACCGCTGTGGGCATCGACGTCGACCAAGAACCCGGCCTACCCGGACACGCTCTACGTGGACGAGCTGATCGGTCCCGACACGGTCAACACGCTGCCCGACAACACGCTCGAGGCGTTCGCCGACCACGGCACGCTCGCGCGACGGGTCGATACCGACGTCGAGGGGGCTCGCGCGGTGTGGGAGGCGCTCCCCCGGGTGGGCGTCGACATGGACGACGTCGCCGACCAACTCGAACGTGAGGGCGTCTCCAGCTTCCAGAAGTCGTTCGACGAGCTGATCACCGCCCTCGACGCCAAAGCCGACACCCTCTAGCCCGGAACGTTCATCGGGGCAGCGTTGGAGCTGTCAACGGCCGCCGGCCGGGCGTGGATCGGGTTCCATGATCGCACGCCTGTCCAGATCTTGACTTCAGGGCCATCTCGGCGCGTCCGATACAGCACCCATGGACGCGGTGCCTCGACAGTCGCCGAACACCGAGGGCGGGTTCACGCTCATCGAGCTGTTGATCGTGATCGTCATTCTCGGCGTCCTCGCTGTCGTCGCAGTGTTCGCAGTGCGTGGGATCACCGACAGAAGCGAAGAGAACGCCTGTGCGGCCGAGTTGGGCAACCTGGAGAGGGCCCAGAACGTCCACTGGACCATGCATGAGACCTACGCGGACGAAGCAACGCTCGTGGCCAACGGCGTGATCACGAACGAATCGGCCATGTACGACGTGACGGTGACGGGCAACTCCTACGAGATCGTCTCGGTCGGCGGTTGTACGGGGTCGGGGAGCGGAGGAGACGTGGCCCCTCCTCCGCCGCCGATTCCCGTCACGATGCCGACGAGCAGTTTCGGATGGCATGGCGGCGTCACAGCCTGGCGCTTCGGAGCCGACGCGAACGGCGATGACGAGATCGTCGTGTTGGGACGCGAGCAGGGCAAGGCCGATTGGGTCGCTGCGACCGGGGCCGGCGCTTCGAGCACGCGCCGCGTCCATTTCGTCGATCTGGACAGCCTGAACGCCGGCAACATCGAAACGTTCCTCGCGGCGATCAACAACAATGGAGACACCGCTCTGGGCGTGTACCAGGGCGACGACACCTCGGCCCTCCCGGGGTCGGGTGCCGTTGATGTGTACGACCACCTCGTCACCGTCCTCGGCGGATACCCGAACACGACGCTCGTGTCGATGGCGGGTGACGATCTGCAGGTGCTCTTCGCAACGTACCCGTGATCACGGGGCGCCTCGAGGTCAGGCGACGTCGATGAAGCGGCGCGGGTAGCCCTGGGCCCCGTTCGGGGCGACCGGGGCGGTCTCCTCGGTCTGCGGTACGCCGTCGCCGTCGAATGCCCGGGCCTCGACCATGTACTTGCCGGGCGCAGCGTCGAACCGGGCCACCCACTGGACCCAGGTGTCGTCCGACGGAACGCCACCGAGCTCGGCCTCGATCCAGTCGCCGCCGTCGAGACGCACCTGCACCCGTGACACGCCGCGGTGGATCGCCCAGGCCACACCGCCGACCACCATCTCACCGGAACGGGCCCCAGGCCGATCGGTGTCGATGCGTGACATCGTCTTGATCGGGCCCTCCTTCGACCAACCGCGCGGCACCCAGTACGCGTCGTAGTCCTCCCACCGGGTCAACTCGATGTCGGTCACCCACTTCGTTGCCGAAACGTAGCCGTACAAGCCCGGCACGACCATCCGTACCGGGTAGCCGTGGCGCGCCGGCAAGGGTTCGCCGTTCATCGCGATCGCCAGCAGTGCGTCGCGCCCGTCCATGACGACCTCGGTGGGCGTGCCGGCGGTCCACCCGTCGATCGACGTGCTCACCACCTGGGTCGCACCGGGTTGCACCCCAGCCTCGTCGAGGACGTCCTTGAGCAACACGCCCTGCCACTGCGCGTTGCCGACGAGGTCACCGCCGATCGGGTTCGAGACGCACGACAGCGTCACGTACCGCTCGACCTGGGGCCGCTGGAGGAGGTCCGCGAACGTCAGCTCGATCGGGTTGTCGACCATGCCGTGGATCTTCAGCCGCCACGAGTCCTTCGAGACCTGCGGCACGACCAGCGCCGTGTCGATGCGGTAGAAGTCGGTGGTCGGTGTCACGAACGGTTGCATGCCCTCGACCGGGACCTGCGCATCCACAGGCAGCGCCGCGCTCGGCGACGCAGGAGCGGGAAGTGCGATGTCGGAACGCTCGGCGCTCACCTCGAAACGCTGCTGGAGCAGGCGGCCGACACCGCCGACCAGCACGGCGGCCGATCCGATCCCGATGGCGCCACCCACGAACCGCCGACGATCGACACCCATCGTCTGTGCCGTGGGTGATGGGTGAGTGCCATCCTCCACTCGGCGCGGTTGCGGTCTCGGGGCGAGGTACCAGAGCACGGCGATCGACACGGCCGTGCCGACGATCGTGGGCATCAGCTTGCCGAGGGTGGGCGCCGGGCGCGTGAGCACGGCGAACGCGCCGAGGAGGCCGATCACGCTGGTCAGCGCATACGCGGCGCTGCGAGCTCCACGCATTGCGAGCACCCCGACGGTGATCCCGATCCCGAACACCACGATCAGCGCGCCGAGGATCAGCACGACCTTGTCGTTCGTCCCGAAGGTCTCGATCGCCCACTCCTTGAGCGGCCTCGGCACGACGTCGATGAACACCTGCCCCACCGGCACGACGGGCGACGCCGAGCCGTCGACGAGGCCGACCACGAGCTCGGCTGCGGCGAGCCCGGCACCGGTCGCCAGCAGACCGAGGACCGGTCCCTGCCACTTCGACCCGTACGATCCAGACTGCATGAATTCAGATGTATCCGAAGAAGCCGCGTCCCGAGCGCGTTCCATCGTGTCCGAGCTGGGTGTTTCCGAGAATGTTCGACTCGCGGAAGAACTTGTTTCCGAAACGCTCGGGCTCATCGCCGACCAGCCTGACACGCTCGATCTGAAGATCGCCACTGCAGCGCTGACCGAAATGCGTGACGCCTACGCGATGTTCGCTCCGTACAAGGACCGTCGCAAGGTGGCGATCTTCGGCTCCGCCCGCACGCGCGCCGACGACCCCCTGTACGGATTGACCCGGCAGCTCGCGGCAACGTTGGCCGAGAGCGGGTGGATGGCCGTCACGGGCGCCGGGCCCGGGATCATGCAGGCGGGTATGGAGGGCGCCGGCCGAGAGAACTCGATCGGCGTGTCGATCCGGCTCCCGTTCGAGACCGGAGCGAACTCGATCATCGCCGGCGACGAGAAGCACGTGAGCATGAAGTACTTCTTCACGCGCAAGCTGATGCTGATCAAGGAATCCCAGGGATTCGTGTGCCTGCCGGGTGGATTCGGGACGCTCGACGAGATGTTCGAGCTCCTGACACTCACCCAGACCGGCAAGGGAGTGCCCGTTCCGATCGTGCTGCTCGATGCGCCCGGCGACCCCTACTGGGAAGGTGTCGACACGTTCGTGCGCCAGCAGCTGATCGCTCGGGGCCTCGTTTCGGCGACCGATGTCGGCCTGTACACGATCACCAACGACTGCAACGAGGCTGCGGCGATCATCGACGACTTCTATGCCAACTACGACTCGGTGCGCTACGTCGGCGACCACCTCGTGATCCGGATGCGCCAGGGACCGACCGACGAGCAACTCGCCGACCTCAACGAGCAGTTCGGACACCTCGTCTCCAGTGGCTCGATCGACCGATCCGAGCCGTTCAAGATCGAACGTCGAGACGACGACAAGGTCGACCTCGACCGGATCTCCTTCGTGTTCGCAAAGCGCGGCTACAGCGACCTGGTCGCGATGATCCGCGTCCTGAACGGCTACGTCTCGTCGAGCTGACGAAGCACACCGGCGGCCTTCTCGATCGCCCGCCTGGCCTGCATCAGCTGCTTGTCGCCTGCCGGGCGCGTGAGTTCACCCTCGGCCACCGCCTCACGGAGGCGATCGAACGCAATCTCGTCGAGGTCCGCGGCGACCGACTCGAGCCGCTCGATCAGCCCGGAATACTCCCCCATCACCGACCATCCACGCCGAGCGCTTCGGCCACGAGATCGACCGGATGCCTCACCGGCAGATCGAGCACCGCTCCGAGATGCATCGAGCAGCCGGGGTTCGCGCTCGCGACGGCGACGGCATCCGATCGCTCGGTCGCACGCCTGATCGACGCGACCTTCCGCTCGCGGATCTCGCCGGCGAGCGACGGCTGCAACGCCGAATAGGCGCCACCGGCTCCACAACACAGACCGTCGTCGTCGAGCTCGACCACCTCGGCGACATGTCCGATCAGCGTTCGGACCGGTTCATGTGCTCGTTGGACGTGACGCAGATGGCACGGGTCCTGCACGATGATCGTCCGGCGCGGCACGGCCGGATCGGGCAGGTCGGCGATCCGGCCGGCGAGCCATTCGGAGATGTCGAGTACACGAGCGCTGAACCGATGGGACTCCTCGGTGTCGAGCAGCCGGCCGTACTCCTTCATCGCTGCGCCGCAACCGGCGGAGTTCACGAGGATCGGTGCGTTGCCGGGCATCGACGCCATCACCCGCTCGGCCAGTGTTGCTGCGTCCGAATGGAGCCCAGCGTGTGCGTGCAGCGCACCGCAGCAGCCTCCCCCGGATTCGGGCACTGCGTGCGTGGCGCCCGCGAGCGCGATCAGCGCCGCCGTGTTGCGATGGGTGTCGCGCTGCCAGGCGTCCATCACGCACCCGGTGAAGAGCCACACGTCGTCGCCGGTCGTCTCGACCTTCGGGGGCCGTCGGAGTGCGAGGTGCGGGATCCCGAGTCGCTTCGGAACGACCCGGAACCGTTGTGCCACGGCGATGGCCGTCGACCCCGCGAGCAGGACCCGGTGCCGTGGCAGCAGTCGCAGACCCAGCCGCTGCCACCAGGGAGTCATCCGAGCCTGCTCGGCGAGTGTCGTTCGTGTCTGTTCCATCAGCGCCCCGAACTGCACCCCACTCGGGCACGCCGTCTCGCAGCCCCGGCACTGCACGCAGGTCTCGACGAAGTCGACGAACTCGTCGTCGATCGGGAGCTCGCCGCGCTCCACAGCCCGCATGGCATCGATGCGGCCGCGAGGCGAGTACCGCTCCTCGCCCGTCACCCGGAACGTCGGGCAATGCGGCAGACAGAGCCCGCAGCTCACACAGGTGGCCGCCAGCTCGGAGTCGAGCCCGAGCACCGACGCACCGGCACGTTGGGAACCCGTCGTCGTGCTCATCCGCGGGCCATCGTAGGTCCGGTGGCTGCACCAGAGGCCACGCAACGGCCACGAAGGCGGCCGAACCGTTCGCCGCGCGACCGCAGCCGGACGGCGCGATCGCTCACCGGAGGCAATACCGTCGCTGCGCATGCCCGAGGGCCACACCATCCACCGCATCGCCCGCGACCACGCCGAACTGCTCGTCGGCCACCCGGTTCGTGTCTCCAGTCCACAGGGCCGCTTCGATGCCGACGCCGAACGGGTGGATGGCGCAGTGCTCGAGCGCATCGAGCCGTACGGCAAGCACCTGTTCTACCGATGGTCGACCGGCGAGGTCGGCCACGTGCACCTCGGCCTGTTCGGCAAGTACCGGGTGCAACGCACCGACGACTCCCCCGACCCCATCGGGCAGGTGCGCATGCGACTCCAGGTCGAACCGAACAGGGACCACGACCACTACGTCACGGTCGACCTGAGCGGCCCGACGGCGTGCTCGATCGACCCACCGTCGGTCCGCAAGGAGATCCTGGCCCGTCTCGGACCGGACCCGATCCGCCGTGGCTCGAAGCCCGACGAGATGATCGAGAAGATCACCCGCAGCTCCCGCGGCATCGGCGACCTGCTGATGGACCAGTCGGTGGTGGCCGGCGTCGGCAACGTCTATCGAGCCGAGGCACTGTTCGTCACCGGCATCCATCCGCTCCGGCCCGGCACCGACTGCGACCCGGCCGAGCTCGAGGCACTCTGGGCAACCGTGCAGGGGATGCTGCGCCAAGGCGTGAAGGACGGCCGCATCGTCACCGTCAGCCGGAGCGAACTCGGCATCACCGGGAGCCGGCGGATCCCCCGCCGAGAAGCGACCTACGCCTACAAACGCGATCGATGCCTGCGGTGCGGCGACGAGATCCGGCGGATCGAGATCGCCAACCGCACCTGCTACTACTGCCCGACCGACCAACCCCGCTAGGTGGTACGTCCGGGGTCTGACACCGGATGCACGACCTAGTCTGGGGAGATGACCGCCGCCGATCGCATTCCTGACATCGTTCGCGAGCTCCACGAGGGCTTCCGCTCCGGCGTGTTGCGTGACAACGAGCAGCGCGCCGCGCAGCTCCGCCGCCTCCGGACGCTCTTCGTCGAGCAGGAGGACCGTCTGATCGACGCGCTGGTCGCCGACGTGGGCAAACCCCGCATCGAGGCGTACACGACGGAGATCGCGTTCACGATCAACGAGATCGACCACACGCTCAAGCACCTCGACGCCTGGACGAAGCCGGGGAAGGTCAAGGTGCCGTTGACGTTCAAGCCCGGCACCGCAGAGCTCCGCCCCGAGCCGCTCGGCACGGTCTGCATCATCGCCCCGTGGAACTACCCGGTCCAGCTGCTGTTCGCGCCACTGGTTCCGGCCCTCGCCGCCGGCAACACCGCAGTGCTCAAGCCATCCGAGGTCACCCCGACGGTCGCGGCTCTGATCGAGGAGCTGGTGCCGATGTACTTCGACGCGAACACGGTTGCGGTCGTGACCGGAGCGGTCGAGGAGACCACGGCGCTGCTCGAGCAGCGCTTCGACCACATCTTCTACACCGGCAACGGCAAGGTCGGCCGAGTCGTGATGCGGGCGGCCGCCGAACACCTCACCCCGGTGACGCTCGAACTCGGCGGCAAGAGCCCGGCGATCGTCGCCGCCGACGCCAACGTCAAGGTCGCCGCCACGCGCATCGCCTGGGCGAAGTTCCTCAATGCCGGCCAGACCTGCGTCGCGCCGGACTACGTCCTGGTCGAAGAGGGCATCGAGGACCAGCTCGTGTCGGCGCTCGCCGACGCGGTCACCAAGTTCTACGGCGCCGACCCTCGTCGGTCACCCGACTACGCACGGATCGTCAACGAACGTCACCACGATCGGTTGACGACGCTGCTCGACGCCGGCGGTTACGACGCCACCGTCATCGGTGGCAACGGCGACCGCGACAGCCGGTATCTCGCTCCGACGGTGCTCGCCGGCGTCAAGCCCGATGCGGCCGTGATGGACGACGAGATCTTCGGGCCGATCCTGCCGGTGCTCACGGTCGGCGACGTCGACGAGGCGATCCGGTTCGTCAACGACCGCGAGAAGCCGTTGGCGCTCTACGCGTTCAGCCAGAGCGACGACGTGCTCGACCACGTCGTCGCGAACACCTCGGCCGGCGGCGTCACGCTGAACCACGCCGTCCTGCACCTCGCGGTGCCCGATCTGCCCTTCGGCGGGGTCGGAGCGAGCGGAATGGGCGCCTATCACGGCAAGGCGGGCTTCGACACCTTCACGCACCACAAGCCGGTGCTCGACAAGCCCACCCGCCCCGATCCGTCGCTGATGTACCCGCCGTACACGAGCACCAAGCAGAAGATCCTCCGCAAGTTCCTCTGACGCGCCCGCGGCTCTCGGCGTCGGCGCTCACTGCGCGGTCCACTGCGGTGCATCGGGATCACCGCGCCAGTAGGCGAGACGGCGTTGCGCCTCGGGCATCGCGGCTGGATTCCGGAGCCCGGCGATCAACCGCATCAACGTCGCAGCCACCAACCGCAGTTCGGCGAAAGCCCCGGCCGAGGGATCATCGGCGAGCGACCGACCGTAGCCGGCCGCAAACGCCGGGTACTCGGTGCCGTCACCACCCCACCGGCTCGCCCACGTCAGCAACGGGGCATGGTCCCAGCCCGGTGGTGCCCAACAGAGCAGGTCCCAGTCGATCAGCGTCGCCCCCTCGACCGTCATCACCACGTTGCCCGGGTGCACGTCTCCGTGGCACACCACCGCCCCGTCGATCGACTGCCAGCCCCGGTGACGTCCGATCGCCGATTCGATCCCGGCTCGGGCATCGTCGTCCAGCGCCGGTCCAGCGAGGTCGAGCAGGCTGGGGAAGTCCCACCACGGGAGACTCGTCGGCGGCGGCAACGGAACCGACCCGGGGAGCGCCGCACGATCGAGTCCGTGAACGATCCGGACCATCCGGCCCACCGAGTTCCAGTCGATCGGCACGTCGACCGGCTCGAGCAGCTCCCAGCACGTGACGCTGAGTGGACCGACGACGATCACGTCGGAACGAGCAGGGATCGGGACGCAGACGCCCGCGTCGTGGAGAAACGACATCAGCTCGAGCGACGCGGTTGCGGGAACCGAGGGAGCGCTCACACGCAGGACACATGGGCCGGCACGGAAGATCGCATTCATACCAACCCGGAGCACCTCCGGCTCCTCGAGGTCCCAGCGCCGTGCCGCGACCTGCGCAGCGGACGCAGCCGCCGGCACGTCGTCGATCGGCCGATCGACGTAGGCCCGGATCCCGGTCGCCATCAGGGACCGGTGAGCACGTCGAGACCGGGATTGAGGCGCCCGGTGGGGTCGAACTCCATCCGGATCCGGCGATGCAGCTCGATCGTCTCCGCGTCGGGCAGTACCTTCGGAGCGGGACGCGAGTGGTGCACGATGCCGACACCGATCTCGGCGACGAACGTCCCCGGTGGTTCGTCGCGGAACGTGGTGAGTTCGCCAGGCGGGACCGACCATCGGTGCGGCGGCAGGTCGGGCGCGGCGTCGACGGCCACGAGGTCCGCATCCGCGGCCTGCTCGGCGACGTCGTCGGGATGCCCGTCGAGCAGCACCCAGCTCGTCGAGCCGTCCCAGAGCACCGAGGTCGGCCGGTACAGCTCGCCCAAGAGGCCCCACGGGTCCCGCCGGCTCGTGAACCACTGCTCGTGCACCGGACGCGGTCGGGTGCGCAGGATCACCTCCGCCAGGAACCCGAGCGTGCCGTACGATCCGACGAGCAGTCGACAGAGGTCGAACCCGCTGACGTTCTTCACGGTCGGCCCGCCGGCCTTCACCACCTCGCCCCGGGACGAGACGTACTTCACCTGGAGGACCGTGTCGCGCACAGGTCCCCACGCGAGCCGTCGCAGGTCGCTTCGCCCCACCGCCAAGGCCCCTCCGACCGTGCCGAAGTCCGGAATCGCGACACACTGGCCGTACTCGGCGAGCGCCCGATCGAGCTCGGCCACCGGCGTACCCGCACCGCAGCGGACGGTCATCTCGGCGGCCTGGATCCAGTCGATTCCCGCCGGCGCACGCACCGTTCGACAGTCGGCGACCGGACCACCACGGGTGCCGAGCCCGGTGATCGTGGCCGGCCCGGCAGCGCCGACGTCGTCGGCGAAGGCAGCGACGGACTCGTCGAGGCTCACACCCACGCGCCCCTCACACCCACGCACACCCACGCACCCGTCACACCCACGCACCGTCGGGCACGCTGTGGATGTCACCGCAGCCGGCCGGGCTCGGCAAGACCTTGTCGGGATTCGACAGCAGCCCCGGGTCGAACGCTCGGCGGAGATCGGCCTGGGCGGCCAGATCGACGTCGGAGAACATCAGCGGCATCAGGTCGCGCTTCTCGAGCCCGATGCCGTGCTCCCCGCTCAAGACGCCCCCGGCGGCGACCGACACCCGTACGATCTCGTCACCGGCCGCGTGGACCCGCTCGACCACCCCGGGCTCGCGGACGTCGTACACGAGGAGTGGATGCAGGTTGCCGTCGCCGGCGTGGAACACGTTGAGCACCAGCAGCTCGTGGCGTGCGGCGATCTCGTAGACCTGTTCGAGCACCTCGGGGAGCTTGTGTCTCGGCACGACCGTGTCGTGCAGGTAGTAGTTCGGCTTGATCCGTGCGATCGCGCCGAAGGCCGACTTGCGCCCCTTCCAGAGCAGCGCCCGCTCTGCGTCGTCGGCGGCCACACGAACCGTGCCGACGTTGCGCTGCGTCGCCAGCTCCCGGATGCGTGCGACCTGGGCGGCGACACCCGCGGGCAGCCCGACCACCTCGATCAACAGCGCTGCTGCCTGGTCGACGGGCAGCCCGGCATGGATGAACTCCTCGACCGCCTGCAGGCAGAGTTGGTCCATCATCTCCACTGCGGCCGGCACGATGCCATCGGCGATGATGTCGCTCACCAGCTGTGCGCCGTCGGCGACATCGGCGAAGTCGAGCAGCATCGTGGCGACGTCCGGCGGATTCTGCATCAGCTTGACGCACACCTTCGTCGCCACGCCGAACATGCCCTCACTGCCGACGAATGCTCCCCGGAGGTCGTAGCCGACCGGCTCGGCCTGCTCGCCGCCGAGCACGGTGACGGACCCGTCCGGTAGGACCACCTCGACGGCGTGGATGTGGGCGCTCGTGACGCCGTCGGCGAGGCAGTGCGGACCACCCGAGTTGTTCGCCACGTTCCCACCGATCGAGCAGGTCTGCTGACTGCTGGGGTCGGGCGCGAAATGCACCCCGAGGTGGGCGATCTGCTTCGAGAGATCGAGGTTCAACACGCCGGGCTCGACCCACGCCTGCCGATTGACCGCATCGACCGACAGGATCCGGTTCATCTTCGTGGTCGACAGCACGATCGCTCCACCGGTGGGAACCGCTCCCCCCGCGAGCCCCGTTCCCGAGCCACGCGCCACGAACGGCACCCCGAATTCGTTGGCGGCGGCAACGATCGCACGCACGTCGGCGGTCGATTCGGCGAAGCACACCACGGCTGCGTGACCCTCGAGGTTCGACGCGTCGTGCCGATACAGATTCACCTCGGCGGCACTGTCTCGAACCTGGTCGGGCCGAAGCTCGGAGCGCAGGCGATCGATCAATCGCGCGTCGACAGGAGCTGCCGCCACCTCGGTGTGGGCGGCGGTGTCGACGCTCATCGCCGCGCCTTGCGCCCCTTGGCCTGGCGCTCGCGCATCACGATCACGCGTCCGCTCTCGACCGGGACGCCATCGACGTACACCCGATCGCCGGGGCCGACATGCTCCTCGAGCGACACCAGGCGTCCCTCGCGGCGGGCGTGCAGCTCGTCCTCGGTGTGTTTCATCACCTGACGGCCTTCACGGACCGCGTCGACCACATCACGGGATCTGGCTCGCAGTGAGTCGGCGGCCGAGCGAGCCACCTGCGCCGGGGCGATCTGGGATGCGGTCTCCTTGACCTTCTTCTTGGCATAGCCGGCGGATGCCACGCCGGCAACCACGCCGCCCGCGAACCAGGTCACTCGCTTCATCATGCTCGTCTCCGTCGTCGGTCGGTGTTCGTTGCCTCGCCCGCTTCGATCGCTTCCACCGCAACCGGTACGACCGCGGGTGTCCGTGCCGTTCCCCGGAGGCGAGCGATCGTCCGGGAGGTGCCACGGGCCAGCCCCGCCGCCTTGATCATCGGCGCGGAGAACGACGTGCGAGCCACCGTACTGCCGACGGCGTCACCGATCGCTTCAGCCGATCCGAGCACCCGGTCGAATCGTTCGAGGTCGGCGCGAGCCTCGTTGACCGTTGCTCGCGCCTCGTCGGTGGTGTCGTGCAGCTCCTGGATCAGCGGGGTGGTCTCGGCGCGGAGGTCGTCGAGCTCGCGCCGGACGTCGCGCAGCGCGTCGAGCACCCGCATCAGCACCACGACGAGGGCTGCGAACCCGATCGAACACAGGACGGCGGCCACGACGAGGACGAGTTCACCGGCGGTCATGACATGTCGCTCCCGGGCTGTTCGGCTGGGTCGGTGCTGCGATCGCGGAGCAGGCGTTCGTCGCCGAGCTGCGACGGTTCGTACCAGCGTCGGCCGACGAGTTCGTCGGGCAGGTACTGCTGGGTGACCGTCCCGGAGGCATGGTCGTGAGGATACTCGTACCCGGTTCCGTGGCCGAGCGACGCGGCACCCTGGTAGTGCGAGTCGCGCAGGTGCGCCGGCACTTCACCGACCGCGCCGTCGCGCACGTCGCTGCGGGCGTTCCAGATCGCGAGAGCCGCACGATTGCTCTTGGGCGCGGTTGCGAGGTAGATCGCCGCTTCGGCCAGGTTCAGTTGCGCCTCGGGCAAGCCGACGTGCTCGAGCGCATGCGCGGCGGCGACGGCGACCTGGAGTGCGCCGGCGTCGGCGAGTCCCACGTCCTCCGAGGCGAAGATCACCATCCGTCGAGCGATGAACCTGGCGTCCTCACCGGCTTCGAGCATGCGGGCGAGCCAGTAGATCGCCGCGTCCGGGTCGGATCCGCGCATCGACTTGATGAACGCGCTCACGACGTCGTAGTGGTCGTCGCGCCCGTAGCGCAGCGCCGTGGTGCCCAGCGCGGCCTCGACGTGTGCCAACTCGACACGTCCGTAGCCGGACAGCGCACACGACACCTCGAGCGCGGTCAGGACCTGGCGCCCGTCGCCGCCGGCGCGGTCGACCAGCAGAGCAAGCGCGTCGTCATCGGCCGACGCTCCCTCGGCCTCGAGGCCCCGACGTACGAGGGTCTCGATGGCGATGCGGTCGAGCGGTTCGAGCCGGAAGAGCGTGGAGCGGCTCCGAAGCGGTGCATTCACCTCGAAGAACGGGTTCTCCGTGGTCGCACCGATCAGCGTCAGCGTGCCGTCCTCCACTGCGGGCAGCAGCGCATCCTGTTGGGACTTGGAGAACCGGTGGATCTCGTCGAGGAACAGGATCGTTCCCTGCCCGCGCTCGCCGAGCCGTTGCCGCGCCCGCTCGATCGTCTCACGGACGTCCTTGACACCCGCCGACACCGCGGACAGTTGCTCGAACGCACGGTCGGTGCTCCCCGCCACGGCGAGGGCGAGGGTCGTCTTGCCGGTGCCCGGCGGACCCCACAGCAGCGCCGAGGTCAGCCGATCGGTCTCGACGAGCCGTCGCAGCGGCCTGCCCGGACCGACGAGATGGTCCTGGCCGACGACGTCGTCGATCGTACGCGGGCGGAGCCGAGCGGCCAACGGGGCGCGGGAGCGGCGCTGCTCCTCGGCGGCGACGGCGAAGAGGTCGTCGGTCACGGCAGCAGCCGCGGGATCACGGTCCGGTACGCCGCCAGGCGGAACTCGACGACGTGGTCGAGCAGCCACGACGGCTCGACCCACTTCCAGGCGACGAACTCGACCTCGTCGGGGGTCGGGCTCACGTCGTCGGACCGGGCGCGGAAGAGGTACCAGCGTTGTGCCTGGCCGAGTCGTTTGCCGGCGCTGCGGATCTGGTCGGGGAACTCGTACACCACCCAGTCCGGGTGCTCGTCGATCAGGTCGACGTCGTCGGGCCCCAGCCCGGTCTCCTCACCCAACTCCCGCCAGGCGGCGGCGCCCGGCTCCTCCCCCACGTCGATGCCGCCCTGCGGCAGCTGCCACGCGCCGGGGACGTCGCTGCGCTCGAACGCCAACACCTGGCCCTGCGAGTTCGTGACCAGGGCGACGACGCCGGCACGGAAGTTCGAACTCGCCATCGGTGCGAGGGTACCGCGCCGACCGCTCAGCGCCCGAGGGCCCGCAGCCTGGCGGCGACATCGGCGTAGTCGTCGTCGTAGTCGGCGACGGCGGCGAACCACCGGCGGGCGGCGATCGGATCACCGACGCGGTCGTAGAGGTCGCCGAGCACGTACCACTGGCGGAGGTGGAACTCGCGCACCGATTTGGGCCGTTTGGTGGCCGGCTCCATCAGGTCGATCGCCGCCCGCAGTTCACCCTGGTCGGCCAGCGCTCCTGCTGCCACGATCCTTCCCTCCGCCATGACGTCGTGGCTGGGCGACGACGCCTTGATCTCCTGCCACACCTGGTCGACGGCGGCCCATCGGCCCTGTGCGCGGTGACAGTCGGCGATCACGGGCAGCAACGACGGATCCTCGTGGAGGTCCTGCGCGGCCTGCAAGGCAGCTGCGGCCTGCTTGTATCTGCCGAGGCGATAGTTCGACAGCCCGACGATCTCGTGGGCCGCGGCCACTGTCGGCGCCTCCTTCGCAATCGCCGAAGCGATGCGTCGGGACTCCTGGAAGCGCTCGCGATCGAGCGCTTCGGAGGCCTGGGCGAGCCGCTCGGAGAGCCGGGCTCCACGCTGCTGTCCGAGCGCGCCGACCAGCTCTGCCGACACCTCCGGATCGAGTGGCTTGGGAGCCTTGCGCTTCGGAGCCCCGTCCGTGGCGGGAGCCGCGGCGCGTCGCGTCGCCCCGGTCGCCGCCCGCCGAACCGAACCCTCGTCGATCCACTGCTCGGTGGTGCGCTCCTCGATCCGCTGGCGTTCCAGCTCGGGATCACGAGGTTCGCGAGGCAGCCGCCGAGCCTTCACCTCGAGCGAACGGCGCTCGGCCTCGGTCTGTGGTCTCGCCGGACGGCCATCGCGACGGGCGCCTGACCGGCTGTCGGGTCGTCCGCGTCCACCACGGCTGTCCCTGCTGTCGGGCCGTCCGCCCGAGCGGCCGTCCGACCGACCGCCGGGGCGCGATCCCGACCGACCGCCGGTCGATGGCTTGCCGGACGAACGCCCGCCGCCGGAGCCCTTGCCGGATGGACGCCGGGAGTCGTCTCGGCGCGGTGGACGGGAGGACGAGCCGGAAGACATGGGTCGCCATGCTACGGCCGCCGGCGGGCGCACGCGCCGGCCGCTCCGGAAAGCGGGCCGAAAACGCGAAGAACGCACCGCCGGCAAACCCGGACGGTGCGTTCCTCGATCGAAATCCGGCGACGTCCTACTCTCCCAGGGGATCACTCCCCAAGTACCATCGGCGCTGACAGGCTTAACTTCCGTGTTCGAGATGGGAACGGGTGTGACCCTGTCGCTATGGTCACCGAAATCAGTTGTCAATGAGGGTTCTCCTCAAGGACTCCAGAGCAAGCACGAGCTGTTCAAAACCAAGCCCTCGGCCGATTAGTACCGGTCAGCTGAACGTGTTGCCACGCTTACACTTCCGGCCTATCAACGTGATGGTCTCGTCACGGGCCTTACTGCGTTGACCGCATGGGAATACTCATCTTCAACCGGGTTTCCCACTTAGATGCTTTCAGCGGTTATCCCTTCCGTAGGTAGCAAATCTGCGATGCTTCTGGCGAAACAACAGACACACCAGAGCTACGTCCGTCCCGGTCCTCTCGTACTAAGGACAGCAGTTGTCAATATTCCTTCGGCTGCGGAGGATAGGGACCGAACTGTCTCACGACGTTCTGAACCCAGCTCGCGTACCGCTTTAATGGGCGAACAGCCCAACCCTTGGGACCTGCTTCAGCCCCAGGATGCGATGAGCCGACATCGAGGTGCCAAACCTTCCCGTCGATATGGACTCTTGGGGAAGATTAGCCTGTTATCCCCGGGGTACCTTTTATCCGTTGAGCGACCACACTTCCACACGTGATGGCCGGGTCACTATGCCCTACTTTCGTACCTGCTCGACTTGTAGGTCTCGCAGTCAAGCTCCCTTGTGTCATTGCACTCGACGGCTGATTGCCAACCAGCCTGAGGGAACCTTTGGGCGCCTCCGTTACTCTTTAGGAGGCGACCGCCCCAGTCAAACTACCCGCCTGGCGCTGTCCCTGATCCGGATCACGGACCGAGGTTAGAGCTCCAAAGTACGCAGGGTGGTATTTCAACGACGACTCCACACTGGCTGGCGCCAATGCTTCCAAGTCTCCCACCTATCCTACACAACGCAATTCAAAACTCAACACCAAGTTATAGTAAAGGTCCACGGGGTCTTTCCGTCCTTCCGCAGCTAACGAGCATCTTTACTCGTACTTCAATTTCACCGGGTCTATGGTTGAGACAGTGGGGAAGTCGTTACGCCATTCGTGCAGGTCGGAACTTACCCGACAAGGAATTTCGCTACCTTAGGACCGTTATAGTTACGGCCGCCATTCACTTGGGCTTAGGTTCACAGCTTCGCTCCGAAGAGCTAACCGTTCCCCGTGACCTTCAAGCATTGGGCAGGCGTCACAGCGTATACAGCGCCTTGCGGCTTCGCACGCTGCTGTGTTTTTGGTAAACAGTCGCTACCCCCTGGTCTGTGCCACCCTCCTCAGCTCGAGCCGTAAAGGCTTTCACCAAAAAGGGTCCTCCTTCTTCCGAAGTTACGGAGGTAATTTGCCGAGTTCCTTAACCATAGTTCTCCCGCTCGCCTTGGTATTCTCTACCCGCCCACCTGTGTCGGTATGGGGTACGGGCACCGTGCCAACTCATTGCTGGGCTTTTCTTGGCAGCATGGAATCAGTGACTTCGCGGTATATCGCTCGGCATCACGTCTCAGCGTTGCGGCTCCAACTCTCATCGGAACCCGCCTACACGTTTACCCCGGGACTACCATCGCCCGGGTTCACCTATCCTCCTGCGTCCCCCGTCAACTATCCGCCAGCTACTCGGTCGGTTCGCTTCCCGAAGGAAACAGCCCCAACGTTGCGGCTCTTGGACCTGGCGCGGGCACGGTGGTACTGGAATATCAACCAGTTGTGCATCGACTACGCCTTTCGGCCTCGCCTTAGCTCCCGACTCACCCTGGGGGGATTAGCCTTCCCCAGGAACCCTTGGGCTTTCGGCGGAGGGGTTTCTCACCCCTCTCTCGTTACTCATGCCTGCATTCTCACTCGATGGCGCTCCACGACTGGTTTCCACCGCCGCTTCGCTGCACCATCGACGCTCCTCTACCGCTCCGAATCGACCGAAGTCTCATCGAAGCCCATAGCTTCGGCTCAGGACTTGAGCCCCGTTACATTGTCCGCGCAGAATCACTCGACCAGTGAGCTATTACGCACTCTTTCAAGGGTGGCTGCTTCTAAGCCAACCTCCTGGCTGTCTGTGCAATTCCACATCGTTTTCCACTTAGTCCTGAATTAGGGGCCTTAGCTGATGATCTGGGCTGTTTCCCTTTCGACCAACGAAGCTCATCCCTCGTGGTCTCACTGCCGTGCTCTGGAGTACCGGCATTCGGAGTTTGATTGGGTTCGGTAAACTTGTAGGTCCCCTAGCCCATTCAGTGCTCTACCTCCGGTACTGAACACACGACGCTGCACCTAAATGCATTTCGAGGAGAACCAGCTATCGCCAAGTTTGATTGGCCTTTCACCCCTATCCACAGCTCATCCCCGCCATTTTTAACTGACGTGGGTTCGGTCCTCCACGGAGTCTTACCTCCGCTTCAACCTGGCCATGGATAGATCACTTGGCTTCGGGTCTACAGCATGCGACTCTACGCCCTATTCAGACTCGCTTTCGCTCCGGCTTCCCATCACTGGTTAACCTTGCCACACACCGTAACTCGCAGGCTCATTCTTCAAAAGGCACGCCATCGCGGCCACACCGAGGTGTGACGACGCTCTGACTGTTTGTAAACCAACGGTTTCAGGTACTATTTCACTCCCCTCCCGGGGTACTTTTCACCTTTCCCTCACGGTACTGGTTCACTATCGGTCGCCAAGGAATACTTAGACTTATGGGGTGGTCCCCACAGATTCACGCCGGCTTTCACGGTTCCGGCGTTACTTGGGATGACAGGCGACTAGTACGTACATTTCGGATACGGGGCTGTTACCCACTCTGGCCGACCCTTTCCTGAGTCGTTCTCCTATGCAGCACTTGTAAGTCGTGACACATCTGATGCTGTGTCTCCTGGTCCCACTACCCCGCACCAGCAACGCCATCAGGCTTGACACTGGCACGGTTTGGTCTCTACCCTTTTCGCTCGCCGCTACTCAGGGTGTCGCGGTTGCTTTCCTTTCCTCGGGGTACTGAGATGTTTCAATTCCCCCGGTTCCCTCCTGCTGCCCTATGTGTTCAGGCAGCGGTAACACTCCATGACGAGTGCTGGGTTTCCCCATTCGGACATCTGCGGATCGAGGCCTAGTAGACGGCTCCCCGCAGCTTTTCGCAGTCACTCACGTCCTTCATCGGTTCTTGGCGCCAAGGCATCCACCGTTGGCTCTTATTAGCTTGGAAAGAACAAGTTATCTCGTTCATTGAAGCGACCCGAAGGCCGCTTCGAAAAGATGCTCGTGCTTGCTCTGCAGTTCTCAAGGAGCCACCGAACAGCGGTGCGGCGTGCATCTCGAGGATGCACACAGCTCGACGCTGCGGCGTGAGGGAGCAACTCCCTCAAAACGGAAGAGAAGACGGTGACCACCGAAGCACGTACCAGAGAGAGGGACCGAATCCCTGCGATCTCTGACCGTTACGACGACAGTCCACCAGTGCACCAACAGGTGTGTCTCGCACCCGGATCGAACGTATGTCGATCATCGAGTGGAGAAGCACTCCTTAGAAAGGAGGTGATCCAGCCGCACCTTCCGGTACGGCTACCTTGTTACGACTTCACCCCAATCACCGACCCCACCTTCGACGGCTCCCTCCCTTACGGGTTGGGCCACCGGCTTCGGGTGTTGCCGACTTTCGTGGTGTGACGGGCGGTGTGTACAAGGCCCGGGAACGTATTCACCCTGGCGTGCTGATCCAGGATTACTAGCAACTCCGGCTTCATGGAGTCGAGTTGCAGACTCCAATCCGAACTGAGACCGGCTTTGTGGGATTCGCTCACCCTCGCGGGATCGCAGCCCTCTGTACCGGCCATTGTAGCGTGTTTGCAGCCCTGGGCATAAGGGGCATGATGACTTGACGTCATCCCCACCTTCCTCCGAGTTGACCCCGGCAGTCTCCTGCGAGTCCCCAACATTACTTGCTGGCAACACAGGATAAGGGTTGCGCTCGTTGCGGGACTTAACCCAACATCTCACGACACGAGCTGACGACAGCCATGCACCACCTGTGTACCGCCCCGAAGGACACCCTATCTCTAGAGCTTTTCGGTACATGTCAAACCCAGGTAAGGTTCTTCGCGTTGCATCGAATTAAGCAACACGCTCCGCTGCTTGTGCGGGCCCCCGTCAATTCCTTTGAGTTTTAGTCTTGCGACCGTACTCCCCAGGCGGGGCACTTAATGCGTTAGCGACGGCGCGGATCTCGTTGGTTGAGACCCACACCTAGTGCCCAACGTTTACGGCATGGACTACCAGGGTATCTAATCCTGTTTGCTACCCATGCTTTCGCTCCTCAGCGTCAGTTACGGCCCAGAGCGGCGCCTTCGCCGCTGGTGTTCCTCATGATATCTGCGCATTTCACCGCTACACCATGAATTCCCCGCTCCCCTACCGTACTCTAGTCATAGCAGTATCGGGTGGCCTCTCTGGGTTGAGCCCAGAGTTTTCACACCCGACTTACCAAACCGCCTACGAGCTCTTTACGCCCAATAAATCCGGATAACGCTTGGTGCCTACGTGTCACCGCGGCTGCTGGCACGTAGTTGGCCGCACCTTCTTCTGTAGGTACCGTCATTTTCTTCCCTACTGAAAGCGGTTTACAACCCTAGGGCCTTCTTCCCGCACGCGGCGTTGCTGCATCAGGCTTTCGCCCATTGTGCAAGATTCCCCACTGCTGCCTCCCGTAGGAGTCTGGGCCGTGTCTCAGTCCCAGTGTGGCTGATCATCCTCTCAGACCAGCTACCCGTCGATGCCTTGGTGAGCCGTTACCTCTCCAACTAGCTGATAGGCCGCGAGACCCTCCCGATCCGATAAATCTTTCATCACTCCACCATGAAGCGGGTGTGATGGCATCCGGTATTAGCAGTCGTTTCCAACTGTTATCCCAGAGACCGGGGCAGGTTTCTCACGTGTTACGCACCCGTTCGCCACTAGGTCTTCCGGAGCAAGCTCCATGGACCTCGTTCGACTTGCATGTGTTAAGCACGCCGCCAGCGTTCATCCTGAGCCAGGATCAAACTCTCCAACAAAAACGTGGCCAGCTCTCCGACTCACCGAAGTGAGCTGTTCGAGCCGGCGACGATAGTCAGCGAGCGCACCATCCGAGCCGGGAAAGGCTCATGTGGACGATGCGTCCTTGCTGTTCGATCGACCCGAGGTACAAAGCTCGAGTCGACCAGTTAACCGTGTTGCTGCCGTCAGGGTAGACGACAGCGAAATTGACAGACAGTTCCGTGTCCACCCGAAGGTGGGCGCGTACTGCCCGCACTGGCGTTCTGTCTTCTCTTCCGTTTTCAAGGAGCCGAAGCTCAGGCACGCACCAGCAACGGTGGAGATCCTTACGGGTCTTCATCGTTCGGCGTTGGTGCCGAGTGGCCTTTCCGGAGGCTTCGAGCGCTCCGTGAGGCGGAGTTAGAAGATAGCAGTTTCGGTAGCCATTGCAACACGCCTCACGAAGAAATTTCGACGAGGTGGTGCGACTTCTTGCCCTTGCGCAGCAGGAGGTACCTCCCGTGCACCAGTTTCTGTGCGCTGAGCAGGGAGTTCGCGTCGAGTTGCTCGCCGTTGGCGTAGAACGAACGCTGCGCGAAAGATCGCCTCGCATCGCCGTTCGAGGACGCCAGACCGGCCGCCACGAACACGCTCACCGGATCGTCGAGATCGGCCGCCGACATCGTCGATGTGGGGATCTCGGCAGCGAGCGTGGTGAACGCCTCCTCGGAGGCGGCGGACGGGTCCCCGCTGAACAGCAACTCGGCCGCCTCGGCCGCAGCGACGGCCGCCGGTGCACCGTGCACGAGCGCGGTCATCTCGTCGGCGAGCGCCCGTTGGCCGAACCGCAGGTGCGGTGCCTCCACATGTTCGGCGACGATCGCCCGGACCTGCTCGATCGGCTGGAGCGAGAACGTCAGCAGTTGCGACTCGACGAGGTCGTCGGGCGTCTGCATCCAGTGTTGGCGGAACTGGTACGGGCTGGTCTTCTCGGCGTCGAGCCACACGCGCGCCCCGGTGGTCTTGCCCAGCTTCGAGCCGTCGGCGGCGGTGAGGAGCGGCCACGAGAAGGCGTGCACGTGGACGCCGCGCTTGCGGCGGATCAGGTCGACGCCGGCGACGATGTTGCCCCACTGGTCCGACCCCCCGATCTGGATCGTGCAGCCGAGGTTGTCGTGCAGCCACAGATAGTCGTTGGCCTGCAGCAGCATGTAGCTGAACTCGGTGAACGAGATGCCGTGCTCGGAGTTGACCCGGAGCTTGATGCTCTCACGCGCCAGCATCTGGTTGACGGTGACGTGCTTGCCGACGTCGCGGAGGAACTCCAGCACCGTGATCGGCTGCGTCCAGTCGCGGTTGTCGACGAGCTCGCCACGCCCCTCGCCGATGTCGACGATCCGGTTCAACTGTTCCTTGATCGCCGCGACGTTGTGGTTCAAGGTGTCGTCGTCGAGCAGGTTGCGTTCGTCGGAACGTCCGCTCGGATCGCCGACCATGCCCGTCGCCCCGCCTGCCAGGGCGATCGGACGGTGGGCGGCGTCCTGGAAACGCCGCAGCATGATCAGCCCGATCAGGTTGCCCACATGCAGGCTGTCGGCGGTGGGGTCGCAGCCGTAGTAGATCGCCACCGGACCGTTGGCGACGGCCTCGCGCAGCGCATCACGGTCGGTCGAGTCGTGGATGAGGCCTCGGGCCTCGAGGTCGGCGATGAGATCGGTACCAGGCATACGGAGCGCAAGGGTACTGTCGCCTCGTGCCCGACGGAGTTGGTGAATCGACCGACGCGGAGCTCTCCCGCCACTTCGCGCACTTCGCGACGACCTCGCACACCCGAGCTCCGCTCTACGCCGCGCTCGCTGCGGGCATCTCGCGCGATCGCGAACTCTCCCGTCTGCTCCTCCACGCCCCGGTCACGCAGCGGATGCCCGTGTTGCTGTTCGCTGCCGTTCACGACCTGCTGCTCGACGACCCGACCGATCCGCTGGCGCGCTGGTACCCGAACCTGACCTCGGACCACCGATCGCCGTCGGATCGTTCGCTGATGCCGACCTTCGAGCGATTCGTGCACGACCACTCCGACCAGCTGCAGCGGCTGCTCGCGACCCGGACCACCCAGACCAACGAGGTCGGTCGGTGCGCGTTCCTGCTTCCGGCGTTCGGGATCCTCGCCGACGAGGTCGGCCCGCTCGGTCACCTCGACGTCGGTGCCAGCGGTGGCCTGAACCTGCTGCTCGATCGGTTCCAGTACCGGTTCGTCGACCCGGACGGCAATCGGTCGATCGTCGGCGACGACTCGACGGTGGTGCTCGAGTGCTCGACGACGGGAGCCGTCCCGATTCCCTCGACGATGCCTGCCATCGCGAGCCGGTGCGGGGTCGATCGCTCACCGATCGACGTGACCGACGATGGCGAGGCCCGCTGGTTGGAGGCCTGCGTCTGGCCGGACCAGGCCGACCGGTTCCATCGTCTCGTCGAGGCGATCGGCATCGCGCGAACAGCCCCGCCAGAACTTCTCGCCGGCGATGCGGTCACGTCGTTGGCGCCTGCCATCGATCGAGTCGCCTCGTCTGCGCATCCCGTGGTGACCAACTCCTGGGTGCTCAACTACCTCACCCCGGACGAACGACTTGCCTATCTCGCCGAACTCGACCGCATCGGGGCGGAGCGCGACCTCTCCTGGGTCTACGCCGAAGCGCCCGCTCTCATCGCGGAGCTGCCGAACGAACCCGACCCGAAGGACCCGCACCGCACCGTGCTGTCCATGGTCCGTTGGCGCACCGGGCAGCGGACCGTGCAACACCTCGCCACCTGCCACCCCCACGGCTTCTGGATCCACTGGCGCTGACCACGTTCTCGTGAACAAGGTGCGGTCTCTGTGCGCGCCTCGTTCACGAGATGCGGAATCGCCAGGGAGTGTCGACGGCTCTGGTGATGCCGATTCGGGGGCCGACGAGCGGATCGGTCGGTGGCGCAGCACCGTCGTCGACGATCCGGATCGCCGACGACGCGCCGGTGAGATCGAGCCCGTTGTCGGCGCCGTCGATGCCGAGGGCGGCGCAGAGCTTGCCCGGACCGTTGCAGAGTTCGCGATCGGGCCGCCCTGCTCGACGCGACTGCATCACTTCCACGCCCGTGATCGGGACGAGCGCCCTGAGCAGTACCGCTTGACCGTCCCCGTCGGCGCCGGTGGCGACGTTCGCGCACCAGTGGATGCCGTAGCTGCGATACACGTAGAGGCGGCCTGCGCGCCCGAACATCACCGAGTTGCGGGGCGTCGGGCCGTTGAACGAGTGGCTCGCAGGATCGTCCTGCACGTACGCCTCGGTCTCGACGATGCGTCCGCTGACCGACGTGCCGTCTCGCTCGACGACGAGGATCTTGCCGAGAAGGTCCGGCGCGACATCAGGAGCGTCGCGGGCGAACCAGTTCGAGTCCAGCGGAATGAGCGTCAGAGCCCCAGCCGCTCCGCGTCGCGGGCCAGCATGGCCCGGTACGACTCGACCTGCAGCGGGAGCGCCTCGGGGCCGGCAGCGCCGCGTGATGTCCGCATCCGCACGCCGACACCGGGGCCGACGAGTCCTGCTGCATCGGGTCCGAGCCGAGGATCGGCGGCGACGAGGTCGCGCAGCGAGCCATCGCCCGCGAGCGTCGCTCTGACGTGCGCGCCCACGATCGCGTGCGCCTCGCGGAACGGCACGCCCGCGCGAACGAGGTACTCCGCGAGGTCGGTCGCCGCGGTCGTCTCCTCGTCGGCGGCCGCCTGCATCGCCTCGGGGACGAAGGTCGCCGTGGCGATCATCCCGGTGAGCGCCGCGACGGCGAGCGTGACCTGCTCGACCGAGTCGAACAGCGGCTCCTTGTCCTCCTGCAGGTCACGGTTGTAGGCGAGCGGCAGGCCCTTGAGCGTCGCGAGGAGTCCGGTCAGGTTGCCGATCAGACGGCCGCTCTTGCCGCGGGCGAGTTCGGCGATGTCGGGGTTCTTCTTCTGCGGCAGCATCGAGGAACCGGTGGCGTACCCGTCGTCGAGCTTGGCGAAGCCGAACTCCCCCGAGGTCCACAGCACCCACTCCTCGCCGATGCGCGAGAGATGGATGCCGACGAGCGCGAGGTCGAACACGGCCTCGGCCACGAAGTCGCGATCGCTGACGGCGTCGAGGCTGTTGTCGAAGACGCCGGCGAATCCCAGATCGGCCGCATTGCCTTCGGGATCGATCGGCAGCGACGAGCCGGCGAGGGCGCCTGCGCCCAGCGGCGAGACATCGAGTCGATCCCGAGTCGCGAGGAGCCGATCGACGTCGCGAGCGAATGCCCACCCGTGCGCCAGGAGATGATGGGCGAGCAGGACCGGCTGCGCCCGCTGGAGGTGGGTGTACCCCGGCAGGTACGTGTCCCCGGCACCGAGCGCGCGATCGAGCAGCACCGACTGGAGATCGTGGATCGACCGCGCGACACCGAGCAGTTCGCGCTTGCACCAGAGACGCAGGTCGGTCGCGACCTGATCGTTGCGACTACGGGCCGTGTGCAGCTTTCCGCCGGCAGGTCCGGCGAGTTCGGTGACGCGACGCTCGACGGCGGTGTGGATGTCCTCGTCGCTCTCGACGAACACGAACGTGTCGGAACCGAGTTCGTCGCCGACCTGGTCGAGCGCTGCGAGGATCGAGTCGCGCTCGTCGCCGGTCAAGAGGCCGACGCGAGCGAGCCCGCGGACGTGCGCCGCGGAGCCGGCGATGTCGTCGGGCCACATCGTGCGGTCGAACGGCAGGCTCACCGTGTACGCCATCAACGCCTCGGCGGGGCCTCCCGCGAAGCGGCCGTGCCAGAGCGTCTGACCGTCTCCGGACCGATCGGGATGCTGCGAGTCCGTCATGTCAGTCCAGTCCTGCGAGATCGCGGAGGTGGCCGGCGAGTGTGCCGCCATCGGTGGATGCGGCAACGCACATCAGCGTGTCGTCGCCGGCGACGGTGCCCAGCAGACCCTCGACGCGGCTGCGGTCGAGCGCCGACGCCACCACGTGCGCACAGCCCGGTGGCGTGCGCAGGATGACGATGTTGCCGGAGCAGGCGACCTCGGCGACCCACTCCCCCATCACCCGACGCAGTTGGTCGAGCGGCGCCAGCCGATCGGGAGCGAACTCGGGGATCGCGTAGACGGTGTTGCCACTCGGGACGCGCACCTTGATCGCCCCGATGTCGTCGAGATCGCGCGACACGGTGGCCTGGGTGGCCTCGATGCCGTGTTCGGCGAGCAGCTCGATCAGCTGGGGCTGGCTCGTCACCTCGTGCTCACCGATGAGCCGGCTGATCGTGGTCTGGCGTTGCACCTTGCTCATGATCGGCTCATTCGGGATCGACGGGATCGGGGTGCGGCCGTGCGCCGAGCAGGAACGCCATCGCTCCTCTGGCCGCATGAAGACGGTTGTGGCCCTGCCGGAACACGACGGACTGGGGACCGTCGATCACGTCGGCGGCGACCTCGATGCCCCGGTATGCGGGCAGGCAGTGCATGAACACCGCATCGGGGTCGGCGAGTGTCATCATCCGGTCGTCGACGGTGTAGCCCTCGAACTGCTGGAGCCGCTCCTGCTTGTCGGCTTCCTGCCCCATCGACACCCAGGTGTCGGTGTGCACGGCGTGGGCGCCATCCACCGCGTCGGCCGGACGAGTCGACTGCTCGACCGATGCGGCGCCGAGGAGGCCGAACCGCTCCAACTCGACGAGCGGCGCGTCGAACCCGTGCGGGCACGCGAAGCGAATGTGCATGCCGAGCATCGCCGAGACCTCGGCGAGCGAGCGGGCCACGTTGTTGAAGTCGCCGACGTACGCCACGGTCTTGCCGGACAGCTCCCCCAGGCACTGCTGCATCGTGAGTGCGTCCGCGAACGCCTGCAGCGGATGCGAGTGGTCGGAGAGCATGTTGACGACCGGCACATCGACGACAGCAGCCATGCGCGTGACGGTCAGATGGTCGAAGACACGAGCTGCGATCAGCGCGTGATACCCCTCCATGATCCGAGCGACGTCCTCGACCGGCTCGCGCGTGTCGAATCCGACCTCGTCACCACGTGTGTAGACGGGATGCCCACCGAGCTGGACGACCGCCATCTCCATCGAGTGGCGAGTGCGGTTCGACGGCTTCTCGAAGATCAGCGCTGCGCCCTGGTCGGCGAGGGGACGGTCGAGCGAGTCGACGGGCTGTTGTGCCAGCGCAAGGATCTCGCGGACCTCGTGCGGCGTGAAGTCGGTGACGTCGAGCAGATGGCGGGTCACGACGTCGCTCCGTTCGCAGCGAGCGACGCGGCGATCATGGTGACCGCCTCGTCGATCTCGGCGTCGGTGACCGTGATCGGCGGGACCAGCCGCAGCGCCGTCGGCGTGATGGCGTTGACGATCAGTCCTCGGTCGAGCAGGTCGGCATACACGGCCTTGGCGTCGATGCCGTCCTCCAACTCCACCCCGAGCATCAATCCGCGACCGCGGACGTCGGCCACGCCGCTGACGTTGCGGAGCCCGTCGACGATGCGTCGTCCCTGACGCACCGCGACGGCTGGCGCGTCGATCCGTTGCATCTCGTCGATGACCGCATTGACCGCGGCGGTCGCGAGTGCGGTACCCGAATACGTGCTCCCGTGGTCGCCCGGCTGGAAGACCGCGGCGACCTCGGTGCGCGCCCAGCATGCCCCGACGGGCATCCCGTTGCCCATCGCCTTCGCGAGCGTGACGACGTCCGGGCTGACGCCGGCGTGTTCGAACCCGAACCATCGGCCCGTGCGGGCGAAGCCGGTCTGGATCTCGTCGACCATCATCAGTGCTCCGGTCTCGTCACAGATCGTCCGGATGCCCTGGAGATACTCGTCGGTTGCGGGGTGCACGCCGCCCTCGCCGAGGACCGGCTCGATCAGGACGGCGGCGACCGAACCGTCGACCGCCTGGCGCATCGCGTCGAGATCGCCCCAGGCGACGTGGCGGAACCCGTCCGGCATCGGGGCGAACGGTTCGTGCTTCGCAGGCTGTCCGGTGGCGGCGAGTGTGGCGAGCGTGCGGCCGTGGAAGCTCCCGAGCGCGCTGACCACCGTGTAGCGGCCACGGCCACCGTGCTTGCGGGCCAGCTTGATGGCACACTCGTTCGACTCGGCGCCGGAGTTGGTGAAGAAGATCTGCCCGCGATGGCCGGTGGCGGCGAGCAGCAGATCGTTGATCTTGACGGCTGCCTCCGTCGCCACCGGGTTGGCGAAGAAGTTGGAGACGTGCAGCAACGTGTCGAGCTGGTCTCCGACGGCTTCGGCGACCGCCGGGTTGGAGTGCCCGAGCGACACCACGGCGATGCCGGCGAGGAAGTCGAGGTACCGCTTGCCGTTCGAGTCCCACAGCTCGGTGCCGCGCCCGCGTTCGAACATGATCGCAGGCGGTCCGAACACCGGCATGAAAGGACAGTTGGCCATCGGCGCGTGCTCGAAGGCGTGGCTCATGGTGCGATCTCCCGTTCGTTCATGATCCGTTCGTTCATGATCATCGTTCCGATGCCCGCGTCGGTGAAGATCTCGAGCAGCAGCACGTGGGCGATACGGCCGTCGAGGATGTGTGCACGATGGACGCCGTGACGCACGGCGTGCGTACAACTGGCCACCTTGGGGATCATCCCACCGGCGATCACGCCGTCGGTCACCAGCTGGTCGAGTTCGTCGGCGGTGACCTGGCGGATCAGACTCGCCGCGTCGGCCACATCGCGGCGCAACCCTTCGATGTCCGTCAGGTACACGAGCTTCTCGGCGCCGATCGCCTCGGCGATCGCACCGGCGACGGTGTCGGCGTTGATGTTGTAGGCCTGGCCGCTCTCGTCGCTGCCGATCGTGGCGATCACGGGGATGAACTCGTCGTCGATCAACCCGTGGATGACCTCCGGGTTGATCTCGGTGACGTCGCCGACGAAGCCGAGTTTCGCATCGCGTGCCGTCGCTCGGATCAGGCCGGCGTCGACGCCGCTGATGCCGACGGCGAATCGGCCGTGGACGTTGATCGCTGCCACGAGCTGCGGGTTGACCTGCCCCTTCAGCACCATCCGGGCGATGTCGACCGTCTCGGCATCGGTGACTCGGAGTCCGTCGACGAACTCCGGCTCCTTGCCGAGACGTTGCATCAGCTCCGAGATCTGCGGCCCCCCACCGTGAACGACGATCGGGCGCATCCCGACGAGGCGCATCAGCACGATGTCCTCTGCGAACAGGGTGAGCGCATCGTGATCGGAGGTGCCGGCGAGCGCGTTGCCGCCGTACTTGACGACCACGGTCTTGCCGGCGAACCGTCGGATGTACGGCAGTGCCTCGACGAGGACCGACGCCTTGAGGGATGCGGCCTCGGTCATGACTGCGTGCTCACGGTGCGAGTCCGATCGTGGAGAGCCCGGCGGTCTCGTCGAGGCCGAGTGCGACGTTGGCGGCCTGGACGGCCCCACCCGAGGCGCCCTTGGTCAGGTTGTCGATGGCGCACATCGAGATCACGGTGTTGGTGCGCGCGTCGAATCGCGCCGACACGTGGGCGGCGTTCGATCCGAGCACGGACTTGGTGGCGGGGGGCGCGTCGAGCACGGCCACGAACGGCTCGTCGGCGTAGAACGCCCGCATCGCGTCGGCGACGGCAGCGTCGGTGCAGCCTGCGGCTGCCGTCGCCGCGCAGGTGGCGAGCAGGCCGCGGCTCATCGGCACGAGATGTGGCGTGAAGATCAGTTGCGCGCCGATCTCCTGCTCCATCTCGGGGGTGTGGCGGTGCGACAGCAGCCCGTAGGGAATCGAGTTGGAGTCGATGTTGGTGAAGACGTTCGTGTCGGTCGGTGCCCGCCCGGCACCGGTGATGCCCGTCAACGTGTTGACGACCACGCCGGTCGTCTCGATCAGCCCGGCCTCGACGAGTGGGCGCAGCGCCAGGGTGGCCGCGGTGACATGGCAGCCGGGCGTGGCGACGAGGCGCGCTCCGTTCAACTCGGCGCGATGGAGTTCGGGGAGTCCGAACACCGCCTCGGCCAACAGTTCGGGTTGGGTGTGCTCGAATCCGTAGTACGTGGGGTACGCGGCGGCGTCCTGCAGTCTGAACGCCGCCGAGAGATCGACGACGCAACCGACCTCGCCGACGAGTGACGGTGCCAGCTCCATCGACGCCCCGTGCGGAAGTCCGAGGAACACCAGGTCGAGCCCACTGACCGTCGACGGGTCGAACGCACTGAACACGAGGTCGGGGTAGGCGATCTCGAGCGACGGGTACAGCCCGGCGGCCCGCTGCCCCGCCATCGAGTCACCGGTGGCGAGGCGGACGTCGAAGACCGGGTGGAGGGCCGCCAGACGCAGCAGCTCGACCCCGGTGAAACCGGACGCGCCGATGATTCCGACGGCGATGGGGGAACCGGACATCTGCATGACCATACATCTATCCGGATGTTCATGCAACACGACCGAAGTCCGCGACCGGCCCGCGGGACGCAGACGAGTCGGGCAGACTGTGCACATGATTCCGGGCACGCCACCGACCAAGGGCCGCCTGCTGGTCGCCACGCCCCCGCTCGAGGATGTCAACTTCGATCGCACGGTGATCTTCATGCTCGAGCACCACGACGAGGGAGCGATCGGCGTCGTGATCAACCGGCCGAGCTACGAGGCGCTCGACGAACCCCTCGACCGGTGGATCGATCTCCAGGCCGCGCCGTCATCGGTCTTCACCGGCGGTCCCGTCGAGGAATCCGCGTTGATCGCACTCGCCGAGACCACCGAGCCCCTCCACGACAACGGCGACTACCTGTCCCCCATCGTCGGCACGATCGCCTCCGCCGACCTCACGGCCGATCCGGCGCTGGTCGCCGCCGAGGTCAAGGGGGTCCGGGTCTTCCGCGGCTATGCCGGCTGGGGGCCGGGCCAGCTCGAGGGTGAGATCGAAGCCGGCGCCTGGTTGGTGCTCGACTCCGAGCCCGGTGACGTGTTCTCCGACGATCCCGACGAGCTGTGGCGTACCGTGCTGCGCCGCCAGCCCGGCCGACTGGCCTGGCTGGCCGACGCTCCCGACGACCTCAGCGCCAACTGAGTGCTGGACTCCCCCGAGTGCGGGGTGCAACGATGACGCCGATGCCGAATCTGGACGATGCCCGGACCCGCCTGCTCGAAGAGCGCGCACAGCTGCAACGTCAACTCGACGACGTCGAGCGTGACCGGGTCGGTGACGGCCCGATCGACATGCTCGGCGGCGACGCCGGAGCCGACACCACGATTGCCACCGCCGAGCTCAACCTCCGTTCCGACCTCGCCCACTCGATTGCGGAGATCGATGCGGCACTGCGACGGATCGAACTGGGCACGTACGGCATCGACGAGGAGACCGGCGAACCGATCGACCCGGCTCGCCTCGACGCCGTCCCGACCGCCCGCACCAACATCCGCTGAACCCGCCCGTCACGCAGGCACGACACACGGCGACCCACTCGTGTTCACGTTCCGGCGCCTGAGTCGCGACGACTTCGAGATCCTCTCGCAGTGGCTGGCCGAGCCACACGTCGCCGAGTGGTGGAACCACGAACACGACCGCGATGCACTCGAGGCCGACTTCGGACCGACCATCGACGGCGAGGAACCGGCCGAGGACTGGATCGCCGTGCTCGACGGCGCCCCGATCGGCGTGGTCCAGTACTGCCACTTCGTCGACTACCCCGAGTACGTCGAGGAGATGGAACCCGTGTATCCGGTGGGCGAAGGTGCTGGCTCGATCGACTACCTCGTCGGCGACCCGGGGCAGGTGGGCCGAGGGGTCGGGAGCCGGATGATCGCCGACTTCGTCGACTTCGTGTGGTCGCACGATCCCTGGACGACACATCTCGTGGTTCCGGTGAACTCTGCCAACGAACGATCGTGGCGGGCGTTGCTGCGCGCCGGGTTCACGCTGGTCGCTCGCGGTGAGCTCGACCCGGACAACCCTGCACACGATCGGCCGCACGAGATCCTGCGCCTCGACCGACCGACTTGACGGCGGTCGACGGGCTGCGCCCACCGGACGACCACACGAAACGTCGTGATCTCGAACACCGCACGAACGCTACGGTCCGGCGATGGACGAGTGGTGGATCGAACCGCTGCGCCGGGCGTTCGGCGGACGCTCGGTGGTGCTCGCCGGCGCGATGGGTGCATCCTGGACCGAGCACATCGACCTGCTCCGGTCGGTCGGCGCGGAGCGTCTGCTGGTGGTCGCCACGGCAGGGCGCGGCGCCGGTCCGCAGCCCGACGTCCCGACGGTGATCGTCGAGCCACCGGACGGACTGTCGGAGATGCAGCGAATCCACGCCGCCGACCGAGCCCTCGCCGATCCCACTCCCGAGATGGTCGACGCACTCGATCGCTTCGACCCTCACCGCGAGGCGATCGTGGTGGGGACGTTCCTCGCGACGACCGCTCGACTCGCTGGTCGGCCCCTGTTGGCCCACCGGCGCCCGGAGTGGGTCGCGCTGGAGGACAAGGTGGTCGTCGACGCGTTCTGGGATCGGGCCGGCGTCGAACGTCAACCGAGCGTCGTCGTGTCGCTCGACGAGGCGGCCGGAGCCGCCCGGTCGATCGACCGTGGCGATGGCACCGTGTGGGCAGCCGATGCACGCGAGGGATTCCACGGCGGCGCACACCACATCCACTGGGTCATCGACGACGCCACGCTGGCGCGGGCGATCACTTCGCTCGCACCGGTGTGCGATCGCGTCCGAGTGATGCCGTTCCTGGAGGGCATCCCGTGTTCGATCCACGGCATCGTTCTGCCCGACGGTGTCTCGGTGCTGAGACCGGTGGAGATGGTGACGCTGCGGCGTGGCAACGAGTTCGTGTACACGGGATGCGCAACCTCCTGGGATCCGACGCCCGCCGTTCGCGAGCAGATGCGGTCGATCGCCCGGCGAACCGGACAGCAACTGGGCGACGAGGTCGGTTTCCGTGGCGCCTTCACGGTCGACGGCGTCGTGACGGCAGACGGCTTCTGGCCCACCGAGCTGAACCCCCGATTCGGCGCGGGCATCATGACGATCGCACGGGGCGCCGATCTCCCGATCGTGCTGGTGAACGACTTGATCGTCGCGGGCCACGACATCGGGCGTACCTCGGTGCAGCTGGAAACCGACATCGTGGCGGCCGGCGACGAACGTCGAGGCGGTGGCACCTGGATGGGCGGCCTCGACCACGACCTGGAGGCGATCGCACGACCGGCGGCGTTCGACGGCGCGGCGTGGACGTGGGCGGTTGACGACCGGGAGGCAGCCGGTCGGGTCACCGCCGCGGCTGGCTTCATCCGCTGCGTCTACGACCAGACGGTCACCCCGGTCGGCCCGCCGACGGCGGATCGAGCCGCTCGATTCTGGGAGTTCATCGCCCGCGAAACCGGGGCGGACACCGCCGACCTGACGCCGGCGCCGAGTGTGACATCGCGGGTCTGATACCTGATGTGATCAGGCGGTGAGCGCCGCGATCGCGTCGTCGACGCGCTCGACGGGCACGAGGACGTGGTCGTGGTGGTAGCCGGCCAGGATGTTGCACGGGATGTCGAGGCGGGACAGTCGTTCGCTGATCGCTGCAGTCAGGCCCACCGCTTCGAGGCTCGACTGGACGGTGAGGCTCAGCCACGCGAACCGGACGGTGACCAGCTGGCCCGCGCGTTCGGCGGCGTCGACCGGGAGCACGATCGTCGTCAGCGGGCCCTCCTTGACGATCGCGTGGGCCGACGCCAAGAGACCCGGAGTGGGGACCTCGACGGCGATGTAGGTGAACACACCCGGTCGACGAGCGACGGCGAGCGATGCGAGCATCGCATCGAGATCGGTTTCGCCCGGTGCTGTCATGCCTCCAGTGTCCCAGCCCTGTCAAACGGGCGTGGCGCGCCCCGTGTTGCCGCACGCCGGCCGGCGGCGCGATGATCGCCCCGACTCTCGGAAGGAGCCCCGTCGACATGTCCACTTCGCCTCTCCTGCCCGGCCGCCTCGGCAGCCCGAACCTCGACATCCGCGACGACCCTCGCGCGGATCCTCGCATGGTCGCCGCCATGGGTCCGATCGGGCTCGACGTCGCGCCGCCGCCGTCGCCGGTCACCGCGGCGACGCCGATCGCCGAACTCCTCGAGTACACGATGCTCGCAGAGGCGGGCTTCGAAGCCGTCGGCGCTGCACTGACGGCCAACACTGCACCGACCAGCGGCGTGACACGGTCGGAGGAGACGATCACCGGTGTCGACGGCAACGACATCACGCTCTACATCCACCGCCCGAGCCGAACGGACGGGCCGATGCCGTGCGTGGTCCACACACACGGCGGCGGAATGGCGATCCTGAGCGCCACCGGCGAGAGCTACGTGAAATGGCGTGACGACCTCGCCGCCACCGGCATGGTCGTGGTGGGCGTCGAGTTCCGCAATGCAGGCGGAAAGCTGGGCCCGCATCCGTTCCCCGCCGGTCTGAACGACTGCGCGAGCGCCGCGCAGTGGGCGATCGCGAACCGGGATGCGCTCGGGGTGTCGAACATCGTCATCTCGGGTGAGTCGGGAGGCGGCAACCTGTCGATCGCCACCGCGTTGAAGGCGAAGCAGGACGGCTGGATCGATGAGATCGCCGGCGTCTATGCGCAGTGTCCGTACATCTCCGGGGCCTACGCCGACCCGCCGGCCGAGCTCACCTCGCTGTTCGAGAACGACAACTACTTCCTGAACGTCGAGAACATGGGCGCACTGGCCAAGACGTACGACCCCGAGGGCGCACACGCGACCAATCCCCTCGCCTGGCCGATGCACGCCGCCACCGACGACCTCGTCGGACTGCCGCCGCACGCCATCTCGGTGAACCAACTGGATCCGCTGCGCGACGAGGGACTCGTCTACTACCGGAAGCTGCTCGATGCCGGCGTGAGCGCCGTGAGTCGCACGGTGAACGGCACCTGTCACGCCGGAGACTGCCTCTTCCTCGACGCGATGCCCGACGTGTGGCACGCCACGATTCGCGACATCAACACCTTCGCCGACTCGCTCTGACCCGCGAACGGTCCGACGTCAACTCCGGAGTTGTGCTCCCAGTTTGGTCGCCGCGGTTTCGACGCCACGGCGGACGTCGGCGATGTCGGCGTCGGTGAGGCTCCGGTCGCCTGCTTGTAGCCGGATGCGGTACGCCAACGAACGGGTTCCCTGCTCGGCACGTTCGCCGCGATAGACGTCGAACAGGTCGATGTCGACGAGCAGGTTGCCCGCTCCCTGGCGGACCGCCTTCTCGACCTTCTCGGCCGGGATGTCCTCGGGCACCACGAACGACAGGTCGAGGTCGCTCGACGGGTAGCGACTCGTCGGCTTCCACTGGGTCGGCTTCGGCTCGCGGTCGAGGATCTGATCGAGGTCGAGTTCGAGAATCGCCACTCGTTCGGTCACCTCGAACGAGGCCAGCACGTCCGGCGCCACTTCACCGACTGCACCGAGCGGCTCCTTGCCGGCCTGCAGCGTGGCGGAGCGCGTGGCGTGCAGCCCGGCGGGCAACTTCGACTGATCGATCCGAGCACCGGCGCCGAGGGCAGCCGCAAGTTCTCTCCACACCGCCATCGCCGCCGGCGCCTCACGACCTGCGAGCACGACCGTGAGTGCTTCGTACTCTCCCGGCAGCTCGCCTTCAGCAGGCGGGTAGACGTGGCCGATCTCGAACAACGCCACGCCGGTGCGGCGGTGCGACTCGTTGAACGCGATGGCGCGGAGCAGGCCGGGCCGCAGCGACGTGCGCAGCACGCTCTCCTCGGCGACGAGCGGGTTGGTGATCCGCAGCGCGTCGGCGGCGAGGCCGGCCTTGGCGAGGGTGTCCGGTGCGAGGAACGGGTTCGGCATCGCTTCGGAGATGCCGAGGCCGAGCAGCACCTCGCGGGCCAGGCGACGCCGACGCTGGCGGACGCTGAGCTCGCCGTGCACCACCGACTTCGGGACGGTCTTGCCGAGACGGTCGTAGCCGTAGTGGCGGGCGACCTCCTCGATCACGTCGACCTCCTCGGTCGAGTCGAGCCGCCACGATGGCAGGACCACGCCTCTCGTGTCACCGGAGCCGGACACCGTGAACCCGATCGGGTCGAGCAACGCCGGAAGATCGTCGGCAACGAGTTCGGTGCCGAGCGTGCGATTGACAGCGGTGATGCGCACGTCGGTCGAGCGGTGCTCGGCGGGCAGGTGTTCCGATCGGGCGTCGACGGCACCGGCGTGCACGGTGAGGTCGGGACACGTCTCCGACAGCAGTTCGACGAAGCGGGCGATCGCCGTCGGCATCCCGTAGGGGTCGACGCCGCGCTCGAACCGAGCGGAGGCCTCCGAGCGGAGGTTGGTGCGGGTGACCGTCTGGCCGATTCCCACCAGCGAGAACCACGCCATCTCGAGCGCCACGGTCGTGGTGGCATCGCTGATCTCGGTGTCGAGGCCGCCCATGATCCCACCGAGCCCGATCGGGACGTCGTTGGCGTCGCAGATGAACAGGTCGTCCGATGTGAACGTGCGAACCTCTCCGTCGAGCGTGGTCAGCTGCTCACCCTCGGCCGCATGCCGTATCCGGAAGCCGCCACCGCCCAGCGTGTCGAGGTCATAGGCGTGGTTGGGCTGGTTGAGTTCCAGCATCACGTAGTTGCTGACGTCGACGACGTTGCTGATCGGGCGCATACCCGCTGCAGTCAGTCGGCGAGCCATCCAGTCCGCCGACGGCTTCACCTCGATGCCCGAGATCACCGTCGAGGTGAACCGTCCGCATCGTTCCCCGTCGATGATCTCGACCGGCGCGATTCGCTCCGCACCGGTGACCGCCAGAGCGGGTCTCGGCGGACGGAACTCGACACCCATCTTCGCGGCGAGATCACGCGCGATGCCGACATAACCCCAGCAGTCGGGACGGTTGCGGGTGACGTCGGCGTCGATCAGCACGTCGAGCGTGAGCCCGAGTGCTTCGCCGTACGGGCGCCCGAGCGGCACGTCCGGCGGCAGGACCCGGATGCCGGAATGGTCGTCGCCGAGACCGAGTTCGCTGGCCGAGCACAGCATGCCCTCGGAGTCGATGCCGAGGATCGCCCGGCGCTCGATCGTCATCCCGTTGGGCATCGTGGTGCCCAGCGTGGCCAGCGGGACGATGTCGCCCTCGGCCATGTTGAACGCGCCACACCACACGTGGCGCTCGTGGCCATCGCCCGCGTCCACATGGACGCGCTGCACTTTGGCTGCTTCGGGATGCTGTTCGAGGCGCAGGACGCGTGCGGTCACGACGCCGGGAACGGTCTCGCCCACGGTGGTGACCGAGTCGACTTCGAGGCCGAGCGACGTGAGCGCATCCGCGACGCGCTGGACGTCGTCCGCGTTCGTCGGGTCGCCGAAGTCGCCGTACTCGTTGAGCCACGACAGGAGGATCTTCATCAGAACTGCTCCAGGAATCGGATGTCGTCGGAGAACATCTCACGGATGTCGGCCACGCCGTGGCGCATGATCGCCATTCGGTCGATGCCGAACCCGAAGGCGAACCCGCTCCACTCCTCGGGGTCGAGGCCGCCGGCGCGGAGGACGTTGGGATGCACCATGCCGCAACCGCCGAGCTCGATCCAGCTGCCGTCGGGTCGTTGGATGTCGAACTCGGCCGACGGCTCGGTGAACGGGAAGTAGCTCGGTCGCAGCCGCGACGTGAAGCGGGGCCCGAAGAACGCTTTGGTGAACGCCTCGATCGTGCCGGCGAGATCGGCCATCGTGATGTTGCGGTCGATCACCAGACCCTCGATCTGGTGGAACACCGGCATGTGCGTCGCGTCAGGGGTGTCACGCCGGAAGACCCTGCCGGGAGCAACGATGTAGATCGGCGGCTCGCTCTCCAGCATCGTGCGGATCTGGACCGGTGAGGTGTGGGTACGCAACACGGTGGTGCCCGGTTCTCCACCCGGTGGCACGTGGTCGACGAACAACGTGTCCCATTCGCCTCGCGCAGGATGTCCGATCGGCATGTTCAGCGCCTCGAAGTTGTGCCAGTCCGTCTCGACCTCGGGCCCTTCGGCAACCTGGAAGCCGAGGCCGATGAACACGTCCTCCAACCGTTCCCACGCCTGGGTGACGAGGTGCGCATGCCCGCGCGTGGGTTTGCCGACGAACTCGGTGAGGTCGAGCCGCTCCGCTTCCACGCGCTCGGCGAGCGCGACGGCAGCGAGGACGGTGCGCCGTTCGTCGAGTGCATCGGAGACGGTCGACACCGCCTCGTTGATCGCCTGGCCGGCGGTCTTCTTCTCGTCGATCGAGTCGAGCGAGCCCAGACGGGTCTTCAGCTTCGCGAGGTCGCCCTTCTTGCCGAGGAGTCGGGCGGTGAGCGCGGCGACCTCGTCGAGCGTGCCGGCGGCCTCGATCTCGGCGAGCGCCGCATCGCGGGCGGCAGTGATGTCAGTGAGCACGTGAACCTTTCAGGAGCGTGAGCGTCGAGCGGGACAGACCCCGGACGAACTCAGGAGACGGCACAGGAGCGAGTGGTCGTGTGGTCGATCCCCCGGGTTCACCCGGGGCACGAAAATCGCTGCGACTGCGGCTGCACAGCCGCCGAGGCTAGCCGCTCGGCGGGCCCAACGCCCCTACCGTTTGCACTCGTCCGGCGTCCACGATGTTCCAGGCACATCGTGTACGCCACGAGGAGGTCTCGCCATGTCCATGCAACCACCGTCTGCGCCGCCACCACCACCCCCGCCCGGCGCGCTCGGGACGCCACCGTCCGGACCGCCGCCCGCCGATGCGCCGTATGCGGCACGGCTCGAGGTCGACTACCCCGACTCGCTCAACCGTGTGACGACTGCCTTCCGCATCATCCTGGTCATTCCGATCGCGATCGTGATCGGCATTCTCACCGACAGCGGCACGACCACCTGGCAGACCGACGACGGCGACTGGGTGACGACCGGTGGGACGAGCATCACCGGCGCCCTGTTCGCCGTCACGCTGCTGATGATCCTCTTCCGCCAGCGGTACCCCCGGTGGTGGTTCGACTTCGCCCTCGAACTCGCCCGGTTCGGCGCTCGCGTCTCGGCGTACCTCGCGCTGGTGACCGATCGCTACCCGTCGACGGTCGAGGCGCAGAGCGTGCACCTCGACATCGACTACCCCGACGTGGAGCACGACCTGAACCGTTGGCTGCCACTCGTGAAGTGGTTCCTGGCGATCCCGCACTTCATCGTGCTGGCGTTCCTCTGGGTCGCAGCGATCGTCGTGGTGATCATCGCGTGGTTCGCCATCCTCTTCACGGGGAGGTATCCGAGGGGCCTCTTCGACTTCGTCGTCGGCGTGGGTCGGTGGAGCCTGCGGGTCTACGCCTACGCATTCCTCTTGGTGACCGACAGGTACCCGCCGTTCTCGCTCAGCTGAACACGGTCACCCCGTCGGCGTCCCCTGGTGGAACGCCAGGCGCCACGCCCCGTTCTCGCGTCGCCACACCGACGAGCGGTGTGCCACCCCGCGCGCCTGCGACGAGCGATAGGTCACCAGTGCCCGCGACGAGCATCTCGACGGTTCCCGCGCCGAGTTGGCCGTCGGTGTCACGCACGGTCGTCGAGGTGCCGATCCGGAGGCGGTTGCCGTCCGGGTCGACCACGTCGATCTCGCGCGCCCACGGCGCAGCCTCGACGGTGACACCGAGAAGCGCGGCGAGCTCGGCCACGTCATCGACCCACACGTACACGAGCGTGTCCGGGCGCGCGTCCCCCTCGTGTTCGGACAGGTGGATCTGCGCACCCTCGCGACGAATGCCGACGTACGCCGGGAAGCCCGGTCCGAACCGGTGCTCGAACTCGACCACGAAGCCAAGCCGCCGATACCACGTCGCAGCCACAGCGGCATCCGCGACGTGCAGGATCGGGATCACGTCCGTCGTCATGCAGCGCACCCTACGATCCTTCGCGCCGACGATGATCGGGCCGAGGCGGTCGAGGCGGCCCAGCGACGTCGCTCACCGGTCGCCCATCCGGCGCCGGGCACTAGCGTCGATGGCCGTGCGAGCGTTCCTCACCCACAACCCCGAGGATCGTGACGCGTACTACGGGCGGGCGCTCCCCCAGCTCACGCAGATCGCCGACGTCGTCCAGAACCCGTTCGACCGCGATCTGTCGACGGCGGAGCTGATCGACGCCGCACAGGGGTGCGACGTCATCATCGCCCACAGGTCGACGCCGGGAGAGCCGGCGGTCTTCGAGGGGATCCCGAGCCTCGTCGCGTTCCTGCGCTGTGCCGTCGACACGTCGACGATCGACGTCGATGCGGCGTCGACGAACGGTGTCCTGATCGCGCGAGCGGGCAAGACGTTCGTGGCCTCGACTGCAGAGTTGGCGTTGGGCCTGCTGCTCGACGTGGCGCGCAACATCACGGTCTCCGCAGCGGAGTACGCCGACGGTCGCACCCCGCCACAGCGCCCCGGACGACAGCTGCACGGCAGGACGGCCGGAATCATCGGCTACGGCTCGATCGGGTCACATCTCGCTGGACTGCTGGCCGCCGTCGGCATGGAGGTGCTCGTCCACGACCCGTTCGTCACCGACCCCCGGGTCGACGGCGTACGGTTCGTCGGACTCGACGGGTTGCTGCAGGCCGCCGACGTCGTCTTCCCCCTCGCACCCGGATCCGCCGAGACGGAGAACCTGATCGGGGCGCCGGAGCTCGCGAACATGCGACGCGGAACACTGCTGATCAACGTGAGTCGGGGCGAGCTGCTCGACGAGGTGGCCGTCGCCGAAGCGCTCCGCTCGGGCCACCTGGGTGGACTCGGGCTCGACGTCGGTCGCGCCGCCGATCAACGCCCCTCCCCCGAGTTGGCCGCACTCCCGGGCGTCGTCGCGACACCCCACCTCGGGGGTCTGACCCCGGAGAACGCCGACGCTCAAGCTGCGAGCAGCGTCGAACAGGTTGCGGCGATGGTCGCGGGTGAGATCCCACCGCGATCGCTGAACGCCGAACATGCGACACGCCTGCAGGCCCTGTGGGACCGCACCATCCGGTGATGCGGTTCGCCTGCGACACCCACATCCACTTCTATGACCGCCGGTATCCGGTCGCCCCCGAGTCCGTGCTGCGCCCGCCGGACGCGACCCCCGACGACTACCACCGCGAACAGACGGCACTGGACACCGAGCGCATCGTCGTCGTCCAGCCGACCACGTACGGCCTCGACAACCGCTGCCAGCTCGATGCGATGGCGACGTTCGGCGACGCGGCACGCGGGGTGATGGTCGTCGGTCCGCACGTGCCGCCGGAGGATCTTGCACGTCTCACGGCGCGCGGCGTGCGTGGAGCTCGCTTCCACATGCTCCCTGGAGGGGCAGTCCCGTGGGAGTCGCTCGAGGCGGTCGCGGCCAACATTGCGCCGTTCGGGTGGCACATCCAACTCCAGTTGAACGGCCGCGAGCTGCCGCACCGCCTCGATCGCCTGCTTCGCCTTCCGGTGGGCCTCGTGATCGACCACATCGGTCGATTCATGCCGCCGGTCGAGCCCGACGCTCCGGAGTTCGCCGCGCTCCTGACCCTGATGGACCACGGAACGAGCGTGAAGCTGTCGGCTCCCTACGAATCGTCCGAGACGGGCGCCCCGGCCTTCGAGGACGTCACCCGTCTCGTCGACGCGCTGGTGGCCCGGGCGCCGGATCGCCTGGTGTGGGCGAGCAACTGGCCCCATCCTGGACAGACCACCCCACCGACTGCAGCCGAACTGGTCGCACTGCGCGATCGTTGGTTGCCAACCGATGGTCTCCGTCGCCAGGTGCTGGTGGACAACCCGGCCACGCTCTACGGCTTCTGACCGTGATCTCCCGACCGTGAACACTCAACCGTGAAGAGGACTCAATGACCGATCGAGCTGCAACTCCAGCCACCACCTACGCGTCATATCCATCGCTGGTCGACCGGACGGTGCTGATCACCGGCGGCGCCGACGGCATCGGGGCGGCGCTCGTGGAGCAGTTCAGCGCGCAGGGCTCCGAGGTGGCCTTCGTCGACGTCAACACGACGAAGGCGGCCGAGACGATCGAGCGGTGCCGCCAGGACGACCCCCGCCACGTCCCACGGTTCTACGAGGTCGACCTGGTGGACATCGAGGCGCTGCGAGCGGCCGTGACACGGATCCAGGCGGACCTCGGCGGGATCACCGTGCTCGTCAACAATGCGGCGAGCGACGACCGCCATTCGTGGCAGGACATGACCGTCGAGTACTGGAACAACCGGCTCGACACGAATCTGCGGCACTACTTCTTCGCGATCCAGGCCGTTGCACCCGGCATGATCGCCGCCCGGAACGGCTCGATCATCAACATCGGATCGAGCAGTTACATGATGCAGGAGGACTTCTTCCCGGGCTACGCGATCGCCAAATCGGCCGTCGAGGGCATCACCCGAACGATGGCCAGGACGTTCGGACCCGACAACGTCCGGGTCAACACGGTGCTGCCGGGGTGGGTCGCAACCGAACGGCAGCTGACCAAGTGGTGGACACCCGAGGGCGAGGCGGGCACCCTGCGCGATCAGGCACTCAAGCACCGCATCTCACCGACCGAGTTCGCCCAGATGGTGCTCTTCCTCGCTGCTGACGACGGGGCCGCGTGCACCGCTCAGCAGTTCCTCGTCGACGGCGGCCGGTTCTGACAGCCTGCCGGCCGCTGGTTCGGTTGGCCACGCCTCGGGACGATTGCGAGTCACATCATCTCTGTGAGACCCCTTCGTCATGATGGGGAGCATGAGTTCGGTTGGCATCGACGAGATCGCTGGAGGCGGTGGCGATCGTGGGGGTGTCGGTCGTCTCGAGGCGATCCGGTTGCGTCTGGTCGCCGACATCGAGGCCGAACCGCCTGCCGATCGGGCACACGACGCCGTATCGAGAGCAGCAACGGCGCTGGCCGCCGTGTCGGACGTCGATCCCTCGCAGCTCGACCCCGACCAGTTGCGGGTGTGGTTGGAGCGGGTGGAGGAACTCCGCCGGATCGTCGAAGCAGCAGCCATCACCGCGACTGGCGTGATCGACAGGTCGAACCCGTTCCGTCCGCAGGGGTTCTTCTCGGCCAAGACCGCCGTCAAACACATGTGTCGCCTGTCGGGCCCCGAAGCACACCGACGGGTCCAGACCGCCCGCCTGCACCATGCACTGCCCGAGTGGGCCGACGCCGAAACCGACGGGTGTGTCGGCGTCGCCCAGTCGGAGTTGATGGCACGCATCGCTGCCAACCCACGCATCCCCGCAGCAGTCCTCGAACGTGACGCTCCGTCACTGTTGAACGACGCCATCAGCCAGCCGTTCGACGAGTTCGAACGCCGAGCACGCAGGTGGGAAGCCCTCGCCGATCCCGACGGCGACCTCGCCCGCCACGAACGCCTCCACACCAACCGCAACGTCACGATGCGACCCCGCCCCGACGGCGGCTGGACCCTGTCGGGCAACCTCGCCGAACTCGCCGGAGCCGAGTTCAACGAGATCTTCGCCTGGTTCCTCGAAGCCGAATGGCACACCGACTGGGCCGAAGCCCGCCACCGCCTCGGCGACACCGCCACCACCAACGACCTCGCCCGCACACAAGCCCAACGATCCGCCGACGCCCTGCTCGCCATGGCCAGAGCCGCCGCTGCCACCCCACCCGGTTCCCAAACACCACGACCGACGCTCAACGTGCTCATCGACCACGAATCGTTCGAAGCACACCTCCGCGGTGAAACCCCCGACCCTCGCCGCTACCGCGACGTCGTCGTACGCACCCAAACCGGACGCCGCCTCCACCCCGACGACGCCATCAACACCGCCCTGATCGGCCACATCCGCCGCGTGGTCTACGACGGCTCCAGCACCGTCATCGACCTCGGCCGCCGACAACGCCTCTTCCGCGGTTCATCACGCGACGCCGTCATGCTGCTGCTGACCACCTGCATCTGGATCGGCTGCGACCAACCGATCGCCTGGTGCGACGCCGACCACTCCATCAGCTGGAAAGCCCACGGCGCCACCGTGCCACGAAACGGCGGCGGCCTCTGCCACCGCCACCACCACCTCAAAGAACACGGATTCCACGTCCACCGAGACAACCACGGCACCTGGCACGTCACCGACCCCCACGGCAACGAGATCACCTGAGCACCGACGAGGCACGACACGCCGGAGCTCGAGTAGTCGCCCGTCGGCGACGTACGACCGCTACCGTCCATCGGAATGTCCACAACCGAACGCAGAGTCGGCCGCAGGCCATCCGATCGTCAGCGCGTCGGCGCGCTGATCGTTGGAGCGATCGTCGCGGTCGTCTCGATGATCCTGTTGTCGCTGAACACCGAGGGACCGCTCACTCCGCTGAAGGCGATCATCCTCGGTGCCGTCGAAGGGTTCACCGAGTACCTGCCGGTGTCGTCGACCGGGCACCTGCTGGTCACGCAGCGGCTGCTCGACCTCGGCGAGGGCGAAGCGAAAGCGGCCGCAGACACCTATGTGATCGCGATCCAGATCGGAGCGATCCTCGCCGTGGTGATGCTCTACTGGCGGCGTCTGGGCCAGCTCACGAGCGGCATGATCGGTCGCGACACCGATGGTCGGCGCCTGCTGGGGCGCCTCGTCATCGCGTTCGTGCCCGCGGCGTTCGTCGGGCTGTTGCTCGGCGACACGATCAAGGACCAGCTGTTCGGGGCGTGGCCGGTGATCGCAGCCTGGATGGTCGGGGGCCTGTTCCTCGTCTGGTGGAACCCCCGCCCCGGCACCACGGAGCTGACGGCATTCACCGTCCGCAACGCCGCGATCATCGGTCTCGCGCAGATCCTGGCACTGTGGCCGGGGATGAGCCGCAGTCTCGTCACGATCGCCGCGGCCCTGGCCATCGGGGCGAGCATGGCGGCCGCCGTCGAGTTCAGCTTCCTCCTCGGACTCGCAACGCTCTCCGCTGCGACGTTCTACGACCTTGCACGGGACGGCCAGACCATTCTCGACGAGTACGGGTGGCGAACGCCGCTCCTCGGCGGCATCGTCGCGTTCATCACCGCAGTGATCGCGGTGCGGTGGCTCGTCGCGTTCCTGAGAACCAGACCGCTGTCGATCTTCGGTTGGTACCGGATCGGCATCGCGATTGCCGCGGCGGCGATGATCGGGCTCGGCGTACTCTGAGCGCGTGACGCTCGACATCACGATCCGACCCGAGGCACCGGCCGATCACGGCGAGACCGTCGTGGGTCACGTGATGGTCAGCGGCTGCCGACTGGTCGACGAGGACGTCGACACCGACGCCGGCGCCGAGCACGACATCGTGATGCTGTCACCGCTCGCCGTCGACCCGGATCTCCACGGTCGTGGCGTCGGGAGCGAACTGGTTCGGTCGGTCACCGACCTGGCCGACCGGCGTGGAGAGCGGCTGATCGTCCTCGAGGGCGACCCTGGCTACTACTCACGCTTCGGCTTCGAGGCCGCAGCCGGGCACGAGATCACGATGCCGCTGCCCGACTGGGCACCGGCCGAGGTGGCCCAAGTACTGCGACTGACGAACGACGACCCGTCACTGCGGGGCCACGTGCTGTACCCGGCGTCGTTCGACGTGCTCGACGATCACTGACCCCGGCGCTGTCGCGCCGCCTCGAACGCCAGCACCGTCGTCGCCATTGCCACGTTGAGCGACTCACTGCGGCCCTGGTGGGGGATCGTCACCCACGACCCGATCGGCCCGACGTCGTCGTTCCATGCGTCCGGGAGGCCCGCCGCCTCGTTGCCCATCACGAGCGCTGTCCGGCCCGTGAAGTCGGCCTCGGTGTGTGACGTCACGGTTCGACCCGGATGATGGTGACTCGTCGTGCCGAACAGGCGGATGCCGGCTGCTGCCACCTCGGCGATCTCGGCAGCCACCACCGGGACGTGGAACACGGCGCCGGCCGACGACCGCACCACCTTCGGGTTGTAGGGATCGACGCTGCCGGACGTGAGCACGACCAGGTCGGCGCCCGCGGCCTCAGCCGACCGCAGGATGGTCCCGAGGTTGCCCGGATCGGTCACACGGTCGAGCACGACGACGAAGTGGGCCGTGGCCAGGAGCCCCGGATCGGCGTCGGGCATCGCAACAACGGCCAGCGGTGCCTGCGGGGTGTCGGTCGAGCCGACTCGTTCGAGCACGCCGTCGGCGAGTTCGAACACGGGCCCGGCGCCATCGATCGCCGCATCCGAGCCGGCGGGCACGAACTGCGCCTCGCACGTCCAGCCCGCCGCGACCGCCTCGGCGACCAGCACGGGGCCTTCCACCACGAAGCGACCGGCGTCGTGACGCGAACTGCGGCGCCCCAGGAGGCGCCGCAGTTCTTGAACCTTGCTGTTGTTGAACGCCAGCGCACTCATCGTGCACGTGCGTGGCCGTTCAGGCCAGCGCGCCCTTGGCGGTCTCGACGAGCTTGCCGAAGGCGGCCGGGTCGGTGATCGCCAGATCCGAGAGGATCTTGCGGTCGACCTCGATGCCGGCGGCGTTCAGCCCGGCGATGAACCGGCTGTAGCTCATGTCGTGCTGACGGGTACCGGCGTTGATGCGCTGGATCCACAGACGACGCATCTCGCCCTTGCGGGCGCGACGATCACGGAAGGCATAGTTGCCCGACCGCATGACCTGCTCGTTGGCGGCCCGGAACGAACGGCTCTTGTTGCCGTAGTAGCCCTTGGCCTGCTTCAGTACCTTCTTGTGGCGCTTCTTCGACGCCACACCACGCTTCACACGTGCCATTTCGTTTCCTCCTCGGAACGTTCAGGCGGGGCGAAACCCCGTCATGAATCTCTCGGTTGTCTCAGCGCTCGGCGAGGAGGCGCTTGATCTTCTTCTCGTCGCTCGAATGCACGTCGGCATCACGGTCGAGGCGGTGCTTGCGCGACGACGTCTTGTACTCGAACTTGTGCTGATTGTTCTGCTGCTCGTGACGCAGACGACCGGTACCGGTCTTCTTGAATCGCTTAGCTGCCGTCTTCGACGTTTTCATCTTCGGCATCGGATGCTCCTTCTCCTGGTTCGCTGGCGACGATCGCTTCCCGCGCCTGGTCGGCTTCGGCCTGTTCGGCCTGGGCCTTGCGCTCGGCTTCGACCGCCGCCTTCTTCATCGCTTCTTGGGCCTGCTTGTCCGGCGACAACGTCATCGACATGCTGCGGCCCTCGAGCCGCGCCTGCGTGTCGACCTTTGCTGCCGGACCCACCGCTTCGAGCACGTCGTCGAGGATCTTCGACCCGAGCTCTGGGTGTGCCATCTCGCGTCCGCGGAACTGCAAGGTGATCTTGACCTTGTGACCCTCGTCGATGAAGCGGATCACGTTGCGTGTCTTGGTGTCGAAGTCACCCTTGCCGATCTTCGGCCGGTACTTGACTTCCTTCACCGACACGTTGGTCGACTTCTTGCGGGCTTCCTTGGCCTTCTGGCCCTCCTCGTACTTGAACTTGCCGTAATCCATGATCCGGCAGACGGGAGGATTGGCGTTCGGGGCCACTTCGACCAAGTCGAGTTCGAGACCTCGGGCCATTCTCAGCGCTTCGGGAACGGGCTTGATTCCGAGTTGGTCCCCGGTCGGTCCGATGAGTCGGACTTCACGAGATCGGATGCGGTCGTTCACGCGGTGCTGGTCGCCACGTTGTTCTGGTCGCGGTGCTATGGCTGATCACTCCTGTGCAATGGGCCTCCCCAGTGTCTGAATTGTCGGTGCTCGACGCGAACCGCACGCGGAGCGACCCGACACTGACCACGTTGGTCACTCCCGAATGGGAGCGACGCGGCCTGGGGCTGGTCTCAGCCTTGTGACCTGGACGCACCGGTTGCATCACTGCAGATGGTGGCCAGGTGGGGGTCTCCCCCACTTCGCCTCAATTGTGGTCGGTAGGGTAGCGCACGTGAGTGACGAAACCTCTGACGAAACCTCTGACTCGGCGGTCGGCGACCACGCCACCGACGTCGACGACACCGAGCTCGAGCTCGACGACGAGCAGCTCGACATGATCGCCCAAGCCGAACGCGAGATGAGCGAGGCCCGATCCCGGCTGGCGGAGATCCCCGCCGAGGTCGTGGTCACCAACCACGTGATGGGACTCTACGAGCTCGCCGCGATCCATCTGTCGGCGTCGCCGCCCGACCTGCATCAGGCCGTGCTGGCGATCGATGCGGTCGCGTGTCTGGTCGACGGTCTCGGTGACCGGCTCGGCGAGGACGCCGCCACGATGCAGGATGCGCTGGCGAACATCCGGCTGGCATTCGTCCAGATCAAGGGCCAGGCCGACGCAACGTCCGACTGAATCGCCCCGACGGCGCGTCCCTGACCCGCCCGTCGCGGACCGCCACACCTTCCTCCCGCAGGAGTTGCGCCTGCAGCAACGGATTGCCCGCGACCAGCTGCCCTGACGCGTTGACCACCCGCCACCAGGGCACGTCCACCTCGGTGGTCGCCAGGATCCTGCCGACCAGGCGCGCCTGCCTCGGGTGCCCCGCGACCTCTGCGACGTCGCCGTAGGTGGTCACCTCGCCCTCGCGCAACGCCATGAGCACGTCGATGATCCGACGCTCCCGCTCCGCCGAGGGATCGGTCATCGACCGACGTTGGCCGCTTCCCATCGACCGAACTTCGCGAGCAGGTCGAAGCTGACCTCGGCGCCGACCTCGATCGTGCGGGTGCCGTCGGCGATCTCGATGCAGTGGAACGGGTGGTCGGTGCCGTTCTCGGCCGTGACGACCCCCAGTCCGGACTGCTCGTCGAACGCCGTCACGACGCCGCGTCGGCCGGTTCCCCGATCGAGTTCCGTCACGGCACGATCTTGGCGATCGCCATCTCGACGAGATCGGTGGCGCCGGCGTCGATCAGCGCCGGGATCACCAGGTTGATCTTCTGCTTCTCGACGACCGATTCGACGGCGTACCCGCCCCCGGCGAGCGGGGACATCGTCGGGGACTTCATCGACGGCAGCACGGAGAGGACGGCATCCTTGCGCTCCTCGGTGACGTTGAGCTTCAGCAGCACCTTGCCACGGGCGTCGAGCACGCCGTTCAGCAGCGTCATGATCTGTTCCATCGCCCGCCGCTTCTCGGGATCCTTCGCCGCCGCCGGGTTGGCCACCACCTCGGTGTAGCTGAGCAGGATCGTGTCGATCACCTTGAGGCCTGCGGCGCGGAGCGCCCGGCCGGTCTCGGTGATCTCGACGACGCAGTCGGCGATGTCGGGGATCTTGGCCTCGGTGGCGCCGTACGACAGCCTGACCTCGGCATCGACGCCACGGTCGGCGAAGAACCGCTTGGTGAGCTCCGGGTACTCCGACTGCACCCGGACGCCGCTCGGGAGATCGGCCGCCGACGTCGCCGGGTTGTCACCGGCGACGGCGACCACCAGCTTGATCGGGTTGCTGGTGGCCTTGGAGTACTTGAGTTCGCCGAGGCTCTCGACGACGCTGCCGGTCTCCTCCACCCAGTCGCGACCGGTGATCCCGATGTCGAAGAGCCCTTCGGCGACGTACATCGGGATCTCCTGCGGGCGCAGGATGCGCACCGAGTCGATCCGGGGGTCGTCGATCGTCGCCTGGTAGTCGACGGTCGAGGAACGGCTCACCGGCAGGTCAGCAGCGGCGAAGAGTTCGAGCGTCGCCTTCTCCAGGGAACCTTTCGGAAGGACCAGTCGCAGCATGCCCGCCGAGGCTAACCACCCACCTTCCCGTTTGCGGCGAGATTTGGGTGACCCACCCCACCCAGAACCTCACACAAACGGGACAGGAGCGCCCACTTCCTGTTTGCGGCGAGATTTGGGTGACCCGCCCCACCCAGAATCTCACGCAAACGGGATGGTGGCGTGCGGGTCAGTGGCCGGTTTCGGTGTCGTGGAGGAGGCGGAGGGCGTGCGGGAGCACGTCGATCACCGCGTCGAGCTGCTCGACGCATCCCTTGGTGCTCCCGGGCGTGTTGACGATGATCGCCTCGCCGCGGATGCCGGCGATTCCACGGGAGAGCCGACCGAGCGGATTGCACAGCCGCATCGCCTCGGCGAGGCCGGGCGCCTCGCGCTCGATCACCGCCCGTGTTCCCTCCGGCGTCTGGTCACGGGGGGCGAACCCCGTGCCGCCCGTCGACACGACCAGACCGGAGAACCCGTCGCACAACGACATCAGCGCCTCGGCGACCAGGTCGGCGCCGTCGGCGGTGACCCGATGGTCGACGACGTCGAAGCCGTTGGCCGTCAGGTGGTCGACGAGGGCTCGCCCGCTCAGATCGTCGCGGGCTCCGTGGACGACCCCGTCGCTGACGGTCAGCACCTTGGCGAGTGGTCGGACAGCTTCGGTCACGGCACCCGACGGTACCGAATCAACACCATGCCATCGGTGTCGGCATCCTGGGGAAGCACGCGCCACCCCTGCTCGAACGAACGCCACGTTCCGGCCGGTGGGGCCGCCGGGTCGACCTCGAAGCCCTCCGGCGTCGGGTGATCCACCGACTCCGCCGCCGTGATGGTGCACACGCTGTACACGAGCCGACCGCCGGGAGCGACCAAGTCGGCAGCCGATGCCAGCAGCTGGGCCTGCAGACCGGCCAGCTCGATGATGTCGTTCGATTCGATCCGCCAGCGGGCATCGGCCCGGCGGCGCAGCGCCCCGAGCCCGGAACACGGCGCATCGAGCAACACGGCGTCGAACGACCCCGGGCGGAACGGCGCTGCGAGGCCGTCGGCGGCGACCACCGGCAGATCGAGATGGAGGGTCGCTGCGTTCTCCTGCACGAGCCGGGCGCGGCCGACCCGCTGGTCGGCGGCCACCACGCGGGCCCCAGCGCCCGCCATCGCCGTCGCCTTGCCGCCCGGCGCTGCACACACATCGAGCACGCGCTCACCTGCGCCGGCGGCGACGGCGGCGGCCACCCACTGCGACGACTCGTCCTGGACGTAACCGTCGGCGCGCGTCGTCACCGACGGGGCCACGTTCATCCGTTCGAGCGCGGCGGTCGCATCGTCGCCGAGTTCACGTCGGAACCGGTCGACCATCCAGTCCGGGTAGCTGAGCCGCGCCCCCTCGGATGGCCAGGCCATCTCGGCGATCGACAGCCGCGACACCTTGCGGAGCACTGCGTTGACGAAGCCCCGCGTGCGCTTCGGCGCCAATCCCACGGTCTCACCGACCGCAGCGTGCGGCGGTACGCCGGCGAACACCAGCTGGTACGCGCCGAGGCGCAGCACCGAACGGGTCGCGTCGTCGGGCGGTGAGGTCACGAACCGGTCGACGATCGAGTCGCATGCCCGGCGCATCCGGGTCGTCCCGTAGACGAGTTCGGTGACGAATCGGCGATCCATGTCGGAGAGGCCCGAGGTGGTGAGCATCGGCCCGAGCACGAGGTTGGCGTAGGCGCCATCGGCCTCGATCCGCCGCAGCGCGTCGAGCGCCACCCGGCGCGCTGAGCGGTTGCCGCCCGGGCCGGAGCGATCGGTGTGCAGATCGGTGTGCAGGTCACCGCCGGTTCGGGAGCGTTGCGTCACAGGGTGCCGAACAGTTCGTCGGCAGACGGGCGGGCGCCGTTGCGCCAGGCATCGAAGCTCATCGGAGCCTTTCCTTCGGGTTGCACGATCTCGGGACGGACCACGCCGTCGACGAGCCGGGCGGCGTTGATCTTGAGGCGCTTGCCGCGAAACGTGGTCCAGGCACCACCGACGCGGATCAGCCGATGAACGTCCTGTGCCGGTCGACTCCAGTCGATCTCGAAGTCGGCCGAGGTGAACTTCGCGGCGTGGGTGACGTCACCGACCTGCGGTTGGGGTTCGCCGAGCGGGGCACCGAGGGTGTCGACGAGGAGTTGCGTGCCGACAGCGACGAGCTCCGTGCGCAGTTCGGCGGCCGTGGTCTCCGGTCCGATCGGCACCTCCCGACGGGCGTACACACCTCCGGTGTCGAGGCCCTCCTCCAGCGCCATCACGCACACCCCCGTCACGTCGTCGCCTGCCAGCAGCGCCCGCTCGACCGGAGCTGCGCCGCGCCAGCGAGGGAGCAACGAGAAGTGCAGGTTGACCATCGGCAGCACGTCGAGCACGTGCGGCTTGATGATCTGCCCGAACGCGACGACCACACCCAGCTCGGCACCCTGCTCGCTCACGGCGACGAGCGCGTCGTCGACGTGGTGCGACACGGGCAGCCCGAGTTCGAGTGCGGCGGCCTTCACCGGGCTCGGCGAGACGTCGCTCCCCCGACCTCGGCGCTTGTCGACCCGTGTCACCACGAGAACGACCTCGTGGCCCGCAGCGACCAACGCCCGCAACGGGGGCACCGCCATCTCGGGCGTCCCGAGGTAGACGAGCTTCACGCTCCGCTCCTCACCACGACCCGCTCATCCGGGCCGCTCATCCCAGGCCGAGACGACGACGGATCGGTGGGCGCGCTGCCTGACGAGCGGCCTCCTCTTCGATCCGGCGGTACTCCTTCATCGCTTCCTTGCGCTGGTCGCCCTCGAGCCGGTCGAACATCAGGACGCCGTTGAGGTGGTCGATCTCGTGCTGGAACATCCGCGCTTCGAGTTCATCGGCCTCGATCTCGATGATCTCGCCGTTGAGGTCGACCCCGCGAACGAGCACGGTCTTCGGGCGGAGCATCTCGACGTAGAGGCCGGGAATCGACAGGCAACCCTCGTCGTACACCCACTCGCCATCGGATTCGACGATCTCGGGGTTGACGATCGCAAGGGGTTGCTCCTCGATGTCCCAGACGACCACCTGCTTCTGGACGCCGATCTGCGGTGCGGCCAGGGCGATGCCGTTGCCGGAGTCGACCAGCGTGTCGAACATGTCGTCGACGAGGCGGATGATCTTGCCGTCGACGTCGTCGACCTGAGAGGCAACGGTCTTCAGCACGGGGTCGCCGTAGGTGCGGATCGTGTACGACATCCATGTCAGGCTAGAGGCAGTGGCCAGCGACCAGTACTTCGACGACGACCCGACTGTGCCCTCGTCGCCGCTCGTCGTCGACGTCACCCTGCCCGACACGGCGTTCACGATGGAGACCGACCGCGGCGTGTTCTCCCACGGCCACCTCGACACGGCGACCTCGATGCTGCTGCGCGCTCCCCTCCCCCTCGCGACGTCCGGCGACGTGTTGGACCTCGGCTGCGGCGCCGGGCCGATCGCATTGGCGATGGCTCGGCGATCGCCCGACGCCACCGTCTGGGCCGTCGATGTGAACGCTCGCGCCCGGGATCTCTGTCGCCGCAATGCCGAACGCAATGCGCTGCCCAACATCGTGGTCGCCCACCCCGAGGAGGTGCCCGGCGAGGTGCGCTTCTCGACCATCTGGTCGAATCCGCCGATCCGGATCGGGAAGAGCGCCCTCCACGACCTGTTGCTCACCTGGCTCGGTCGACTCACCCCCGCCGGCGACGCGGCGCTCGTCGTCCAGAAGCACCTCGGCGCCGACTCGCTGCAGCGGTGGCTCGACGGGCAGGGCTACGCCTGCGAACGCCTCACGTCGAAGGCTGGGTTCCGTCTGTTCGCCGTGCGGCGAGCCGAGGAGTCGTCGGCATGATCGGCCTCGCGGACATCCGCGCGGCAGCGCTCGCGATCGCTCCCGCGGCGATCGTCACGCCGGTGCTGCGATCCGACGATCTCGACGACCTCGCGGGCGCGTCGGTGTTCGCCAAGGACGAGTCGCAACAGCGCGCCGGCGCCTTCAAGTTCCGCGGCGCCTACCATCGGCTCGTTCGGATCCCGGTCGACGACCGGGAACGGGGCGTCGTTGCGGTCTCGTCGGGCAACCACGGCGCTGCGGTCGCCTGCGCCGCGAACCTGCTCGGGATGCACGCCACGATCCACGTCCCCGAGGACGTGGCGCCGGCGAAACGCTCCCTGATCGAGCACTTCGGCGCCGACATCGTCACGTTCCCACGTTCGGTCGTCGACCGCGAAGCCGCAGCCCGCGCGCAGGTCGCCCGAACCGGTGCCACGTTCGTCCACCCGTTCGAGGATCCGATGGTGATGGCGGGGCAGGGGACGGCTGCGCTCGAACTCAACCAGCAGGTCGGCGCCCTCGACGTGCTGTTGGTGCCGATGTCGGGCGGCGGGCTGATGGCCGGATGTGCGTCGGCGATGCACCAGCTCGACCCGACCTGTGAACTGATCGGGGTGGAGCCGTCGGCCGGCGACGACACGAGGCAGTCGTTCGCCGCTGGGCACCCGGTGCGGATCGCCCAGCCCGACACGATCGCGGACGGCCTGGCGGTCACGGCGCCGGGCGACCACACCTTTGCCATCAACCGCGAACTGGTCAGTGACGTCGTGACCGTGACCGACGCCCAACTCGTCGATGCGATGCGTCTCTCGCTGGAGTTCCTGGGTCGACGGCTCGAGCCCAGCGGTGCCGCCGGCGTCGCTGCCGTGCTCGACGACCCTGCTCGTTTCGCGGACCGCCGCGTCGGCATCATCCTCTCCGGCGGCAACATCGACCAGCGGCGCTTCGACACCCTCACCGCTCCGTCCGACTGATCCGAGCCGCGGCTCAGACGGTCCAGTCGACCGGATGCAGGGAGTCGCGTTCGTAGCGACAGAAGGTTCCGGTCTGCACATGCTGTCGGAGGTGCTCCGCCACCGCCGGGCTCGACTCGGCGAGCCGCGCCAGCGAGTAGCGGATCGATCGTGTCACGCTGACCCGGGCTCGTTCCGCGTCGTCGAGCGCCACGCGGTCGCGACCGCCCAGCCCGGTCGCCCGCTTCAACTCCTCGATGAGGTACTCCCGGTCACACTCGGCCAGCTCGGCCCGGGCGATGTCGTTGTGGGCATGCGCGTCGGCGATGTCCTCGTCGATGTCGTCCAGGCGCCGGCGGTACGCAGCCTTCGCCTGCTCGTCGAGCACCGGGATCCCTCGATCGAGCGGGACGGGCCGATCCGATCCGGCCTCCATCCGGACCAGGTCGGCAGCGTGGAACTCCCGGTCGGGTTCGGCCAGCAGCCGAGCGACGTAGCGGTATCCCTTGAGGTCGCGGACGACCGCCGACGTGGCGCCCCACCCGATCGTGCGCATGTCCCCGTCGGCGCTGAAGACCCCGTGCGGTGTCACCGACGGGGCATCGACGGCGGGAACGGCAGATCCATCGGCGATGAGTTCGTCCACCCGTTCGGCCCACCACTCCGCACCGAAGGAGGCGAGGGCGTCCCGTGCACTCCGACGCTCGAACGTCGCTTCGGTCGCTCCCCCGGCCAGCTCGTAGGCATCGGCCATGACCAGGCGAGCGAGGGCAGCCTCGAACGGTGCGCCGATGCTGTTCAGCTCGGCGATGGAGCGGCTCACCTCGCCGATGGCGCGTTCGGGCTCGCCGTCGAGGACCGATGCGCGACCGTGCGCGAGCAGTGCTCGTGCACGCAGCATCGGGGAGGGGTACGAGGCGGCGGTCTCGTCGATCGCAGCGGCAGCTCGGTCGAGCGTGGCGCGGTCGCGGCGGGCGTAGGCGATCTCCGCCTGGGCGTCGTGGAGCGGCAACAGGCGCAACGGCCCGAACGGCGGCCGCTCCTTGGACGGGGCGTCGATCGGATGCTCGATCGCGTGGGCGATCATCCTCGCCGCCTCGTCGGCGTCACCGCGGGCGAGATGGACGAGCGCGAGACCTGGCTGCGGCGACCAGGCGTGAGCGCTCGCCTCGGTGTAGGCCTCCTCTGCGCCGTCGAGATCGCCGGCGCGGAGCCGGATGTTGCCGAGCTCCACGAGTGGCCATCCGAACTCGCGGCGCATCCACGGGCGGAGCTCCGCGCATGCGGCGAGCGCCTCGGCCTCGGCGAGCTCGCACGTGCCGCTGAGCCTCAGCACCTCGGCACGGTGGACGCGGCAGCGTCCGTTGATCCCGCCGAAGGCAGCTCCGTGACGCCAGTGCTCCATCACGTCGGTCCACTGCGCAGCGAGATCGGGTCGCATCAGGCCCTGTGCGGCACAGATGATCTCGCAGTACATCATGCCGGTCGTCAGCGGATCGGCGGCCCCGGACATCAACAGCGCACCGACCTCGTCGAGCAGGTCGAGCCCCTCGTCGACCTCCCCGTCGAAGATCGTGAGACGAGCCGTGCAGGTCCGCCCGATCACGACCGCCGGCACGACACCATGGCGCTCGCCGAGTTCGATCGCGGCAGCGGCCTGGACACGCGCCGCCTCCATCGATCCGCACATGAATCGTTCGTACGCCTTGACCATCGCGATGATCGCCCGCACCGGGTGGTCGCCGATCCCATCGAGATGACGCTCCGCGCAGCGCAACCAGCCCCGCACCGGTGCCATGAGCCCGGTGTCCATCATCAGGTACATCGCAACCATCGCAGCGACGCGGCCGGCCTCGATCTGCTCTCCCCGCTGAACCAGGAGCGAGTGCAGGTCCTCCCACGACCCGACGCACGCTTCGAAGTCGCCGGCGCCGTATGCGGCTTCGGCGCGGGCCTCGAGGCAGTCGGCCGAGTCGGACGCACCGTCGATGTCGAGCAGGTCCAGCGCCTGCGTCCACTCCCCCAGTTCCATCGCTCGCCGCGCGGCTCGCACGCGCTCCGCGAGTGCGTCGGTTGCCATGTCGCATTGTGACACCGACTGTCACGCCTGGTTGGTATCCGGCCCAGTGGGGGCCGGGTCGACAACCTGGAGGAGACCCACCATGCACATCACCAAGAACGACATCCCCGTGAAGATCGACGCGCCGGGGGCGATCGCCAGACAGCAGACCGACTTCGGCGCCGCATTCGGCGTGATGGGCGCCGAGTTCTTCACGATGGCCAAGGGTGCCGACCTCGCTCCGCTGCTGGAGGGCCTGCACGGCGACATGTGCCAGTCGGCGCACTGGGGATACGTGATCGACGGGAACGTCACGGTCACCTACGGCGACGACACCACCGAGACCTGCGCCGAGGGCGATCTCTTCCACTGGCCCGCCGGGCACAGCGTGCGCGTCGAGGAGGACGCGAACCTGATCCTGTTCAGCCCACAGTCCGAGCACACTCCGGTGCTCGACCATCTCAAGAGCAAGATGGGCGTCTGAGGATCGGGCGACGATCAGATCCGGGGAGGGTCGACCTCGACCCGGATGCGTGAGCCGCTCGGGCGTTCCGCAGCGTTGAGGGCGAGCCCGAGCGTTTCCCAGTCGGGCGCCCTCACGAGGAAGCGGTCGGCGCCGTCGCCACCGACCTGGATGTCGGCGGGGAGCTGCTCGACCACCTCGCCGGCGCCGGCGCCGGACACCACCGCCAGCGCCCCGAACGGCGGAAGGCCGAGCGACTCACGGCGAACGCGTTCGGCGTCGAGGACCCTCGACGGATCGCCGGCGGAGGCCGCGATGATCACCTCGTGCGTCGGCGAGAAGGTCTGGATCATCACCTCCGGTGCGATGCGGCCCGCCCGCACGATCAACGCCAGTGCCTGTTCGCTCGCACGGAACCGGGGCGCCAGCATCTCGGAGTCGAACTCGAGGAACGACACCACGTCGGCGGACCCGACCCGGTGCAGCACCGCTTCGGTACCGACGTAGACACCGGCCCTGGCGGGCGGATCGGTGTCGGAGCCCGTGACCGACACGACGGGGCGTGCTGCCGCAGCCTCCAACTCCTCGCGCAGGCGGGTGACACCCGGGCGCAGGTTGGCGAACCGGCTCGCTCCGCACGCCTGACACACCGGCGGCCGTGCCGTCCCGCACCGTCGGCACGACAGGCGACCGTCGTCGTCGAGGCCGACGGCAGCATCGCACTGCTCGCACCGGATCAGCGAGCGACACTGTCGACACGCGAGCACCCGTGCCCGGCCGGTGATGTTGCTGACACACACCACCGTCAGTGATGGGTCGCGCAACCGCTCGATCAGCGCGGAGGTGACGAGCGAACGCTTCCAGGGGTCCTCGTCGGTGCGACCGACCACCGTCACCTTCGGCCAACCTGTTCGCTCGCGAACCGCCGGAGGGTGCACCACGCCTCGCCCACCTGCGTACTCGACCACGGAGGTCAGCGTGGGCGCGGGCGACACGAGCACGAACGGCACACCCGCTCGACGACAACGCTCGACGACCACGTCGCGCGCATGCCAGGTCGGTGTCCGTTCGTTCTGCAGTGCCTCGTCGTGTTCGTCGAGCACCACGGCCGACGCCAGCCCTGGACACGGGGCCCAGGCCGCGGACCTCGTGCCGATCACGACGTCGACACCGCCCGCCGCCGCCGCCCAGTCGTCGGGTGCGACCGCCACCGACAGCCCGGCTCGTCGCAGCCTGGTTGCGAGGAGCGCCACGGCGTCGTGCTCGGGTGCCACCACCAACGTCGGTCCGAACGCGACGGCAGCGAGCACCGCCGGCATCACGTCGACACGCGGCGGGAGGCGGAGCACTCCTCCGCCGGCCTCCAGCAGCTCCCGCGTCGCAGGAGAGGCGGGTGCAGGCGCCATGCCGGTCCGTCGGTCCGTCGGCAGGTCCACCACCGCCCGGCCCGGCGATGCCGTGACCAGGAACGGCCGGATTCGCCGGGCCGCCCATCGGACCGATGACCACTCGGCGAGTGCGAAGAGCTCGGGTCCCGGGCCGTGACCCGTCACCTTCGCGATCGGTTTCAGCGACTCGACAGGACGACCGTCCGACGACGAATCGGAGATCGCCGCGACCCAGCCACCGATCCGGCGGCCGTGGAGTTCGACCCGCACGATCGTTCCGACGCGCACGCGCATCGACAGATCGTCCGGGATCAGGTAGTCGAACTGTTTGTCGAGCCCGGTGACGTCGGGTACGACGGTGGCAACGCTCGCCACCGCGAACGGCTCAGACGCCGACGGCCGACTTGAACTCGTCGAGACGGTTGAGTTCCTCCCACGGGAAGCCGGCGCGACCGAAGTGGCCGTAGGCGGCCGAGCGCTTGTAGATCGGGCGCTTCAGGTCGAGATCGCGGACGATCGCGCCAGGACGCAGGTCGAACACCGACCGGACGGCCGCCTCGATGACGGCGGGGTCGACGTGCGACGTCCCGAAGGTCTCGACCAGGATGCTCATCGGCTGCGCCATGCCGATGGCGTAGGCCAACTGCACCTCGCAGCGATCGGCGGCGCCGGAGGCGACCACGTGCTTGGCGACCCAGCGGCCGGCGTAGGCGGCCGAGCGGTCGACCTTGCTCGGGTCCTTGCCGGAGAAGGCGCCGCCGCCGTGGCGGCCCATGCCGCCGTACGTGTCGACGATGATCTTGCGGCCGGTGAGGCCGGCGTCGGCGAAGGGACCGCCGCGCACGAACTGCCCGGTGGGGTTGACGTAGATCTCGAAGTCGTCGTCGGCGAAGCGCTCGGGGATGATCGGGCGGATCACCTGGTCGATCAGATCGGGGCGGATGACGGTGTCGCGATCGACACCGTCCTGGTGCTGGGTGCTGATCAGCACGGCCTTCAGCGCCACCGGCCAGCCGTTGTGGTACTCGTAGGTGACCTGGGTCTTGCCGTCTGGGCGCAGGTACGGCACCTGCCCGGACTTGCGGACCTCGGCGAGGCGCTCGGACAGCCGATGTGCGGTCCAGATCGGCAACGGCATCAGATCGTCGGTCTCGTTGCAGGCGTAGCCGAACATCATGCCCTGGTCGCCGGCGCCCTGGAGGTTGAGGACGTCCTCGCCGGACTTGCCGCCGCGGACCTCCTCACTCGTGTCGACGCCCTGGGCGATGTCGGGGCTCTGCTCGTCGATCGACACGATCACGCCGCAGGTGTTGCCGTCGAAACCGTAGATCGCGTTGTCGTAGCCGATGCCGTTGATCGTCTCGCGGGCGATCTTCGGGATGTCGACGTACGCCGACGTGGTGATCTCACCGGCGATGACGCACAGCCCCGTGGTCAACAGCGTCTCACAGGCCACACGGCCGTCGGGGTCCTCGGTGAGGATCGCGTCGAGAACGGCATCGGAGACCTGATCGGCCATCTTGTCGGGGTGGCCTTCGGTGACGCTTTCGGAGGTGAACGTGTACGTGCTCATGCAAAGTCCTGTCGATGTGTAGAGCGGATGGAGACGAGTATGTCGATGATGGCCCGAGCGACATCTCGCTTCGATGCGAGGTCGATCTCGACAGGCTCCGCGTCGGGCCGCAACAGCGTAACCGCGTTTGTGTCGTGTGCGAAGCCGACCTCGGGCGCACCCACGTCGTTGGCCACGATCAGGTCGAGGCGTTTCGACCGGAGCTTCTCGGCGGCGTTGGCGATCAGATCGTCGGTCTCGGCGGCGAACCCCACCAACACCTGGCCGGCACGCTTGGCAGCGCCGAGCCCCGCCAGGATGTCGGGCGTCGGCTCCAGCACGATCTCGGGCGTGCCGTCACGCTTCTTGAGCTTGCCGTCGGCGGCGACCTTGGGGCGGAAGTCGGCAACGGCGGCGCTCATCACGATCACGTCGTGATCGGCGGCCGCCGCAGTCATCGCCTGCTGCATCTGCTCGGCGGTCTCGACCCCGACGACGCTGACGCCTCGGGGTGTCGGCAGCGACACCGTCGACACCAGCGTGACGCGTGCGCCGCGGGCGGCCGCTTCAGCGGCCACCGCATACCCCTGTTTGCCGGAGCTCCGGTTGGCGATCACACGGACCGCATCGATCGGTTCGCGGGTGCCTCCCGCCGACACGACCACCGAGACGCCGTCGAGATCGCGCGGCCCGAGCACACGCTCGACCGCAGCGACGATCGCTTCGGGATCGGCGAGGCGGCCGGCACCGATGTCGCCGCCCGCGAGCCGCCCTGATTCGGGTTCGACGATGTGCACACCACGCGATCGCAGCACGGCGACGTTGTCGACCACGCTCGGGTGCTCCCACATCTCGGTGTGCATCGCCGGGCAGACCATGACCGGCGCCCGGGTGGCGATCAGCGTGTTGGTGAGCAGATCGGTCGACAGGCCGATGCGGTAGGCAGCCAGCAGGCGTGCGGTCGCGGGCGCCACCAGGATCAGGTCGGCACCCTGACCGATCTTCGTGTGGGGAATCGGCGTCGTCGCGTTGTCCCACAGCTCGGTCTGCACCGGTTCGGATGCCAGGGCGCTGAGCGTGGTGCGACCGATGAAGTGCTCTGCACCCTCGGTCATGATCGGCACGACGTGGGCGCCGGCGTCGACGAGTCGACGGCAGACCTCGACCGCCTTGTAGGCGGCGATGCCCCCGGTGACCCCGAGCACGATCCGCTTGCCTGCGACCACCGGTCTCCCCTCCCGTACGGCTCCGCGCTGGGTGGCGGCGCTCAGTCGCCGGTTTCGGCGGCTGCGGTTTCACCAGCAGCCGCGGCATCGGCGATCGCCTGTGCCTCGGCCTCGGCGTCGAACTCCTCGACGACGACCTCTTCGGGAGCTTCGGTCCACACGATCTTGTGCTGGGAGATCTCTTCGAAGGCGATCGACAGCGGCTTGCGGGCCACCGACGACACCTGGGGCGGGATCATGTGGCCGAGGCCGTCACCGAGCTGGTTGAAGTACGAGTTGATGTTGCGAGCCCGACGTGCGGCCAGCGTGACCAGCGTGAACTTGGAATCGACCGTCCCGAGAAGACTCTCGATGGGCGGGTTGATCATCGTGTCGTGGTCGAGCGCCATAGTGGGTCGAGCCTACCGCCACCTCAGCGGCGACGTGCGCCGTCGATGATCTGGAGCATCTCGGCGATCGTCTCGTCGAGGTCGTCGTTGACCACGATGTGGTCGGCCAACTCGCGGCCGATCGGCTCCTCGACCTCGGCCTTCTTCAGTCGGGCGAGCACCTTGTCGCCCGGATCACCGCGCCCGCGCAGGCGCCGCTCCTGCTCCTCGCGCGACGGTGGCACCACGAACAACAGCAGCGCATCGGGGAAGAGCCGCTTGACCTGCTGCGCTCCGTCGACCTCGATCTCGAGCACGACGTCCTGATCGCTGTCGGGCGACGGGGTCGGGCTGCCGTAGTAGTTGCCGAGGAACTCGGTCCACTCGAGGAACCCACCCTCGGCGATTCGCCGCTCGAACGCTTCGGTGTCGGTGAACACGTAGGCGTCGTCGGATTCCGACGGGCGCCGCTCGCGTGTCGTCCACGACCGGCTGAGCCAGAGTCGCGGGTCGCGACGTACCAAGGCGTCGACGATGGTGCCCTTGCCGACCCCACCGGGGCCGGAGACGACGATGATCACCGGGTGCCCGGTCAGCCACCGAGCAGTTCGAGCAGCTTCGCCTTCTGCTGGGCGCCGAGGCCCTGCACACGACGGTTGTCGGCGATCTCGATGTCGTCCATGATCTTGCGGGCCTTCACCTTGCCCACGCCGGGCAGGGACTCGAGGAGTGACACGACCTTCAGTTTGCCGACGTTGACGTCGTCGGACGACAGCGCGTCGGCGAGGGACATCGAGCCCATCTTCAGGCGGGCCTTGATCTCGGCGCGTGCGGCTCGTGCTTCGGCCGCCTTCGCCAGTGCCGCCGTGCGCTGCTCGGGGGTCAGCTGTGGGGGTGTAGCCATGTCGTCAAGCTAGCGCGGCGATGTCCCGGAGTCGGGACACTCCACGCCGTTCGGCCCAGGCGATCATCTCGGCCTGCACGCGCTGCGCGGCGGACGGATCGGCGAACGATGCGGTGCCGACCTGCACCGCGCACGCACCGGCGAGGAGGAACTCGATCGCATCCCAACCGGACGCCACCCCGCCGACGCCGACGATCGGCACGTCCGGGAGCGCCTGGTGGACGTCGTGAACGGCGCGCACGGCCACCGGATGGATCGCCCGGCCGGACAGTCCCCCACCGCCGGCGCCGAGCGCCGGTGCGAGCGTGTCGGGGTCGTACGCCAGACCGAGCAACGTGTTGATGCACGTCACCGCCTCGGCGCCCGCATCGACGACCGCATCGGCGACCTCCACGATGCGATCGGTGTTCGCGCTCAGCTTCGCCCAGCGAGGGCGGCCGCATGCCGCTGTCGCGGCAACCACCTCGGCCGACAGCGCCACGTCGTGCGCGAAGATCGAACCCCGACCCTCGAGGTTCGGACACGAGAGGTTGACCTCCACCGCCACCACGGACGCGGGCGCGTCGGCGAGGAGCGCGGCGGCTGCGGCATAGTCGTCGACCGAGCGGCCCCAGATGCTGGCGACGATCGTGGCGCCGGTCGCCGCCAGGTCGTCGACCACGTGGTCGAGCCAGTACCGCACGCCTGGGCCCTGGAGGCCGACGGCGTTCATCATCCCGGCCGCGGTGGGGTGCAGGCGCGGCGCCGGATTGCCCGGCCACTCGTACGGAGCGAGTGACTTCGTGACCACTGCGCCGAGGGCGCCGAAGTCGAGATACTCCGCGAACTCGGTGCCGTAGCCCACGGTTCCCGACGCCGTCATCACCGGTGCGCCCAGCCGCACCGATCCGACCTGCACAGCAGTGTCGATCACGAGGCCCCGGACCCGCCGCCGGCGCCGTGGTACTCCTGCAGTGTCTTGACCGTGAGGCGGCCGCCGTCGCGCTCCGCGAGACCCTGCACCGCTGCGAGGGCGGCATCGACCGTGGTGACGCAGCTCACGCGGTGGAGACTGGCGGCCTTGCGGATCGCCTCGCCGTCGCTGCGGCCCAGCCGACCACGGGGCGTGTTGACGACGAAGCTGATCTTGCCCGCCGCGATCAGATCGACTGCGGTCACGCGGCGGTCGTCAGCGGTCGACGCCGCGTCCTGCCCGCCCGAACGCTCCTGCACCTTGGCGACCACCTGGTCGACCGGGGCGTCGAACGCCGCCAGGTAGGCCGCGGTGCCCTCGGTCGCCACGATGCCGAGCCCGAGGGCCCGGAAGCGCTGTGCCACCACCAGCCCGGCCGGTTTGTCCGGATCGGCGAGCGAGAGGAAGACCGTTCCCTCGGTCGGCAGGAACGTCCCGGCGGCGAGCTCGGCCTTGTAGAACGCCTTGCCGAACGTGTCGGCGATGCCCATCACCTCGCCGGTCGAGCGCATCTCGGGTCCGAGGGCGGGATCGACCTCGGGGAACCGGCTGAACGGGAGGACGGCCTCCTTGACCGCAACGTGCCCACCGACGGGCGGACGCAGGAGCCCCTCGTCGCGCAGTTCGGCGAGCGTGGCACCGAGCATCACCCGCGTCGCCACCTTGGCCAGCGGCACACCGGTCGCCTTCGCGACGAACGGCACCGTGCGGCTGGCCCGCGGGTTGGCCTCGATCACGTACACGGTGGTGCCGATCACGGCGTACTGCACGTTGATCAGCCCGCGGACGTCGAGGCGCTTGGCGATCGCGGCGGTGTACGACTCGATGACCTCGACCACCCAGGACGGAAGGGTCGGCGGTGGGATCGCGCAGGCGGAGTCGCCGCTGTGCACGCCGGCCTCCTCGACGTGTTCCATCACGCCGCCGATCAGCACGTCGCCGGTGTGATCACGGATCGCGTCGACGTCGACCTCGGTCGCGTCGGCGAGGAACCGGTCGATCAGGACCGGCCGTTCGGCCGACAGCCCGCCCTCCTTGCCGAGGCTGCCGAAGCCGGCCAGCTCCGCCATGGCGTTCGCGAGGTGGTTGCGGTCGTGGACGATCTGCATGGCCCGTCCCCCGAGCACGTAGCTCGGCCTGACGAGCACCGGGAAGCCGATGTCGTCGGTGATCGCCAGCGCCTGCTCGAGGTCGACCGCGGTGCCGCCCGGCGGCTGCGGGATGCGCAGTTCGTTGCAGATCGCGTTCCACCGCTCACGGTCCTCGGCGGCGTCGATCGAGTCGGGCGAGGTGCCGGCGACGAGTTCGGCGGGGATCAGGCCGGACAGCTTGAGCGGCGTCTGGCCGCCGAGCGACACGATCACGGCCTCGGGCTGCTCGGCGGCGAGCACGTTGAGCACGTCCTCCTGCGTGAGCGGTTCGAAGTAGAGCCGGTCGGAGGTGTCGTAGTCGGTCGACACCGTCTCGGGGTTGCAGTTGACCATGATCGTCTCGAACCCGGCGTCGCGCAGGGCGAACGAGGCGTGCACACAGCAGTAGTCGAACTCGATGCCCTGGCCGATCCGGTTCGGGCCGGACCCGAGGATGACGACCTTTCGACCGTCGGACGGACGCACCTCGCTCTCGTCCTCGTAGGTCGAGTAGTGGTACGGCGTCTCTGCGGCGAACTCCGCCGAGCAGGTGTCGACCGTCTTGTAGGTCGGGATCACCCCGGCTGCCTCACGGGCGGCGCGCACCTCGGCGTCGGTTCGACCCCACAGATGTGCCAGCTGGCCGTCGGCGAGCCCGAGTCGCTTCGCCCGTCGCCACGAGCGGGTGGTCATCGACTCGAAGCCGGACCGCTCCAGTTCGGCTCGTTCCTCGCTGATCATCGACATCTGGTCGAGGAACCACGGGTCGATGCTGGTCGCGGCGTTGACCTCGTCGACCGGAACGCCCCGATGGAGCAGTTCGCCGACCTGCTGGATCCGCTCGGGCGTCGGGATGGCGGCCTGCGCCAACAGCTCCTCGTCGCTCATCGCGTCGAAGTGGGCGGCCGCCGGGTCGCAGCCGAGCCCGAGGCGGCCCTGTTCGAGCGACCGCAACGCCTTCTGGAGGCTCTCCGGGAAGGTCCGGCCGATCGCCATCACCTCACCGACCGACTGCATCTGCGTGCCGAGCACCCCGGTGGTTCCCGGCAGCTTCTCGAACGCCCACCGGGGGATCTTGGTGACCACGTAGTCGATCACCGGCTCGAAGCTGGCCGGCGTGGAGCGCTCCTCCGTCTGGGTGATGTCGTTCGGGATCTCGTCGAGCGTGTAGCCGACCGCGAGGCGGGCGGCGATCTTGGCGATCGGGAACCCGGTCGCCTTCGAGGCGAGCGCCGACGATCGCGACACGCGCGGGTTCATCTCGATCACGACCTGGCGACCGGTGCCGGGCTCGACGGCGAACTGCACGTTCGACCCGCCGGTCTCGACGCCGACCCGACGGATGCAGGCGAGCGCGGAGTTGCGCATCTCCTGGTACTCGACGTCGGTCAGCGTCTGGATCGGGGCGACCGTGATCGAGTCGCCGGTGTGGACCCCCATCGGGTCGACGTTCTCGATGCCGCAGATGATCACGCAGTTGTCGGCGTGATCGCGCATCACCTCGAGTTCGTACTCCTTCCAGCCGTACACCGATTCCTCGATCAGGATCTCGCTGATCGGGCTCGCCTGGAGGCCGTTGGAGGCGATCTTCTCGAACTCTTCGGGCGTCGCCGCGATGCCCGTGCCGCGTCCGCCGAGGATGTAGGCAGGCCGGATCACTGCGGGCAGCCCGATGTCGGCGATGACGGTGCGCGCCTCCTCGATCGTGTGCGCGGTACCGGAGCGCAGGCAGTCGAGGCCGATGCCGACCATGGCCTGCTTGAACTGCTCGCGGTCCTCGGCCGTTGCGATCGCCTCGGCGTTGGCGCCGATCATCTCGGGTGTGCCGGGCACGCCGATCAGGCCCCGCTCGAAGAGCTCCATCGCGATGTTGAGGCCGGTCTGGCCACCGAGCGTCGGGAGCACGGCATCGGGCTGCTCGCGGTCGATGATCGCGGAGACGACCTCCCAGGTGAGCGGCTCGATGTACGTGGCATCGGCGAAGTCGGGATCGGTCATGATCGTCGCCGGGTTCGAGTTGGCCAGGATGACCCGGTACCCCTCCTCGCGCAGGACGCGGCAGGCCTGGGTACCCGAGTAGTCGAACTCGCAGGCCTGGCCGATCACGATCGGGCCGGATCCGATGATCAGGATCGAATGGATGTCGGTGCGCTTGGGCATCAGCGGCCCCCCTTCGAGTTGCCGGTGGCGGACGTTGCTCGTCGCATCATGGCGGCGAACTCGTCGAACAGGTAGTGCGAGTCGTGCGGGCCCGGGTTGGCCTCCGGGTGGTGCTGCACGCTGAAGGCCAGCTCACCGGTCACCTGCAGCCCCTCGCAGACGCCGTCGTTGAGGTTGACGTGGGTCATCGTGGCGCGGTCCCCGAGCGAGTCGGGATCGACGGCGAAGTTGTGGTTCTGGCTCGTGATCTCGACCTTGCCGGTGGCGAGGTTCTTCACCGGGTGATTCCCACCGTGATGCCCGAACGGCAGCTTGACGGTGCCGGCACCGATCGCCCTGCCGAGGAGTTGGTGGCCGAGGCAGATGCCGAAGATCGGGACGTTGCCGATCAGGCCGCCGATCGTGTCGACGGCGTACGGCACGGTCGCCGGGTCGCCGGGGCCGTTGCTCAGGAAGACGCCGTCGGGCCCACGGGCGAGGATGTCGGCGGCCGCCGTGCCGGCAGGAACGACCTCGACCGTGCCGAACCGGCTGAGGTTGGCGCCGATGTTGCGCTTCATCCCGTAGTCGACCGCCACGATGCGGGTGCGGTTGTCGGGATCGAGCGCGTCGATCGTGTACCCCTCGCCGATCGTCACCTGAGCGACGAGATCGACACCGTCGGTGCCGGGCTCGGCCGTCGCTGCAGCGAGCAGCTCCGCCTCGGATGCGGAACCGAACGCTCCCGGCATCGCGCCGGTGTCGCGCAGCAGACGGGTGAGTCGTCGGGTGTCGATGCCGCCGATGCCGGGCACGTCGTGGACACGCAGCATCGCGTCGAGGCTGGTCTCGGCACGATGGTTGCTGTGGCGCCGTGCGAGCTCGCGCACCACGATCCCGCGGCAGAACGTGCCGCGCGACTCGAAGTCGGCGGCGTTGGTGCCGTAGTTGCCGATGTGCGGCGTGGTGAACGTGATGATCTGGCCCGCGTAGCTCGGGTCGGTGATCACCTCCTGGTAGCCGCTGAGCACCGTGTTGAACACCACTTCGCCGGTCGCGACCGCATGTTCCGCGCCGATCAGTTCACCTTCGAACACGCTGCCGTCGGCCAGCACGAGTGCGCCCTCGCGAATCATGTGGCTGCCCCAGGTCGGTCGTCGCTTCGCATATCCATCCATTCTAGTGCATGTTCATTCACGAGTGAACCGCCGATCCGTCGTGGACGACGAGGCGACCGTCGAAGACCGTGTGTCGGACCCGGCCGCGCAGCGCCACGCCGATGTAGGGCGTGTTGCGGCTCTTGCTCGCCAGGCGGGCGGGCACCACCTCCCACCGCTCATCGGGGTCGAACAGCGTGAGGTTCGCCGGCTCGCCCTCGGCGATCGGGCGACCGTGGCGATCGGCGACACCGGCGATCTCGGCCGGTTTCCACGACATCGCCGCCACGATCTGCTCGAGCGGCATGTCGAGGTGCGCCAACGACACACCGAGGGCGGTCTCCAATCCGAGCATGCCCGGAGGTGCCTGATCGAGCGGCCGCTCCTTGGTCTCCGCGGCGTGCGGAGCGTGGTCGGTGGCGATCGCGTCGATCGTGCCGTCGGCGAGGCCGGCGCGGATCGCGGCGATGTCGGCGGGCGTGCGCAGCGGTGGGTTGACCTTGTACAGGGCGTCGTAGGACGCGAGGGACTCGTCGGTGAGGCTGAAGTGGTGGGGCGTCGCCTCGGCCGTCACGGGCAGTCCGTCGGCCTTCGCCGCCCGCACCAATTCGACGCTTCCGGCGGTCGACAGGTGCAGGAAGTGCATCCCGACCCCGGTGAGGCGGACGAGTTCGATGTCGCGGTGCAGCATCAGCTCCTCGGCGATCGACGGCCATCCGGGCAGCCCGAGCCGGCTGCAACAGTCGCCTTCGTGCATGACGGCGCCCTCGGTGAGACGCTCGACCTCGCAGTGCTGGGCGAGCGTGATGCCCAGGCCACTCGCGTACTCGAGCGCCCGGCGCATCAACAGCGGGTCCTGCACCCCGTTGCCGTCGTCGGTGAACAGCTTGACGCCCACCCCGGCGAGCTCGGCGAACGGGGTCAGCGCCTCGCCGGCGCGTCCGATCGTGATCGAGGCCGATGGCAGCACCTCGCACCAGCCGGCGCGTTCACCCTGGCGGCGCACGAAGTCCACGACTTCCACGCTGTCCTGCGTCGGATCGGTGTTCGGCATCGCCACCACGGCCGTGAACCCGCCGAGTGCGGCGGCCCGGCTGCCGGTGTCGATCGTCTCGGCCTCCTCCCTGCCCGGCTCGCGAAGGTGCACGTGGAGGTCGACGAAGCCGGGCGAGAGCACCAGGCCGGCCGCGTCGATCACCTCGTCGTCGTCGCCCGCCTCCAGCGACCCGGCGACCTCGGCGATGCGTCCGTCGGCGATCCGGACGTCGCCGGACCGCTCCCCCGTCGGGTCGATGATGCGTGCGCCGGTGATCACGAGGCTCACAGTGCGTCTCCTTCGGGTAGGCCCGCCGCCGGGGCGAGCGCCGAGCCGGAGCCCAGCAGGTCGAACAGCACGGCCATCCGCACGGCGATGCCGTTGGTGACCTGTTGGGTGATCACGGCGCCGGGGAGTTCGCTCGGATCGACGGCGATCTCGACACCACGGTTCATCGGGCCGGGATGCATCACGAGTGTCTGCGGGGCGAGCTTCGCCGCACGTTCCGGCGTGAGCCCGAAGCGGGCGGTGTACTCCCGCAGGTTCGGCACCAACGCCTCGTTCATGCGCTCCTGCTGCATCCGCAAGAGGTACAGCACGTCGACGTCACCGATCACGTCGTCGATGCGATCGGTGACCGCGTCGGCGAAGTGTTCCCCGACGTCGGGCGGCAGCAACGTACGGGGGGCGACCACCGTGACGTGGGCACCGAGCAGCCGAAACGCTGCGACGGTGCTGCGCGCCACCCGGCTGTGCTTGACGTCGCCGACGATCACCATCCGCAGCCCGTCGAGTCCTCCGGAGCGGCCGAGCGCGGTGCGAACGGTGTAGGCATCGAGCAGCGCCTGCGTGGGATGGGCGTGCCAGCCGTCGCCGGCGTTGATCACGCCGGCGGTCGTCCAACCGGAGATCAACTGCGGGGCCCCGCTCGACCGGTGCCGCACGACGAACGCGTCCACTCCCATCGCCGCGATCGTCTCGATCGTGTCGCGGAGGCTCTCGCCCTTGTTGAGGCTCGACTGCGACGCCGCGAACGTCATCGTGTCGGCCGACAGGCGCTTGGCGGCGGTTTCGAAGCTGAGCCGTGTGCGCGTGGAGTCCTCGAAGAACACGTTGCAGACGGTCTTGCCCCGCAGTGCGGGCACCTTCGGGTTCGGCCGGCGGTTCACCTCGGCCATGTGGTCGGCGAGGTCGAGGATGCGGGCGATGCCGGCTGCGCCGAGGTCGTCGATCGTGAGGAGCGATCGTGTCGCCGTCACGGCGCACCTGCCGTGCCACCGGTGCTGGAGGTGCCGTCGGCGATCACGACGCCGTCGGCAGTGGCGGTCACGTCCTCGTCACCGCTCGTCGGCAGGTTCTTGCCGACGAAGTCGGGGCGGATCGGGAGCTCGCGGTGACCACGGTCGACCAGGACCGCCAGTTGGACCGCTCGCGGTCGGCCGTAGTCGGCGACCGCATCGAGCGCCGCCCGCACGGTGCGGCCGGTGTAGAGCACGTCGTCGACCAGCACGACGGTTGCCCCGTCGAGATCGAAGGCGAGATCGCTGACCGCACCGGGTGACACGGGACGCAGTCCGATGTCGTCGCGATACAGGCTGGCGTCGACCGAACCCACCGGAACGGCTGACTCGATCCGGGCGATCTCGTCGCCGAGGGCGGAGGCCAGCCACACACCACCCTGCTGGATCCCCACCAGGACCACGCCGTCGAGGCCACGATTGCGTTCGATGATCTCGTGGGCGATGCGGGTGATCGCTCGCCGCACGTCGTCGGGCCCGAGGACCCGCTTGTCGTTCGTCATGTTGCTCCTCCGTGCGAGCCTCACGGGACCCGCTTCACGGTGATTCCCGAAGGTAGCAGCAACTACCGTGACGGGATGCACGATCTCGTCATCCGTGGAGGATTTCTCGTCGACGGCACCGGCCGACCCGGACGGTTCGCCGACGTCGCCGTGGACGATGGGGTGATCAGTGCGGTCGTCGATGCCGAATCGGGCGACGACATCGGCCCCGCGACACGGGAGATCGACGCCGCGGGGCGGCTCGTCACGCCCGGTTGGGTCGACATCCACACCCACTACGACGGCCAGGCCTCGTGGGACCCGTACCTGACCCCCTCGTCGTGGCACGGGGTCACCACGGTGGTGATGGGCAACTGCGGCGTGGGCTTCGCGCCCGCCGCTCCCGATCGACACGAGTGGCTGATCGAGCTGATGGAAGGCGTCGAGGACATCCCGGGCTCGGCCCTCACGGAGGGGATCACCTGGGACTGGGAGTCGTTCGAGGACTACCTCGACGCCCTGGACTCGCGCCGGTACGTGATCGATCTCGGCGCGCAGGTGGCACACGGGCCCGTGCGCGGCTACGTGATGGGCGACCGCGGCGCGGCGAACGAGGCAGCGACCGACGACGACATCGCCGCGATGGCCGACATCGTCGAACGTGGGCTGCGAGCCGGAGCGCTCGGCTTCTCCACGTCACGCACCCCGATCCACAGGTCGAAATCGGGCGAGCTCGTGCCGGGCACCCACGCGACCAGCGACGAGCTGTTCGGGATCGCCGACGCCCTCGCCCGGGCCGGCCACGGCGTGTTCCAGTTCGCGCCCGACCATGCGCTGGTCCCACGCGACGAATGGCCCTGGATGAAGGAACTCGCCCGTCGCACCGGTCGCACCGTGAGCGTGAACCTCAACCAACCGGACGATGCACCCGACCTCTGGCGAGACGTGTTGGGTCTGCTCGACGAGGCCCGGGCCGAAGGGCTGCCGATCGTTGCGCAGGTCGCCGGTCGGGTCGTCGGCCTGCTGATGTGCCTCGAGGGCAGCTTCAACCCGCTCGCCTTCCACCCGGCGTACGCACCGATCGCCGGTCTGCCGCTCGCCGAGCGGGCTGCGGCCCTGCGCGACCCCTCCTTGCGCGCCCGGTTCGCGTCGGCACCAGCGGAGGGCGGCGAGCTGTACCAGATGCTGGTGCTCGACCGGCTCGACAGGTTCTGGGCGGTCGAGGACGGCGACATCGACTACGAGCCGTCGGCCGACGACTCGCTCGCAGCGACCGCCGCGCGAACCGGCACCGCGGCAACCGAGCTGATGATCGACCAGTTGATCGCCAACGACGGCAACGGGATCGTGCTGACACCGTTCTTCAACTACGCGTACGGCGACCTCTCGTTCACCTACGAGGCGCACCTGCACCCCGGCACCCGGATGGGCCTGGCCGACGCCGGCGCCCACTGCGGTGTCGTGTGCGACGGTGGCACCCCGACGTTCATGCTCACCCACTGGACCCGGGACCGCTCTCGCGGGCCGAAGCTCCCGCTGGAGCACGTGGTGCATCGCCAGACCCGTGAGACGGCCGAGCTGTACGGGCTCAACGACCGCGGCGCCGTCCTGCCCGGCCTGCGCGCCGACCTCAACGTGATCGACTACGACCACCTCACCTTCGGCGCGGCGCGCATGGCCCACGATCTCCCTGCCGGCGCACGTCGCCTCGTGCAGAAGGCCAGGGGCTACGACGCCACGTTCGTCGCCGGTGTACAGATCGTCGATCACGACGAGTTCACCGGCGAACTCCCCGGCCGGCTCGTCCGCGGCCCCCGCTGATCACGCCTGGGGTCTGGCCCCGGGCGTGATCAGCCGGGGAGTTCGATCGACCGGTCGCGTCGGTACAGCGCCCACAGGTCGTTGCGATCGACCTCGACGAAGGCGTCCTCGATCGCCGTCCAGTCGGCAGCGAGCTGCTCGTCGCGGCTGGTCGGCAGCATCACGTACTCGACACGCTCGGCGCGGTCATCGAGCCGTGTTCCCTCCATCGAGTCGTCGGGGCCGTAGAGCACGACACGGAACGGAACCGGGAACTGGTAGATCTCGTTGCGGTAGGCGAGGTGCGGCGTGAGCCGGTAGTTGGCGGCCACGACCGCGTCGCTCGGGATGTCGTCGAGGAGTTCCCGTGCCGCGACGGCATAGACGTTGTCGGGATCGCCGACCCACGACGCGGTTCGCCCCAGCGGCGACGGCGCCCACAGGTACGCACCGGTCACCGAGGCCACGGCGAGCACGGCGACAGCGAGCTGCCGGGAGCACACCGGCAACTCGCGACCACGAACGCTCAGGCGACGGTCGCGGATCGCCCCGATCGCATGGATCGTGCCGATCGCCAGCGCCGGCACTGCGATCAGGCTGTAGTGGTACTCGATCTGGTACTGGTACCAGAAGGTGCTCAGGATGTTCGTGAACAGCACGAGGCCGCTGATCAGTGCCACGTCCGGCAACCGGAGGAACAGCCATGCGAACGGCGCGGTCATCTGCACCAGGTACCAGGGCCGCCCGTCGCTTCGGAGGTGCTCGACGAGCTGGGTCGGGTTGGTGATCGCGGTGTCGACGAGACCACTGGGTCCACCGAACGGGATGCGCCATGCGTTGCGTGTCGGCACACCGATCAGGCTGCGCATGATCACCAGCATCGCGACCGCCATGAACGCCAGGCTCCCGACGACCGTCAGCAACCCGATGCGCCGATCGCGCCGGAGCGCCACCCAGATCCCGAGCGGCACGATCACCAGCGACACGTCCTCCTTCACCAACAGCGAGAGAACGACGAAGACGGCGTAGAGCCGCCACTTGCGTTCGAGCGCGCCGTAGATCGCGAACCCGACGAAGACCCCGACGAACGCATCCGGGTGGAAGTTCTCGAGGTTCGTCCAGCCCACGGCCGGGTGCAGGAGATAGGCGCCGGCGCCCACGAGGGCGAGCCACTCGGAACCGAGCCGGCGGCGACCGTACAGGAACACCGGGATCGCACCGGCAGCGATCGCCGCCGACTGAGCCGTGAACATGATCCAGGCCCCGGGGGCGATCCAGTACAACGGCACGAGGAACAGCAGGACGAACGACGTGTGGTCACCGAAGAGGTTGCGACCCATCAGGGTGACGAACGGCGCCTCGAACCGCGAGAGCAGCCACATGCCCTGGTCGTAGAGCGCGGAGTCGTAGGTTGCCGTGCCGAGCGCGTGGTGGATGTCGAGCGAGCGGACGCTGAAGTACCACGTCCAGCCGAGCACTGCGCCGGCCAGCAGGACCTGCGGGGCGGACGGCGGAGGGATCCGGTGCCACCACCGCGCCGGGGACGGCGCGTCGGCAGCCTCGTCCGCCAACGGATCGAGCGCCGACGTCTCGGTCATCGACCTACTTTCGCAGGTCGTCGACCAGTGCGGAGAGCACGCCGTTGACGAAGCGACCGCTGTCGTCGGTGGAGAACCGCTTCGCCAACTCGACCGCCTCGTCGATCACGACGGCGACCGGAACGTCGGGCCGGTGCGCCAGCTCGAACGCCCCGAGGCGCAGGACGTTGAGGTCGAGCACCGGCATCCGGGCGAGCGTCCACCCCTTCGCCCGCGCTGCGATCGCGGCGTCGAGCTCGTCGACGTGTGCACCGACGCCGTTGGCGAGCAGCACCGTCAGCTCGTCGGGTTCGAGCACCTGCAGGCTGAGCGCATCCGACGGGGTGATGCCCTTCGAGTACGCCTCGTACAGCAGGTAGAGCGCACGCTCGCGCGCGTCGGAGCGATCGTCGGGGCGCGGCATGGCAGCCATGGCGGTGCAGTCCAGTTCCTCGGGTGGTCCGGATCAGACCCGGGTGATGTAGTCGCCGGTGCGGGTGTCGACCTTGACCTTGTCGCCCGGCTCCACGAACAGCGGCACCTGGAGGACCTTGCCGGTCTCGAGCGTCGCCGGCTTGCGGGCGCCCGACACACGGTCGCCCTGGACACCGGGCTCGGTCTCGGCGATCGTCAGCTCGACCGATGCCGGGATCTCGACGCCGATGATCTCGCCCTGGTACATGGCGATCTGGGCGACCATCTGCTCGGTCAGGTAGTCGGCGGCCTCGCCGAGCGCCACGCTCGGCACGTTCATCTGGTCGTAGGTCGAGGTGTTCATGAACACGTAGTCGCCGCCGTCCTTGTACAGGAACTGCATGTCCTGTCGGTCGACGATCGCCTGCTCCACCTTGATGCCCGCGTTGAACGTCTTGTCGATCACGGCGCCGGTCTTGACGTTGCGGATCTTGGTACGGACGAACGCGCCGCCCTTGCCGGGCTTGACGTGCTGGAACTCGATGACCTGGAACAGTCCGTTGTCGAGTTCGAGGGTGATTCCGTTCTTCAGGTCGTTCACGGAGATCTGCGGCATGGTCGGTCCTTGTCGTTCGGGCAGGGTGGTTCGGTTCGGGGCGTTCAGCCCGGGAAGGGTCGCGGCACCGTGTGGGTCAGGGGCCGCGGGCCCGTTTCGGTGACGACGAGGAGGTCCTCGATGCGGAATCCACCGAAACCGACACGATAGAGCCCCGGTTCGACGGTCACCACGTTGCCGGCGATGACGACCTCGTCCGAGACCTGGGAGTGGAACGGCGGTTCGTGGATCTGCAGGCCGACGCCGTGTCCCGTGCCGTGGAGGTACCAGTCGACCCGGCCCGCCTCGTCGAAGACGTCCCGGCACACCGAATCGAGGTCGCGGGCGGAGATGCCGGGTCGCAGCGCTGCGATCCCCGCCGCATGTGACGCCTCGACCAGGGCGTAGATCTCGCGCTGCTCGCTCGTCGGTTCGCCGATCACGTACGAGCGGGTCATGTCGGAGTGGTAGCCGTCGACGAGCGCGCCGACGTCGATGATCACGGTGTCGCCCTCGACGATGCGCCGGTTCGTTGCTTCGTGGTGCGGGCGGGCCGCGTGGTCGGGTCCGCTGGCGACGATCGTGTCGTAGCTGCGGTCGTCGGCACCGTGGAGCCGCATCCGGTACTCGAGTTCGTTGCGGACGTCGGCCTCGGTCACCGGCGCATCGACCGTGGCGAACAGGATCGGCTCGACCTCGGCGAGCGCTGCGTCGGCAGCGGCAGCGGCTGCGGCCATCCGCTCGATCTCGGCGGCGTCCTTGACCTGGCGTTGGAGCCCGACGAGCGAGTCGGTCGGCTCCAGCACGATGTCGGCGGCGAGTCGTTCCCACTCGGCGTGGCTCGGCGACGACGGGTCGAGGCCGACGCGTCGACAACCCGCCAGCGACTCGACCAGGCGTTCGTGCAACTTCGCTCTCGACGTCTCGGCGATCACCGTGGCGCCACTCGTCGCGGTCTCGGCCCGGGCCCGCTCGCCGTACCGTCCGTCGGTGCCGAGGATCAGCTCGTCGGCGGTCACGACCGCCCAGCCGTTCGACCCGGTGAAGCCGGTCAGCCAGCGCACGTCGACGAGGTCGGTGAACAGCAGCGCGTCGCATCCGTTCCCGAGTGGGAGACGCGGTTGGATCATGGCGAGACGGGCACCGTGATCGATCGGGGCGAATCCGCTCATGACACGAACCGTTCCAGTGTGGCCCGCACTGCGGCCTCGGGGACACCTTCGACGACCTCGACGCCGTCGGGGCCGTCGAGCACGAACGTGAGCCCGTTCAGCGCCTTCTTGTCGCGCGCCATCAGCGACATCAGCGCGTCGACGTCGAGACGCTCGGGTGGCGTGATCCGCAGCCCGTACTCCCCCGCCACGATCCGGCGGTGCTCGTCGACTCTCGCCTCGTCGATCCGGCCCAGCTCCTCGGCGAGCTCGGCGGCGAAGATCAACCCGATCGCGACCGCCTCGCCGTGCGCGATGTCGTGGTCGGTGGCGACCTCGATGGCGTGGGCGAGCGTGTGGCCGTAGTTGAGCAGTGCCCGGCGCCCACCCTCGCGCTCGTCGGACGCCACCACGTCGGCCTTGATCTCGATGCATCGGGCGATGCGCTCGTCGAGCGGCATCGCCAGCAGGTCGTCGCCGGTGAGGAAGTGGTACTTCGACATCTCGCCGAGGCCGCAGCGCATCTCTCGCTCCGGCAGCGTGGCCAGCGCAGCGAGGTCGCACACGACGCCGGACGGCTGCCAGAACGCACCGACGAGGTTCTTGCCCTCGGGCAGGTTGACGCCCGTCTTGCCGCCGATCGCCGCGTCGACCATGGCGAGCAGCGTGGTCGCGACGTGCACGACCGGCGTGCCCCGGTGCCACGACGCGGCGGCGAAGCCCGCGACGTCGGTGACCATCCCGCCACCGATGCCCACCACGACGTCGTGGCGGGTCAGGCCCTGCCGAGCGAATCCCCGTGCGAGCGTCTCGATCGTGCCGAGTGACTTGGCGGCTTCACCCGTGCCGATCACGTAGGTCTCGACCGAGCGGCCCGACGGCGTCCACGCCAGCGGGATGCCCTCCTGGGTCACGATGGCCACCCGGGATGCCGTCGGCGGCAGCATCGCGTCGAGTTCGGCGATCGCGCCGTCGCCCACGACGGCGTCGTAGGAGCGGTCGCCGAGGGGCACGGTCACGCGCAGCATCGCAGCACCGCCTTCGTGACGTCGTTGACCGTTCGGTTGTCGACCGAGACGATCGCGTCGGCGACTTCCTGATACAGCGGTTCGCGCTCCTCGTACAAGCGCCGCAGCGCACCTTGGGGATCGTCGTCGAGCAGCGGCCGATGCGGTCCGCTGCGGACACGGTCGGCCAGGACGTCGACGTCGGCGCGCAGCCACACGACGTGGGCGTCCGACGACGTCAGGATCGCCCGGTTCGCCTCGCTCAGCACCACGCCGCCGGCGGCCGCGATCACCGAGGGTTCCTCCTGTTCGATCGCCTCGCGCAACACGTCGGTCTCGAGCGCCCGGAACGCCGGTTCGCCCTCGTCGAGCCAGATCTCGCGCACGGTCCGCCCGACACGCTCCTCGATCATCTCGTCGGAGTCGAACAGCGGTCGCTGCAGTTGCGCGGCGACCGCCCGGCCGACGGTCGACTTGCCCACACCCATCATGCCGACGAGCACGAGATGCCTGGCGGCCGGGCCGCTCACGACAGCGAGGCCGTGAACGCTTCGGCGTTGCGGACGAACTCGTCGACGGAGTCGCCGCCGAACTTGCGTTGCGCCTCGGCGGCGAGCACGAGCGCCACCATCGTCTCGGCCACCACACCCATCGCCGGAACGGCGGTGACGTCGGTGCGCTCCTTGAACGACACCGCCGACTCCTTGGTCCGGGTGTCGACCGTCTCGAGCGTCGGCTTGTTGAGCGTGGCCAACGGCTTCATGGCGGCCCGCACGACCAGCAGTTCGCCGGTGGAGATACCGCCCTCGGTGCCGCCGGCCAGCGTGCTGCCGCGGCGATAGGCGTGGGCGTCGGCGTCCCAGGAGATGGGATCGTGCGCCGCGCTCCCCCGGCGGCCGGCGACCTCGAATCCGTCGCCGATCTCGACGCCCTTGACCGCCTGGATGCTCATGATCGCCTGTGCGAGCAGCGCGTCGAGCTTGCGATCCCAGTGCACATGGCTGCCGAGGCCGACCGGCACCCCGAAGCCGAGCACCTCGACGACGCCGCCGAGCGAGTCGCCGTCCTTCGCTGCGGCCTTGATCTCGGCGATCATCGCCTCGCTCGCCTCGATGTCGAAGCAGCGCACCTGGTTCTCGTCGACCCGATCGAGCTGGTCCGGGGTCGGGCGCGCCGAATCGGCAGGAACGCGCGCCTCGCCCATCTGGATGACGTGGGAGATGATCTCGACGCCGAGCGGCGCGAGCAGGGCCTTCGCGACGGCACCGGCCGCCACGCGAGCGGCGGTCTCCCGGGCGCTCGCCCGTTCGAGCACGTCGCGCGCGTCGGTGAAGCCGTACTTCTGCATGCCCGCGAGGTCGGCGTGTCCGGGACGCACCTGCGTGAGCGGATCCTGCGTGGCTCCGGGGGCCGGATCCATCTCCTCGTGCCACTTGTCGCTGCGGAACCACTCACTGTTCTTGATCTCGATCACCACGGGTGATCCGAGTGTGCGCCCGTGACGGACACCGCCGATCAGGGTCAGTTCGTCGGCCTCGAATCGCTGCCGCGGGCCCCGCCCGTAGCCGAGGCGACGCCGGGCCATCTCCGACTGGATCTGTTCGACCGTGATCTCGAGACCCGCCGGCAGCCCCTCCATCACGACGACCAGCGCCTGACCGTGGGACTCACCTCCCGTGAGATAGCGCAACATCGGGTCGAGGCTACCGGTCGGCGAGCGCCGCCTCGGCGGCCGCTCGCATCGCCGCCGTGTCCGGCCGGACCCCGATCCAGCGCTCCTGCTGGAGGGCCGCCTGGTGGATCAGCATCCCGAGTCCGTCGACCGTGCGCGCCCCGATCGAGTCGGCGGCATCGAGCCAGGCCGTGCGGATCGGGTGGTACACGAGGTCGACGACGATCTGCTCCGCATGCAGCATCGACGGATCGCAGGGCATTGCACCGCCGCCCGCGTCGCCCCCCATCCCGATGCTGGTGGCGTTGACCACGATGTCGGCCCGCCCGATGTCGCTGGCGATGCCGACGGATGCTGCGGCAGCGAGCGTGGCTGCGAGTTCGGCGTGTTCCCTGGTGCGATTGAGCACCGTGATGTCGGTGGAGCCGGCACGACCGAGCGCGTCGACCACCGAGCGGGCGGCGCCGCCGGCCCCGATCACGGCGATGCGTGCATCGGCCACCTCGATGCCGACCTCGGCGAGCGAAGCGACGAAGCCGGCGCCGTCGGTGCTCGATCCGACGAGCTCGTCACCGTCCCAGCTGACGGTGTTGACCGACTGCAGGGCTCGTGCAGCCGGCTCGAGCCGGTCGACCGCGTCGGCGATGTCACGCTTGTGCGGCATCGTGACCGACAGCCCGGCGATCCCCAACACCCGCATGGCGCCGAGGGCCGCTGCCGCCTGCCCCTCCGCCACGTCGAAGGCGACGTACGACCAGTCGACACCGGCAGCGTCGAACGCGGCCTGATGGATCGTCGGCGACAGGCTGTGGGCGACGGGTGAGCCGATCAGCGCCGCGAGGCGACGGCTCACAGCAGGCCGGCCTGGCGGGCCTGTTCGACGTTGCGTTCGTGCTGCCAGATCTCGGACGCGAACACGTGGCCGCCGTCCTCGTCGGCGATCACGTAGTACAGGTAGAAGCACTGCGTCGGGTTCGCCAACTCCGCGCAGATCGGGTCGCCGGCGGGTGGGTTCGGCGCCGGATTGAGCGCTGCCTGAATCGACGCGCGGCCCGGGTTGGCGATCGGTGTGGGTGGCAGCCCATTTCGCAGGTACGTGTTGTAGGGACCGTCGATCCGGCGAAGCTCCGAGAACGGCAGCTCGGGGTCGATCCCGGCGAGGTCGCGTCCGTAGAGCACGGTGGCGTCGATCTGCAGCGGGAACTGGTTGTCGGGGTCGAGCGCGCTGATGCCGAGCCGGTTGTGGATCACGCGGGAGATCTTCGCCCGGTCCTCGGGGATCTTCGCCTCGCGTTCGATCATCGAGGCGATGATCAGGATCTCGTACGGCGTGCGCCCGAGCGCCGCCGAACGATTGACGATGTCCTCCTGGTCGCCGACGCGTTCCATCAGAGCGATCATCCGCTCGATGACCTGGCCCTCGCTCTCGGCGTTCGACACGTTGTAGGTGTCGGGGAACAGCATCCCTTCCAACGAGGTGACTCCCACCGGCTGGAACGACGAGCGGATCGTGCCGCTGTCGGCCGCCGCCACGAACTCCTCGGAGCTGAGCCGATCGATCGACGACCCGAGCCGGTCGGCCATGCGCGCAACGGTGAACCCCTCGGGGAACGTGACCTTGGTGTAGGTCTGCGCGGGCGGCGTGCGGAGCCGTCCCAGCACATTGCCCATGTGGTCCGACGGGCGGAGCTCGTAGTAGCCGGGGATCAGCTCGATGCCGCCTTCGCGCTCGACGTACCACTCGAAGATGCCTGCATCGGAGACGAGGCCCTCCTCCTCGAGCCGTGCGGCAACCGCCTCGAGGTCGTCGCCCTCGTCGACGGTGAAACTCTGGACGTCGCCCGGAGCACCTTCAGGGTTGATCTTGCCGAGGTACCACCAGCCCACCGCGCCGGCGATCAGGATCGCGATGACCGCGACGACCATCGACGTCCAGACGACCCACTTGACCGGACGGGTCTGGGTGCGGAGGCGCTCGACCGAGCCGGTCGCGTCGGTGTCGTCCCACGGGTCGGTCGGCCAGTCGACGGCGGGGCGACTGTCCGGGTCGACCTGCGCCTCGGGAAGCAGCGGATCGGGCCGTCTCACGGCGTGACCTCCGGGCGTGTCCCCGATGGGGTGGAGCCCCAGGTGGACCGTCGATGGTCGAGCCAGGCCTGCAGCATCACCGCGGCCGCGACCTTGTCGACGACCTTGCGGCGTTGACGAGCGTCGAGGCCCGCCTCGAGCATCCCGCGCTCGGCGGTGACGGTCGTGAACCGTTCGTCGTACATCTCCACGGGCACCCCGACCACGCTAGCGAGCTGTCGCGCCTCGGTCTCGGCAGACCGTGCAGCGGGGCCCGACGTGCCGTCGAGCGACAACGGCAGGCCGACGACGACCACCTCGGCCTCCTCGTCTCGCACCAGCCGGGCGATCTCCGCGTGGTCGTGGCGGCGCGACGACGACCGGTGCACCGTGGTCAGCGCCGACGCGATCGTTCCCGAGATGTCGCTCACGGCGATTCCGATCCGCTTCGACCCGAGGTCGATGCCGAGCGCCCGGACGCCCGGGACACGAACTGGCGCTGCATCCGCCGACGGGGACGTCACGTTCCCGCGGACACGGCCTCGGCGGCCGCACGAGCGGCGATCTCGAGCGCCGCCGGGATCCCGCTGACGTCCTTGCCACCGGCGGTGGCGATGTCACCCTTGCCGCCGCCACCACCACCGACCGCGCGTGCGGCGTCCTTGATCAGCTCCGCTGCCGGGCGCTCACCGCCGGGTTGTACTGCGGCAACCAGACCGACGCCGCCCGTGGTGGTCTCACCGATCAGGACGACCAGACGGATCCCGGGCTGTTGGCGGACGGCGATCGCGAGGTCGCGGAGGTCACCCGAGGCAAGGCCGTCGAGGCGGGTGACGACGACTCCGTCGTGAGCGATCGCCGCGAGTTCGGTCGCCCGGCCGGCGGCCAGCTGGCTGCGCAACGCCTTGATCTCGTCCTGGAGCGCCTTGATCTCGTCGAGCTTGCGCTGGACCCCGTCGATCACGTCGTCGGCGGGCGTGCCGACCAGGCGAGCGGCATCGGCCAACACCTGCTCGTCGCGCTGGAGCAGGGCGACACTCGCGGCGCCGGTGACCGCCTCGATGCGCCGGAGGTTGGAGCCGATCGACGACTCGCTGACGACCTTCACCGTGCCGATGTCGCCGGTCGCTCGGACGTGGGTGCCGCCGCAGAGCTCGATCGACGAGCCCGCCTCCAGCACCCTGACGATGTCGCCGTACTTGTCGCCGAAGAAGGCGATCGCGCCGAGGGCCTCGGCCTCGTCCTTCGTGGTCTCGAACGTACGCGTCGGCGAGTTGGCGAGGGTCTCGGAGTTCGCGAGGCGCTCGATCTCGGTGATCTGGTCGTCGGTGACGGCCTCGTAGTGGCTGAAGTCGAACCGCAGCCGATCGGGACCGACCATCGAGCCCGCCTGCTTGACGTGATCGCCCAGCACCTGCCGCAGCGCATGGTGGAGCAGGTGCGTGGCGGTGTGGTTGCGGCGGATCGCCGCACGCCGGTCGGCATCGATCGCTGCCGTCGCCGTCTGGCCCGGCATGATCGTGCCGTCGCTGATCCGGGCGCGGTGACGGCGCAGGTTCGGCAGCGCGAACGTGGTGTCGAGCACGTCGGCCGCACCGCTCTCGGTGACGATCGTGCCGGTGTCGCCGATCTGGCCACCGGACTCGGCGTAGAACGGGGTTCGGTCGAGGAAGATGTCGACGAGCGGCTCGTCGGCGTCGACGTCGTCGACCGGGACGACGGCGAGGATGCGGCCCTCGACCTCGTCCTGGACGTAACCGACGAACTCGGTGACACCGAACTGTTCCACGACGTCGCGATAGGCGTCGAGGTCGACGCCGTCGCCGGCACCCTTCTGCGCGGCCTTCGCACGGTCGCGCTGGGCCGTCATGTCGGCGCTGAATCCCTCGAGGTCGACGGCGACGTCGCGCTCGCCGGCGATCTCCTGGGTGAGCTCCAGCGGGAACCCGTAGGTGTCATGGAGCAGGAACGCGGTCGACCCGGAGAGTTCAGCGGGATTGGCTTCGAGTTCGGTGTCGAGGATGCTCAGACCGTTCTTGAGCGTCTGGCGGAACCGCTCCTCCTCCTTCGTCATCACGCTGACGACGAAGTCGCGGTTCTTGACGATGTCGGGATAGGCGTTGCCCATCACGTCGATCGCGGTCTCGGTGAGCCGCGGCATCACCAACGACTCGGTGCCGAGCAGGTAGGCGTAGCGCACCGCACGACGGATGATGCGGCGCAGGACGTAGCCGCGGGCCTCGTTGGACGGGAACACCCCGTCGTTGATCAGCATCGCGCCGGAGCGCGCGTGTTCGGCGAGCACCCGCATGGCGAAGCTGTCGCGGTCGTCGTAGTCGCCGACCCGGTACGACTTGCCGGTGAGCGAGCACGCCTCGTCGATCATCGGGCGCATCAGGTCGGTCTCCCACACCGAGTCGACGCCCTGGACGAGCGCCAGGATCCGCTCGAGTCCCGCGCCGGTGTCGATCGACGGTTTCGGCAGCGGTGTGCGGCTCCCGTCGGGAGCCTGGTCGAACTGCATGAACACGAGGTTCCAGAACTCCATGAAGCGGTCGCCGGCGGGGTCGCCGAGTGGTCCACCCTCGGGTCCGAAGGCCGGGCCGCGGTCGATGTGGATCTCACTGCAGGGACCACAGGGCCCGGTGTCGCCGGCCTGCCAGAAGTTGTCCTTGTCGCCGAGGCGTTGGATGCGATCCATCGGCACACCGACGACCTCGTGCCAGATCGCCTCGGCCTCGTCGTCGGACTCGTGCACCGTGATCCAGAGACGGTCGCCGTCGAATCCCCATCCACCGGACGCTGGATCGCCGGTGACCAGGTCCCAGCTCCAGGGAATCGCCGACTCCTTGAAGTAGTCGCCGAAGCTGAAGTTGCCCAACATCTCGAAGAACACGAGGTGGCGCTTGGTACGGCCGACGTCGTCGAGGTCGTTGTGCTTGCCGCCGGCCCGGGCACACTTCTGCGAACTCACGGCCCGCTTGAACGGCGGGACCTCGTCGCCGACGAAGTACGGCTTGAACGGCAACATCCCGGCCACGTTGAACAGCACGGTGGGATCGTGCGGGATCAGGCTCGCCGAGGGAACGCGCGTGTGGTCCTTCGCCGCGAAGAAGTCGCAGAAGGAGTCGCGGAGTTGGTCGGCGTTCATCGACACCTGCATGCTCGTCATATCCCGGGCGAGCCTATCGACGCCGCTAGCGTGCTCCCGAGTGAACAGCTCCCCGCGCAGCACACGGTCGACCGTTCCGACGCCGCCCGACGACCTGCACGAATGGATCAGCTTCGAGGATCCCGACGAGCACCGCACGTGGGTGTTCGACGCGACATACCTCCGCTCGAACTACATGTGCATCTACGGATGCGGCTGCAAGGGGATCCTCGACGGGCCGGCTCCGGAGCTCCAACTCGGCTGTTGCAGCCACGGCGCCCACTTCGCCGATGACGACGACATCGTGAACCTCCGCCGTCATGCCGAGCGCCTCACGCCCGACCAGTGGCAGTTCCACCGCAAGGGCCACGGCAAGAAGGGGTACCTCGCGGACGGCGAGCCCGAGGCGGACGGCACCCCGGTCACCTTGACGCGTCGCGTCGACGATGCGTGCATCTTCCTCAACCGGGTCGGCTTCGAGGGTGGCGTCGGGTGCGCGCTGCACATCGCGGCACTGGAGGCGGACGAACGGCCGATGGACTGGAAACCGTCGGTGTGCTGGCAGGTACCGCTGCGCCTGGAGCATTCGACCGACGAGTCCGGCCACGTCACCTCACGCCTGCGCGAATGGAAGCGTCGCGACTGGGGAGAGGGCGGCACCGAGTTCGGCTGGTGGTGCACCGAGGAGCCCGATGCCTTCGTCGGCGCCGAGCCGCTCTACGTGTCGGCGCGAGACGAGATCGTCGAGTTGGTGGGAGCGCACGTCTACGACGCGATGGTCGAGCAGTTGGAGCGCCCGGGGTGGGTACCGCTGCCACACCCTGCAGTGCGGCGGTCGACAGCCGGCTGACCGGCTCGACCGGCGGTGCGATCAGTCGTCGGTGTCGTCGTCTTCGTCGAAGGTGACGCCGTACTTCTCGGCGAGCGCGGCGTACTCGTCGTCGTCGTCATCGCTGGTGGCTGACGACGAGGAGCGATCACCGAAACCGAGATCGAAGGCTCCCGGACCGCTCTGCTTCAGTTTTCTCGCCTCTTCGAAACGGCGATGACGACCCTTCTTCACGACAGGGCTCCCAGACACTAGAAAGCTGACATTCGTCGACAGGGTAGCGGTGCACACCGGGAATTCTCGGGATCCGCCGAAATGCCCCGGATCAGTCCGACACGCCGCGATCGGACACGGTGGTCAGCCGCAGGCGACCCTCACCGTCGAACGTCAGACCCGCTTCGCCGCCGACGAGCCGTCGGATGCCGTCACCGACGAGGTCGTTGCGCCAGCCGGTCCCCAGGCGGGCGTCCTCGTCGCCGCGCAGGAACGCGACGATGTCGGCGCGGGTGGCCAACAGCGCCGGATCGAGGCGTTCGTCGCGGGCGAGTTGTGCCACCCAGGCAGACACCAGTGTCACGGCCGGCCGCAACGAGCGATCGAGGTCATCAGCCGATGGCGGCGCACTCGGAGCCGCGACCCCCTTGGCGGCACGGACCGCATCGAGGATCTCCTCGGCGAGACCGCCGCGGCAATGGCGATCGTCGACCCCGCGAGCCTGGGCGAGTTCCTTCGCCGTCGATGGCGCGCGCTGCGCGATCCCCAGGATCGCCAGGTCGGGCAGCACCTGTCGCACGGGGATGTCGGTGCGCATCGCCCGCCGTTCTCGCCAGGCGGCCACGCTCTGCGCCACGGCGCGGGCACTGGGCCGCAGCGACCTGGCGTCCTTCAGTCGCAGCCAGGCATCTTCGGGGGCGGACCCGCTCGTCGGGCGCGTCCGCAGTTCTTCGCAGGCATCCTCGGCCCAGCCGAGCCGATCGGCGTCGGCCAGCTTGGCGACGAGGCGTTCGTGGACCTCGAGCAGGTACTCGACATCGACGGCGGCGTATTGACACTGGCTGTCCGTCAACGGCCGGCGCAGCCAGTCGGTCAACCGATCGCCCTTGGCGGGGGTGACGCCGATTTCGCCTTGGAGCAGCGACACGAGCGACGGTGTCCCGTAGCCGACGAATCCGGCTGCCAGCTGCGTGTCGAACATCCGCGCCGGCACGCAACCGACGGCGTGGGTGAGCACGTCGAGATCCTGTTGCGCCGCATGGATGACGCACAGTGCGTCCGACACGAACAGCGACGCGAAGGATGTGACGTCGACGGCGAGGGGATCGATGAGGGCCAGCAGTTGCCCCTGGTCGGTCCGCCATGCGACCTGCACCAGCGCCAACTTCGGGTAGTAGGTCCGTTCGCGGTGGAACTCGGTGTCGAGCGAGTAGCGGGGTTGCGTGCGCAGGTCCTCGACCAGCTGATCGAAGTCGTCCTGGCGGTCGATCCAGCGGTAGTCGAGTGTGCGATCAGCCACCGTCGGCACCCGACGCGGTGCCCGTGGCGACGTCGAGGCCGGCGTCGGCCCAGGCCAACATGCCGCCCGCCACGTTGACGACGTCGAGACCCTGCGACATCAGGAACTCGCAGGCGCGGCCACTGCGCGCCCCGGAACGACAGACCACGTAGGTGGGGGTACCGGCGAACGCATCGGCGTTGTCGGCGACTGCGCCGAGCGGGACGAGCACGGCGTGTCCGATGTGGCCGGCCTCCCATTCGTGAGGCTCCCGTACGTCGACGACCACGACCGATGGGCCGAGCGCAGCGAGCTCGTGAACCGAGATCTCCTTGACTGTCACGGGCTCAAGGGTACCGATCGAGATCGCCCGGGACGTTGATGTTGCGCAGCGCAGCGTCCGGCAGAGCCACCTCGACCACGTCGAGTTCGTCCAACACCCGATGGACGGCACGTTCGCCGGCGCCGAAACGCACGAGCAGTCCGCCGAGCGACGAGGTCCGCCAGATCGCGCACCCCGGCTCGAAACGACCGGTCGTCGCCACGATCGCGTCGGCGGCCGGCGCTCGATCGGCGGCGTCGACCAATCGTCGGAGATGGGCAGGCCCGACGGCCGGCAGGTCGCACGCCAGCACCATCACGTCGTTCAGCCCGTCGGAGTCCGCCGACTCCAGGGCGCAGATGATCCCCGCCAGCGGGCCCTCACCGGGCCACCGATCGGGGATGACGGCCAGCCCGAGCGGTGCGAGTTCGTCCGGGTCGCCACCGAGCGCCCGTACCGGTGTACAGCCGATCTCCGCCATCGCCGTCGCCACACGAGTTCCCATGGCGACGCCGTCGATCTCGATCAGCGCCTTCGTCCGACCCATGCGCCGGCTCGCGCCACCGGTCAGCACCACACCGAGCACGCGTCAGCCGGTCGGGATGCCGGTCGGATCGAGCTGGAGCAGGAACGTCCGGCAACGATCGGCTTCGTCGGCCTCGCCGATCTCGGCGGCCATGTCGCCCAACCCCCTCATGCAGCGCAGGAACCCCTGATTGGTCGGCTCGGCCCACCGGACGTACCCGCTTCCGCGCCAACCGTTGGCCCGCAACGCATCCAGCCCTCTGTGGTAGCCCACCCGGTAGGCGGCGTAGCGCTCGATCGTGTCGCGACCGAGATCACCGAGCGCGGCCCAGCCGTCGAGGAAACGGGGCGATGATGCCACGACGGCCGCAACGGCCGAACGCCGCTGGGCGGGCGGCTGCTCCAGCGCATCGGCGAGAGCCCGCGCCACCGCAGGGTCCGGCGCCGGAAGCACCGTGGTCGGGAGGCCGGATGACAGGTTGATCGGTTGGTCGCTCACCGCGGCGAGCGTACCCATGTGCCGCCGGAGCAGCGGCGTACAGTGCTGCCCGTGCTCGCGATCACGCTCGAACAGGCCACGACGATCGCCGTGGTGGCCACCACTGCGCTCGTGGTCGGAGCGATCCTCTCGTTCTGGGTGATGAAGTCGCTGGCCCAGAAGTTGATCGTGGCCGTCCTGCTGGCGGTGCTCGCGTTCGCGGTCTGGTCACAGCGCACCGCCCTCCAGGACTGCGCCGACAAGGTCGAGGCGAACTACGAGCGCGTCGGCACCGCCGTCACGGTGTTCGACACCGAGTGCTCGTTCTTCGGCACGACGATCACGATCTCCGACCCCCGATCGGAGTGAGCGCCGAGGAGCAGAGCCGTGACGCCGCTCCGGTCGAGCAGGAGGCGATCGGTGGCACCCTCGCGCAGCTGACGGGCGCCAAGACGGTCGCGAACACCGCGTTGCGGTGGGTGCCGCTGTTCCTTCCGACGCTCGAACGCGCATTCGGAGCGACGACGGCTCAGCTGACCACCGTGCTGGGGGCCAGCGAGCTCGCCGGGCTGACCACGATGGCGGTCGGCGCCCAGCTCGACCGAGGGCGCGAGCGCATCGTGTTGGTCACGTCGCTGCTGCTGGTCGCTGCGTCGTCGGTGATCGCACTCGGTGGATCGTTGACGACGTTCGCGATCGCGTTCTTCGTGCTCGTGACCGGTGTCGCCAACTACACGGTCGCGGGCCAGGCCTGGATCAGCCATCGCGTCGGCTACCGGGGGCGGGCCCGAGCGCTCGGGCTCTACGAGACGTCGTGGGCCATTGCGCTGCTGATCGGAGCACCGCTGGTCGCCCTGCTGATCAACGGGTTCGGTTGGCGAGGACCGTTCATCGCGCTCGCAGTGGCTGCGCTCGTCGGCGCGGGAGTCGTCGCACGCCGGCTGCCCCGCCACGTCCCCGTTCCGGTCGTCCAACCGCTGGCCGTCGATCTGGACAGCGCACCCGTCGCACCGGTCGAACCGCGTCAGCGGATCACCGCGACCGCCTGGCTGGTGATGGTCGGATCGGCGACGACCGCGATGGCGGGGCTGGCGGTCTTCGTGATCTCGGGAAGCTGGCTCGACGACGCGTTCGGAGTCTCGACGGGCGGCGTCGGCATCGTCGCAGTGGCATTCGGCGGCGTCGAACTGGTGGCGAGCCTGACGAGCGCCGCAGTCGCCGACAACGTGGGCAAACTCCGCAGCACCCTCAGCGGACTCGTGATGCTCGTGCTCGGGTTGGGCGTGATGCTCGTGGCGGACGATCGGCTCGGGATCGGCATCGCCGGACTGCTCGTGTTCCTGCTCGGCTTCGAGTTCGCGTTCGTGACGTCGCTCTCCCTGGTGAGCGAGGCGATGCCGGACGCCCGCGGGACCACCCTCGCCGTCTCCAACGCCGTCGGCACCGTGGCACGCGCCGCGGGGGCGATCGTCAGCGGATGGTTGTTCGGCGCCCACGGGGTCAACGGGACCGCTGCCCTGTCGGCGGTTGCGGCCACCATCGCGGCGATCTGCCTGCTGGTCAGTCGCCGGACGGCACGGGCCGAGCGGCTGGCACGGACAGAGCCCCGAGCGACCTGACGAACCGCACGATCGGTTCGGCGACGGCACCGGCGTGCGTGTGCGGTCCCGCATGACCGCAGTTCGCCACCATCTCGACCCGGCAGTCCGGCAGCATCTCACCGAGGTGGTCCATCGCCGTCCGATGATGCGGTCGACCGCGCTCGCCGTACAGGGCGAGCGTCGGCACGAGCACGTCGTCGAACCGCCACGGCGCCTGCCGGCGGAGATCGGCCAACTCGGCGACCATCGCCGGCCCCTCCGCACGTCGTTGCTGCTGCGTCGACGCCGGCAGACGTTCCCACGCCTCGTCACCGACCAGCCGGCGCATGAACGCCTCGGCCGCGTCGCCGGGGTCCGTCGCACCCATCGCTGCCGCGCCGGCGGTCGTGCCCGGCCACCAGTCGAGCCAGGACAGCGGCGTCTCGTAGACGACGACGCCGCGCACGAGGTCCGGGCGAGACGCTGCGAGAGCGAGCGCGACGTTGCCGCCGTAGCTGTGTCCCACGACCGCAGCTCGACGTCCGGGCACCGTCTGTTCGACGAGATCAGCGAGGTCCTGCACGTTGGCCGCCGCCGTCCACGGCGGGCCCACGTGGGCGGAGCGCCCGTACCCGCGCCGGTCGTAACGGATCACGCAGAACTCGCCGTCGAGGCGCCGGCTCAGACGAAGCAGTCCGGCGGCTCGGTCCATCGATCCGTGCACGACCACGACCGGATCGGCCTCGACGTCACCGGCGGCCTCCGACCAGATCCCTGTCGCCACAGCGTCGTCGGCCATCACTCGACGCGGACGATCCGCAGGACGTCGGTGGCCGCGTCGGCCGGCCGCGGGCGGTCGTGATCGGGCGCCCCCGCCAACACGAGCACCGTGTCGCCGCGCTCGATCAGGTCGGCACCGAGCGCAGTCTCGACCGCGAACCACACCATCTCGTCGGTGCTCCCGTAGATGTCGACCTCCACCGGCTCGACCCCCCAGCTCAAGGCCAGTGATCGCACCACCGACGGGTGCGGAGACAGGCCGATCATCCGGGCAGCGGGCCGGAAGCGTGCCATCGCCCGTGCGGTGCGCCCACTGCGCGTGCAGCACAGGATCGCCGAGACGCCTGCGTCGATCGCTGCCAGCGACGCGGCATGGGTGAGCGCCGCCGTGATGGGATCGATCGAGGACATCGCCTCGTGGTGCTCGGTCCGCTGGATGCGGCCGAGTCGGTTGGCCCACTGCCGGTAGGCGGCCTCCGACTCGGCGCGCTCGGCGACGCTGACCATCGTGCGCACGACGGCTGCGGGGTCTCGGCCGATCGCGGTCTCCCCCGACAACATCACCGCATCGGTGCCGTCGAACACGGCGTTGGCGACGTCGCTCACCTCGGCGCGCGTCGGCGACGGCGCGGTGATCATCGATTCGAGCATCTGGGTCGCGGTGATCACCGGCACGCCCGCCTCGACGCAGTGGCGCACGATGCGTTTCTGCAGGTGGGGCACGTCCTCGATCGGGCAGTCGATCCCGAGGTCGCCACGGGCCACCATCACCACGTCGGACACGGCGATGATCTCGTGCAGCTGATCGATCGCCGAACGCGTCTCGATCTTGGCGACGAGCCGGGCGCGGTCACCGACGACCGCTCGAACCTGTCCGACATCGTCGGACGACCGCACGAACGACACCGCGATGAACTCGACACCGGCGGCAGCGACCGCATCGGCGAGGGCGAGGTCCGTCTCGGTCGGCGACGGCAGCCGCAGGCGTTCCGACGGCAGGTTGACGCCGGGGCGTCCGTTGACCTCGCCCCCGGTCTCGAGCACGGCAGTGACCGACTCGGTGCCGACTTCGAGCACACGGAGCGAGATCCCGCCGTCGCCGAGCTGGATCCGACTGTCCGGAACCAGATCCTCGAGCAGTGTCGGATAGTCGACTGTGATCACCTGGGCATCGCTCCCTCCGTCGCCCGAGCGCAGGCTCATCACGTCGCCGGTTTCGAGCCTGACACCGCCATCGGGGAAGGTTCCCGCTCGGATCTTCGGACCCGGGAGATCCGCCAGCACGCCGATCGGTCGGCCTCGCTGCTCGGCCACCTCGCGGACACGGGCGAGCCGTTCGAGGTGCCCCTCGAGCGAGCCGTGGCTGAGGTTGAGTCTGACGACGTCGACACCGGCATCGATCAGTGCACCGAGCACCTCGACCGAGTCGCTCGCCGGGCCGATGGTCGCCACGATCTTCGTTCGTCCGGTCATTTCTGCTTGTCTATCGCACAATGGAACTGCTGATCATCCGCCATGCTCTCCCGGTGCGCCGCGAACTCGACACCGGGGCCGCGGATCCCGAGCTCTCCGATGCCGGTCACGAGCAGGCCGCACACCTTGCGCGCTACCTCGCGACCGAACGCATCGACGCCGTGTACGCCAGCCCGCTCACCCGGGCACAGGAGACGGCAGCGCCGCTCGCCCGTGAGCGGAGTCTCGACATCCACACCTCGGACGGCATCGCCGAATGGGACCAGCACAGCCCCGAGTACGTCCCGGTCGAAGAGCTCAAGGCGGCAAACGATCCCAGGTGGCATGCGATGTTGGCCGGTGAGTGGGACGCCGACGAGACCGAGGAGGAGTTCCGCTCCCGCGTGGTGGCCTCCATCGAGACCATCATCGCCGATCACGGGGGCCAGCGTGTTGCCGTGGTGTGTCACGGTGGGGTGATCAACGGCTACCTCTCCCACGTCCTCGGCCTCGACACGTTCGCCCGCGGGTTCTTCTATCCGAACTACACCTCGATCAATCGGGTCGCCGCCGCCTCCAGCGGCGAGCGGTCCGTGGTCACCATCAACGAAACCAGCCACCTGCGCGGCACCGGCCTCCCCATGGGCCTCTTCCAGCGCGGTTGAGAGGACCGACGTGCTCGACGACCTGATCTCCTTCCTCGATGGCTCCCCATCGCCGTGGCATGCCGTGGCGTCGACCATCGACCGCCTCGACGGATTCGAACGGGTCGAGGAAGCCGACACGTGGGACGACGTCCCCGACGCCGGCTACGTGGTCCGCAGTGGCGCACTCATCGCCTGGCGACTCCCCGCATCGGCGCCGGCCCATGCACCCTTCCGCATGGTCGGTGCCCACACCGACTCACCCGGCCTGCGGGTGAAGCCCCGGCCCGATGCGGGCGGCTTCGGCTGGAAGCAGCTCGCCGTCGAGGTGTACGGCGGCATCCTCAACAACAGCTGGCTCGATCGCGACCTCGGCATCGCCGGTCGGCTCGTCGATGCCAGCGGCGCATCGGTCCTCGTCGACGTCGCCGAACCCGTCGCCCGCGTGCCGCAACTGGCCGTCCATCTCGACCGCGAGGTCAACAGCGGTGGCCTCCTGCTCGACACCCAGCAGCACCTCTCCCCCGTCTGGGGGGTCGGCGCGTCGACGTCCGGCGAGTTCGCCGACTGGATCGGAGCCGCTGGCGACCTCGACGCGCCGCCGGCGTGGTGGGAACTCTGCCTCTACGACGTCCAGGGCGCCGCCGTCCTCGGCGCCGACCGTTCGTTGCTCGCGTCCGGTCGACTCGACAACCAGCTCTCGTGCTGGGCGGCCGTCACCGCGCTGGTCGGGGCAACACCGAGCGATCACGCGTCGGTGATCGTCCTCAACGACCACGAGGAGGTCGGGTCGTCGAGTTCCACCGGTGCCGCCGGGCCCTTCCTCGACACGGTGCTGTCGAGGCTCGTGACCGCCCGTGGCGGATCCGCCGACGACCGGCACCGGTCCTTCGCCGGCTCGTCGTGCATCTCGGCCGACAACGCGCACGCCGTGCACCCGAACTATCCGGAGCGTCACGAACCCGGCCACCGCCCGATCGTCAACGCTGGGCCTGCGATCAAGGTCAACTCCAACCAGCGGTACGCGACCTCGGCCGAGACCGCCGCCGAGTTCCAGCAGGCCTGCGAGACGGCGGAGGTGCCGTGGCAGGTGTTCGTGTCCCGCAACAACATGCCCTGCGGCTCCACGATCGGCCCGCTGACCGCCACGAGGCTCGGGATCGCCACCGTCGACGTCGGCGTACCGCAGCTGTCGATGCACTCCGCCCGCGAGCTGTGCGGTGCCGACGACCCCGTTCACCTCGCCCGCGCGCTCGGCGCGTTCCTCGACGGCTGAGTCGTCGAGCTGGACCTCTGGTCGGCCGTCGCGACGGCCGTCAGCCGACCCGGGACTCCGCGAGGTCGAACAGACGCTGCAGTTCGATCGACAGTTTCTCGGTCGCGGTGCGCACGGCCTGGCGCGGTACCCGACGATTCGATCCGCCCGCGTCACCCGCCTCGCCCACCGGATCGCCGGCGGGCTCCACCCAGATCGGCTCGCCGATCACGACCCTCACCTTGTGCGGGTGGATGAACTTGGCGTGTCGGGGCATCACCCGCGCCGACCCGCCGATGCCCACCGGGATGATCGGCACCCCGGCCTTGGCAGCCACGTAGGCGGCACCGTCGAAGAGCGGATGCACCCTCGGGCCGTCCTTGCGCTCACCCTCGGGGAACAGCGTGAGCGGCTCACCGTGTTCGAGCACCTTGATGCACGTCGCGAGTGCCTCGCGATCGGCGTGGCCCCGGTTGACGGGGAACGCCCCGAGTGCCGACACCAGCCAGCCGACGCTGGGGTACTTCCAGATCTCCTGCTTGCCCATGAACCGGATCCGTCGCGTGGACACACATGCCGTGATCGGCGTGTCGACGTAGCTGCGGTGGACCGGGGCGAGCACGTAGGCACCCGTCGGGGGCAGGTGTTCCTTGCCGTCGATCCGCATGCGCGTGAACGCCTGGGTGAACCAGCACACGAGGCTGCGACACACGACGTACGCGATCCGGCTGGCGCGGGATTCCGCGGTCGGCAGCTGCCGTCGCTTTGTTGACGCCGTCGAGTTCACGGCTCGAGAAGGCCCAGGACCCGGTCGACGACCTCGTCGATCGACAGCCCACTCGTGTCGAGCAGGATCGATCCGTTCGCTTCGGTCAGGGGGCTGTCGGTGCGGGTGGAGTCCTTGCGGTCGCGTTCGATGATCGACGCTTCGACCTCGGCGACGTCGCCACCGATCTCGGCCACCCGCCGCTCGGCGCGCACCCGCGGGGACGCGGTCACGTACAGCTTGAGCGTGGCATCGGGGAACACCACCGATCCGATGTCGCGACCTTCGACCACGCCGCCGGCGTGGTCGCTCACCCAACGACGCTGACGGCGCACCAGCTCCGAGCGCACACGGCTGTTGGCGGCGACCGCGCTGACGGCCGATGTCACCTCCCGCCCACGGATCTCGATCGTTGCATCGACACCGTCGACGATCACGACCGTGCCGTTCGGACCCGAATCGACCGACAGATCGACCGCCGCGGACAGTTCCGCCACGTCGTCCTCGTCGGTGGGGTCGAGGCCTCGGCGCAGCGCGGCGAACGTGATCGCGCGGTACATCGCACCGGTGTCGAGGTACTGCAGTCCGAGCCGGTCCGCGACCGCTCGTCCGACCGTGCTCTTGCCGGCTCCGGCGGGACCGTCGATCGCCACGATCATCGGCGCATCTCCAGCGCTCACCACGACACCCCGAGTGGACGGCCTTCGTCGTACCCGGCCGTGCTCTGCACACCGACCACCGCCCGTTCGTGGAACTCGTCGATCGAGTCGGCACCGGCGTACGTGCACGCCGAGCGCAGCCCTGCGACGATCTGATCGATGATGTCCTCGACGCTCGGACGCTCCGGGTCGAGGTACATGCGCGAGGTGCTGATGCCCTCTTCGAACAGTTCCTTGCGGGCCCGTTCGAACCCGTGATCGCCCTGCGTGCGGTGCTTGACCGCTCGGTTCGACGCCATGCCGAAGCTCTCCTTGTAGAGCCGGCCGTCGGGATCGCGCAACGTGTCGGCGGCCGACTCGTGGGTCCCCGCCAGCCACGACCCGAACATCACGCTCGCTGCGCCACCCGCCAGCGCCAGCGCGACGTCGCGCGGGAAGCGCACGCCGCCGTCGGCCCAGATGTGACGACCGAATCGCCTCGCCTCGTCGGCACATTCGAGCACCGCCGAGAACTGCGGTCGTCCGACGCCGGTCATCATCCGGGTGGTGCACATGGCACCGGGCCCGACGCCGACCTTGACGATGTCGGCACCGGCCTCGATCAACTGGCGGGTTCCCTCGGCCGTGACGACATTGCCTGCGACGATCGTGGCGTCGGGCAGTTCGGAACGCACCGCTTCGATCGCGTGGAGGGTCCGCGTCTGGTGGCCGTGTGCGGTGTCGATGACCAGGACGTCGACGCCGTGCCCGACGAGTTCCTTGGCGCGAGCGGCGGGCTCACCGTTGATCCCGACGGCGACGCCGACCATCAGGCGGCCGTCGGCGTCGACGGCCGGGGTGTAGATCGTCGAGCGCAGCGCGCCTTCACGGGTGATCACGCCGAGCAGGCGTCCGTCGTCGCCCACCACGGGGGCGACCCGGAGCCGGTTGCGGCCGAGGTGGTCGAAGGCATCGGCGGGCTCGATGTCGGGGCTCAGGATGTGGAGGCTCGAACTCATCACGTTGCGCAGTTGCGTGAACCGGTCGAATCCGTCGCCGTCGCGCTCGGTGAACACGCCGACCGGGACGCCGTCGTCGACGACGACCACCGCACCGTGCGCACGCTTGTGGATCAGCGACAGTGCGTCGGCGATCGTGGCGTCGGGCGTCAGGGTGATCGGCGTCTCGAACACGGTGTGGCACCGCTTGACGTAGTCGATCACGCTCGCAACCACGTCGACCGGGATGTCCTGCGGGAGGATCGCGATCCCACCCCGACGAGCAACGGTCTCGGCCATGCGTCGTCCGGCCACCGCGGTCATGTTCGACACGACCAGTGGGATCGTCGTCCCGATGCCGTCCGGGGTGCGGAGGTCGACGTCCATGCGAGAACGCACGTCCGAGAGACTCGGCACCATGAAGACGTCGCTGTAGGTGAGGTCGTGTCCCGGGTCGGGATGGAGCATGCGCATGTGGTGGTTCGGTCCTTCTCCCCGTCGAAGCCCCCACCGGAGTCACTCACTGTGGAAGCGAGCACAGGCTAGGCCGTAACCTTGCTCGTCCATGACTGCAACCGCCTCGCCCGTCGTCCTCGTCCACGGGTGGGGTGGATCGTTCGCATCGACCTGGCAACGCAACGGATTCACCGCGCTGCTCGAAGATGCCGGGGTGGGGATCATCGGCGTCGATCTGCTCGGACACGGGAGCGCACCGAAGCCCCACGAACCCGAGGCCTATGCCGACCTGACCGCCCGCATCGCGGAGTCGCTGCCCGACGAACCCGTCGATGCCATCGGGTTCTCGCTCGGCGCCATCACGCTGCTGCGGCTGGCGATCGACCAGCCCGAGCGATTCCGGCGGTTGGTGCTCGCCGGGATCGGTTCGAACATCTTCCAGCGTGACGACGCCGGCACGCGTGCGATCGTCGCCGGGCTCGAGACGGTGGCCGGCGGCGGCGACCCGTCGACCCTCGACAACACGGTGCGCCTGTTCACCCAGTACGCCGGCCAACCGGGCAACGACATCGAGGCACTCACCGCCGTGATGAAGCGCCCGGCCGCCGACCCGATCACACCCGAGGGCTGCGCACGCGTGACCTGTCCCGTCCTCGTGGTGGTCGGCGACAAGGACTTCGTGTACCCGGCCGACGAACTCGCTGCTGCCTTCCCGAACGGCCGATGCGAGACCCTGCGCGGTGTCGACCACTTCGCCACCACCGAATCGTTCGGCTTCTTCGACGCCGCCCTCGAGTTCCTCGACGCCGTCTGTTGAACCGCTCCCTGATCACGACCGACGTCGAACGGGCGGCCCACGCGCTGCGCACCGGAGGTCTGGTCGCCGTACCGACCGAGACCGTCTACGGCCTCGCCGCCGACGCCACCGACCCCGGCGCACTGCGCCGGATCTTCGCAGTGAAGGGTCGGCCCGCCGATCACCCGCTGATCGTCCACCTCCGATCGGCCGAACACCTCGACGAGTGGGCCGCCTCCGTCCCACCGACCGCCCAGCGCCTCGTCGACGCCGCCTGGCCAGGGCCACTGACCGTCATCCTGCCTCGTGGGCAACGCGTCCTCGACGAGGTGACGGGTGGTCGCGACACCGTCGGCCTCCGCGTGCCCGCCCACCCGGTCGCCCAGGCCCTGCTCGACCGGTCCGGCCTCGCCTTCGCCGCGCCATCGGCCAACCGCTTCGGTTCGGTCAGCCCGACGACCGCGCTGCACGTCCTCGACGAACTCGGGGCATTCCTCGATCCCGCATGCGACGTCATCCTCGACGGGGGCGCGTCCACCATCGGCGTCGAGAGCACGATCGTCGACTGCGCGGTCGATCCACCCCAGATCCTTCGTGCCGGCAGCGTCACGGTGGAGGAGGTGAGCCGCCTCCTCGACGGCGCGATCGCGCCTGCGGCCGGACCGAGCCGGGCCAGCGGCATGCTCGCCTCGCACTACGCGCCGCGCTGTTCGGTCCGCCTGGTCGACCACGCCGACGATGCGTACGCACTGCGCGCCGGGACGCCGCGGAGCGAGATCCTCGACCTCACCGACGACCTGGTCGTCTACGCCCACGATCTCTACGCACGGCTGCGTGACGCCGACGCCCGCGGCGTCGGCACCGTGATCGCCGTGCTCCCGCCGGCGGCGGGACTCGGCCATGCGATACGCGACCGGCTCACGAAGGCTGCCGCTCCGCGTCCTTGAGCAGCGGCTCCGGCGCCCGTCTGCGCCGGCCGGACAGCGAGGCGATCAGTCCCAGTCGAGCTCGTTCAGGCTCGCGACCCAGAGGTCGCGTACGGCGATGATGTCCGGCGGCGGTGCGCCGTCGAAACCGGCGACGGTCAGGCTCACGGTCGAGGCCCCGGCGTCGGGGACGACATCGAGGCGGCACCAACACCGGAGTGGGGCGTGGAGGTGCACCTCCAGGCAGTACGGAGGATCGTCGTCGAGCACCTCGCCGATCCACGACGCAGCGACCAGCAGTCCCTCGAACGTCTCGACGGGGAGCGCTTCGACCGTGAACGACGGGATGTCACGAGTCGATCCCGACCACGAGCCGTCGGCCCGCTCGGCCCGGCTCGGCGCCGGGGTCGGTGACGCGTCGGACGCCCCCCGCGACACCTCCAGATGGGTCAACGCACGATCGGCCGCCTCGTTGACGACCCGCATCACCTCGACATCACCGCCCTGATCGGGGTGATGCCGCCTCGCCAGCTCGCGGCGTGCGGCGCGGACCTCGATGGCGGTGGCGTTCGGCGCGAGACCGAGGAGTGCGAAGGCGTCGGCCGCGTCAGCCACGGCTGGTCGCGTCGCGGAGTTCGGCGTACCGGTCGCGCAGGTTCCCCGGATCGACGAACTCGTCGACCGGCGTTCCCGTCCCGAGCCCCCACCGCGTCTGCACGCGCTGGTGGTCGACCCCCTCGACGACGGCTGCGGCCTGGACGGCGGCCCCGGTCGCCACCGCCTGTTCCACATCGGCGACGACGACAGCGACATCGTCGCCCGGCGACGAACGCAGCAGCCCGGCGATCACCGCCCGCAGCGCCGACGAGCGGGCTCCTCCCCCGGTCAGCACCACACGGCCGCTGACCGGAGCGTGCCGGCGCAGCGCGTCGAGCGCATCGAGCAGCCCGCACGCGACCCCGTCGACCGCAGCTCGGGCCAGCTGTTCCCGGGTCACGTCGCTGCGGATGCCGCTCAGGACGCCGGTCGCATTCGGGCGGTTCGGTGTGCGCTCACCGTCGAAGTAGGGCAGCAGGAGCGGATTCTCGCCCGTGGCGGCGAATGCGAGCCGGTCGAACTCGTCGTGATCGACGCCGAGCAGTCGAGCGGTGGCGTCGAGGACCTTTGCCGCGTTCGAGGTGCACACGAGCGGGAGGAACCGGCCGGTCGCATCGGCGAAACCGGCGACGGCGCCGCTCGGGTCGGCCGTCGGCGTCTCCGACACGGCGAAGGCGGTGCCGGAGGTCCCGATCGAGATCGCGGCGTCGCCGCCGCGCAGCCCCAGGCCGAGCGCCGCCCCCATGTTGTCGCCGGTACCGGGCGCCACGGCGACGTCGTTCCAGTGGCCGGCGAGGTCGAGCGGACCGAGCACGGTGGGGACGGCGTCGCTCCAGTCGCGGTCGCCGTCGATGATCGCCAGGATGTCCCATCGGTACTCACCGGAGGACGGCGACCAGTAGCCGGTGCCCGATGCGTCGCCTCGATCGGTCGTGAAGGCACCGGTCATACGGTGCGTCACGTAGTCGTGCGGGAGCATCACCCTGGCGAGCCGTGCCCACTCGTCGGGGTGTGATCGGTGGAGCCACGACAGCTTGGTGGCCGTGAACGCCGCCACGGGCACACTGCCGACCGCGTCGGCCCACCCCTGAGCGCCGTCGAGCTGCGTCAGCAGCCACCCGGCGTCGGGAGCCGACTCCGTGTCGTTCCAGAGCTTGGCGGGGTGCACAGGGCGATCGGCGTCATCGAGCGCGACCATGCCGTGCTGCTGCCCCGCCACGCTGACACCGACCACCGAACCGGGCGGGGTTCCGGCCGGCAGTTGCGCGATCGCCTCGTGCCACGCCCGTTGGAACGCCTCCCACCAGCTCTCGGGATCCTGTTCGCTGCACGGCGGCGTGACCGCCGGGTGGGCGGCACCGGCCGACGCGACGATGCTGCCGCTGTCGAGGTCGCGGATCTCGACCTTGGTGGACTGGGTGGATGAGTCGACGCCGGCGACGAAGGGCACACCTGCAAGCTAGTCGTGAGGCTCGGCGATCCAGGTTGCGGCCTGGCCCCAGGTGTCGTCGTACACGATCTCGGCAACCGGTTTGCGCTTCAGCGGTCCGTGGTGGCCCTCGGGCACGCCGAGGGTGATGCACGCCGAGAGCGCAACGCTGTCGGGGATGTCGAGCAGCTCGCGGAGTTCGGCCTCGACACCGAGGTGCCACATCGTGAGCGCCCCGCCGTATCCGAGTGCGCGCGCCGCCAGGAGCAGGTTCTGGCACGCCGGATAGATCGACGCCCCCTCGTAGGGCGATGGCGACCGGTATCGGTCGAGGCAGGCGAGGATCACGACCGGCGTGTGCTCGAACCGGTCGACGTAGCGCTGCATCGAGTCAGCGAAGCGCGACGGCCGGTAGCCGTCGGCCTCCCGTTTGGCGTTCCATCCGGCCCGGAACGCCTCGCCGAGCAGCGCCTTCGCAGCGACCCCCCGGTCGCCGTCGCGCAGCACGAGGAACCGGAACGGCTGCCGGTTGGAACCCGATGGTGCTCGTCCGGCGTGCCAGAGGATCGCCGCGAGGTCCTCGTCGGGGATCGGCTCGTCGGTGTAGCGGCGAATCGCCCGCGTGGTGGCGAGCCCGTCGAGCAGCGCGACCGCGGGAAGGTCGTCGGCCTCGTTCACCGTCCCTGGAACTCGGGATCGCGCTTCTCCATGAACGCGGTGACGCCCTCGGTGAAGTCGTCGGTCCGCAGGAGCGGGAGCAGCTGGAGGAACACGTGATGGACGTTCTGTTCGAAGGTCTCGGTCTCGGCCGCCCGCATCATGCGCTTGATCGCCCGCACCGCCAGGGGTGCGTTGGCGGCGATCTCGGTCGCCATGTCCTCGGTGCGCTTGGCGAACTCGCCGATCGACACCACCTGGTTGACGAGACCGAGTTCGAAGGCTTCGACGGCGCTCAGCGTGCGCCCGGTGAACGCGATCTCGGCGGCCTTGGCGTAACCGACCATGCGCGGCAGCAGCCAGGTTCCTCCGCTCTCGGGCAGGATGCCGCGTTTTGCGAACCCGGGGTTGAGCTTGGCGTTCTCGGCGGCGATGCGGATGTCGCACCCGAGCGCGAGATCGAGGCCGTAGCCTGCCGCGCCGCCGTTGAGGGCACAGATCGTGGGGGTGTCGAGGTTGTGGAGGACGACCGGCGGCGCCGAACGCAGGTCGAACTCGCCCGTGAAGCCGGCCGTGTCACCGTCACCGCCGCCGAGGTTGCCGAGGCCGCCCTTCGGGCCCGCCATCTGGGCCTGCAGGTCGAGGCCGGCACAGAACGCGCGCCCGGCGCCCGTGAGCACGATGCAGCGGACCTCGGGGTCGCGATCGGCACGGAGCAGGAGATCGCTGATCTGCTGCAACATGATCCCGGAGATCGTGTTCATCCGTTCCGGCGCATCGAGTGTCAACGTTGCGATGTGCTCCGCCACCTCGTAGCGGACCTCGTCGCGCACGGTGTCATCGGGAACATCGGGCGTCGTTCCTGGCATCTGAGCTGCGGAATCGTTCACAGTCCCGAAACGTAGTGCCTTCCTTTCGCGCGCAACGACGCCTACACTTTCTGGACCTTATGAGTACGGGCATCCCGCCCGTACCCCAACAAGGGGGAGAACCCACAACATGCAGAAATCACGCGTGAAGCGCGTCGGTGCGCTGCTGGTCGGTCTGACGCTCGTCGCCGCAGCCTGCGGCAGCGATGACGACAGCTCGTCGAGCACCGAAGCACCGGCCGGCACCGACGCAGCGGTCGAGGAGACCACCGCACCGGACACCACCGACGAGATGACCGAGGAGACCACGGCCCCGGACACCACCGATGCGGCAGCTGCCGGGGGTGACGGAAGCTGCGAGACCGACGGCGTCCTCGTCGTCGGCACGATCCTGCCGGTCACCGGCGACCTCGCCTTCCTCGGCCCGCCGGAAATCGCCGGCACCAACATGGCCGTCGAGGACATCAACGCCGCTGGAGGCGTGCTCGGCGCCGATGTGGTCATCGAACAGGGTGACTCCGGCGACACCACGACCGACACCGCCAACCTCGAGGTCGACCGCCTGCTCGCAGCCGGCTCCGACGTGATCGTCGGTGCCGCCTCGTCGGCAGTGTCCAAGACCGTGATCGACAAGATCACCGGCTCCTGCGTCATCCAGTTCAGCCCGGCGAACACCTCGCCGGACTTCACGACCTACGACGACGACGGTCTGTACTTCCGTACCGCACCGTCCGACATCCTCCAGGGTCGCGTGCTGGCGAACCAGATCCTCGATGACGGCAACGAGTCCGTCTCGATCCTGTACCGCCAGGAGAGCTACGGCGTCGGCCTTGCCGAGTCGCTCCAGGAGAACATCGAAGCCAATGGTGGCACGATCGACGAGTTCCTGGCCTACGCGGTCGACACCGAGAGCTTCGACGCTGAAGTCGACGCACTCGTGCAGGCCGGTTCCGATGCGATCGTCGTGATCGGCTTCGCCGAGAGCGCCAGCATCCTGACCACCATGAACGAGCGCGGCATCGGACCCGCCGACACCCCGGTGTACGGCGTCGACGGCAACATCGGCATCGGCACCGAGCTCGACGATCCGACGATCCTGACGGGATTCAAGGGAACCGTCCCGTCGATCGACCTCGGCGAGATCTCCGACTTCACCGCTCGTCTCGACGAGAACGGTGCAGGCGGGGAGTACAGCTACGGCGCCGAGAGCTACGACGCGGTGATCATCACCGCCCTCGCAGCACTCGTGGCCGGATCCGATGACCCCTCCGCGATCGCCGCGGAGATCAACGGAGTCACCAAGGACGGCACGGTCTGCACCAGCTTCGAGGAGTGCGCAGCGCTCATCGAGGCCGGCGAAGACATCGACTACGACGGCTTCGGCGGTCCGTACGCCTTCGGTGATGCCGGCGAGCCGGAAGCGGCCAGCTTCCGCATCTGGGTCTACGACGGCGCCGATGCTCCCAACCAGGAGCTCGACACCTACGTGTTCGCCAGCTGAACACCTGAACACCTGAACACCCGGAGGGGCCCGCTGCCGAGAGGTGGCGGGTCCTTTCGCGTGTGCTCCACGGCGGCCAACGCCCGTCGACGCGCCTGGCCGGACGGTCGAGCGACGGGCGCGGTGCGTGGTTCCCGGCGACGCGAGTCAGCGGGCCCGGGCGAGGGTGCCGAGGTACAGCTCGATGACCTTCGGGTCGTGCAGCAGGTTCCGGCCCGTGTCGGTGTACGCGTTGGTGCCCTGGTCGAGGACGTAGCCGCGATGACAGATCTGCAGACACCGTCGTGCGTTCTGCTCGACCATGACGACCGACACACCGGCCTGATTGATCTCACGGACCCGGAGGAACACCTGATCCTGGAGTACGGGCGACAACCCGGCGGAGGGCTCGTCGAGCAGGACCACCGACGGGTTCATCATCAGCGCGCGGCCCATGGCCAGCATCTGCCGCTCGCCACCGGACAGCGATCCGGCCCGCTGCTCGAGCCGTTCCGCGAGACGCGGGAACAGATCGCTCACGTAGTCGATTCGTTCCTTCACGGTCTTCGGCCGGAGGAACGCTCCCATTTCGAGATTCTCCTCGACGGTGAGCGAGGGGAAGACGTTGTCCCGTTGCGGTACGTAGCCGATTCCACGCTCGACGAGTTCGTGTGCCGATGCATTCGAGATGTCGTCACCCTCGTAGAGGACCTGGCCATCGCGGATCGACAGCAGGCCGAAGAGCGCTTTGAGCAACGTCGACTTGCCGGCGCCGTTCGGACCGATGATGCCGATCAACTCGCCTCGGCGCAGCTCGAGCGAGCAGCCATTGAGGATGTCGACGCCTGGGACGTACCCGGCGCGCACGTTGTCGACGTGGATCAGCAGCTCGTCGTTCACGACGTCGTCCCTTCACCCTCGCCTGGTACCTCGAGGTTCGGCGGAGTCGGCGGGCTGTCACCGTCCTCGATCTCGTCGAAGAAGTCGCTGTCGGTGTGCGAACCCAGATACGCATCGATCACGTCTTGATTGGCAGCGATGTCGTCGGGGGTGCCCTCGGCAATGATCGCCCCCTCTGCCATCACGACGACCCAGTCGGAGATGTCCTGGACGACGTCCATGTCGTGCTCGACGAAGATCACCGTACGACCCTCTGCGCGCAACCCCTTCACGTGCCCGAGCAGGGACTGGGTCAGCGCCGGGTTGACGCCGGCCATCGGTTCGTCGAGCATGACGATCCGCGGTTCGGTCATGAGTGCGCGCGCCATCTCGACCAGTTTGCGTTGTCCTCCCGACATCGTGCCCGCGAACTCGTCGCGCATGTGGCTCAGGTTGAAGCGGTCGAGCAACGCGTCGGCGCGTCGCTCGATCTCGTCCTCCTGGTTGCCCCAGATCGGCAGGAGCGCCTTCCAGAAGTTCTCACCGACCTGGCCCTGCGCGCCGAGCTTCATGTTGTCGATCACGGTCATCCGCGACAACGCCTTGGTCAGCTGGAAGGTGCGCACCATCCCTTCGTTCGCCAGCCGGTAGGGCGGTACACCGCTGACCAACGCACCGTCCATCTCGACCCGGCCACTGTTCGGTTTGTCGAAACCGGTGAGCAGGTTGAAGAAGGTCGTCTTGCCCGCCCCGTTGGGTCCGATGAGCGCGGTGATCGCGCCACGTTGGACCTCCAGGTGCTCGACGTTGACCGCCATCAGCCCGCCGAACGACTTGCTGACGTCGTTGATCACCAGGATCGGGTCGGGCTTCTTCGAACCCGGAACCGCGTCGACGCCGTCGAACACCCCGGCGACCGGATTCGCATGTTCCTGGACTGCATTCGCGGCGCCACCGCCACCAGCGGTGCGTCCCAGTTCAGGGCCGCCGGACTCGCCCCGACTGCTCTGGGTCCGGTCATCGGTCATCGAGTGCCATCTCCTCTCGTGAGCCGAAGATTCCCTGCGGACGGTACCGAGCGAGGAGCAGCAGTCCGACGCCGACGAGGATGAATCTCACCTGGCTGACGTTGAACTCGCTGAGCCCGATCGTGTCCTCGAGCGTGTCGGCCGGTCCCTCGGGGAGTCCGCGCAGCACGTTCTCGAGGAAGGAGACGAGTGTCCAGTAGATCATCGACCCGACGATCGGGGACCACGTGCGTCCCGGACCTCCGAGAATCAGGATCGCCCAGATCGTGAAGGTGATCACCGGGTTGAAGGTGTCCGGCTGGATCGACCCCTTCTGGATGACCTGCAGCATGCCCGCAACGCCGCCGATGACGCCGCCGAACGCCAGCGCCTGCAGCTTGTACGAGTAGGCGTTCTTGCCGAGGGCCCGTGCTGCGTCCTCGTCCTCGCGGATCGCCTTGAGCGCCCGACCCCACGGCGACGACATCAGTCGCTTGACGATCAGGACCGTGACGATCAAGATCGTCCACCCGACCAGCAACACCCAGAGGTCGCGGCCGACGTACGAGAAGGGGCCGAATTCGTAACGCTGGCCGACGTTGAACGGATTGAGTCCCGTGTCGTAGAAGGGATCGGAGAACTCCCCGATTCCCTCCGAGGCACCGGTCACCGGCTTCATGACGCGCCACCGCACGAACAGGCGTATCGCTTCGGATGCCGCGATCGTCACGATCGCGAGGTAGTCGGCGCGCAGGCGCAGGGTCGGGACGCCCAGGATCAGGGCGAGCACGATCGAGTAGACGATGCCGAACGCCACGCCGACGAGGAAGCTCCACTGGAAGTAGTTGATCGTGACGCCGAGCCCGTACGCCCCTGCCGCCATGAATCCGACCTGACCGAAGTTCAGCAGCCCGGCATACCCGAACTGCACGTTGAGACCGACAGCCGCAAGCGCGAAGACCATCACCTCGACACCGAACATCGTCGAGAAGGTGCGTTCGAGGATGAAGCCCCAATCCATCAGCCGATCCTCTCTCTCCGGCCGAGGATGCCCTGGGGCCGGAACATCAGGATGAGCGCCATGATCAACAGCGCGATCATGTTCTTCACCTCAGCGTCGATCAGGAGCGTCGACAGGTTGATCGTCAAGCCGACGACGAGGGCGCCGACCAGCGCTCCATAGGGGCGGCCGAGCCCGCCGAGTGTCACCGATGCGAAGACGAGCAACAGGATGCGGAACCCGAAGTCCCATTTCACCTGGTCGAGCCCGAAGAACACGCCGCTCGCCGCCGCCAGCGCCGCCCCCGACACCCACACCCAGGTGATCACTCGTTCGACGTCGATGCCGGTCGACTCGGCGAGTTCACGATCGTCGGATACTGCCCGCATCGCCTTGCCCATACGCGTCAGTTCCAGATAGGTGGCGACACCGACGAGAATGATCACCGACAGGAGCATCGCGACGATGTCCTTGGGCGTCAGTTCGACCGGCCCGATGACCCACGCTCGCTGCGCCGAGTAGTCACCGAACGTGCGGGGACCTCCGCCGAAGATGTAGACGAACAGGTACCGCAGGAGAATCGACAAGCCGATGGTCATCACCATCTGGGCGATGAGGCTGACCCCGGCCGCTCGGGCCGGACGGAAGATGAACCGGTTCAGCACGTATCCCAACAGGCCACCGCACACCATCCCGAACACGGCCGCCCAGACCAGGTTGACGCCACCCCCGAACGGTGGCGGCAGCGGCGCGAGGAATCCCAGGACACCGGCGAGCCCGTAGAAGTTGAAGAAGTAGGTCGTCAACATGCCCCACGTGACGAGTTCGGCCTGGGCGAAGTTGACGAGCCCCGTCGTGCCGAAGATCAGGGTCAGCCCGATCGCCGCCATCGCCAGGTACAGACCGAGCTTCAAGCCTTCGACGGTGAGCTGGGCGACGCGCCGGAACGAGATCGCTCCGGTCGTGCTCTCCTCCGCTTCGCCGAAGACCAGCGGGAACAGCACCCTTCGATCACGGTTCTCGCTGACGGTGGTCTCGAGCGGATTCGAGTCGGGGTTGATCAGGTTGACCCCCTCGGGCAGCGACTCGACGTCGAGTGTCACCACGTACGAACCCGGGCCCGGCACGACGACGCGGAACTCACCGCCGGCGTCGGTTTCGGTCTGGCCGACCCCCTCGACGGAGATCGCAACGCCAACGGCCGGAACCTCCTCACCGGAATCGGGATCGTCGTAATCCAACTGCCCGAAGACTGCGAGCTCTCCTGCGGCCCCATCTCCGGACCCGGAGCCGTCACCTTCCTGAGCAAACGCATTCGACCCGGCGACCGTCGCCAACACCGCGGCCAGGAGACCGAACAACAGCATGTGACGCATGCGCGTGCCTGCACTCATTGCGCCCGAACTCTACGCACTCGCGCCCGTCCGCGATGCAATCCCGCGTTCACCGCGCGTTTCCGGGGTGTGAACTCTGCGTTCACCTCGGTCGGCAGGCTCGAGCACAGCGAGGAGGAACAGAACGGTGACGACCCACAGGGCGGTGGCCCCGGCCACATGAGCGGCCACCAGGGCCGCCGGGACCCCGTTGAAGTACTGGAGGTAGCCGATGCCGCCCTGGACAACGGCGATGAACATCCAGGTCGAGACGTTGCCCGACAGCCTCCGGGCCAGCCCCGGTGTCCGCCGGAGCGCAACGACGAGCGCGAGGAACACCGCGACCGCGACCCAGACCGTGACGCTGTGGATCTCCGCGACCGACGAGATGTCGAATCCGTAGCGTCTCGCTGTCTCGTCGCCGGCGTGGGGACCGGCGCCGGTGACGACGGTGCCGGTGACGAGCGAAGCCGCCACGAGCACGCCGAGCGCGATCGACAACCACGTGACCAACGGTGTGACGCCGACGCTGGTGCGGTCGAGCACCGGCGCGGGCCCGGCCCGGTGGACGGCGACGAGCCCGAAACCGATCGAGATCATCGCCAGGATGAAGTGCGACTGAACGAGCGTCGGATGCAGATCGCCCCGGACGGCGAGACCGCCGACGACACCGTTGCCCAGAATCGTGACCAGAACGGCCACCGCAGGCATCCTCAACCCGCTGCGACGAGGCCAGACGCGGAACGCGCCGACCGCCATCAACAGTGTCGGGATCCCGATGACACCGCTCAGGAGCCGGTTGATCTGCTCGATCGCGGCGTGACCGCTCGAGACGTCGATGAACCGTTCGTTGTTGCAGTTCGGCCAGTCGTCGCACCCGAGCCCGCTGCCGGTGAGGCGGACGACGGCACCGGCGACGGTGAGGAAGCAGACGCCGACGACGGTGACGATCGCGATCTGCCGGAACCGGCGCAGCGACAACGTGAAACGCGGTCGGATCTCGTCGCTGCCCATACCTCGCACACGATACGACTAGCGTCGGTCGGGTGCTGAGTTCGTTCGACGACTTTCCGATCCATCAGACGTCACACCCGATCGTGCAGACGGCGTCGACCGACATCAACCACTACGACCGGTACTTCTTCAACGGCTACACCAGGGACACGCGGCTGTTCTTCGCGCTCGCCATGGGGCTCTACCCGAACCGCCACGTCGCCGATGCATCGTTCAGCGTGGTCGTCGACGGCGGCACCGTCGACGCCCGCCAGATCAGCGTCCATGCGTCTCGCCGCGCGCCCACCGACCGCGCTGACGCGAACGAGGTCGGACCGATCCGCGTCGAGGTGCTCGAACCCCTGAACGCGCTGCGCCTCGTGGTCGAGGCACCCGAGCAGGGCCTGCGAGCCGACCTCACGTTCGTGCGTCGGTCGGCGCCGATCGAGGAGGATCACTTCCGCCAACAGATCGGACTCCGCGTCACGTTCGACTACACCAGGCTCACCCAGTTCGGCGGCTGGGAGGGCTGGATCGAGGTCGACGGCGAACTGACCGACCTCGCCCCTGGGGAGACCGTGGGCAGCCGCGATCGCTCGTGGGGGATCCGGCCGGTCGGTGAACGCGGATCGACCGGAGCTCCGGTCGCCGACCCGCAGTTCTTCTGGCTGTGGGCGCCGATCAACTTCGACACGTTCTCGACGCACTTCGACGTCAACGAGTACTTCGACGGCAAGCGTTGGCACGAGAGCGGGTTCGTCGCCCCGATCTCCGATCCCGAGGGGTCCCACCCCGCCGCGTCGATGCGGTCGGTCGACTACGAGATCACCTGGCGCCCGGGAACGCGGACCGCCTCGTCGTTCGAGCTGGAGATGACACCCTGGGACGGCGAGGCGTCGACCATCCGCCTCGAGCCGTTGTTCGAGTTCCACATGTCGGGCCTCGGCTACCTGTCGCCCGAGTGGTCCCACGGTGTCTGGAAGGGCGAGCTCGCCGTCGGAGGTGAGCGGTGGGAGCTGCCGGTCGACGATCCCGTGGCGCCGCACAACGTCCACGTGCAGTCGATCGTGCGGGCGACCACGTCGGGTGGCCTCGGCGACCACACCGGGCTCGGCGTGCTGGAACAACTCGCGATCGGGCGCCACGATCCCACGGGGCTCGAGGGCGTCTTCGACGGCTTCGCCGGCTGATCGCCGCGGTCGTCAGGTGTGACGGATCGTCATCCCACCATCGACGGCGATCGTCGCGCCGTTCACGTAGCTGGAACTCGGCAGGCAGAGGTTGAGCGTCATGTGCGCCACCTCCTCCGGGTCGCCGTACCGGCGCAGCGGGACGCGGCGCCGGGCGTAGGTCTCCTTCGCCTCGGCCGGGATCGCCTCGGTCATGCCGGTGTCGATCGGACCGGGACAGATGCAGTTGACGGTCACACCGTGCCTGCCGAGTTCGACCGCGAGACTGCGGGTGAGGCCGGTGACGCCGGCCTTCGAGGCTGCGTAGGCAGCGAGGCCGGCGGTGGCGACGATCGACTCGGTCGACGCGATGTTGACCACGCGCCCCGCTCCCGAGTCGATCAGGTGAGCAATCGCCAGGCGTACGAGCCTGGCGTGCGAGGTGAGGTTCACATCGAGCGTTCGCGCCCAGTTGTCCTCGAACTCGGCCTCGTCCTGGAACGCCGAGTTCACCAGTGAGACACCGGCGTTGTTGACCACGATGTCCAGGCGTCCCGCCCAGGCGATCGTGTCGTCCACGAGCGATCGCAGCCCGGCGAGGTCGCCGACGTCGCACGGCACGGCCAACGCCGACGTCTCACCGTGCGCCGAGCGGATCTCGTCGACGACCGCAGCAACACGCTCGGGCACCAGGTCGGCAACCACGACGCGGGCACCCTCGTCGGCGAACAGCCGAGCGGTGGCGAGCCCCATCCCACTGGCGGCGCCGGTGACGATCGCGACCTTGCCCTCGATCGACCGCGACAGCCGACTCAGGCGCGTCACGATGCCCTCCGACGGCGGGTTCCACCGATCCTGACGGCGTGGAGTCCGGTTCGCTCACTCATGAGCGAACCGTACCGCGACCCCGGGTGATGGGCCCGAGGTGACCCGTTCGGATGGTGACTCGACATCGCTGCGCGCGTCGGGTGTCAGCGACGCACCTCGTAGAACGAATTGACCGAGTGCTCGACACCGAGGGTCCGGAACCGGGTGAACCCCGCCGCGTGCGCCATCTCCCGGGCCCGTGACTCGGGCAGGCCGAGCGTTCCCAGACCGGCGCCGTCGGGCTGCGACAGCGCGGACGACATGCACGACAACACGCTGATGCCGTACATCAGCGGTGCCATCGGGTTCTTCTCGACGTTCTCGGCGAAGGTCTCGCGGCCCTTGATGTCGACGAGCAGCCAGGTGCCGTCCGGGGCGAGCGCGTCGGAGATCGCGTGGATCATGCCCTGAGGGTCGGTCATGTCGTGGATGCAGTCGAACGTCGTCACGAAGTCGACCGAGTGGTCGGCGGGCAACGGTTCGTCGCGCGGATCGACGAACCGGACGTTGTCGGCCCGCTCCTCGCGTCGACGGTGTTCCGCTCGCTCGAGTGCGTACTGCGAGATGTCGTAGCCGACGAAACGGCTGTTGGGGAACGCCTCGGCCATCAGCAGCACCGCTCCCCCGGCGCCACAGCCGATGTCGGCCACCGTGATGCCTTCGCTGAGCCGTTCCACGAGACCGTCGAGTTCGGGCAACACCGTGGGGATCAGGTGATGGCGGTTCCACGGTTCGAAGCTGCGCTCGATGCCGACAGCCCCTTCCGGTCCATGGCTGTCGTAGTCGTGGCCGACACCGCTGCGGAAGCTGTCCGGCATCACCTCGAGCGCGGCCATCGTCTGCGGGAACCGATGGAACATCCCCATCCCGAACGCCGGATGGTCGGGCGATGCCAACACGGCGATCGCCTCCGGTGTCAACCAGAAGCGCTCCGGCGCGGCCGCGGTGTCGACCGCGATCAGTTTCGCGGCGGCCTGGTTGTAGGCCCACTCGCGCACCCACCGCTCGTCGAGGCCGGTGTGGTCGGCGAGTTCCTGCGTCGACAGCGGCTCGGCGGCGGCGGCCAGAGCGCTGTAGAGGCCCAGGCGGTCACCCAGGTGGATCATGCCGGCGGTCACGGCCCCACTGAGTTGGGTGAAGACGGAGAACGAGTAGAACTTCAGTCGATCGGGATCGGGAGCTTCAGCCATCTCACGACGGTACTGTCGCTCGCCGTCAGCGGGTGCGTTGGTCGACGGGCAGGTGCTCGACGTCGCTGAGCTTCGACAGACCGAACGAGTACCCGTCTTCGAGCTCCATCGCCTCGATCCGGCTGATCGACGTGTGTCCGAGAACGAACCGGTCCCACTCCCACGGTGTCGGATCGAGCCCGAGCAGGTGCCCGATCGTGACCGAGTTCGTTCCGGCGTGCGCGACGAGCGCGATCCGAGCACCTGGTTCGGCGATCTGCCAGACGGGGAGTTCCATCTCCGTGCGCACCACCCCACGATCGGCGAGGAACTGCGTGACACCGGCTCGAATACGGGTGACGAAGTCGCGCATCGACTCGCCGCCGTTCAGGCCGTGCCAACGATCCTCGGCCTTGCGCCCCTTGAGTTCCGCGTACGCCTCGGCCGCCTTCTCGGCGGGTGTGCCGTGCCACAGCGGATCACGGATCTCCTCGAGCCAGGGATCGACGATCTCGCCCCGGCCGAGCGTCTCGAGCAGCGGCGCCGCCGTCTGGCGTGCGCGCACGAGCGGCGACACGAGCACCTCGTCGAATTCCTCGCCGCTCAGTGCCTGTGCCAGCCGGTGCGCCTGCCGGTGCCCGAGTTCGGTGAGCGGGGGGTCGACGATGGCGAGACCCTGGCGGACCCACTCCGGCTCGCCGTGGCGTATCAACACGATCTCCATGACGCTCGACACTACGGCCGTCACACCCGACCCGACCGTCCGATCTGCGTCGGCGCAGGTCGTGAGTGTTGTCGCCGACGCAGCAGCGACGGCCCGATAGCTTGCCGCCAGTGATGAACGAGACCGGCGCAGCACCGGGCTGGTACGCCGATCCCATGCGGCGCTACGAACACCGGTACTACAACGGCCGGGAGTGGACCGCCGACGTCGCCACCGGCGGGCAGCGTTTCGTCGATCAGCTCGGGCTGGAGCCCACGGGCGGCGCGCCCGCCGCCGGGTCAGGCACTCCACACCGATCGGGCACCAACGCTGCGGCGACCACCGCGATGGTGCTCGGCATCGTCGCCGTCTCGATCGCCTGGTTGCCCTTCCTGGTCGTGCTGGGTGCGCTCGCAGCGGTGATCGCGATCGTGTTCGGGGTCATCGGTCTCCGACGCTCACGTGTCACGGGCACCGGCCGTTCGTTCGCCGTCGCCGGTCTCACCACCGCGGTCGCCGCGCTCGCCGCGGCCGTCATCGGCGTGGTGCTCACCGGGATCGTGCTCGAGGTGTACGACGACTACCTGAACCCCGAGCCGAACGAGGTCGACGTCACCTCGTGCGAGCTCCAGGGCGCTCGGGCGACGATGACCGGGGAGATCACGAACACCGGCGATCGGGTGGCGGACTACTCGGTGCTGGTCGGCTTCGTTCGTCCGGGCACCGACAACACGCACCGGACCGAGCGCGTCGATGTCGACGACGTCGCCCCCGGTGCCACGTCCGAGTTCACCGCCCAGAGCCAGGTCGACCTCGACGACATCGACTGCATCGTCGTCGAGGTCAACGGACCACTGCCGTTCGGCATCACGGTCGACTGATCGACGGTTCGGTGGGCACGTGCCGCCGTCAGACCGTGGTGGCCGAGACCCAGGCGTCGTAGAGGCGCCGGTACACGCCGTCTCGCGTGATCAGGTCGTCGTGGTGGCCGTCCTCGACCAGCACGCCGTGGTCGAGCACCAGCACCCGGTCGGCGCGAGCGGCGGTCGACAGCCGGTGCGCGATGGCGATCGTGGTCCGAGACGCCGCGAGCCGTTCGAGGGCCCGGGCGATGCGGACCTCGGTGAGCGCATCGACCGACGATGTCGCCTCGTCGAGAATGAGCACGTCGGGATCAGCGAGACCGGCGCGAAGCAGCGCAACGAGCTGCCGCTCCCCCGCCGAGAGCTGGTCGCCGCGCTCGCCGACGCGTGTCGACAGGCCCTCGCCCAATGAGTCGACCCAGTCCTGCACGCCGAGGTCGGCAACCACCTTCTCGACGTCTCGGTGCTTCGCGTGTTCCCAGGCGAAGGCGATGTTCGCCTCGACGGTGTCGTCGAACAGGAACGGCTCCTGCGACACGACCACGAGACGGCTGCGCAGCTCCGCTCGGCTCACCCTCCGCAGCGGCACGCCGCCGAGGTCGATCTCTCCGATGGTCGGGTCCGCGAATCTCGCGATCAGGCGACCGAGCGTGGTCTTGCCCGAGCCCGTCGCGCCGACCAACGCCACCTGCTGACCGGCGGGGATCGTGATGTCGAGGTGTTTGAGCACGGCATCGTCGGCGCTGTCGTCCGAACGGCTCCGGTAGGCGAACGTGACGTCGCGGATGTCGATCTGCAGCTTGCCCGCCGGGAGCCGGATCGGATCGTCGGGTTCCGGCGGCCCCACCGGCATGTCGAGCACCGACAGCACGCGACGCAGTCCGGCCACCGCCATCTGCGTGGTGTCGATGATCTCGGTGAACTCGGCGATCGGCTCGAGGAACCGATACGTCAGGAACATGAAGCCGATCAGCGCTCCGGCGGTGAGCCCGCTCGCCGGGCCCAACCAGACACCGACCCCGACAACCGCGCAGACCGTCAGCGCCGAGAACACCTCACCCGAAGGGAACAGGAACGCCCCGAGGCGGGCCGCCTTGATCTGGGCGGTGGTCTTGGTTGCGACGGCCTCACGGACGTCGGTCGCCATCGTGGGCCCGGCACCGTAGGCCCGGATCGTCGGTGCGCCCGACACGACCTCGGCGATCGTGCCCAACATCTGTCCGTTGCCGTGCCTCGCACGGTCGTAGGCGACCAGCAGGCGCGCCTGCACGAACCGCAACACGAACACCAATGGCAACGCGACGACGAACGCCACGAGGGCGAGCTGCCAGTTGATGGCGAGCATCACGCTGGCGACGATCAGCATCAGGGTGCCGTCGATCAGCCAGGCGAGACCACCCCACTGGAAGAACTGGGCGAGCGTCTCGATGTCGCTCGTGACCCGAGCGACCAGACCGCCTCGACGCTCGTCGTTGTGGTCGGCGAGGCTGAGCTGGTGGATGTGGCGGATCAGCCGAACCCGCAGGTCGTGCAGGGCACGTTCGCTGCGCTCGCCGAGCCGCAGCGCCGCCGTACGGTAGGCCAGGCCGGAGACGACCACGGCGACGACGGCGATCAACGCCATCTGCACGATCACGTCGAGTTGGACGTCGCCGGCGGCGAGGCCGTTGTCGATCGCCTGTTGGATCAGCAGCGGCACCACGACACGACCGGCAGCGCCGACGGCGGCCAACAGCCACGTGATCCCCAGCCCCTGCCTCAGGATCGGCGCGGTCTCGAGGCCCCTGCCGATCGTGCGAACCGCCGAGTCCTCGTTGGTCGGCGGCATCGTCCCCGCCTTCACGGCGATGGTCGGATCGAGCACGCTCATGACATCACCGCCCCGGTCGCGATGGCGGGTGCAGTCCCCGCACCCGGCGCTTCGGAACGGTCCGCCTCGAACGCCTCCACCAGATCCCGGTACGGGGCGGTCGACGCCATCAGCTCGTCGTGGGTGCCGTGCGCCGCCACGCGCCCGTCGGCCACGAAGACGACGTCGTCGGCCAGTGCGATCGTCGAGGGACGCGACGCGACGAGCAGCACCGACGAGTCGGCGAGATCGTGGCGCAGGTTGTCGAGCACGATCGCTTCCGTCGACGGATCGAGCGCCGAGGTGGTGTCGTCGAGCACGAGCAGCGACGGGCGACGCACGAGGGCACGTGCCAACGCCAGTCGCTGACGTTGGCCGCCGCTGAGGCTGACACCGCGTTCGCCGACGACCGTGTCGAGCGCGAGCGGGAGCCGCTCGACGAACTCGGTGGCGGCCGCCAGGCGGAGCGCTTCCCACACCTCGTCGTCGGAGAACACCTCGCCGAGGCGGACGTTGTCGCGGACGGTTCCGCCCATCAGGAACGCCTCCTGGAACACGATGCACCGTGTGCCGTCGGCCAGTGCGACGGTGCCCGTCGACGGCCCCACGAGCCCGATGGCGAGCTGTGCGAGCGTCGACTTGCCCGACCCGGTCGGGCCGACCAGTGCGGTGACGTTGCCGGCAGGCAGTGCGACCGACACGTTGCGAACGGTGGGCGGGCCATCGCCCTCGTGAGCGAACGACACGCCGTCGAACGCGATGCCCACGCCGGCCGGTGCGCTTGCGATCCGATCCACAGGGTCCGGCTCGATCGGTTCCTGCAGCACCTCCTGGATCCGGTTCCACGCCGAGATCGAGCGAGGGAGCTCCGACAGCGTGAAGCCGATCAGACGCAGTGGGAACACGAGCAGGGTGAACAGGAAGATGACGCCGGACACCTCGCCGACGGTGACATCGCCGGACCGCACACGCACGGCGCCGATCACCACCAGCAGGATGTTGGTCAGCGACGGGATCACGTCGAGCAACGCCTCGAACCACGTACGGAGGCGGATCGCCTTCACACGAGATCCCCGCACCTGGTCGGCGAGACCGGCCAACCGTTCGGTCTCGCGCTCCTCCGCCCCGTAGGACTTGACGAGCTGCACGCCCTCGAAGCTCTCGTGGACACCGGCGGAGAACTCGCCGAGCTGGTGCTGCGCGCGGGCGAAGTGCGCCGACACCGACCGTTCGTACACGACGTTGGTGACCACCAGGAGCGGGAAGACCACCATCGCCACCACGCCGAGCGGCCAGTCGATCACCAGCATCCACAGCGTCGAGACGACCACCATGATCACGGTGCCGCTGGCGAAGGGAATCGGAGCGAGCACGCCGACGGTGGCTTCGGCGTCGACGCCGGCGCGCGCCACGAGGTCGCCGTCCGCACGGCGATTGTGCCAGCTCATCGGCTGGTGGATGTACCGATCGACCACCGCATTGCTGTAGATCTGCGCGACTCGCCACTGCGTGATCGAAGCGAACGTGCGCCTGACCACGATCGCCACCGCCCGAACCACCCCGATGCCGAGGACGAGTGCGAGTCCCGCCACCACGGTGGCGGTGGCGACCTCGCCGTCTTCGAACCGCGGCACGACGACGTTGTCGATCACCCAGCTGATCGCGAAGCTCGATGCCACCGTGAGCAGGGCGAACACCGCGGCGCCGCTCACGGCGATCGCGAACAGCTTCGGCTGCAACCGCACCATCGACCAGATGAAGCGCGCGTTGCGGCGAGCACGCGCGGTCGCACCGATGCGTCCGTCGACGTCTCCCGCGCCCGATTCGTCGACCTGCTCGCTCACACGACGTTTCTACCAGCGACCAGTCGCCATATCGTCAAGGATTGTGACGACCGACTCGACGACGCAGCCTCCGTCGGAGTCGACGATCCCGAGTCACATCCCCGGGGCCGAACCCGGGCCCTGGCGGCGATCCCGGACCCGCAAGGTGCTCCTGGTCACGGCGATCGTCGGGCTGACCGTGTTCTGGATCTGGGCGCTGTTCTTCGCGTCGAAGGAAGCCGTCAACAAGATCGACGACCGGGCGTGGGCCGACCGAGCCGAAACGATCTGCGCCCGCTACGACCTGCAGATACGCGCCCTCGAAGCCGAGAGTTCCGCCGACCTCCAGGTGCGAGCGGCGCTCGTGGTCGAATCGACCGACCTCCTGTCGGCCATGCTCGACGAGGTCGTCGCGGTCACCCCCTCCGACGAGAAGGGCCAGGCGATCGTGCCGGCCTGGGAGGACGACTACCGCACCCTGCTCGCCGACCGCTATCGCTACGCAGAGCAACTGGCGAGCGGCGAAGACGGCCCGTTCACCGAGACCGCCGTGCAGGGAGTGCCGATCACCGAGCGGATCGAGACGTTCGCCGGCGACAACGAGATGCCCAGCTGCGGGCCACCTCGGGGCTCGATCGTCTGATCACGCGAGCGTCTTGATCACCCTCGCCGGCACGCCGACGGCAACGCAGTTGTCCGGCAGGTGCCCGGTGACCACGCTGTTCGCCCCGACCACCACGTGTCGCCCGATGGCCGCGCCGGGCAGGACGACCGTGCCATGGCCGAGCCAGGATCCGTCACCGATCGACACCGGCCGTTCGGGCATCACCTGCTTCGAGATGGGCAGCTGGAGATCGAGGTAGCCATGATTCTGATCGGTGATGTACACGTGGTGGCCGGTCCAGACGTCGTCGCCGATCGTGATCTCCAGGTGCCCGACGATGCCGCTTCCCTTGCCGATGAGACAGCGGTCGCCGACCGAGATGACCGTGTCGGAGACCATCTCCTGGTCGGGCACCATGCCCGCCGACAGTGTGATCTGAGGGCCGAACAGCGTCCCGGTGCCGATGTGGATGTAGCGCTCGTTGAAGATCGCGTTCGGCGGGAAGCAGATCACGCTGCCGGGCCCGAACGCGCCGAACCGTCGGCCCCGGCGGGTGTCCGGGCCGATTGCGCCGAGCTCGACGGCCGCTTCCCATGCCCTGATCACCAGCTCACCGCTGGCCCGCTTCACGCCGGTACGCAGGCGCTGCACCACGGTGTCGGGAAGAGGCGGGCGCTCGAACACGCGGGGGAACGCTAGTGCGGTGACCGTCGGTCCCTACAGTGAGAGCCCAGTGACCAGCCGCCCCGTTGCCCCGTCGCCCACCGCGTCCGCAGTACGGCCGCCGTTCGGTTCGATCACCGACGTCGCCGGCGTCGAGGTCGGCCATCACCAGCGCACGGGCCGCGGCTGGCAGACCGGCACCACCGTGATCTTCGCACCGCAGGGAGCAACCCCCGGCGTCAGCGTTCGCGGTGGGGGCCCCGGCACCCGCGAGACCGATGCACTCCATCCCGAGAACCTCATCGAGCGCATCCACGCGATCTGTCTCACCGGTGGAAGCGCGTTCGGGCTGGCAGCGGCCGACGGGGTCGTCGCCTGGCTCGAGGAGCGCCGTCTGGGGTTCCCCATCGGTGACCCACTCGAGCCGATCGGCGTCGTCCCGGTGGTTCCGACCGCGGTGATCTTCGACCTGGGCCGCGCCGGGCACTTCGGCCACCGGCCCGACGCCACGTTCGGGCACCGCGCGGTCGGCTCCGCCCGTGTCGACCAACGCCGCTGGGGGTCGGTCGGTGCCGGCGCGGGAGCGAAGGCAGGTGGGCTCCAGGGCGGGGTGGGGACCTCCAGCACGCTCGTGACGATCCCCGGTGCGATGATCGGTGTCGGGCACAGCGACGCCGAGGTCACCGTCGGCGCGCTGGCCGTCGTGAACGCAAACGGCTCACCCGTCGATCGTGCCACCGGCCTCCCATGGGAGCCCCACGGCACCGGGCTTCGACGGCCCTCGACCACCGACCGCTCCGCGCTCCGAGCCGCCCTCGACGGCCAGGCGCAGGTGAGCCTCAACACCACGATCGGCGTCGTCGCGACCTCGGCCCACTTGTCGAAGTCCGAGGTCGGCAAGTTGTGCGGCGTCGCCCACGACGGCCTCGCCCGAGCCATTCGCCCGGCTCACTCGATGACCGACGGCGACACCGTGTTCGGCCTCGCGACCGGAGACGTCGACCTCGGCGACGGGCCAGCCGCCATGCGCTCGATCGCGTCGCGACCCCGAGCGTTCAATCTCCTCCTCGCCGCAGCGGCCGACACCTTCGCGTCGGCGTGCACGCACGCGATCATCAGCGCAACCAGCACCGCACACGCACCGGCGTACCTCGAACTCTGCCCGTCGGCGCAGGCGCCACAGGGAACACGTCGAGGGAACTCGTGACCACGCCCGACGTGCCGGCCCCGCTCGTCCTCACCCACCCGGACGAGATGCATGAGTGGTCGACCGACGCGATCCGAGCGGGGCGACGCATCGCGCTGGTCCCCACGATGGGTGCACTCCACGAGGGGCATCTGTCACTCGTGAACACAGCGCGAGAATGCGCCGATCTGGTCGTGGTGTCGATCTTCGTCAACCCGCTGCAGTTCGGCGAGCCTGCGGACTTCGATCGGTATCCACGCCCGATCGACGACGATCTCGACGCCTGCGCCGCCGCCGGCGTCGACACCGTGTACGCACCGACGGCGGCCGCCATGTACCCCGAGGGCTTCCAGACGCGGGTCGTCGCCGGTCCGCTCGCCGACGCGATGGAAGGCAGCAGTCGCCCCGGGCACTTCGACGGCGTGGTCACCGTGGTCACCAAGCTCTTCGCCGCAGTCCGGCCCGACGTGGCGGTGTTCGGCGAGAAGGACTTCCAGCAGCTCGCCGTCATCCGTCGGCTGGTGGTCGACCTCGACCTCGGGGTCGACATCGTCGGCCATCGCACCGTGCGGGGGCCCGACGGCCTGGCGATGTCGAGCCGGAATCTCCGGCTGACGGAAGCCGAGCGCCAGGCTGCCCGCTGCATCCCCCAGGCCGTGCGCGCTGCGCTCGACCGCGCCGCCGAGCGCTCAGCGTCCGTCGACGACGTGCTCGCTGCGGCTCGACAGCAGATCATCGCCGAACCGGCCGCCGCGCTCGACTACGTCACGGTGTTCGACGCCGGCCGCCTCACCGAGGTGCAGTTGTTCGATCCCGAGCGTCGTCGCCCCGGCAACTACCGCCTCGCGCTCGCAGTTCGGTTCGGTGACATCCGCCTCATCGACAACGCCGACCTGTTCGACGCTCTCGACGTCTGAGCCATCCGACCGGACGGCCGCGCCGTTCTGGAACCGGTCGGCGACGCCGGTCAGCACCACCAGCAGCACGACACCGTTGAACAGCGCATGGGCCACGATGGCGGGCCCCAACCGTCGCAGCAGCGCGGTGGCCACACCGAAGGCGATCCCGACGCTGGAGAGCACGAGGACCAGCCCGAGGTTGCCGGCCCCGCGCACCGGATCGACGTGAGCCGCACCGAAGAGGACCCCCTGCAGGACCACCACGGCCACGACGTGCAGTCGGCTGCGCAGGCCGCGCATCACGACACCCCGGAACACCATCTCTTCGACCAGCGGCGCGGCGATCACCGCCGTGATCACGATCGACACCACATAGGTCCGATCGACGTCGACGTCGCTGATCGCATCGGTGTTGCTGGCGATCGGAAGTCCCAGCGCGATGACGATCGATGCGGCGGCGAGCTGCGCGCCCAGCGCTCCGAACCAGACGACGGGCCCCCAGCCGAGATCGGCCCACCGCGCCGACAGCCCGATGTCCGGGCCGAGCCGACCCGTGGCCCAGCGGTGGCTCGCGTACCAGCACCACCACACCGACGGCCCGTAGCCGACGGTGGCGAGCAGCAGCACGTACACGGCGACGGGCCAACCCAGATCGACCACTGCATCGAGCAGGTACTTCGAGGCGACGAGCGACGTGGTCAACACCGCGATCGCCCCGATTGCCGCGACGACGGGAAGCGTCGACTCGACGTCCGTGGTGGTGCGGTCGAACGGCGGGATCGACACGGCGGTGCCGGGTACGGGGGGCGGCAGCGGGCGGCTCACGATCTCGTCAAGGATCCGTCAAGGACAGGTCAGGGTTCGCCACAACGCTCAAGAACGTACCCCCCGATTCCGATGCAGCTGTGTCCCGGTGTCGATCGTCGTCGCGCCAGCCCCCACCACTCCTCCCAGTTCGAAGGACCGCCGTGCCAGCGACCCCGCCATCCGACTTCTCGATCGCCCGTGTCGCGCGCCGCCGCCTCGCCGTTGCGGCCGCCGCCCTCGCGGTGATGGCCGCCGGCACCGTTGTCGTCACCGCTACCAGCGAGACCACCGTGGAGGCAGCCCCGTCGGAGAACGACTGGCTCGGTGTCGTCAACGCCTATCGGGCGGCATCGGGACTCGCGCCGGTCGTCGAGAACGCCGCCTGGTCGGGTGGGAGCCGCAATCATTCGTGCTGGATGCTGCTGAACGGCATCGCTCACGACGAGCAACCGGGGTCGGCGGGCTACAGCGCAGACGGGGACACCGCCGGCAACAGCGGGAACGTCGCCGTCTCGAGCAACGCCGCGGCGGCTGCCCGTTCGCACGTCGAGCTGTGGATGTCCGGGCCGTTTCACGCCATCGGCATCCTGCGGCCGTCATTGCGTCAGGCCGGCTTCGGGATGTGCGCGAGCCCACCCAACCCCACCAACACCAAATGGCGTTCGGCTGCCACCCTCGACGTCGTGCGCGGCATCGACGGTGCCGCGCCGAAGCCCACGGCGCCCGTCTTCTTCCCCGGCGACGGTGCCACCACCAGCCTCACCCGCTTCGTCGCCGAGTCGCCCGACCCCCGAACCTTCTGCGGCTGGAGTGGCCAGAGTGTCGGTCTGCCGCTGATCGCGCTTCTGCCGTCGCCACACAACGGCGCCGTCGCCACCCTCGATGGACCCAACGGGCCGATCCCGACATGTGTACTGACCAGGTCCAACACCTCCGGCGTGGCGAGTTCGATCCTCGGAGGTGACAACGCCGTCGTCGTGATCCCCGCCGCACCGCTCGCCCCCGGCTCGTACGAGGTCGCCACGCTGACCGACAACGGCCAGGGTGCCAACTGGTCGTTCACGGTCGACCCGGCCGCCCCGCTGAACGGAGGCGCACTGTCGGCACCGACAGGAGCACCACGACCTCTGGGGAGTACCACAGCGCTCGACGTGCAGACTCCCTTCGAGCCGGTGACACCGTTCCGGCTCGCCGATTCACGCAGCCAGCTGGGCCTCGGACGCCTCGCCGCCAACCAGCAGGTGCGTGTCCGCATCGCCGGGCAGGGAGGTCTTCCCGCCGACACGTCGGCGGTGAGCGCGAACTTCACGGTCGACCGTTCGAGTGCGACGGGCTACCTCAGCGCCTCCAACTGCGCCGAGGCGAACCCGTCGGTGTCCACCCTCAACTTCGAAGCGGGCGACTCGGTCCCGAACCAGGCGATCATCCCCCTCGACCGAGGCGACATCTGCCTGTTCGCGAGCGCGGCGACCGACGTGATCATCGACGTCAACGGCTACGTCGCACCGGGAGCGAGCCAGGTACTCACCCCCGTGACGCCGCGTCGCGTGCTCGACACCCGCTCGGGGCAGCCGCTGCGGCCGGGTTCGGTCATGCGCGTCGACGTCGAGGGAGGTGCGAGCCCCGCACCGGACGCGGCGGTGGCGGTGGCCGTCAACCTGACCGGCACCGGCACCACCGAGAGCGGCTACGTGAAGGCGTTCCCGTGCGGCGTCGCCGAACCCGACGCCTCGTCGCTCAATCCCCGTGTCGGCCGCGATGGCGCGAACTCGGCGATCGTCCGGACCGGCTCGGACGGCACGATCTGCCTCACGAGCAACATCACGACCCATGTGATCATCGACATCACCGGCTGGTTCGGCGAGCAATCGGGTCAGCGGTTCGTCCCCGTGACGCCGATTCGCCTCGCCGACACACGTTCCGCTCACCCCGACCTCAACGGTGGCGGCGGTGCCCGTCTGCTCGAGCCCGGCCGGGAGCTGCGCGTACAGGTCGCGGGATCGCGCGGGATCGCCGCCGATGCCGGGGCGGTGACGCTGAACCTCGTTGCGACCGACGGGCCGTCCGGCGGTTGGCTGCGAGTGGTGCCCTGCCGGGGTGCATCCGACGTCTCGACCCTGAACTATCCCGGCATCGCCGCCGTCGCCAACGGAGCGAACGTGAAGCTCGACACCGAGGGTGCCGTGTGCGTGACCACCAGTGCGCCGACGCACGTCATCGTCGACGTCACCGGCGTGTGGACCTGACGCGTCCGAGCTTCCGAACTCAGCGTTTGACCGTGTGATCGGCCACCGTGGCGCGGTAGCGGATCGTGTGCACACTGTCGCCCGAGAGGATCGCCCCCCGTCCGAGCGTGCGCCCGTACTGCCAGTTCGACAGGCCGAGCTCCGGAGCGTTCAGCGCATACTGCCCGTCGACCCATCGGGTGAACCCGTTGCCGACGAACGGCGCGTCGACCGTCGCTGCGAACCAGGACTGGGCCTCTGGGTCATCGCTCACGAGCGACGCCACGAAGTGGGGGCTGTAGCGGTTGCACAGTGAGACGGACTCCTCGATCGAGTCGACCACGACGAGGCTCACCTCGGGGGCGTTCTCCCATTCCCACTCCTCGGCGAGCGTGGCTTCCTCGATGGTCGACGCGGCGGGTTCGGTCGTGACGCCGCCCGGGCGGGCGATCTCGACGACCGACCGGAACCGCTCTGCCGGCACGTGGGACTCGCTGCCCTCGACGACGTGAAGTCGCGCCGACGCCCCACGGATGGCCGCGGCGGCGTCGAGCGAATCGAGGAACACCGGCACGAGCCGAGCGGCCTCCGAGCGCACGATCGCACACACGTTGAGTGTGTTGCACACCTTGCGATCCAACGAGTTGCGCACCGCCGCGCCGAAGGTCGCACTGGAGGCATCGGCTGCCGCCACCATCCAGGCTCCGCCGGTGCCGTGGAGGCTGACGGGGATGCCGGACTGCGATGCCACCGCGCCGAGTTCGGCCACCACCGGCCCCGACCCGCGAGCGACCGCCAGAGCCAGTCGGCGGTCGCTGAAGAGTGCATGCCCGGCAGCGTGGGTCGGCGAGTCGACGAGTTGCACCACGCCCGGAGGGAGTCCAGCGCCTGCCAACGCAGGTTCGAGCGCATGGTCGACGATCGCCCGTGCGGTGCCGAGCGCGTCGGAACCGATCCGGAACACGACGGAGTTCCCGGTGCGGACCACACCGCATGCGTCGGCGAACACGTTCGGGCGCCCCTCGAACACGAAACCGACGACACCGAGAGGCGCCCGGTCGGCCTCGACCGACCACTGGGCATGGTCGACCCGCCCGACGGTTCCGTCCCGCCGACTCGATGAGTCGCGCCAGCCGCGCAGCCCGGCGATCATGTCGCGCCGCATGGCGGCGTCGAGTCGCAGGCGAGTCGTCGATCGGCCCCGCTGTTCCGCCAACGCGACGTCGGCGGCGTTGGCCGCAGCGATCAGTGCGAACACGTCGGCGTCGGCGAGCGCAGACGCGAACCGGTCGAAGAAGTCCGAGATCGCGTCGTCGCCGACGGTTGCGAGCCCGGCGAAGCCATCGACCGCTGCGCCGACCGCGTCATCGACGACCGTGTGCACCTCGGCGGGAACGTGCAACAGCGCGCCCGTCGACTGGACGACCACGAGTCGGTCGCCCACTCGGAACCGTGCCGCGAGGTCGGCGTCGACCCGCACCACCCGGTCGCCGCCGAACGGGATCTCCTGACCGACGACGAGTCCGAGCAGTGGTGCGATCTCTGGTCCCGCCGACATCGCAATTAGCGTAGGCGTGTGCCCCCCTCTCCGCTCTACTTCCGTCAGCTCCTCTCCGGTCGTGACTTCGCCGTCGGCGATCCGCTCGCGTCACAGATGGTGAACTTCGTGTACGCCGTCGGCGATCGCCGCACCGGCGAATGCCTGCTGGTCGATCCGGCCTACGCCGTGCGCGAACTCGTCGACCTGGTGGGCGCCGACGGCATGACGGTGTCCGGCGCGCTCGCCACCCACTATCACCCCGACCACGTCGGAGGATCGATGATGGGACACTCGATCGAAGGGATCTCGGAGCTGCTCGACCACGTCGACTGTCCGGTCCACGTCCAGCACGACGAGGTGGAGTGGGTCTCCAAGTCGACGTCGGTCACCGCCGATCACCTGGTCGCGCACGATTCGGGCGACGTCGTCCGGGTCGGCGACATCGACATCACGCTCGTGCACACGCCGGGCCACACGCCGGGGAGCCAGTGCTTCTTCGTCGACGATCGGCTGATCGCCGGCGACACGCTCTTCCTCGAGGGCTGCGGTCGGACCGATCTCCCCGGCTCCGACCCGTCGAAGATGGTCGAGAGCCTGCGGCGCCTCGCAGAGGTCCCGGATTCCACCATCCTGTTCCCGGGCCACCGCTACTCGATCGCGAGCAGCGCCACCATGGACATCGTCAAGGAGACGAACTTCGTGTTCGACTCGCTCAGCAATCCGCCTTCGCGGGGATGACGATCTCGATGCCGACGACGAACCCGGCATACCCCGGTGTTCCCGCATTGGCGGCGTTGAGCGCATCGAGGGTCACGTCGAACTTGGCCGCCACCCGGCTCGGGATGTCGCCGGCGACGATGACATAGGTGCCTTCGCCGCAGTTGTCGCCGGCATCGGGGATCGTTGCGGTGGGTGCATCGGGGGCCGAGTCGGTCGCCGAGTCGGTCGCCGTCTCGGTGGCGTCGCCCGTGCTCTCGACCGTGCCGGTGGCGGCGGGGGCGGTACCACCGGGCGGGATCTTGATCGTGGTGCCCGGACCGGGGAACTCGTTCGCACTCCCCCACTCGTTGTACGCGACGAGGTCGTCGAGCGAGACGCCGAACATCTCGGTGATCTTCAAGGGGTAGTCGCCGGCTTGGACCACGTACTCCTGCTCGGTCGTGACCACCTCGCCGGCAGCCACCGAGCCGTTCAGCGGCGTGGTCGTGGCAGGGGGGCGCACCACGAAGGCCGTGGACGCAGCGCTGAGGTCGATCGTCGACTGGGTCGCGGCGCTGTCGTCGGCGCCGCACGACGCCATGAAGAGCGCGCCGACGAGGACGGGGCCTGCTACCACGCCGAGGCGGCGTGCTCTGATCGATTCCATGGCTGCCAGCGTAGGCGCCAGGCCACACGGAGCGTCGTCAGGGGTGACGCCTGCTACACCAGCGGCCGTTCGGTGGGCCGGATCGGCGAGGGAAGCCGGGTCTCGCCCATCAGGTGGGCATCGACGCCTGCGGCGCACGCACGGCCCTCGGCGATTGCCCACACGATCAGGCTCTGTCCCCTCCCCATGTCACCGGCGACGAAGATGCCGTGCTGGTTCGTCATGTAGCGGTCGTCGCGGGCCACGTTGCCGCGAGGGTCGTAGTCGAGGTCGAGCGAGTCGAGCCAAGCGCCCTTCTCCGGGCCGACGAAGCCCATCGCGAGGAACACGAAGTCGGCGGGGATCTCGTGATCGGTGCCCTCGATCTTGACGAACGCGCCGTCGATCAGCTCGACCTCGTGCAACCGCAGCGCTCGGACGCGCCCGTTGCCGTCGTCGAGGAACTGCTCGGTGTTGACGCTGTAGAGCCGTTCGCCGCCCTCCGCATGCGCGGAGGTGACCTTGTAGGTCATTGCGTACTGCGGCCACGGGTTGTTCGGGCCCCGGTGCTCGGGGGGCTTGGGGAGGATCTCCAGTTGCGTGACCGACGCCGCACCCTGGCGATGCGCGGTGCCGAGACAGTCGGCGCCGGTGTCGCCGCCGCCGATGATCACCACGTGCTTGCCTGCCACGTCGATCGGCGAGGTCTCGAGGTCACCGAGTTGCACCCGGTTGGCATACGGCAGGTACTCCATCGCCTGGTGGATTCCGCCGAGCTCCCGGCCGGGGATCGGCAGGTCGCGCCACGCTGTTGCCCCGCATGCCAGCACGATCGCGTCGTGAGACGCCCGGAGCACCTCGATGTCGACGTTCTCACCGACGACGGCATTCGTGCGGAACTCGGTGCCCTCCGCTTCCATCTGTGCGATGCGCCGGTCGATGTGGCGCTTCTCCATCTTGAACTCGGGGATGCCGTAGCGGAGCAGCCCACCGATCCGGTCGGCGCGTTCGAGCACGACGACATCGTGGCCCGCTCGGGTGAGTTGTTGCGCCGCGGCGAGACCGGCGGGCCCCGATCCGATGACAGCCACCCGTTTGCCGGTGCGGACCGCCGGCACGTGCGGGGTGACCCACCCCTCGTCCCAGGCGCGGTCGATGATCTCGACCTCGACCTGCTTGATCGCCACCGGGTTCTGGTTGATCCCGAGGACACACGCCGACTCGCACGGCGCCGGACAGAGACGCCCGGTGAACTCCGGGAAGTTGTTGGTGGCGTGCAGCCGCTCGATCGCGTCCTGCCAGTGATTGCGGTAGACGAGATCGTTCCAGTCCGGGATCAGGTTGCCCAGTGGGCAGCCGTTGTTGCAGAACGGGATGCCACAGTCCATGCACCGTCCCGCCTGGTGCTCGAGTGCGTCGGGATCGAAGTCCTCGTACACCTCCTTCCAGTCGCGCAGGCGCACCGGCACGGGCCGCATCTGCGGCGTCTCACGATCCCACTTCAGGAATCCGGTCGGCTCACCCATGTCAGTGGCCCTTCTCGTTGACGGTCATGCTCTGGCTGCCTCCATGATCCTGTCGACGGTCTGGTTCTCGTCGAGACCGGCGGCCTCCGATTCTGCGATGACGGTGAGGACCCGCTTGTAGTCCTTCGGCATCACCTTGCGGAACGCGGACAGTTCCGTCTCCCACGACATCAGGATCCGCTCCGCGACGGCCGATCCGGTGAGGTCGCGATGCCGGGTGACCGTGTCGCGCAGGAACTCACGGTCGGCGTCGTCGAGGTCCTCGAGCGCCACCATCTCGTAGTTGACCTTGCTGGCGAACACCTCGGTCGGGTCGTACACGTACGCGATCCCACCCGACATCCCGGCTCCGAAGTTGCGGCCGGTCGGGCCGAGGATCACCACCCGACCACCCGTCATGTACTCGCACCCGTGGTCGCCGACACCCTCGCTCACCGCGATGGCACCGGAGTTGCGGACACAGAAGCGTTCACCGACGATGCCGCGCAGGAACACCTCGCCACCGGTGGCCCCGTAGGCGATGACGTTGCCGGCGATGATCTGCTCCTCGGCCACGAACGTCGAGAAGGGGTGGGGGTGCACGATGACGCGCCCGCCGGAGAGGCCTTTGGCCACGTAGTCGTTGGCATCACCGACGAGACGGATCTGGATGCCGGCCGGCAGGAACGCTCCCAGGCTCTGTCCTGCGGAACCGGTCAACGTGATGTCGATCGTGCCGTCGGGCAGCCCGGCGCCCTGCCACTGCTTCGTCACCTCGTGGCCGAGCAGCGTGCCGACGGTCCGGTTGACGTTGCGGACCGGCAGGTCGATCGACACGTGCCGGCCGTCCTGGATCGCCGGTTGGGCGAGTTCGATCAACTGCTGGTCGAGCGCTTCGTCGAGACCGTGGTCCTGCCCGACGCTCTGGATCATCGTCTGGCCGTACGGATTCTGCGGTACCGCCAGGATCGGGCTGATGTCGAGGCCCGACGCCTTCCAGTGCGTGATCGCCCGTCGCGTGTCGAGGACGTCGACGTGACCGATCATCTCGTCCATCGTCCGAAACCCGAGTTCGGCCATCAGTTCGCGCACCTCGGTGGCGATGTACTCGAAGAAGGTCTCGACGAACTCCGGCGTTCCCGAGAAGCGTGCCCGCAACTCCGGATTCTGGGTGGCGATGCCGACCGGGCAGGTGTCGAGGTGGCAGACGCGCATCATGATGCATCCGGAAACCACGAGCGGGGCCGTTGCGAAGCCGTATTCCTCGGCGCCGAGCAGCGCGGCGATCACGACGTCGCGACCGGTCTTCATCTGGCCGTCGGTCTGTACGACGATCCGGTCTCGTAGACCGTTGAGCAACAGGGTCTGCTGGGTTTCCGCGAGCCCGAGTTCCCACGGTCCGCCTGCATGTTTGAGCGACGTGAGGGGGCTGGCGCCGGTGCCGCCGTCGTGACCGGAGATCAGCACCACGTCGGCCTTGGCCTTCGAGACACCGGCGGCCACCGTGCCGACCCCGGTCTCGGCGACGAGCTTGACGTGCACACGTGCGGCCGGATTGGCGTTCTTGAGGTCGTGGATCAGCTGCTTGAGGTCCTCGATCGAGTAGATGTCGTGGTGCGGTGGTGGACTGATCAGCCCGACACCCGGCGTCGAATGCCTCGTCGCCGCGATCCACGGGTACACCTTGTGGCCCGGCAGCTGCCCGCCCTCGCCGGGCTTGGCGCCCTGCGCCATCTTGATCTGGATGTCGTCGGAGTTGGTGAGGTACTCGGAGGTCACACCGAAGCGACCGGACGCGACCTGCTTGATCGACGAGCGACGCTCGGGGTCGTAGAGGCGCTCGACGTCCTCACCACCCTCGCCGGTGTTCGACTTCGCACCGAGGTGGTTCATCGCGATCGCCAGCGTCTCGTGGGCCTCCGCCGAGATCGAGCCGTAGCTCATCGCTCCGGTGGAGAAGCGCTTCACGATCTCGTCGATCGGCTCGACCTCGTCGATCGGCACCGGTGTCCGGTCGCCGGCGAACTGGAACAACCCACGCAGGGTCATCAGCTTCTCGGACTGGTCGTCGACCTTGGAGGTGTACTCCTTGAAGACGTCGTAGCGCTTGGACCGCGTGGAGTGCTGGAGCTTGAACACCGTTTCCGGGTTGAAGAGGTGGAGTTCTCCTTCGCGCCGCCACTGGTACTCGCCGCCGAGCTCCAACTTGCGGTGTGCGCGCTCTTCGGGCCGCGTCGGGTTCGCCATCGCATGCCGGGCCGCGACCTCGGCCGCGATCTCGTCGAGACCGATCCCACCGAGCTGCGAGATCGTCCCGGTGAAGTACTCGTCGACGACGCTCTCACCGAGGCCGATCGCCTCGAAGATCTGTGCACCGGTGTACGACGCGACCGTCGACACACCCATCTTCGACATCACCTTGAGGACGCCCTTGCCGCAGCCCTTGATGTAGTTCTTGACCGCCTTGTGGGCGTCCATGCCGCCGAGACCGTGCATCTCCTCGGCGATCAGGTCCTCGATCGACTCGAATGCCAGATACGGGTTGATCGCCCCGGCTCCGTAGCCGATCAGGAGGGCCATGTGATGCACCTCGCGAGCGTCACCGGCCTCGACGATCAGTCCGGCCATCGTGCGCTGCTTGGTGCGCACGAGATGGTGGTGCACGGCTGCGGTCAACAGCAGCGACGGGATCGGGGCATCGATGCTGTCCGCGTTGCGATCCGACAGGACGATGATGCGTGCACCGTCCTCGATCGCCTCGGACGCCTCGAGACAGATGCGATCGAGCGCAGTCCGCAGGCCGTCGCCGCCGTCGGCCACCCGGTAGAGGCCCGACAGCACCCGCGCCTGCAGGCCGGGATGGTTGCCGTCGTCGTTGATGTGGATGATCTTGGCGAGTTCGTCGTTGTCGATGATCGGGAAGGGCAGAGCCAGCTGCTGGCAGCTCTCGGGGCCCGGAGCGAGGAGGTTGGCCTCGGGGCCGACCGACGACGACACGGCCGTGACGACCTCCTCACGGATCGCGTCGAGCGGCGGGTTGGTGACCTGGGCGAAGAGCTGCTTGAAGTAGTCGAACAGGAGCCGAGGACGTTCGGAGAGCACGGCCAGCGGCGTGTCGGTCCCCATCGAACCGAGGGCCTCGCCACCGGTGGCGGCCATCGGCGTGAGCAGGATCTTGAGCTCCTCGTGGGTGTACCCGAACATCTGTTGGCGTCGGAGCACGCTGTCGTGGCTGAACACGACGTGCTCGCGTTCGGGCAGGTCGGCCAGCTCGACCATGCCGGCCTCCAACCAGTCGGCGTAGGGGTGGAGCGATGCCAGTTCCGACTTGATCTCGTCGTCGGCCACGATGCGGCCCTGGCGGGTGTCGATCAGGAACATCTTGCCGGGCTGGAGGCGCCCCTTGGCGACCACCTTCGAGGGGTCGACGTCGATCACGCCGACCTCGGAGGCCATGACGACGAGGTCGTCGTCGGTCACCCAGTACCGGCTCGGCCGCAGACCGTTGCGGTCGAGCACGGCGCCGATCACGTCGCCGTCGGTGAAGGCGACGCTGGCCGGGCCGTCCCAGGGCTCCATCATCGCAGCGTGGAACCGGTAGAAGTCGCGCTGTTCCTGCGACATCGTCTCGTGGTTCTCCCACGCCTCGGGGATCATCATCAGCATCGCGTGGTGGATCGGGTAGCCGCCGAGGTGCAGCAGTTCGAGCACCTCGTCGAACCGGGCGGTGTCGGACGAACCCGGCGTGCAGATCGGGAAGGCTCGATCGATGCCGGGCAGCACCTCGGATTCGAGCATCGCTTCGCGGGCGCGCATCCAGTTCTGGTTGCCCTGCACCGTGTTGATCTCGCCGTTGTGGGCGACGAACCGGTACGGGTGCGCCAGCGGCCACGACGGGAACGTGTTGGTCGAGAACCGCGAGTGCACGATCAGGAGGGCCGACTCGACCCGCGGGTCGAGCAGGTCGGGGAAGAACTCGCTGAGCTGTGGCGTCGTGAGCATTCCCTTGTAGACGATCGTGCGCGCCGACAGGGAGGCGAAATAGGTGTCGAGCTCGCCGTCGAGTTCGCGGCGGCTGCGCTTGCGGGCGACGAAGGCCTTGCGGTCGAGTTCGATGCCGGTCGCGCCGGCTGGGTCGGAGACGAAGAGCTGCTTGAACATCGGCATCGCAGCGCGCGCCGTGGCTCCGAGACAGTCCGGGTTCACGGGCACGTCACGCCAGCCGAGCGTGGTGAGGCCGACGTCGGCGACCGTCGCCTCGATCGCCGCCATCGCCTTCTCGCGAGCGACCGCGTCGGCGGGCAGGAATGCCACACCGACCGCATAGGCACCTGCGGCAGGGAGCTCGAAGTCGACCACCGCACGCAGGAAGGCATCGGGGACCTGCATCAGGATTCCCGCGCCGTCGCCGGTGTCCGGTTCGGCACCGGTGGCACCCCGGTGTTCCATGTTGGTGAGCGCCTTGAGACCGGTGAGCACCAGTTCGTTGGAACGGACGCCCTTGAGGTTGGCCACGAACGACACACCACACGAGTCGTGTTCGTTCCGGGGGTCGTACAGGCCGATGGGGCCCGGAGGCTGTTGCATCATCACATCCACGAGGGTCGAAGTTGAACGAGTCGTGAGTCGCTCCGCAACGCTGCGGCGGCTCGTCGTCGCGACATTGCGACGACGGGTCACGAGTTCGCTCGAGACAACGCTGGCTCGAGGCTGGGGGAACCCACAGCATAGGGGACGCCTCGGCCAATGGGAAAGCCATCACCCTGCTCGTGAACAAGTGCGCGCTGTGGCCGTGCGCATGTTCAGAAGCAGGGCGGGTCGGGGCTGTGCGACACTTCCGGGCGTGGATCTCCGCGAGCACCTCCTGGCGAACGACGGGATCGTCGGGCCGGGGCTCTCCGAATCCGGTCGACGCCTCACTCGCTTCGTGCTCGCCGACTCCAGCGACGAACTCGACACGAACCCGACGCTCGCGCCGCCTCGTGGGTGATCCGATGCCGACCGAGACGATGTCGACCGAGGCTCGGTGGATCGTCGAGCGGTCGATCGCCGATCTGCAGCACCTGATGGGGTCGGGCGAGCGCAGCGCCGCCGAGATCACCGATGCCTACCTCGCTCGTATCGCCGCGCTCGACACCGACCTCCGCTCGGTCGTCGAGGTGAACCCGGACGCGCGAGCGATCGCTGCCGCGCTCGACGACGAGCGCCGGTCCGGCACCGTCCGCGGACCGTTGCACGGGATTCCGATCCTGCTCAAGGAGAACATCGACACCGCCGACGACATGCTGACCACTGCCGGGTCGCTCGCCTTGGTCGGATCGATGCCGGCGGAGGACTCGACCACCGCTTCCCGGCTGCGAGCCGCCGGCGCGGTGCTGCTCGGCAAGACCGCGATGAGCGAGTGGGCCTTCTTCCGTTCGATGTCGGGCACGAGCGGGTGGAGTGGGCGCAACGGCCAGGTCCGCAACCCCTACGACCCGACGCGCTCGCCCGGCGGATCGAGCTCCGGGTCGGGTGTCGCCGTTTCCGCGAACTTCGCTGCGGCCGCGATCGGCACGGAGACCGACGGATCGATCGTGTCACCGGCGAACGTCAACGGGGTGGTCGGCCTCAAGCCCACGGTCGGGCTCACGAGTCGAGCGGGTGTCATCCCGATCTCCCGCTCGCAGGACACGGTCGGTCCCCTCGCCCGGACGGTCGCAGACGCGGCCGCCGTGCTGAGCGCGATCGCTGGTACCGATCCCCGCGATCCGTCGACGACCGGGTCGGAGCCGGACGACTACACGACGTACCTCGACGCCGACGGCCTGCGAGGCCGCCGTGTCGGCGTGGCGACCGGTCTCTTCGGGTTCTCGCGGCATGCCGATCGGGTCGCCCGCGACGCGATCGGGTTGATCCAGGCGGCGGGGGCGGTCACCGTGGACGTGCCGGAGCTGCGCGTGGGACCCGAGCTGCGCGATGCGGAGTTCGAGATCCTGCTCCACGAGTTCAAGGCGGGGGTCGAGGACTACCTCGCGACCCGCTCGAGCGGCTCCCCGAACACGCTCGGCGAGGTCATCGCCTACAACGAGCGCCATGCCTCGCTGGAGTTGCAGCACTTCGGTCAGGACCTGCTCGAGCAGGCCGATGCCCGCGGTCCCCTGACGAGCGAGGTGTATCTGGAGGCGGTGGCGACGGCCTCCCGCCTCTCGCGCAACGAGGGTCTGGATCGGGCGCACGACGAGCACGACCTCGACGCGCTGCTCGCTCCGACCGGAGCGCCGGCGACGCCCGTCGATCTCGTGAACGGCGATGCTCGGTTCGGCGGCACGTCGACGCTCGCCGCGACCGCTGGCTACCCCTTGATCTCGATTCCCGCCGGCTCCGCCGCGGGCCTACCGGTGGGCATCACGTTGATGGGCACCGCGTGGAGCGAGCCGACGCTGATCGCGCTGGCCTCGGGATTCGAAGCACGCCGAGGTCCTCGTCTGCGCCCACCTCGTTGACGCTGCGGCCGGAGCGTCGTCGCGCGACACTTCCTCCATGAGTCATCAGCAACGCGCCACTGCCGCCGATGGGACGTCGATCGCCTGGAGCCGAACCGGATCGGGACGTCCCGTCGTGCTCGTGCACGGCATCACCGAGTCGGCTGCGTCGTTCGCTCCGATCACCGAGCGGCTCGCGACCACCAACGAGGTGATCACGCTCGACCTGCGCGGCCACGGCGAATCGGGGAGTGCCTCCACCTACGACCTCGCCTCGATGGCCGGCGACGTCGGGACCGTCATCGCAGCTGCGGACGTCGAACGACCTCACATCGTCGGGCATTCGTTGGGCGGCATCGTCGCAACCGCCGCCGGCTCGATGCTCCCGTTCGCCAGCATCGTCGACGTCGACCAGTCGCTGCAGCTCGACTCCTTCAAGGCGCAACTGATGCCGGCCGAGGCGATGCTTCGCGACGCCGACCAGTACCAGCTGGTCGTCGACGCGATGTTCGAGATGATGATGGGCGACGAGCTGCCCGCCGACGAGATCGCCCGCGTGAACGGGCTCCGACACACCGAGCACGAGGTGGTGCTCGGTGTGTGGGAACTCCTGCTCACACAGCCCGAGGACGAGATCGCCGCGACCGTCGACGCGGCACTGGCCGGGTACGCCGGCAACGATGTGCCGTACCTCGCCCTGTTCGGAATCGATCCGGGCGACGGCTACGGCGAGTGGCTGCGCGAGCGGATCCCCAACAGCACCGTCGAGTACTGGACGAACGGTGACCAGCCGTTCGGCCACTACCCGCACCTCGTCGACCCCGACCGCTTCGTCGCCCGCCTCCACGCCTTCTGGCCGTGACGATCACGCCTGGGGTGAGACAGCGGGCGTGATCGTCAGACGTCGGCGTAGACCGCGGGGCGCTTCTCGAAGCCGGCCATGACCGCCTCGATCTGGTTGGGTGTGCCGATCTGGGCGCCGATCGTGCGGCGTTCGGCGGCGAACTGTTCGGCGGCGCCCTCGTCGAGGATCCGGTTGAACAGCGCCTTGGACCCCTGCACCGCGCCTGGGCTCATCGCCGCGATCTCGCGTGCCAGCGTCAGGGCATCGGCCTTCGGATCGTCGCTCAGGCGCGTGGCGAGGCCGAGTTCGGCCGCTTCGGTGCCGGTGAAGACCCGGGCGGTGAACGTGAGCTCCTTGGCGATGTCCGGGCGGACGAGCTTCGACAGGACGAAGGTGCCCGTCATGTCGGGCACGAGCCCCCAGTGGACCTCGCGCACCGACATCTTCGTGTCGGGGTGGACGATGCGGATGTCCGCGCCGAGCGCGATCTGGAGGCCACCGCCGAGGGCGTGGCCGTGCACGGCGGCGATCACCGGCGCCTTCAGCTCCTGCCACACCCAGCACACCTGCTGGCCGAGATGCGTGATCCGGTCACCGTCCATCTGGCCGGGATTGCCGTCGGATCGCGTGGCCGCACTCGCCGCGTCGTCGCCACCGGCCATCGCCTGGAACGACGAGAAGTCGAGCCCCGCACAGAACGAGGCGCCGTCACCCGAGAGGACCACCGCACGCACGCCGGGTTCGGTCTTCAGCCGCTCCCCCGCCTCGGCGATCGCCGCGAACATGGCGTTGTCGAGCGCATTGCGCTTGTCGGCACGGTTGAACACGACGTCGGCGACGCCGTCGGCGATGGTGATGAGCACGCGATCGGACATGGGTCCGAGTCTGCCAGCTGACCTAGGCGCGACGACGCACCAGAGCGCGGTCGATCTCGGAGACCGAGCGCACTCCGGTCAGCGCCATCGTGCGCTCCATGCCCTCGCGCATGAACGACAGCAGCTGGTCGACGCCACGCTCGCCGGCGGCCCCGAGCGCATACAGGTACGGGCGCCCGATCGTCACCGCGTCGGCCCCGAGCGCGATCGCCTTGACGATGTCGCTGCCTCGCCGCACGCCGCCGTCACAGATGACGACGACCTCGTCACCCACCTCGTCGCGCACCGGTTCGACCAGCTCCAGCGGTACCGGAGCGTCGTCGAGTTGACGCCCGCCATGGTTCGACAGCCCGATCCCCTGGACCCCCATCGCGACCGCCTGCTTGGCGTCGGCGACCGTCTGGATCCCCTTGAGCACGATCGGACCATCCCAGATCGACCGGAGCCACTCGATGTCCTTCCACGAGAGCGACTGGTCGAAATGGCTGGCCACCTTGTTCGCCAGCGAGATCGGCGTGGAACCATCCATCTCGCTGCGTCCGACCACGTTCGCGAACTTGATCGGCTCATGGCGGAGGAAGTCGAGTGTCCACCCTGGGTGCACCGCACCGTCGATCAGGGTCTCCGGGCCGATCTTGGGTGGCAGCGTGAAGCCCCGTCGGACATCTCGCTCGCGACGCCCCAGGACGGCGGTGTCGACAGTGAGCCACACAGTGGTGTAGCCGGCGTCCTTCGCACGTCCCACGAGCTCCTCGACGAGCGGGCGATCTCGCCATGTGTAGATCTGGAACCACTTGTCACCATCGCACACCGACGCGACCTCTTCGATCGATCGAGTTCCCATCGTCGACAGCGAGTACGGGATCCCGGCGCGCTGGGCGGCGCGTGCGACGGCGAGCTCGCCCTCGGAATCGGCGATGCGGGTGTAGCCCGTGGGCGCAATGATCAGCGGCATCTCCATCGATCGGCCGAACAACGTCGCCGACGTGTCGAGATCGCTGACGTCGCGCAACACCCGTGGTTCGAACTGGTATCCAGCGAACGCGTCGACGTTGCGGGCCATCGTGCGTTCGTCCTCCGCCGCGCCGTCGATGTAGTCGAACACCCCTCGGGGAAGGCGTCGCTTCGCAACTCGACGCATGTCGTCGACCGAGACACACTGCCGCAGCCGCCGTTCGAGCGGATTGAGCGTCGGTCTCCTGAATCTCACGACCGACCGGAACGTCTCGATCATTCCCATCGTGTCAGCGTACGGGGGAACGCCTCAGTCGACGATGCGCAGGCCGCTCGGGGTCATCGAGGGCTCGGCCTGCGGGAGGTCGACGACGAACTCGGTGCGATGGGCCGGGAAGACGTGCTCGCTGACGAGCACCGGGCGCCCCGTGCGGTCGGTCGTGACGCGCTGGCACCGCAGCACGGGTGACCCAGCCGGAACACCGAGCAGTCCGGCGTCGCCGACATCGACGAGATCGGCGGCGATCGTCTGCGTTGCGCCGTGCAGGTCGACGTCGAGGAGTTCGTAGAACGGCCGACGCTCGACATCCCTGCGTGAGAGATGGGCGCCGAGCTCGGACGGGCACCACACCGTGACGACGGCGAACGGCTCGCCGTCAGCGAGGTTGACGCGCTTGACGCGCAGGACCTGATCGACACCGAGGATGCGCTGCACCCGCTCGGGAGACGCTTCGTACGCGAACTCCTCGATCTTGCGTTGGGACAGCTTGCCGACGCCCTCGACGTGCGATTCGATCGTGGCCAGGGACTCGAGCGACTGCGGCACCGGGTCGGTGGCGACGAACCAACCGAAACCCTGCCGAGCTGCGACGAGCCCCTCCTCGCGGAGCAGCTCCAGCGCCCGACGGATCGTGACCCGTGACGCGTGGAACTCCTCGGACATCTCGGCCTCCGAGGGCAGCACCGACCCCGCGGGCGCAGCGAGCACCCGCGCGCGCAGATCATCGGCGATCTCCTGGTACCGAATGTGTCTCACGTACTTCTCCCGACGGGTTGCACGAGCGTCAACTTGAACTGGCGTCAACTTGTATTATAGTTGTCTACATGACTCAGAACGGCGCCACCACCCCCATCGAGCTCGTCGAGAGCGTCTACGCCACCCTCCCCGAGCGTGTCGCCGCCGGTCGCGAGCGCCTCGGCCGTCCGCTGACGCTGACCGAGAAGATCCTGATCAACCACCTCGTCGATCCGAACGAGCAGATCGAACGAGGCGTCACCTACAACGACTTCCGTCCCGACCGGGTCGCGATGCAGGACGCCACCGCCCAGATGGCGCTGCTGCAGTTCATGACCGCCGGGCTCTCCGAGGCCGCCGTCCCCTCGACCGTGCACTGCGACCACCTCATCCAGGCGAAGGTCGGCGCCAGCATCGACCTCGGCGTGGCGATCGACACCAACAAGGAGGTCTACGACTTCCTCCGGTCGGTGTCGGCCAAGTACGGCCTCGGGTTCTGGGGGCCGGGGTCGGGCATCATCCACCAGGTCGTGCTGGAGAACTACGCATTCCCCGGCGGCATGATGATCGGCACCGACAGCCACACCCCCAACGCCGGTGGCCTCGGCATGATCGCGATCGGAGTCGGCGGCGCCGATGCCGTCGACGTCATGACCGGCTTCCCGTTCAACGTGCGCTGGCCGAAGGTCATCGGCGTCAAGCTCACCGGCACGCTCAGCGGTTGGTCGAGCCCGAAGGACGTCATCCTCGAGGTGGCCCGGGTACTGACCGTCGAAGGTGGCACCGGTGCCATCGTCGAGTACTTCGGCCCGGGAGCGGACTCGATCTCCGCAACCGGCAAGGCGACGATCTGCAACATGGGCGCCGAGATCGGTGCGACCACGTCGCACTTCCCCTACGACGCCAACATGGCGGCGTACCTGAAGGCGACCGGCCGTGAGGCGATCGCCGACGCCGCCGACAAGGTCGCTGCAGATCTGCGAGCCGACGAACGTGCCGTGTACGACCGGATCATCGAGATCGACCTCGGCGAACTCAAGCCCCTGATCAACGGTCCGCACTCCCCCGACCGCGCCCACAAGGTCGGCGCCGCCGGTGTCGGTGCGGCTGCCCGCGAGAACGACTGGCCACTCGAGCCCTCCGCGTGCCTGATCGGCTCGTGCACCAACTCCTCCTACGAGGACATCACCCGTGTGGCCTCGATCGCTCGCCAGGCGGCAGCCGCGGGCCTGACCGCCAAGTGCGAACTGCTGATCACTCCGGGCTCCGAACAGGTTCGAGCCACCATCGAGCGTGACGGCCTGCTCGCCGACCTCGAAGCGATCGGGGCGACCGTGCTCGCCAACGCGTGCGGTCCGTGCATCGGCCAGTGGTCGCGTCCTGAGTCGATCACCGGCCGGCCGAACACGATCGTCAACTCGTTCAACCGCAACTTCCCGAAGCGCAACGACGGCTCGGCGAAGACGCTGAGCTTCGTCACGTCGCCCGACACGGTGTTGGCGATCGCGCTGGCCGGGCGCCTCGACTTCGACCCCACCGTCGACACGATCACCGCCCCCGACGGCACCGAGATCACGCTGGTCGAGCCGGTCGGCGAGGTCCTGCCCGACGCCGGCTACGACCCGGGCGTCGACACCTACACCGCTCCCCCGGCCGACGGCTCCGACGTCGAGGTCGTCGTGTCGCCCACCAGCGACCGACTGCAGCTGCTCGACCCGTTCCTCGCCTGGGACGGCAACGACTACCTCGAGCTGCCCGTGCTGATGAAGGCGCAGGGCAAGTGCACCACCGACCACATCTCGGCGGCCGGCCCCTGGCTGAAGTACCGGGGGCACCTCGAGAACATCTCCGGCAACCTCTTCGCCGGCGCGATCAACGCCTACGGCGGCGACGCTGGCGTGGGCAAGGACATCACCGACGGTGAGTACCGCCCGTACCCGGAGATCGCGATGCGCTACCACGAGGCCGGAATCAACTGGGTGGCGATCGGCGACCGCAACTACGGCGAGGGCTCGTCCCGCGAGCACGCGGCAATGGAGCCGCGATTCCGCGGCGGCCTCGTGATCCTGGCCCGATCGTTCGCCCGCATCCACGAGACCAACGCCAAGAAGCAGGGCCTCCTGCCGCTGACGTTCGCCGACCCCGACACCTACGACCTGATCGAGGAGGACGACCGCATCAACGTGCTCGGTCTCCCGCCGGTGCCCGGCGAGAACGTCCAGTGCCAGATCGTCAAGCCGGACGGCACCACGATCGACTTCGAGGCGGTCCACACGTTCAGCCCCGAGCAGGTCGAGTGGTTCGAGGCCGGCTCCGCCCTCAACATCGTCCGCCAGAAGGTCGCCGCCGCCAACTGACGTCTGTCACGCCTTGCGTCAGACCCCGGGCGTGAGACCCCAGCCGCAACAGTTACGGTTCGGGACATGGACCTACGCGACGCGATTCGTACCAACGGGACCGTCAGGAACTTCACCGACGAGCCGGTCGACGACGCGACGATCGCGAGCATCCTCGACGACGCACGGTTCGCCCCGTCGGGTGGCAACCGTCAGCCGTGGCGGGTCGCGGTCGTCGACGACCGATCGCTCCGGCGCGAGCTGGCGACGCTGATGCAACCGGTCTGGGACGAGTACCTGGAGACGGCGATGGTCGGAGGCACCCCGTTCAACGTCGTCGACTACGTGAAACCGGACGACATCAGCCCCAACAAGTCGAATGCGCTCCTGGAGCACATCGACACGATCCCGGTCGTGCTCGCGATCGCCGCGGATCTGTCGAACGTGGCGATGATGGATGCCGAACTCGACCGCCCGCCGGTCACCGGCGGCGCATCGATCTACCCGTTCTGCTGGAACCTGATGCTGTCCGCTCGCGCCCACGGCCTCGGCGGCGTGATGACGACGTTCCTCAGCCGAGTCGAACCTGCCGCGGCGCCTGCACTCGGCCTTCCCGATCATCACGCGCTCGTGACGACGATCTTCCTCGGCCATCCGGTGCACCAGCCGACCAGGCTCAAGCGCAACCCGGTCGGGTCGTTCGCCACCAAGAACCGCTTCGACGGCCCTTCGTTCGGCTGACGGCGGCCTCAGGCGGCGTCGATGGCGGCGCGGACTTCGGCGACGTAGTCGCCGACCGCGTCGGGGCCGTCGTCCATGAGACGGCGCACCACGCTGGCGCCCTGGATCACCCCGTCGGCGACACGGGTGGCCTGGTACGCCTGCTCGGCGTTGGACACACCGACGCCGACGAGCACCGGGGTGTCGGTGATCTGCTTCAGGCGAGCAGCGAGCGCCGTCGCCGTCTCGGCGAGCGACTCGCGTTCACCGGTCACGCCGAGCAACCCGACCGAGTACACGAACCCCCGGCAGCGCGCCGCCACCCTGGGCAGGCGTTCGTCCGGAGCGGTCGGCGCGGCGAGCATGATCGTCTCGATGCCCTCGGCATCGGCCGCCTCACACCATGGGCCGGACTCCTCCAGCGGGAGGTCGGGAAGGATCGCCGCGCAGATGCCCGCCCGCTTCAGCTGTGCGGCGAACCGCGTCGGACCCGGGTGGTGCACGAGGTTGTAGTACGTCATCACGGCCAGCGGGATGTCGACGTCGAGCGACGGCACCTCGTCGAGGATCGAGGTGGGCGTCACGCCGCTCTCGAGTGCGGCTTGCGATGCCTGCTGGATCACCGGGCCGTCCATCACCGGATCGGAGAACGGGATGCCGATCTCGACCGCGTCCGCACCGTTGGCGGCGCAGGCGCGAATCGCTGCCTGCCAGCCCGGGTAACCGCCGGTGACGTACGGGACCAGCAGCTTGCGGCCGGCGTCGCGCTTGGTGCGGAACTCGGTTTCGAGGCGACCGTATGCGGTGTCGCTCGCGGTCACAGGCGCTCCGCCAGGATGTCCATCATCTGTGCGACGTCCTTGTCGCCGCGGCCGGACAGGTTCATCAGCACTGTCTGGCCCTGCAGATTCGGAGCCTCGCGGGAGATCCAGGCGACGGCATGTGCGCACTCGAGCGCCGGGATGATGCCCTCGGTCCTCGACAGCAGCTGGAAGCCCTCGATCACCTCGTCGTCGGTGACCGACGGGTACTCGGCCCGGCCGATCGACGCGAGGTACGAGTGCTCGGGGCCCACACCGGGATAGTCGAGCCCGGCCGAGATCGACAGTGCCTCCTCCACCTGGCCGACCTCGTCCTGCATCAGGTTGCTGCGCATCCCGTGGACGACCCCGGGCACACCGCGCCCGATCGCGGCGCCACCGGCTGGTTCGACCCCGACGAGGCGTGTGTCCGGCTCGTCGACGAACCCGCTGAAGATCCCCATCGCATTCGATCCGCCACCGACGCAGGCGACGACGACGTCGGGCATCGCCCCGGTCATCTCCTCGATCTGGCGGTGGGCCTCGTCGCCGATCACCGACTGGAACTGGCGCACCATGTACGGATACGGATGCGGCCCGACGACCGAGCCGAGGCAGAAGTACGTGTCGGTGACGTTGGCCACCCAGTGGCGCATCGCCTCGTTGACGGCATCCTTCAGCGTCCGGCTGCCACTCTCGACCGAGTGGACCTCGGCGCCGAGCAACTTCATCCGGAACACGTTGAGTTCCTGGCGGGCCACGTCGACGGCGCCCATGTAGACCGTGCACTCCAGGCCCATGAGCGCGGCGGCGGTTGCAGACGCCACGCCGTGCTGGCCGGCGCCGGTGTCGGCGACGATGCGCTTCTTGCCCATCCGCTTGGCGAGCAGCGCCTGGCCGATCACGTTGTTGATCTTGTGTGATCCGGTGTGGTTGAGGTCCTCGCGCTTGAGGATCAGCCGGATGCCGAGCTGCTCACCGAGGTTGTGGCACTCGGTCATGATCGACGGCCGCCCCGAGTACTGCGTGTGCACCTGCGTGAGCTCGGCACGGAACCCGGGATCGGCCCAGGCATCGTCGAAGGCCGCTTCGAGTTCCTGACAGGCGGGCACCAGCGTCTCGGGCACGAATCGTCCCCCGAACTCGCCGAAGCGACCGGTGGCGTCGGGCGCTGCCGACAGGGTGGATGGTTGATCGAGTGTGGTCATTCGAAGTCCCAGTCGTAGGGGAGGTCGTCGTCGCCGATGTACGGCTCGGCGGCGTGGGCGCGGGCGTTCTCGATGAAGCGCTTGACGGCAAGTGCGTCCTTCTTCCCGGGGGCCCGCTCGACCCCGGTTGCGACGTCGACGCCCCAGGGCTGCACCTCGGTGATCGCGGCGCCGACGTTGTCCGGCGTCAGGCCGCCGGCGAGGATGAGTTTCACCGAGTCGGGGGCGTCACCGGCGAGCGACCAGTCGAACACCTTGCCGGAGCCCGGCTCGGGAGAGTCGAGCATGATCATGTCGGTGCCGTATTGGTCGGCTCGTGGCAGGTTCTCGTCGTCCGCACCGAACGCCTTGATCACCCACCGGAAGTGCTGTGCGATCTCCTTGGTCTGCTCTGCGGTCTCGCGACCGCTGAGTTGCACCGCCTTGACACCCGCACGATGGGCCGTGTCGACCACCAGTTTCGGGTGCTCGTTGCGGAACACCCCGACCGTGAGGATCTCGGCCGGCAGGCGACGGGTGATGTCGTACGCCACTTGGGCCGCGATCTGGCGCGTCGAGGGAGCGAAGATGAACCCCACGGCGTCCGCGCCCATGGCAACGGCGAGCAGCGCATCGTCCTCGTTGGTGATCCCACAGATCTTCACGAACATCGAGCGCCACCGTACCGGCGGGCAGACCCTGGCGAGAGATTCATTGCGGTCGACGTCGCGCGCCTATCGTCGTCGATGCATGGGACGACTCGATGAGATCGATCTGTCGGCGAAGCTCTCGGGCGACGACTACGAGAAGCGGCTGGCAGCGGCACAGGAGCGCTTCGTCGAACTCCGGCTGACCCTCGGCGGCCAGATCGGCGACAGCGGCATCGGCCCAGGGCTCCTCGTGGTCATGGAGGGCGCCGACGCCGGCGGCAAGGGCGGCGCGACTCGGCGCATCGTCGAGCGGCTCGACCCCCGCCACTTCAGTGTGTACGCCTACGCCAAGCCCGATGACCGAGAGAAACGCCACCACTTCCTGTGGCGCTTCTGGACCAAGATCCCCGGGCTCGGCGGGATGTGCGTCTTCGACCGCAGCTGGTACGGGCGCCTGCTCGTCGAGCGGGTCGAGAAGTTCGCCACGATCGAGCAGTGGACCCGTGCGTACAACGAGATCGTCGAGTTCGAACGCAGCCTCGTGCTCGAAGGCGTGATCCTCGTGAAGTTCTATCTCCACATCAGCTCCGACGAGCAGGCCCGCCGGTTCGAGAGCCGGCGCGACGATCCGCTGCGCAAGTGGAAGCTCAACGACGAGGACTGGCGCAACCGGGAGAAGTGGGACCAGTACATCGAGGCCGCCGAGGACATGTTCGAACGCACCGATCACCAGACGGCGCCGTGGGACATCGTGTCGGGCGAGAACAAGAAGTGGGCCCGTGTCACCATTCTCGAAACGCTCAACCAGCGCATCGAGGACGGCATCGCCCGCTGGGAGATGCTCAACACCCCGACCAACTGACCCTCGCCCCAGCCGAACAGCACAACTGCGGTGGATTCCGGCCCGACGGGTGGGGGCGGGAATCTCATCGATGGCGAGTCAACCGATGAGGTCGGCGAGCGCTGCAGCCGGGTCGCCGCTGGTCACCAGGGTTTCGCCGACCAGGACGGCGTCGTAGCCGGCGGCACGCAGCGACCTCGCATCGTCGCCACCGCGGACGCCGGACTCGGCGACCTTCACCGCCTGGTCCGGGATCACACCCGCCATCCGGACGGCGCGTTCGTGGTCGACCTGGAAGGTGACCAGGTCACGCTGGTTCACCCCGATCAGCGTCGCTTCGGCCGCCAGCGCGTGTTCGAGCTCGCGTTCGTCGTGGATCTCGACGAGCACGTCGAGTCCGACATCGATCGCCAGCGCGTGGAACGACACCAGTTCGGCCGGTTCGAGCGCCGCGGCGATCAGCAGCACGCAGTCGGCGCCCATGATCCGGGCGTCGAGTACGTCGCGCTCGCTCACGGTGAAGTCCTTGCGGATCACCGGCAGTGCGCACGCTGCCCGGGCAGCCTGCAGGTCGGCGACCGAGCCACCGAAGTGGTCGACATCGGTGAGCACCGACAGGCAGGCCGCTCCCCCGCGCTCGTAGTTGGCAGCCATCTCGGCCGGATCGAGGTTCGCGTTCAGATCGCCCTTCGACGGCGAGCGACGCTTGATCTCGGCGATCACACCGAGCTGGGCTCGGCCCCCGAGCGCGTCCCGGAACCCGCGCGCGGGTTCGATCGCACGCGCCTCGTCGAGCAGTCGCTCGATCGACCGGGTATCGGCGGCGGCCGTCTCGCGATGGCGTTCGAGAATGCGATCGAGATACGTCGCCGCCACGCCGGCTCCGGTCAGAGACCCTTGCCGCGAACCGGGGTGAGCATCGTCAGCTCCGGTCGGCCGGCGAGGATGCCCCCGAACGCGTTCATGATCTGCTTCATCACGTCGCTGGTGCTGTGGGCCTGCAGGGCGTCGCCGTCGGCGTAGAGCTCGTACATGTACGCGACGTTCGCGTCGTTGGGATCTTCGAGCAGTTGGTAGAGCAGGGTGCCCTCCTCGGATCCGACGTGGTCCATCATCGGCGCGAGACCGGCGTACAGGTCGTCGCGCTTTCCGTCGATGCAGGTGAACTTGGCGATCGTGGCAATCTGAGTCATGAGCGCCGACGGTACTGCGTGGCCGGGTCAGAACCCCAGACGGTCGCCGACCGTGGTGAGCAGCTCGTCGATCGGCACTCTCACCTGTTCGGTGGTGTCGCGATCGCGCACGGTGACGGCGTCGTCCTCCAGCGAATCGAAGTCGACGGTGACGGCGAGCGGCGTGCCGATCTCGTCCTGACGGCGATACCGCTTGCCGATGTTCTGGGTCTCGTCGTAGTCGACCATGTACCGGTCGGCGAGCAGCTTGCGGACCTCGTGAGCGAGCGGCGTCAGCGTGTCCTTCTTCGACAGCGGCAGCACTGCCACCTTGTACGGAGCGAGGCGCGGGTGCAGTCGCAGGACCGTGCGGGTCTCGCCGTTCACCACGTCTTCGTCGTAGGCGGCGAGCAGGAACGCCGCCATCGTGCGCGTGGCGCCGGCGGCCGGCTCGATGACGTAGGGCACGTAGCGCTCGTTGGTCTGCGGGTCGAAGTAGTCGAGCTTCTCGCCGGAGTGTTCGGTGTGCTGCTTGAGGTCGTAGTCCGAGCGCTGGGCGATGCCCTCCAACTCGTCGAAGCCCCACGGGAACATGAACTCGACGTCCGATGTGCCGCTCGAGTAGTGCGACAGCTCGTCGTCGTCGTGCGCCCGGAGACGCAGCATGCCGGCGGGGATCCCGTGCTCGATGTACCAATCGAGGCGTTCGTTGCACCAGTACTCGTACCATTCCGCACTGGTGTCAGGAGGTACGAAGAACTCGAGCTCCATCTGCTCGAATTCACGCGTGCGGAAGATCCAGTTCTGCGGGGTGATCTCGTTGCGGAAGCTCTTGCCGACCTGGGCGATGCCGAACGGCGGCTTCTTGCGCGACGTCTGCAAGACCTGTCCGAAGTTGGTGAACATGCCCTGAGCGGTCTCGGGCCGGAGGTAGGCGTCGGCGCCGGTGCCCTCGACCGGGCCGGCCTGGGTCTTGAACATCAGGTTGAACTCGCGGGCCTCGGTGAAGCTGTGCTCGGCGTCGCAGTTGGGGCACACGTCGGGGTCGTCGAGCTTGTCGAGGCGGAAGCGCTGCTTGCACTCGGTGCAGTCGACCAGCGGGTCGCTGAAGTTGGTGAGGTGACCGGATGCCTGCCACACCTGCGGCGGGCTCAAGATGGCGGCATCGATCAGCACGACGTCGTCGCGCTGCTGCACCATCGAGCGGACCCATGCCTCCTTGACATTGCGGAGGAGCAGCGACCCGAGCGGGCCGTAGTCGTACGTCGACCGGAACCCGCCGTAGATCTCCGCCGACTGGTAGACGAAGCCCCTGCGCTTGCAGAGGCTGACGATCTGTTCGAGGTCGGTGGCAGGCATAGGCCTCGGAGGCTACCGATCCCCCCTACCCGTTTGCGTTGCAGATTCGGCGACCCGGCCCACCCGGAATGCAGCGCAAACGGGGTGCGAACGGGTCAGTGGGTTTCGAACATGGCGACGGCTTTGAGCCGGCGCTCGATGTGGAACTCCAGGGCACGGGTGGCCAGCGACGACACCTCGTGCGTGGTCGGCGACTCGTCCCGAGCGAGCGCGGCCACCAGCTGCCCGCCGAGGATCTCGCGCAGCACCTCGAGCGCGCCCGGGCTGATCGCCTGACCCGATCGACACGACCGGCACAGCACGCCACCTTCGTTCAGGTCGAACGCCACGAACTGCACGTCGGGCTCGGTGTCGCCGCAGCGCACACAACGATCGAGTTCCGGGCGCATCCCCTCCGCAGCGAGGAGCTTCCAGTAGAACGCCGCCACGTTGAGCGGCGCCGGAGCCTGCCCGGTCGGCGTCGCCGCAATCGTGCGCAGGACACCCACCAGCATCCGGTACAGCTGCGGGTTCGGTTCGCGCTCGAGCGACAGCTGATCGACGGCCTCGATCACGGCGAGGCCCTGCGACGCACGATCGAGCGAGGACAGCATCGGCGACAACGGCTCGACCGCCTCGGCCTGGCTGACGATGTCGAGCTCCCGGCCCCGGTACAACAGCAGCCGCACATGGCTCATCGGCTCGAGTCGGGCCCCGAACTTCGACTTGGTCTTGCGGACACCCTTCGCGACCGCCCGCACCTTGCCGTTCTCGGCCGTGTGGAACACCACGATGCGATCGGACTCGCGCAGCTTGTACGTGCGCAACACGACGCCGGTGTCGCGGTAGAGCTCGCTCACGAGTCGTCGTCGAGACCGCCGAAACGGCGTTCGCGGCGAGCGAAGTCGGCGATTGCGTCCACGAGGTGATCGGGGCTCAGCTCGTCCCAGGCCATCGGATGGAAGACGAGTTCGCCGTACGCCAACTCCCACACCAGCGACGGCGGCAACCTCGTCGACGCGCCGAGCACCACGATCAGGTCCGGTTCGCAGTCGGCCGGCGCGTACAGCACCTCGGTGACGGTCGCCTCGTTGACCGGCTCGTCCGGCTGCAACCGCTGCATCGCCTCGGCGAAGCGCTGGCGGCCGTCGCCGCACGGGTCGACGATCACCCGACACGATCCGACCTGGCGCTGCCACCAGTCGAGATCCACGGGATCAGCACCGGGCTCGAACGCTCGCAGGGTCAGGAACGATGCGCCCGCTCGATCGGCAATCGCCCCGAGCCCTTCCACACGATCGTTCCAGCGAGCGTCACCCAGCTGTTCCCAGTCGCGCAGGGTCCCACCGACGACCATGATGTGCCGGAGCAGCTGCCGCGTCGTGTCGCCTGCGCGCGCCGTTCCCGTGGCGGCGCCGGTCGCCGTGGCGGAGAACGAGGTGGCCATGACGACATTCTTCCACGCCACGCTCGCCGAGGTCGGGCTCGCTAGCGTGGGAATCCGTGCCACCCGTCTCACTCGAGCATCCGCTCCATGTCGCCTGCATCATGGACGGCAACGGTCGCTGGGCCGGTCGGCGCGGCCTCCCCCGCACCGAAGGGCACACCGAGGGCGAGGAGAACCTCGCACGCCTGGTACGCATCGCGGTGCAGCGCAACATCGGCTGGCTGACGGTGTTCGGCTTCTCGACCGAGAACTGGCAGCGACCGCGACCCGAGGTACGCCACATCCTCGGGTTGCACGAGAAGCTGTTCGGCCGGGTCGCCGAACTCAACGAACTCAACGTCAGGATCCAGTGGATCGGCCGTCCGTTCGACTCGCCGATGGCACGCACGCCGAGATACGTCCAGCGGGCGATCCGCAAGGCGATCGCCGACACGGCGAACAACACCGGCATGGTGTTGACCGTCGCCTTCGACTACGGGGGCCGCTCCGAGCTCGTTGCCGCGGTCGAGGCGGCCCGGACAGCGCCCGAGGGAATCACCGTCGACTCGATCAGTGAGCATCTCTACCTGCCCGAGCTCCCGCCGGTCGACGTCCTGGTGCGGACCAGTGGTGAACAGCGGGTGTCGAACTTCCTGCTCTGGCAGGCCGCCGGCGCCGCGATCTACTTCACCGAGGCGCCGTGGCCGGACTTCGACGCCGACGAACTCGATGCGGCGCTGGCGCTCGCTCGATGAGCGACGATCCCGTCGACGCCCTCGGTCGCGTCACCTCCGAACTCGCCAACGCCGAGGATCGCGCCGGCCAGCGTGAGATGGCCGGCCTGGTCGCCGACGCCATCGTCACCAAGCGCCACCTCGTGGTCCAGGCCGGTACGGGCACCGGCAAGACCCTCGCCTACCTCGTTCCGGCGATCGAAGCCGACGCTCGGATCGTCGTCGCCACGGCGACCAAGGCACTCCAGGACCAACTGGCCACCAAGGACCTGCCGTTCCTCGCCGAGCACCTCGGCGTCGACTTCGACTGGGCGATCCTCAAGGGCCGGAGCAACTACGTGTGCCTGCAGCGGCTCCGTGAGATGAGCGCCGGAGCGGAGGGACAGCTCGAACTCGAGACGATGGCGGTGCAGACCAGGGCCGAGATCAGGCGCTTGGCGGAGTGGTCGGGCACGACCGAGACCGGCGACATGGCCGAACTCGACTGGACGCCGTCGGACAACGCGTGGCGATCGGTCAGCGTCGGCAGCGACGAATGTCCGGGGGCCGACCGCTGCCCGCTCGGCGATCCGTGTTTCGCCGAACAGGCCCGCCGGCGAGCGGCGGTCGCCGACGTGGTCGTCGTCAACACCCATTTGTACGGGCTCAACGTGGCGAGCGGCGGGGCGATCCTGCCCGAGCACGATGTGGTGGTGTTCGACGAAGCGCACGTCCTCGAGGACATCATGAGCGACACGGTCGGCGTCGAGATCGCCCCCGGACGCTTCACTGTGCTGTCCGGCGTGGTGCGGCGCATCCTGGACGACCCGAAGCTGATCGGCTCGATCGCGGAGATCGCAGATGGACTGCGGGACGCGCTGTCCGGCCACGTCGGCGAGCGGTTGTCGACACCGCTCCCCGATTCGGTGCAGGAGGTGCTCACCGACGCTCGGTTGCGGCTCGGGCGGGCCAACGAGGTGCTCCTCGCCATCGAGACACCGGTCGAGGACGCCAAGCAGCGCAAGCTGCGCGCCCAGACGATGACCGGTCGGGCGATCGAGCAGCTCGACGTGGCGATCGAGGGGCGCGAGGGCTACGTCGCGTTCGTGTCCGGCTCGCCCGACTCCCCGCGCCTCGAGGTGGCTCCGCTCGACGTCGGCCCGGCGATGAACGAGGGCGTGTGGTCGCAGCGCACGGCGATCCTCACCAGCGCAACGATCCCGTCGTCGCTCGCTGCTCGCGTCGGTATCGCCGGAGACGACGTGATTGTGGCCGATGTCGGCAGCCCGTTCGACTACGAGCACAACTCGATGCTCTACTGCGCGATGCACCTGCCGAATCCGAACAGCGAGGGGTTCCGGGCGGCGGTCCACGACGAACTCGAGGCGCTGATCACCGCAGCCGAGGGCCGCACACTGGCGCTGTTCACGAGCTATCGGTCGATGGACGAGGCCGCCGACGCACTCCGCGAGCGCCTCGACCACCCGATCCTGACCCAGCGGGATCTGCCGAAGACCGCCCTGATCAAGGCCTTCTCGGAGAGCGCCGAGACCTGTCTGTTCGCCACGGCCGGGCTCTTCCAGGGCGTCGACGTGCCGGGCCAGACACTGTCGCTCGTCGTGATCGACCGGATCCCGTTTCCCCGCCCGGACGATCCACTCCTGAGTGCCCGACGCGAGCAACTGGGCCCGACTGCGTTCGCGGAGATCGACATCCCACGGGCGTCGATGATGCTGGCGCAGGCCTGCGGGCGGCTGATCCGCTCGGCGACCGACAAGGGGGTGGTCGCGGTCATGGACCCTCGCTTGGGCACAGCGCGCTACCGCTGGGACATCGTCAAGGCCCTTCCGCCGATGAAACGCACCCGCAACCGTGCGGACGCTGAGGCCTTCCTGCGCGACCTCGTCAGGTGATCGACGTCAGGTGATCGACGCGGCGTAGATGCCGTCGATGGTGGTGCCGAGGGTCGAGTTGAACTCGTCGTCGGTCTGGCCGGCGCTCAGGCCCTCGGTGAGCGCCCGACTGAAGCTGGCGATCATGCCGTGCTGGCGCGAGAGGCGCTCGTTGGCCTCGTCGCGTGGGTACCCGCCGGACAGCGCGACCACCCGCAGCACCTTCGGATGAGCGATGAGGTCGGCGTAGAAATCGTCGACGGTCGGGATCGACAGCTTGAGCATCACGGGCTGATCCGCCGCCAGGGCGTCGAGCTGCGCAGCGATCGCGTCGCGCAACAGGCCCTCTGCTGCCTCCTTCTCCGGGCTGGTGATGTCGACCTCCGGCTCGATGATCGGCACCAGGCCGGCCGCACTGATCTCGGCCGCCACCTCGAACTGCTGATCGACGACGGCCGTGACACCCGCCGGGTTCGCCAGCTGGACGACCGAGCGCATCTTCGTGCCGAACACGCCGAGGCCGACCGCCCGGTCGCACAGCTCGCGCAGGCCCGGGATCGGCTTCATCACCTGCACGCCGTCGGCCGCATCGGCCAGGCCCTTGTCGACCTTGAGGAACGGCACGACGTTCTTGACCGACCACAGGTAGTCCGCCGTGCCCCGACCCTCGACGTTCCGGTCCATCGTCTGTTCGAACAGGATCGCCCCGAGCACCCGCTCGCCGGTGAAGGCAGGCGAGGTCATGATGCGCGTCCGCATCGCGTGCATCAGGTCGAACATCTCGTCCTCGGTCGACCATGCGTCGTCACCGACGCCGTACAGCGCCAGGGCTTTCGGGGTACTGCCACCGCTCTGGTCGAGCGCGGCGATGAACCCGGAACCGGTACGGACCTTCTGGAGCATGTCGTCGTTCACCCCGTCGACTGTAGCGAGATCGCGGCGAGCCCCGAACGTGACCGGCGGGGCCGAAGGTCCCGATTGCCGCCACCGAGGGTCCAGGCTGGTGGGACATGACGTTGCGGCGATGGCTACCGTCGCCGCGATGAGCGAACCACGCGTCGTGCATCTCGACGTGGCCGACGAGATCGCCACGATCACCCTCGACTCCCAACACAACCGCAACGCCCTCTCACGGCAGTTGCTCGCCGACCTCCACCGTGCGCTCGACGATGCCGAGGCCGCCGACGTGCGCGCCGTCGTCCTCACGCACGCCGGCCCGGCGTTCTGCGCCGGCGCCGACCTCAAGGAACGCTCGACTCAGGGAAGCACGCCCACGGACTCCGGGCCCTTCGTGCAGATCCTGGAACGCCTGATGGACACGCCACGTCCGACGATCGCCGCGGTCAAGGGCGCCGTGCGGGCGGGCGGGATCGGCCTGATGGCGTCGTGTGATCTCGTCGTCGTCGACGGGGCAACGACCTTCGCGCTGACCGAGGTGCGGATCGGCGTGGCACCCGCGATCATCTCCGTACCGATCCTGCGCCGCGTGGCCCCGAGCAGGATCGCTGCCGCGATGCTGACGGGCGAGCAGTTCGACGCCACTGAGGCACGGTCGATCGGTCTCGTCACACACGTCGCCGCCGACGTCGACGCAACGGTCGAGGAACTGGTCCGGGGCGTACGTGCCGGCGCCCCCCGAGCGGTCGCCGAGACCAAGCGGCTGCTCCACACGGTCGCGGCGATGGAGCGGCCGTCTGCGTTCGAGGCGATGAGCGCGCTGTCGAACGAGATGTTCAACAGCGACGATGCCGCCGAGGGGATGGCAGCCTTCGTCGAGAAGCGCCGTCCCCGCTGGGCTGCGCCGTGACCTCTTCGATCACACCGCAGCGGATCGACATCGTCACCCCGTCAGGTGTACGGATCGCCGCCGACGAGTGGTCGTCCGAGTCAACCGAGCGGCCGGCCGTCGTCCTCGCCCACGGGGGCGGACAGACCCGGCACTCGTGGGGCGGCACGGCGGCCGTGCTCGCCGACCACGGCCACCGGGTCGTCTCGATCGACCTGCGCGGCCACGGCGACTCCGAATGGGCACCCGACGGCGACTACCACATGTCGGCCTACGCCGATGACGCCCTCGCCGTGGTCCGCTGGATCGGCTCACCGGTCGCCTGGGTCGGTGCGTCGCTCGGCGGGATGACCGGCCTCCACGCCGTCGATGCGGCACCCGAGTTGTTCAGCGCCCTGGTGCTCGTCGACATCACACCACGGCCCGCTGCCGCCGGCGTGAGTCGGATCCTCGAGTTCATGGCCCACGATGCCGTCGACGGCTTCGCCACGCTCGACGACGCGGCCGATGCGATCGCTGCGTACCAACCGCATCGGCCACGACCGTCCGACCTGTCGGGGCTCTCGAAGAACCTCCGACTGGGCGAGGACGGGCGTTGGCGGTGGCACTGGGACCCGGCGTTCCTCAACATCCGAACGGGTGGCACGAGCGAACACGCCCGCGATCGCCATCACGACGAACTGGAGGAGATCGCCGAGCGGCTCACACTGCCCACCCTGCTCGTGCGCGGCAAGCTGTCCGATCTCGTCACCGAGGCGGAGGTCGCCGAGTTCCTCCGGATGGTTCCGCACGCTCAGTACGTCGACGTGGCGAACGCCGCGCACATGATCGCAGGCGACCGCAACGACGTCTTCACCGATGCCGTGGTGGGGTTCCTCGACGGCTGACCGACGAGTCGCCGACGGCCGATCACCCTCAGGTCTTGACGTGCCGCACGACACACATGCGAGACTGTGCAGATGACCACCAGCCAGGAACTCCAGGACCGCATCGCCGGATCGAACCTCGCCAAGCGCTATCTCACCAACCTCGAACGCAACAGTGCCGTCGAGGTCCTGCGCTGGAAGGACGCCGACGGCGCCTGGCAGTCGTGGACCATGCGGGAGCTCGCCGACGTCACCGCTCGCCTCGCCACGGGGCTCGCCGACCTCGGCGTCGGCAAGGGTGACACGGTCGTGCTGATGCTGCGCAACCGCCCCGAGTTCCACGCCCTCGACCTCGCCGTGCTGTTCCTCGGTGCAACGCCGGTGTCGATCTACAACTCGTCCGCGCCGGAACAGATCGAGTACCTCGTCAACGACTGCGGGGCGAAGGTCGCCATCGTCGAGGACAGCGGCTTCCTCGAGCGGTTCCTCAAAGTGCGCTCGTCGCTTCCCACCCTCGAACACCTCGTGATGCTGGAGGACTCCGAGGTCGCCGGCAGCGACGTCGTCCGCTACGCCGATCTCGCTGCGGCAGAGCCCGCCGACCTCACTGCGCTCGCCGAGATCGCCACGCTCGACGACATCGCCACGATCATCTACACCTCGGGCACGACCGGTCCGCCCAAGGGCGTGATGCTGTCGCACGGCAACATCGCCTGGACGCTCGAGTCCGTCGGCCAGTCGATGCGCGATCAGACCGACATCGAGGACTTCGCCGGCAAGAAGCACGTCTCCTACCTGCCGATGGCCCACATCTTCGAACGTCTCCTGGGCCACTACTACCTGCTCGACTTCGCCTCGCAGGTGGCGTGCTGCCCCGAGACGTCCCAGCTCACGGCATACACCGGCGAGGTCCATCCGAACGTGTTCATCGGCGTGCCGAGGGTGTGGGAGAAGCTCTACGCCGGCGTGAACGCGGCGGTCGGCGCCGACCCCGAGAAGGCCAAGGCCTTCAACGATGCAGTGGATGCCGCCCTGCCGATCGTGGAGAAGATGACCAGGGGAACGGCGACACAGGAGGAGATCGACACCTGGAACTTCCTCGACCAGGTCGCGTTCCAGACCGTCCGGGGCCTGATCGGCCTCGACGAGGCCGAGATCTGCATCACGGGCGCCGCTCCCCTGCCGGCGGAGATCCTGTCGTGGTTCCGTGCGATCGGCGTACCGCTCACCGAGGGATACGGCATGTCGGAGACCACGGCGGTACTCACGTGGGCCAACGACCCGAAGCCCGGATGCGTCGGCCGTGCGGCGACCGCCGTCGAGCTCAAGATCGCCGACGACGGTGAGGTGCTCTGCCGGGGTGGCAACAACTTCGTCGGCTACCTCGGCCAGCCGGAGAAGACCGCGGAGACCCTCGACGAGGACGGATGGGTCCACACCGGCGACATCGGCGAGCTCGACGACGACGGGTACCTCAAGATCGTCGACCGCAAGAAGGAACTGATCATCACCGCCGGCGGCAAGAACGTCAGCCCCGCCAACCTCGAGGCCGAACTCAAGATGATCCCGCTCGTCGGCCAGGCCTGCGCGATCGGAGAGCAGCGTCCGTTCATGTCGGCGCTCGTCGTACTCGACCCCGATGCGGCGGCGGCGTGGGCACGGAGCCACGGGCTGACGGGCGAGGACGCCACGATGGCAGCACTGGCCGAGAACCCCGAGGTGATCGCCGAGATCGACGCCGGGCTCGTCGAGGTGATGCAGGGCTTCAACAACGCCGAAGCGGTCAAGAAGGTGAAGGTGCTCGGTGACGAATGGCTGCCCGACTCCGACCTGCTCACCCCCACCTCGAAGCTCAAGCGACGCGGCATCCTGAACAGGTTCGCCGACGAGATCGAGGCCCTCTACGCCAAGTGACGACCAAGCCAAGTGACGACCAAGAAGTGACGACCCGTGGCGTTCAGCCGGCCATCAGCCGGTAGCCGACGCCACGTGACGTGACGATCAGCCGCGGGTCGTCGGGGTGATCCTCGATCTTGAGGCGCAGCCGACGGACATGGGCGTCGACGAGGCGCGAATCGCCGAGGTACTCGTAGCCCCAGACCCGTTCGAGCAACTGGTCACGCGACAACACCGCCCCGGCGTGGTCGGCGAACTCGCACATCAGCCGGAACTCGGTCTTGGTGAGGTTGACCTCGACACCACCCTTGAGCACGATCCCCTGCTCGCGGCGTACCTCGACGTCGCCGAATCGTGACGCCAGCGGTGTGGTTGCCTTTCCGTGCAGTGCCACCCGACGCAGCGACGCTCGGATCCGAGCCGCGAGTTCCTTGGGCACGACCGGCTTGGTGACGTAGTCGTCCGCCCCCGCCTCGAGCCCGGCGACCATGTCGTGCGTGTCGGTCTGCGCCGTGATCATGATGATCGGCACGATGCTCTCGGCGCGCAGCGCTCGACACACGTCGAAGCCCGACATGTCGGGAAGTCGAAGGTCGAGCAACACGAGATCGGGAGGCGCCTGGCGGAACGACGCGAGACCGTCGGCGCCGTTGGCTGCCTCACGCACCGAGTAGCCCTCGTCCTCGAGCGCCATCGACAGCGCGAGTCGGATTCCGTCGTCGTCCTCGATGAACAGCAGTGTTTCCATGTCGGCTCCAGTGTTGCGCCGTCGGTGGCGATCCGCCGCGGTTTGTTACCGAAATCGCACACTCCACGCAACGGCCCGTCACACAGAGCCGTCATCATCACTGCTGTTCACGCTGCCCCGGTGGGGTGCCTACCTCCCCCTGGTACCTCACCGGCAGCGGGTGAACCCGCCGAAGCGAGTGCGCCAGCACCTCGGCGACTCCGCCGAAAGCAGATCTCGGAGCCCACGTGCAACACTCTGTCTCCGTGGCCCGGCGTCGTACTCTCCGTCTTCGGACGCGCGTCACGCTCTTCTTCGCGTTCATCGCCCTGCTCGCCGGCGTCGTCCTGATCGGCGTCACCTACGGCTTCGCACGCAGCAACCTGCTCGACGACGACGAGGTCGCAGCGAAGCAGCAGGCATTCTCGAACGCCGACGCCGTTCGCGAACAGCTCACGGTCGATCCCGACGGGATCGGGGTGTACATCGACGACGAACTCCGCACGGATCCGGGCGGTTTCGCCGTGCTCAGCTGGACCGACCCGGCTGCGCCGCGCTCGATCCTCACCGACCTGCGCCATCCGTTGAGCGACTTCCCGCCCGAACTCGTCGACGCTGTCAGCGACGGCGATTCGGCCACGCAGAACGCGACGATCGACGGATCGGACTATCTGGCGGTCGGCGTGTACATCGCCGAGTACGACACCGCCTACTACGAGGCATTCCCGCTCGACGACACCGAGTCGACCCTGACTGCGATCCTCACCGCGCTGACACTCGGAGCGCTCGGCACGCTCGTGCTCGCGGGACTCTTCGGTCTCGCCACCAGCCGTCGTCTCCTCCGACCGCTCAGTCAGGTCGCCGACGCCGCAGAGGAGATCGCCTCGGGAGGTCTCGACACCCGCCTCGCGCCCGAGTCCGACCCCGACCTCGACCGCCTCGCCGGTTCGTTCAACGAGATGGCAGACGCCGTCCAGACCCGCATCGAACGCGAGGCACGTTTCGCGTCCGATGTCAGCCACGAGCTGCGCTCGCCGATCACGGCACTCTCAGCGGCCGTCGAGGTGCTCGACGCCCGCCGCGACGAACTGCCGGAACGAACCCAGCAGGCACTCGACGTGGTGGTCAGTCAGGTCCGCCGGTTCGACAGCATGGTGATCGATCTCCTGGAGCTGGCTCGACTCGACGCCGGCGCCACCGACCTCAACGTGGAGGATCTCCGACTGACCGACGTGACCCGCCGGATCGCCGCGCGGTTCGGCGAGCCGGACATCCCGATCGTCGTGGCGAACGGCACACCCGACGACGTCGCGCTCGACAAGGTGCGCTTCGAACGTATCCTCGGCAACTTGCTCGACAACGCCCGCAACCATGGTGGAGGTGCCCTTCGGATCGAGCTGACACCGGCCGCCGGTCGCCGTTTCCGCCTCGCGGTCGAGGACGGCGGCCCTGGCGTCGCACAAGGCGAACGCGACCGCATCTTCGAGCGCTTCGCCCGCGGCAGCGCTGCCCGGCACCGCATCGGCACCGGCCTCGGTTTGGCGCTGGTCGCCGAACACACCGCGGCGATGGGCGGCACCGCATGGGTCGAGGATCGCATCGGCGGAGGTGCCCGCTTCGTCGTCGAACTCCCCTCGCGGGTCGAGGCGACGAAACACCAGCGGGTGGTGTCGTGAGCCGCCACGACCCCGATCTCCGCCGGTTCCGGGTCGCCGTGAGCGTGCCGGTGGTCGTCGGCGCGCTCGCGTTGCTCGCCGCCTGCGGCGTGCCGACAGGAGCGGACACCTTCAGCGAGATTCCCCCCGACGAGATCCAGTTCGGCCTCGACGCCACGTCGACGACGACGTCGACGACGACCACGACGACCACCGTGCCGGAGCTGCCCCAGACGACGCTGCTCGAGACGACCACGACGATCCGGCTCGAGCCCGCCTTCATCTACTTCCTGTCGCGCGGCCGGCTCCAACCCGTGACGATCGAGCTCCCTGCCGGTTTCTCGTCCGACCAGGTCGCGGACAAGCTCGAAGAAGGGCCGCCGCCGGACGTTGCGCTCGACACGTTGATCGAGGACGGCTTGATCGTCAGCTCCCTCGAATCCGGGGGCGTGCTGACCGTCGATCTCGACGGCGACATCTTCGACCGGATCCCGAGCACGGAACAGACCGAGGCGATCGGGCAGATCGTCCTCACGATGACCTCCAGCCTGCGCCTGGTCGGCCAGGTCACCTTCACCCTCGAAGGCGACCCGATCCCGGTGAAGAAGGGCAACGGCCTGTCGTCGGACGCAGGCGAGCCGGTGTCGTTCGACGACTACGCCATCCTCCTCGCGGCGCCGCGATCTCGAGCGGTCGAGGATCCCTCGACGACGGAGCCGACCACGCCGCCGACCACGCCGCCGACCGCGCCGCCGACCACGCCGGCGCCGTGACCGACCGGGCGATCAGTAGCCCAGCCGCTCCACACGCTCTGGACGTCGTTGCCAGTCCTTGTCGACCTTGACACGCAGTTCGAGGTACACCCCCTCGGGGAGTTGCGCCCGCGTCCGCTCGCCGACCTGCTTGAGGATCTGACCGCCCTTGCCGATCACCATGCCCTTCTGGCTGTCGCGTTCGACGAGGATGTCGACGCGGATCCGCGGCCATTCCCACTCCACGACCTGCGTGGCGATCGAGTACGGCAACTCGTCACGGGTCACCGCGAGCAGCTGCTCGCGAACCAGCTCTGCGACCCAGCGCTCCTCCGGGAGGTCGGACACCTCGTCGTCGGGGAAGTACTTCGGGCCGAGCGGCACCCGATCGGTCAGGTCGGCGACGAGCGCCGCGATACCGTCACCGCTGACCGCCGACACCGGGAAGTAGGCCTGCGCGCCGAGGTCGCTCGATGCGGTGAGCATCCGCAACACCTGTTCGCGACTGGCGATGTCGGTCTTGTTGACGATCACGACCGAGTTGGCGATGTCGATCCGGTCGGCGACCCAACGGTCGCCCTTGCCGAACGGCGCCGTTGCGTCGAGGACGAGACAGGTGACGTCGACGTCGCCGACGCTGTCGAGGGCGGTTGCGTTGACGCGTTCGCCGAGTGCGGTCACCGGCTTGTGGAGACCGGGGGTGTCGACGAAGACGAGCTGCGTGCCCGGCCGGGTCAGGACCCCCATGATCCGGTGCCGCGTGGTCTGGGGTTTGTCGGACACGATGCTGATCTTGCGACCACAGATCGCATTCACCAGCGACGACTTGCCGACGTTGGGCCGGCCCACGAACGTGACGAAGCCCGATCGGTGCTCGGAATCCGGGCGGTTGGTTTCGTCGGGCATCGGCTCAGTTTGCCAAGCTCGGGCCATGACCCGCACGATCAACGGAATCGATGAACTGAAGACCCTCGTCGGAGAGCACCTCGGCTACTCCCCGTACGTCGAGATCACCCAGGAGCAGGTGAACACCTTCGCCGACGCCACCGGCGACCACCAGTGGATCCACGTCGACCCGGAACGTGCGAAGGCGGGTCCGTTCGGTGGACCGATCGCCCACGGGTACCTCACCCTGTCGCTCGGCCCGATGCTGTCGCCGCAGGTGTTCGTCGTCGACGGCATCTCGATGGGCGTCAACTACGGTGCCGGCAAGATCCGGTTCCCGTCACCCGTTCCGGTCGGCTCGAAGCTGCGGCTCGGCGCCACGCTGATGTCGGTCGAGGACGTCGCCGGTGGCGCCCAGGTCACCATGGAGTTCGTCTTCGAGGTCGAGGGCGCGAGCAAGCCGTCATGCGTCGCCGAGGTGATCTTCCGGTACTACGCGTGAGCGAGCCTGCGGCGGTCGCGTCCGCCGAGTTCAGCTTGGCCGAGGTCCTCGAAGCGATCGCCGCCACCCGTCCCGACGCCGACTGCCTCGTCTTCCGCGACCGGCGGTACTCGTGGGCCGACATCACCGAACGCACCCGCCGGCTCGCCAACCACCTGATCGGCCAGGGTCTCGGATGTCACGTCGAACGCGGTGACCTCGCCGGCCACGAGAGCGGCCAGGACCACCTCGCGATCTACCTGCACAACGGCAACGAGTACCTCGAGGCGATGCTCGGCGCCCTCAAGGCTCGCGTCGCGTCGTTGAACGTCAACTACCGGTACGTCGCCGAAGAGCTCCTGTACCTGCTGACCGATTCCAACGCCCGTGCCGTCGTCGTGCACTCGGTGTTCACGCCCACGCTGGCGGAAGTGCTCCCGCAACTGCCGAACCTCCAGGTGATCCTCCAGGTCCCCGACGAGTCCGGCGAGCCGCTGCTGCCCGGCGCCGTCTGGTACGAGGACGCGCTCGCCGCCGCGTCACCGGAGCGTCCCGACGTCGAGTGGAGTCCCGACGACCTCTACCTCCTCTACACCGGTGGCACCACCGGCATGCCCAAGGGCGTGATGTGGCGCAACGGTGACGCGATGGTCGAGTGCTTCGGCGGCTCGAAGACCGCGACCTCGATCGAGGAGTTCGTCGCAGCGGCGAACGCAGGCACCAAGGCGCTCCTCGCGCCGCCGTTCATGCACGGCGCAGGCCACTGGATGAGCTTCCTCACGTGGCTCGGAGGCGGCACCGTGTTCGTGCAGTCGGTGACCGACAGGCTCGATCCGACCGACATCTGGTCGCTCGTGGAGCGCGAGCAGATCAACTTCCTGCTGATCGTCGGCGACGCGTTCGCCCGTCCCCTGCTCGACGAACTCGACGAGCCGAGCGGCGGGCGGTCCTACGACCTGTCGTCGCTCAACGTGCTCCTGTCGGGTGGGGCGCCGTTGTCGGCCAACCTCAAGGACGAGTTCCTCGCGCACCTGCCGACCCTGATGATCGTCGACGGGCTCGGCTCGTCCGAGGCCGGCGGGCAGGTCAGCAAGGTGTCGGTCGGCGGTGGTGCCACCACCGGGACGTTCGAGATCGCGCCCGGCAACGTGGTGCTGTCGGCCGACCTCGACCGCGTCCTCGAGGAGGGTGACCCCGAGGTCGGGTGGCTCGCGAAGACGGGTCGCCTCGCGCTCGGCTACCTCGGCGACGCCGACAAGACCTCACGCACGTACCCGATCGTCGACGGGGTCAGGTATGCCATCCCCGGTGATCGAGCGCGCCTGCTCGAGGGCGGCATCGTCGAACTGCACGGCCGCGACTCGGTGACGATCAACTCCGGTGGCGAGAAGATCTTCGCCGAGGAGGTCGAGGCGGCGATCAAGTCGCACCCCTACGTGTACGACTGTGTGGTCGCCGGCCGGCCGAGCGAACGGTGGGGCAACGAGGTGGTGGCCATCGTGCGCATCCGCGAGGGACACGAGGTCGACGATGCCGCGCTGCGGGCAGCCGCCGCCGAGCACATCGCGCGCTACAAGCTGCCCAAGGAGATCCGCTACGTCGACGAGATCGTCCGCTCGCCGAGCGGCAAGGCCGACTACCGGTGGGCCAAGCAGGTCGCCGCGTCGGTGGCCGATCAGCCGTAGCCTCGACCGGGTGAACGAACCAGCGACGCCGCGCCCCTCGTGGGACACCGAGGAGCTCCCACAAGGCGAGGAGAAGGTCGCCGCGGTACAGGGGATGTTCGACGCGATCGCGCCGAAGTACGACCGACTGAACCGCATCATCTCGTTCCGCCTCGACGTGCGCTGGCGCAAGCGCGCGGTCCGCGACCTCGCGCTACCGGCGGGCAGCGTCGTGCTCGACCTCGCGAGCGGAACCGGTGACCTCTGCATCGACCTCGCCGCGGGCGGCATCCGACCGATCTCGATGGATCTCAGTTTCGGCATGCTCTCGGCCGACCGGTCCGGCGTCCCGCGTGTACAGACCGACATCCTGCGCCTCCCGGTGCCCGACTCGTCCGTCGATGGCGTCACGTGCGGGTTCGCACTTCGTAACCTGCTCGATCTCCCGACGTTCTTCACCGAGCTGGGACGTGTCGTCCGACCGGGAGGTCGTATCGCGCTGCTCGATGTGAGCGTGCCGAGCAACTCGGTGGTCCGGTGGGGCAACGACATCTACTTCGGCAAGGTCGTCCCGCGCATCGGCGCGCTCCTGTCCGACGGCGCCGCGTACCGCTACCTCCCCAAGAGCGTGGCCTATCTCCCCACGCCCGACGAGATGCTCGCGTCCCTCGGCGACGCCGGGTTCGATGACGCCACGCACGCGCAGCTGTCGGGCGGCCTCACCCAGTTGATGGTCGCGACACGGTCGTGATGCGCGCGGTCACCCGTCCGCTCGCCGCGTACCTCGACGGCGGCATCGACCTGAACGACGTCGCCGGCAGCGACGGGTATCTGTTCGTGCGCAACGCGGTCGGGCTCGCAGGTCGGGGTGTGGCCGCGCGCGTGCCGGTCGACGAGGCCGTCGACGTCCTCGCCTCGATCGAGCACGACGATGAGGCGAGTGCGCCGAACACCGGGCCGGTGGCGCTCGGCTCGCTTCCGTTCGTCCCCGCTGCTCCGTCGGAACTGGTGATCCCGCGCATCGTGGTCCGCAAGCTCGCCGACGGCACCACCGCGGTCACCACGGTCAGCGGCGACGCTCAGCCCGACCAGGCCGACGACGACATCCGAGCCGCGCTCCGGCTGCGGCCGGGCGAAACGCCGAGCGCTGCGAGCTGGACCATCGATCCGGGGGTCGACGTCGAGCGGTACCTGCAGGCCGTCACCGACGCCCGTGACGCCGTGCGCGCTGGCGTGCTCACCAAGGCGGTGATCGCACGACCGATCGTCGTCCGGTCGAGCAGACCGATCGACGTCGGCGCCGTGTTGAAACGTCTGCGGGCGAGCTTCGGATCGAGCTATCGGTTCTCGATCGACGGCTTCATCGGGGCGTCGCCGGAGCTCCTCGTGGAAGTCGAGGGGCCGATCGTCCGCTCGCATCCACTCGCGGGGACGGCGCCGCGCACGGGCGACGTCGACAACGACGCCCGCATCGCCGCCGCGCTGATCGCCAGCACGAAGAACCAGATCGAGCATCGCGTCGTGATCGACGTCGTCCACGACACGCTGCTGCCATGGGCGAGCTACCTCGACTGGGAACCGGAGCCCTCGATCGTCACCGTCGCCAACGTCCAGCACCTCGGCACGCGGATGGAGGGCATGCTGTCGCAGCCAGGCCCCACCGTGGTGGAGTTGGTGCGGGCGCTCTCACCGACACCTGCGCTCGGCGGCCACCCACGCGACGCGGCGATCGACCTGATCCAGGAGGTCGAGGGTTTCGAACGTGGGCGATACGGCGGCGCCGTCGGTTGGGTCGATGCTGCCGGCAACGGAACCTGGGCAGTGGCGATCCGGTGCGCGGAGCTCTCCGATGATCGGCACAGCGCTCGCCTGGTGGCCGGTGGCGGGATCGTCGCCGACAGCGACCCCCTGGCCGAACTCGCCGAAACGCAGGCGAAGTTCCAGGCGATGCTCGGCGCGATCGTGCGCCCCTGATCAGTCGATCGCGGACGACGCCGCCGCGTGCAACCGCGCGTGCACCTCGACGTTGTGGCGACGATCGGTCGGCACGACGCACACCCACGGGCCTGGCTGGGAGAGCTGGCCGATGAGTTCGTCGACCGCCTGCACGGTGCGCGCCTCCAGGCCGTGCGCCGTTGCGAGCGCGACGACGTCGACCCCGAGGGGCGTGCCGAAGAGCAGCTCGAAGCGGTCGTGATCGAGGGCGGTCGCCTGCGGCAGGAACGAGAAGATGCCGCCGCCGTCGTTGTCGACCACGACGATGCGGAGATCGGCGTCGCGGCCGTGCAGCGCGATCAGCGCACTGCTGTCGTGTACGAATGCGAGATCGCCGACGAGCACGAACGACGTCGAACCGGCGAGCGCTCGACCCAGCGCCGTCGACACGACACCATCGATGCCGTTGGCACCCCGGTTGGCGTGCGCGCTCGCACTCGGGCCACCGAACCACTCGAGGTCACGTACCGGCATGGACGACGAGACCGTCAGCTCCGCATCGGCGGGCAGATGGTCGGCGAGCGTCCGCGCCACCCCTGGTTCGGTGAGTTCGTCGAACTCGTCGAGCATCCGCACGATCGCCCCGTCGGCGCGCCGGTCCGCCTCGGTCCATGCATCGAGCCAGCCATCGGACCGCCCGGAGCCGATCACCGAACGCACCGCGTCCAGCGAGCAGACGGCGCTGACGTCGTGGTCGGGGTCGATCACGCCGGGCCCACCGACCTGGACGAGCACTGCGCCGTTGGCCGTCGCACGGGCGGTCCACTGCGCAAGCACCTTCGAGGCGGCCGGGCGGCCGATACGGACGATCGCGTCCGGGAGATGCGACGACGCGAACGCCTCGTGACGCAGGATCGAGTCGGCCGAGGTGATCGCCCCACCGAGCGGACGGACAGTCGAGATGGGATCGGCGATCAGCGGCCAGCCGGTGGCGTGCTGCAGCGCCAGGATCTCGGCGGGATCGACGCCGCTGCGGCCACCGACGAGGATCACGCCGCGCCCGCAGTCGAGCCCGCTCGGAACGGCGTCGAAGCGACGACCCGCCGGTGCGGGCACGGGACGCTCCACGACCTCCGGAAGCGGCCCGGCGCTCCCCACCAGGGGCTCCCGGAAGGCAAGGTTCAGCTGGACCGGCCCACCCTGGGCATGCGCCCACGCATCGACCGCCAGCTCCCGCCAGAGGCTCGCCTCCGCCAGCTCCGGCACGCCGGGGTCACGGGACCACACCGCGTGGCGTCCGTACAGGTCGACCTGATCGATCGTCTGGGGGGCGCCGACACCGCGCAGCTCCTCGGGACGATCGGCGGTCAGCACGATCATCGGCACCTCCGACAGACCGGCCTCCACCACGGCGGGAGCGAAGTTGGCCGCCGCCGTCCCGCTGGTACAGAGCAGCAGTGCCGGATCGCCGTCGAGGCCGATGCCGAGCGCCACGAAAGCGGCCGAACGCTCGTCGTGCACCACGTGCACCCCGATCTCGTCGCGCTCGGTCAGCGCCAACGCCATCGGCGTGGAGCGGGATCCTGGTGCGACGACGGCCCGGGTGACGCCCAGGCGGATCCACTCGTCGACGAGGGTGGCACAGAACGTCGCCTGGACGTCTTCGGGAGGAGGAACCGCGGCGCCGACCATCGACACGAGACGATAGGCGCGTACCGTGTCGAACATGACGGTCGACCCGACGAACGTTTCCTCCACTCCCGCCGCCCGCCCGACCGTGACCGTGGAGGTCTGGTCCGACGTCGTGTGCCCGTGGTGCTACATCGGCAAGCGGCGGTTCGCGTCGGGCCTCACCCTGGCCAACGAGCAGCTCACCGCCGACGGACTCGACGTCGAGATCGACGTGTCGTACCACCCGTACCAACTCGACCCGACCGCCTCGCCGGGCGTGTCCGGCCCGGTGATCGACGCCTACGCGAAGAAGTTCGGCGGGATCGAACGCGCCGAGGCGATCATCGCCAACGTGTCGGCGACCGCGGCCGAGGTGGGCCTCGAGTTCCACATGGACAAGGCGTTGCGAGCCAACACGCTGCTCGCCCACCGGGTGATCTGGCTCGCCGCCCAGCCCGACTCGCCGGTCGCCCAGGACGTCGTGAAGGAACGCCTGCTCAAGGCGTACTTCACCGACGGCCTCGACATCGGCGACCCCGACGTGCTCGCCGGCTGTGCCGCCGAGGTCGGATTCGAACGCGATGACGTGATCGCGTTCCTCGAGTCCGACCGGGGCCTGGCCGAGGTCGCCGAGGAACTGCGGTTCGCACACGAGAACGGGATCACGGCGGTACCGACGTACGTGATCAACGGCCGGTGGGCGGTGCCCGGCGCCCAGGAACCCGAGACGTTCGCGCAGGTGCTGCGCAAGATGGCCGCGCAGGCGGTCGCCGAGCCTGCCTGATGCGTCACGACGCGGTCACGCCCGGCGATCGCTTCGTGCTCGCCCACGGGTTCACCCAGACCGCCCGCTCGTGGTCCGGCTTCGGTCGGCTGCTGCAGCAACACCGTCCCGGCGCCGAGATCCGCGCCATCGACCTGCCGGGCCACGGCGACGCTCCCCCGCCGGCCGACAGCGACCTCTGGACGAGCGCCGATCGGCTCGTGGCCGCCGGGGGCCCGGGGTGCTACGTCGGCTACTCGATGGGAGGCCGCGTGTCGTTGCACGCAGCACTCCGCCATCCCGACTCGATTCGCGCGCTGGTGTTGATCGGGGCGACCGCCGGCATCGACGACGACGCGGAACGCGCCCACCGACGTGAGGCCGACGAGCGTCTCGCCGGTCACATCGAGTCGGTGGGTGTCGAGGTCTTCATCGACGAGTGGTTGGGCAATCCGCTGTTCGCCGGGCTGACCCCCGAGACATCACAGCGTGACGATCGGCTCCGCAACACCGCCGCTGGGCTGGCGTCGAGCCTGCGGTCGACCGGCACGGGGACCCAGGAACCGCTCTGGGACCGCTTGCACGAGATCGGCGCACCGGTCCTCGTGCTCGCCGGCGAGCGCGACGCCAAGTTCCGCGACATCGGCGAGCGCATGGCGAGTTCGCTGGCCGACGCGACGTTCCGCGTGATCCCCGGTGCCGGGCATTCGGTGCACCTCGAGCACCCGCAGGCGACCGCAGATGCGATCGCGGAGTGGTCGCTGCTCAGAGCACCAGACCGACGGTGACCAGCAGGCCCCACACCAGCTGCAGCCGACCGGTTTCGCCGAGTACGGCGATCAGCGCGGGTCCGACCGCACCACCGAGCACGGTCCGTACGGGGCCGATCGCGAGCGGCAACGCCAGCAAACCGAGCAGCACGGGCACCTGCCAGACCGCTGCGACCGCGCTGAGCACGAACGCCGTCCCGATCAGCAGCACGTAGAACCACCGGGTGCGCTGGTCGCCGAGTCGAACGGCGAGCGTCTGTTTGCCGACCTCCCGATCGGTGGGGATGTCACGGAGGTTGTTGATCACCAGCAGTGCACATGCGAGCGACCCGACCGCCGAGCCCATCACGATCGACAGCGCCGCGACCGACTCGATCGCGGCATAGGTGGTGCCGGCGGTGGCGACGAGACCGAAGAACACGAACACGAACACCTCACCGAGCCCCATGTAGCCGTATGGCCGCGGTCCGCCGGTGTAGAACCAGCCGGCGGCGATCGCCGCCGCGCCGACCACCAGCAGCCAGAGCGATGTCGACAGCGCGATCGCGAGACCCGCGATGGCAGCGACCCCGAACGACAGCAGCGCCGCCTTCTTGACCGCAGAGGCCGACGCCAGACCGCCGGCGACCAGGCGGGTGGGACCGACCCGCACGTCATCGGTGCCACGGACGCCGTCGCTGTAGTCGTTGGCGTAGTTGACACCCACCTGGAGGGCGAGGCTCACGAGCAACGCTGCGGCGACGCGCCACCACACGACGTCGGTCGGCTCACCGACGGCCACGGCGGCACCGACGGCGACCGGAACGACGGCGGCGGGCAGGGTCCGGGGACGCGCTCCGGTGATCCAACGGTTCATGTGTGCGCCATGATGGGGCCATGACGGAGCTGTGGCAACTGGGAGCGCTCGAATTGGCCGGAAAGATCCGGAACCGGGAGGCGTCGAGCCGGGAGGTGCTCGAGGCGCACCTGGCGCGAGTCGAAGCGTGCAACGGATCGCTCAATGCGATCGTGCGGTTGCTCACCGACGAGGCACGCGCCGCTGCGGACCGCGCCGACGCGGCCGTGGCCAGCGGCGCCGACCTCGGCGTGCTCCACGGCGTGCCCTGCACGGTCAAGGAGAACATCGACGTCGCTGGCACCCCGACCACGAACGGCGTCAGCGCGCTCGCCGAGGCGATCGCGACGATCGACGCGCCGACCGTCGAGCGGATGCGGGCAGCCGGTGCGATCCCCTTCGCCCGGACCAATCTCCCCGACTTCGGGCTGCGGGTCCACACCGACTCCCAGCTGCACGGCCCGACCCGGAATCCCTGGAATCCTGACGTCACCGCAGGTGGCTCGAGCGGCGGCGAAGGTTCCGCGATCGCATCGGGGATGAGCCCGATCGGTCTCGGCAACGACATCGGCGGGTCGCTGCGCAACCCGGCTCACTGCTGCGGGATCGCCTCGCTCAAGCCCACGGTCGGTGTGATCCCGATGGCCACGGTGGTGCCGCCGGAGGACATGGGCCTGTCGTCACAGCTGATGGTGGTCGAAGGGCCGATGGCGCGGCAGGTCGCCGACGTACGCGCCGGGCTCGGGATCCTCGCCGGACAGCACTGGCGCGACCCCCGCAGCGTCACGGCAACTCTGACCGACGCGGCACCGGGTGAGCGACTGCGCATCGCCGTGGTCGCCGATCCGCCGGGAGGCTCCACCGATCCCGCGATCGCCGGGGCGATCCGTGCGGTCGCCGATCGCCTGGCCAACGCCGGCCACGACGTCGTCGAGGCAACCCCACCGAGCTACGAGGAGACCGTCGACCTGTGGCGACGGCTGATGATCGACGACGTCCGCGCGCAACGTGAGCTGCTCGGAATGGTGCTCGGTGTCGATGCCCTCGCCCTCCTCGACAGCTTCGATGCCGATTCGGGACCCACCACGGTGCCCGAGGTGCAGCACCTCCACATCGAGCGCTACGGGGTGATGCGGGCATGGGCCCAGTTCCACCAGGAGTATCCCGTGTTGATCTCGCCGACGTGGGCGCAGCGTGCGTTCACCCCGGGGGCCGACCTCGATCCCGAGTCGGGCGTCGAGATGATGACCGACACGATTCGTCCGGTGATCCCGTCCAACCTCCTGGGCACCCCCGCCGCGGTGACGCCCGCCGGTGTCGTCGACGGCCTGCCCGTCGGCGTCCAGGTGATGGGCGATCGGTTCACGGACCTCCGGGTGCTGACGATCGCCGCCGAGATCGAGGCCCTGGTCGGCGCCATCACGCCGATCGACCCGATCACGTCGTGAGTTCGGCGGCCCTGCTGGTCGCGATCGACCGACCCGGCGGTGTGGAGTTCGTCGACGAGCTCCAGCGGATCTGGGATCGGGGTGACGCCGCGTTCCCGGTCGACCAGCGCCTTCCTTCGTCCGCCAAGGCTGCCGTGTGCGCTGCGATGCGGGTGGGTGAGCCCGTCGAGCCGGGCGATGCGCTGATCGTGGCGACCAGCGGGTCGACCGGTGAACCGAAGGGCGTCGTGCTCACCCACGAGGCGGTTGCCGCATCGGCGGCGGCGACCTCCGCACGGCTCGGCGTGACCGTGCACGACCACTGGCTGGCGTGTCTCCCCCTGTCGCACGTCGGCGGTCTGTCGGTCGTGACGCGGGCACTCCACACCGGCACCGACCTGACCGTGCTGCCCGGCTTCGACGCCGACGCCGTCAACGCCTCGGACGCCACCCTGGTGTCGCTCGTCGCGACCACGCTCTCCCGCGTGCGGACCGACCGCTTCCGCACGATCGTGCTCGGCGGGAGCCGTCCGCCGGCCGACCGACCGAGCAACTGCGTCACCACCTATGGCATGACCGAGACCGGCAGCGGCGTGGTCTACGACGGTGTCGCCCTCGACGGTGTCGAAGTGCAGATCGACGACCGCGGTGAGATCCGGCTGCGCTGTCCGATGCTGCTGCGGTGCTACCGCGACGGCACCACACCCGTCGACGCCGACGGCTGGTTCCCCACCGGTGACCTGGGGCGTTGGCTCGACGACGGGCGCCTCCACGTCGAGGGACGACGCGGTGATCTGATCATCACCGGCGGCGAGAACGTCTGGCCCGAGGCGGTCGAGGCCGCGCTGGCCGATCATCCCGGCGTCGCCGAGGTGCTGGTGCGCGGCGTCGACGACGACGAGTGGGGTCAGGTCGTCGAGGCCGTCGTCGTGCCCGTCGGCGATCCGCCGCCGCTGGAGTCGTTGCGCGACCACATCAAGGAGCACCATCCCGCGCACATGGCCCCGCGCCGGCTCGAGATCGTCGCATCGCTCCCCCGGACCGCGATCGGCAAGCTCCGGCGCAGTTGAATGCGATCAGCCGGCTGCAGCGACGCCGGCGCCGCCGTCGATCACGTAGGTCTCGCCGGTGATCCAGCTCGCGAGGTCGCTGGCGAGGAACGTCGCGAGATTCGCGATGTCCTGCGGGTCGCCGAGGCGCTGCAACGGCATCCGAGCCGCGAGCTGTTCGCCGAAGTTGTCGACGAGAAACGCGGCGAAGTCGGTCGCGACGAGTCCGGGCGCGATGCCGACCACTCGGGTCGGGCCGAGCTCGGAGGCGAGCTGGCGCGTCATGTGGATCAGCGCTGCCTTGGTGAGGTTGTAGATGCCGAGGCCGCCGCCGTCGGTGCGCAGACCGCCGACCGAGGCGATGTTGATGATCGTGCCGGGCGTGTCCTTGAACGACTGTTCCCAGGCCGCCTTGGACCACAGCAGCGGCGCTTCGAGGTTGACCTGGAACGTCTTGTCGTAGCGTCCCTTGTCGACGTCGAGTGTGCGGCCGTAGTACGGGTTGGTCGCCGCGTTGTTCACGAGGATGTCGAGGCCGCCGAAGCGTTCGATCGTCGCCGACACCGCGCGTTCGCCGGCGTCGGCGTCGCCGGCGTTCGCCGCGAAGATCTCGACCTCGCCCGTCATCTCGGCTGCCGCTGCCTCGAGCTGGTCCTGCTTGCGGCTGTTGATCATCACCTTGGCACCGGAGGCAGCGAGCGAAGCCGCGATGGCCTTGCCGATGCCCTTCGATGCGCCGGTGACGAGTGCGACCTTGCCGTCGAGTGTGATCTCCATGGCCGCCGAAACTACGTGGACGGAACCGTTCAGTACGAACCGATCCGTTCGAGCACGTGGACTCCCATGCGACGCGACACTACGACTTCAGGGAGAGGGGGCCGAGGGGCAGTCCGGCCTCCGGTCACCCGCCGATGCGCCCGTTGCCCTGCCGTCCGGAGAGGTGGCGCACCAGCACCACCTGCGCCGGAACGGTGACCACCGTGGAGATCGCACTGCTGATCGCTTGGAGGGTGAGGAACGACACCAGCCACGTGGTGAATCCGATCGACCAGCCGAACGAGTTGACGAAGCTCAACGGGAACGTGGCTGCGCCCGCGATGAACCCGGCGACGAGCAGGCGGCCCGCAACACCCCAGAAGTGAGCATGGGTGAGCGCCCAGCTCCGTCGGACGCCGATCCCCCAACCGCCCACCGCCGCGAGGACCACACAGAGCGACAGTCGCACGACCACCCAGGTCGCGAGTACGGCCGCTGCCATCGAGCCGAACACCGCGGTGACAGCAATCGTCCCCCCGTTCGCGTCGACAGCGACCGCGACGAACAGCGGCAGCAGGCTGATCGCCGCCACGCCAGCAGCGACGACGGACATCACGACGACCGCAGCCACGACCGCCGGCACGCGACGCAGGGCGTCGGTGGTGTCGGCGGGACGGGAGACGCTCTCGACGGTCGACGAATCCACGCGGTCGGCAACCCGTGCGGCGAGTGCGCAAGCCCATGTCGATGCGAGGAGCACCACGACGAACAGCACCACCATCCAGGGCACCGCGGCTCGGGCGATGTCGCCGAACAACTCGCCCAACCGGTCCCGTTCGGCGCTGGTGAGCTCGACGGTGTTGCCGTCGACGAGGCGGTCGAACTGGATCAGGTCACGGAGTTCACGCCCTTTGCCACTGTTGAACACGGAGAAGGCGAACACCCCCACCAGGACCGCCGTGACGCACCAGAGTGCGAGGACGACGAACCCGACCCGCACGATCACTCGCTTCGACGCCTCGACCGATTGCTCGAACCACGACGACAGCGAGTACGGGTCGCGCTCGGGCGGGACGGTCTGTGGTGCTCGCAGGTCGGTCCACCGGGAGCCATCCCACCAGCGCCAGGTCCACGCCAACTCCGGATCGGGGTACCAGCCCGGCGGCGGCATCAACGGCGGCGACGTCGGGTACGACACGGGCCGACAGTATCCGGCTCAGTCGTGGGTCTGACGGAACCCGGAAGGGGCGGGGCCCGACCAATGGTGCGCTTCGAGCAGTTCGAGTTCGCGTCGCCGCATCGACGCCGTCTCCTCCGGTTCTGCGTGATCGTGGCCGAGCACGTGCAGGACGCCGTGCACCACGAGCAGGGCGAGCTCGTCGTCGAGCGTGCCGGCATGGTCCGCGAACTGTTGCGCTGCCACCGCCGGGCTGATCACCACGTCGCCGAGCAGCGTCGGGACACCGGGTGTGGGTTCGTCGTCCATCGGGAACGACAGCACGTCGGTGGGGCCGACCTTGCCCATGTACTCCTCGTTGAGCGATGCGATCTCCGATGCATCGACGAAGGTCAACGTCAACTCACCGACTGCACCCTCCGCGACGAGCGCCGCTCCGGCCAGTCGCTCCCAGCGGTCGAGGTCGACGGTGACCTCGGGCGAATCGTCGGCGATGCGCTCGTCGGCGGCGACGACCGTGACGTCGTTGCCGGATCGAGGTGTCACCGGCCGGCTGCCTGGTCGTCCTGCTGCGTGTTGCGCTGCTCGTCCTGCTGCTCGTAGGCGGCGACGATGTCGGCCACGATCTTGTGGCGCACGACGTCGGCGCCCGACAAGCGCACGAACGCCAGCCCGTCGATGCCAGCCAGCGTCCGTTCGAGGCCTCCGAGACCGCTCTTGCCAGTCGGAACGTCGACCTGGGTGGTGTCGCCCGTGACGACCACTCGCGATCCGAACCCGATGCGCGTGAGGAACATCTTCATCTGCTCCGGCGTCGCGTTCTGCGCTTCGTCGAGGATGATGAAGCTGCCGTTCAACGTTCGGCCGCGCATGAACGCCAGCGGCGCCACCTCGACCACCTGACGCTCCAACAGCCGTTGCACGGCGTCGGGGTCGAGCATGTCGTACAGCGCGTCGTACAGCGGTCGCAGGTAGGGGTCGATCTTCGCCATCAGGTCGCCGGGGAGGAACCCCAGTCGCTCCCCCGCCTCGACCGCGGGCCGGGTGAGGATGATCCGCTGCACCTGCTTGGCCTGGAGCGCCCGGACCGCCATCGCCACCGCGAGCCAGGACTTGCCCGTGCCCGCCGGGCCGAGACCGAACGTGATCACGTTCTGGTCGATCGCGTCGATGTAGCGCTTCTGCCCGGCGGTCTTCGGCTTCACCTGGCGGCCCTTCGCACCGCGCAGGACCTGGTGCGTGAGGATTTCGCTCGGCCGTTCGCTCGCCCGCACCATGGCGACCACACGGTCGACCATCGAGTCGTCGAGTTGCTGACCGCTCTGGAGCAGGGTCGACAACTCCTCGAACAGTCCGGCGACGCCGACCACCTCGGCGGAGTCGTCGCCCGAGATGCGCACCTCGTTGCCCCGCACGCTGATCTGCACCGTCGGGAACTGCTGCTCGATCTGCCGCAGATGACGATCACGCGGGCCGACCAGGGCGGTCATCACGTGGGTGCCGGGAACGACGACGGTCGTGGTGGAAGTGCTCGTGGTCATGCGGTGGATGGGAGCGACACGAGCACGGTGTGCCGAGTTGCCGAGTTCAGGCTACTTGTCGGCGACCGGTGACCCGCAACGAGGTTCTCGATTCGTGCGAGTGCGATCGAGCGTCTGGCTGCCATGCCGCGAACGCCGCTCGGCGCCGCACTACCGTCACGGCTGCGATGCGGCGACCACTCATGCGAACCCTGGCGGTCGGCAGCATCCTCGCACTCGCAGTCGTCTCCCAGGTCGGTGCGCAGGGTGCGGGGCTGCGTCCGTCCGCCGACGCTGCCGGGCTCAACTTCGGTGCTGCGGTCACGGTCGCTTCGCTCGACGCCGACGCCGCCTACCGCCGGCTGCTGATCGACAACGTCAACATGGTCTCCACGGTCTCCGAGATCGATTTCGGCGTCGTCCAACCCGAGCCCGGGTTGTACGACTTCGCCGCTGCCGATGCACTCGTCGACTTCGCCGCCGGGAACGAACTGACCGTTCGCGGACACGGGCTGATCAGCCCCGATGGGCTCCCCGACTGGATCGTCGGCGGAAGCTGGACCGCCGAGACGCTGGCGACGGTCCTGGCCGACCACGTCACCGAGGTCGTCGGCCGGTACGCCGAGCGGAATCCGGGCGTCGTCACCCAGTGGGACGTCGTCGACGAGGCCTTCCTCCCCGACGGCACCCTGCGCGACTCGCTGTGGCGCCAGGTGATCGGCGACGACTACATCCGCATTGCATTCGAGGCCGCCCGAGCCGCCGACCCCGATGCGCTCCTCTTCTACGACGACTTCTACGACGACCTCTCGGTCACGCAGGACGCCGTCGACAGCGGGCTCACGATCGTGCCCGGCGCCACCGCCGATCGATCCGACTGTGCACAGGTCGCGAAGTGCGCCGGCGTGCAGTCGACGATCGCCTCGTTGACCTCGGCCGGGGTCCCGATCGACGGGATCGGGTTCCAGGCCCACCTGCTGTCGCCCGACCCGGTCGACTTCGCGACGTTCCCGGGGTGGGTCACCGATCTCGGTCTCGAGTGGGCGATCACCGAGTTCGACGTGCCGGTCCCCGTGACGGAGATCGCCAGCCCCGACACCCTCGCCTTCCAGGCGGATGCGTACGCCACCTCGATGTCGGCATGCCTCGACGCCGACTCCTGCGACACGTTCGTCGTGTGGGGCATCACCGATCGTCTCCCGCCGACGCCCGACACGACCGGTGGCGCGTTCGGCGGCGCGCTCTGGTTCGACGCTGCCGACACGCCGAAACCCGCTGCCGAGGCGATGGCCGACGTGCTGGGCGTCACCGAGCCCGAGCCGACGACCACCGACGTCGTCCCGACCGAGCCGGCGACCGCACCGACCGTGACCAGCCCTCCCGCGGAGCAGGCGGGTGACGACTCGAGCACCATCGTCGCACTCGTCGTTGCAGCGGGGGCGCTCGCAGTGGTCGGCGCAGTCATCGTGCTGGCACGACGACGGGCCCCGGACGCGAAGAACCCCTGAGCAGGGAGCCCTGCTCAGGGGTTGGAGGCGACGATGAGAATCGAACTCATGTACACGGCTTTGCAGGCCGTTGCCTAAACCACTCGGCCACGTCGCCAGTGAGGTGCCGAGGATAGCGGGCTCTCCTGGCAAACGGGGCCGCGACGACGTCCGGAGGCCCGATCAGCCGGACGCCGGGCCGGCGCCCTGACCTGCCAGCGAGGCGTACCAGTCGGCGAGACGGGTGAGACCGTCGTCGATCGACACCGACGGCGACCAACCGAGGTCGTCGCGTGCCGGGCGCAGATCGAACCAGTGGGCGGTCCCCAGCTGCTCGGCGAGGAACCGGGTCAGCGGCGGCTCGTCGTCGCGCCGGAGCAACGGCCAGAGCCGCTCGACCAGGGCTCCAGCGGAGCGGCCGACACCCAGCGACACGTTGCGGGGGGCGAATGGCACGCCGGCAGCCCGGCAGATCCCCTCGACGAGTTCGCGGATCATCCGGGGTTCACCGTTCGAGACCACGTAGGCCCGTCCCGAACACACGGCACCGGGGCCGACGGCGTCGAGCGCGGCGACGAGTGCGTCGACCGCGTTGTCGATGTAGGTGGTGTCGACGAGGGCCCGACCCCCACCCACCAGGGCGAGTCGCCCCGCCGCTGCGCGTTCGACGATGCGTCCGACGAGCTGTGTGTCACCGGGGCCCCACACGAGGTGCGGCCGGACAGCGACCACACCGCATCGGTCGGACGCCATCGCGAGCGCGACGTACTCGGCCACCGCCTTCGACTCGGCGTACCACGCTCGTTGACGACCGAACACCGGGGCATCGGCGCCACCACCGATGATCGGCTCGCCGCCATGGGCCACCGAGGGCGAGGAGACGTGCACGATCCGGTCGATGTCGTACTCGAGCGCGGCGGCGACGACGTGCTCGGTGCCCTGGACGTTCACGGCCCGGTAGTCCTCCCAGGCGCCGACCACGCCGACCTTGGCAGCGACGTGCACGATCGCGTCACACCCCGCCGCGGCCGACCGCACGGCGTCCGCGTCGCGGATGTCGCCGAGGCGCTGGGTCACACCATCGAGGCCGTCGAGGGCGTCCGCCGAATGACGTTGCAGGCAGACGACAGAATCGCCCCGTTTGCTCAGGGACCGTGCGACGCCCGCACCGATCAGGCTCGACGCACCCGTGACCAGTACCTGCACGGCGGCGCCCTCAGCTCAGCGCCCGCGTGCGACTGCCGGCCAACAGGGCCGATGCCCACGCAGCGACGGCGGACCGGTCGATCTTGGCGTTGTGCCGGATGTCGACCGGCAGCGCCTCCACGACGAGGACGGCTGCGACAGGCCCGTCGACGACCGCCCGCACGCTGTCGGCGACATCGGACGGGGCGGGACCGTCGTCGACTCCGGGCTGCTCGACGACCACCACCAGCTGCTGGCTCCCGACGGGTCCGACCCCGACTGCCGCCGCCCGCGACACCGCGAGCGCCCGCTCGACGACCCGCTCGACCGGGACGGGCGTGACCGGCCCGGCAGCGGTGTGGATCACGTGCACGGCACGGCCTTCGACCCACAGCCGTCCGAGGGCGTCGACATGGCCGACGTCACCCGACCGGTGCCACTGGCCGGCGCCCGGACGGGCCGCGCGCTGCGTGGCCCACATGCCCAGGTAGCCGTCGGACACCCAGGGCGCCCTGACGAGGATCTCTCCGAGTGCCATCGGGGCGAGCGCATCGGGCAGGGTGTCGGGCTCGAATCCGAGGGCGGAGATCCGCACGTCGGCACCCATCACCGGTCGGCCCACGCAGACGCCACCGGCGGGATCGTCGGTCTCCGCCTCGGCGATCTCGGCCAACTCGATGTCGGCGACCGGGAGGACCTCGGTCATCCCGTACGGGGTACGGAGCCGAGCGGCCGGTGCGAGCTCGGCGACCGCCCGGAGCGTTTCCGACGGCACCGGAGCGCCGGCCGAGAGCACGAGGCGCAGGCCGAGGAATCCCGTGCGCTGCGATCCGGCATTGGTCGCGACGACGTTGGCGAGCGCCGACGGTGACGCGAAGGCGAGTGTTGCGTCGATCCGGGTGCACGCCTCGTCGAGCATCGCCGCGGTGAGTTCGGCCGGTTTGGTGACGTCGCAGGCCGGCAGCGCCGTGGTGATCCCGAGTGCGGGCCCGTAGAGCGCGAAGGGAGCGAACGCTGCGACGAGACGATCGTTCGCCGTGATCGAGTAGGTACCGGCCAGGGCATCTCGCTGCGCGACCAGCTGGCGGTGGAGGTAGCGGACGCCCTTGGCCGGACCGGTTGCTCCGGAGGTGAACAACACAGCGGCGGGATCATCGGGGCCGGGCCCCGACGGTGGACCGAGCGCGGTCGTGTCGGCTGCCGCGATCAGGTCGTGGACGTCGAGCCGTTGCGCCCGTGGCGCCCATCTCATGGTGGTGGCTGCGGCGAGCGCCGACTTGGGCCCGATCACCCAGCGGGGGCGCGTGGAACGAACCGCCCGACCGAGCCCGCGCAGGCCGAGCCCACGATCGGCGATCACGGTGACCCCGCCGGCGCGCCACACGCCGTACACCGCGGCTGCGAGGTCGACGCCCGGCGGCGTGAGCATCGCGACATGGTCACCGGGTTGCAGGCCGCGACGGACGAGTTCCGCTGCCACGCCGTCGACACGGCGGGCGAGCGTGGCAAACGAGATCGATTCGGCCGTGGCCAGGTCGACGAACGCGTCCCGGTCGTCGTCGCGTCGGTTGTCGATCGCCGACCACAGGTTCGCCGTCCCACCGAGCGCGGACGGCCCGTCGATCGCCGTCGGCGCTTCCTCGGGTGGCGATGCCGCCAGGCGTCCCGCGAACAGATCGGCCAGCCAGGCTCCTGCGACACCGGCGACGTCGGCCTCGGGCATCACGAGATGATTGGCCTTGGCGAAACGGTGGACCGTCGTGTTCGGGAATCGACCTGCGAGGTCGGCGCAGAAGTCGTCGTCGAAGACCGGATCCTTCGCGCCCCACGCCAGGAGCACCGGTGCCTTCACGCCGGGGAGCCGTGCAGCGACGTCAGCGATCGCCGCCTCGGACGGGTGTCCGGGTCGAAGCGGAATGTCGTCGACGAAGTCGGCGATCGCCGCTCGCGACGGAGCGGTTCGGTACGGGGCCCGGAACGCCTCGCGGTCGATCTTCGAGATCCGTCGGCCCGACAGGCGCACGGTCCCTTCGACGAACGTGGGAGTGCCCCGACACACCAGGTCGAGGATCGGTGCCCACGCGGCGAGCCGGATGATCCCCGGCGCCTCGCGTCCCTGCGGCACGGCGATCCCCGTGTTGCACAGGATCATGCCTGCGACCTGGCGGGGATCCTGTACCACCCACCCCATGGCGATTGCACCGCCCCAGTCGTGTGCAGCCACCACCAGCGGTGCCGATCTCGGGAGGTCGAGCGCCACGACCACGTCGTCGAGGTCGCGGACGCGGTCGGTGTAGCGGCGACGTGCGGTGCGCTCGCTGAAACCCATGCCGAGCTGATCGACCGCGACCACGCGGTAGCGACCGTGCAACCCCCGCAGGAACGTCGCCCAGGCGTACCCCCACGTCGGGTTGCCGTGGACGCACAACACCGTGGGTGTGACGGAGGGATCGGCTCCGTCGGGCACCCCGGTGTCGAGTACGTGCCAGCGATGGCTCCCGCCCACGTGGCTCGGCACGTCGACGAAGTGCGACCAGGAGGGATCGAGCCCCCAGCGCTGCCAGTCGGCGTGCGACGGCGGTTCCGGCGACCAGCCGGGCTCTCCCGCCGTGGCGCTCTTGGACGCCTCCGTCACCAGACGATTTCGGTGAAACTCGTGTTCAGTCCCGATCCGATGCCCATGCAGAGCACCCGGTCGCCGACCTCGACGCGGTCCGCGACGCTGACGAGGGTGATCGGGATCGCTGCCGGACCGACGTTGCCGTACTCCGGGAACGTGAGCGGCGCCTTCGACGGGTCGATCCCGAGGCGTTCGGTGATCAGCCGGGTGTGGACCTGACTGACCTGGTGGATGATGTACCAGTCCATGCCGACTTCCCAGTCGAAGTCGTGGCCGGAGTGCTTCCACGCGGCCTCCGCGAGGTCGAGCCCGGCGACGAGCAGGCCGTGGGTGTCGGTGGTCATCCGATCGAGGTCGCCGACGCAGAGTTCGTGGTGCTGCGTCCCCGATCGAGCGATACCGCCAACCAGCTGATGGGCTTGCGGGTGCTCGTCGAGCCGGCAGAGCACGGCGGCAGCCGCACCCGAGCCGAGTGTGAGCGACGCGAACTCGGCGAAGATGTCCGCCGCCTCCGTGGTCGGCTGCTGCAGACGGGCGATCGTGGTCTCCTGCGTGTAGCGACTGCCTTCGCCGTCGACGATCAGCGCGTAGTCGATGGCGCCGGCGTCGATCGCCGCGGCTGCGATCTGCATGCCGTTGATGAAGCCCAGACATGCATTGCCGACGTCGAAGTTCAGACAGCTGGGACCGAGCTGGAGTTGGTGGTGGACCGCGCACGCGACCGACGGCTCGAGATGGTGCTTGCAGACCGATGTGGAGATCAGCATCCCGACTCGGTTCGGGTCGATGCCGGCAGCGTCGAGCGCAGCTCGTCCGGCCATCGCCGCGGCCTGATCGAAGGTGACACCTTCGGGCCACCAGCGTCGCGCCTCGATCCCTGCGAGTTCGGACAGCGTGCCCGCCTTGAGGCCGGTCCGTTCGTACGTTTCGGCGAGTTGTTCGTCGATCCAGGCCGACGTCACCACCTCTGGCGCTTCGACGGCTTCGATGGCCAGGACCCCGACGTTTCGGTGGGTCATTACGGAGTTCTCGGTCATCGGCGGTCCTTTCCCATGGGTGGTCGGCAGCCTACGTCATCGGTGCACGCCCAGCGGGGTCGTTCCACCACCGATCTGGTGGCTAGGTTCGCCGCCGGGATCAACGACCAAGGGGGCACGGATGGAACTCGGACCAGGCAGAGTGGCAGTCGTCACAGGGGCAGCCAGCGGCATCGGACTCGCAATGGCCAACGCGTTCGCTGCGGCGGGGTGTTCCGTCGTGCTGGCCGACGTGCAGGCCGATGCGCTCGAGGCGGCGGCGGCAGAGGTGGCAGCCCAGGGGGTCGACACACTCGCGGTCGTCACCGACGTCAGCAAGGCCGACCAGGTCGAAGCCCTCGCGGCGGCAACGATGGAACGCTTCGGCGCCGTGCACGTGGTGTGCAACAACGCGGGTGTCGGCGGCGCAGGCGATCCCTGGATCGGCCCGATCGAGACGTGGGAGTGGGTGATCGGCGTCAACCTGTGGGGCGTCGTCCACGGCATTCGGGCGTTCCTCCCCCACATCGTCCTGTCGGGCGGCGGCCACATCGTCAACACGGCGTCGATGTTGGGCCTCTATCCGGGTTTCTCCGCTCCGTACGACGCGACAAAACATGCCGTCGTGGCGATCAGCGAGGGGCTCTACTCCAGCATGAAGGATGCACAACTGCCGGTCGGTGTGAGTTGCCTGTGTCCTGGCTGGGTGCGTACGGGGATCGCCGAGTCGGACCGGAACTGGCCGGGGGAGTTCGGCGAGACACCGGTGCGCGATGCCGGAGGTGAGGTCGGCCTCAACTACCTCCGCCGGGCGATCGACGAGGGCATGCAGCCTGGCGCTGTCGCGGATCTGGTGCTCGACGCCGTCAGGTCCGATCGATACTGGATCTTCCCGCATCCGGAGTGGGTCGAGATCGCCATGGAGCGCTTCCACAGCGTCGGCGAGGGGCTGAATCCCGAGCGACCGGAAGAGTTTCCGGGGATGCCCCCGCGGTCGCAGATGGTGGCGGAGGTCATGGCGGCGATGCTGCCGCCCGAGTGACCCTCACCGATCAGGTTCCGGACCACCCTCGCGCCGCGACCTCATCGCACACTGGGGCGTTCAGAGTCGGTAGATGCGCTCGGCGGTTCCTCGGAGCATCACGTCGCGTTCGTCGGGCGTGAAGTCGGCGATCATCTTCTTGAATCCGTTCCACACCACGCGATACGACAGCGAGAACCGGTCGACCGGGAAGTTCGACTCGAACATGCAGCGTCGCGGGCCGAACTGCTCGATCGTGTGGAGGTAGTAGCGCCGCTGCGCCTCGACGAATTCGTCCGACGTCGGCGGCCGCTCGGCGGTGTGCCAGCCGAAGCCGTTGTCGGGCATCGCCAACCCGCCGATCTTGGCCACGACGTTCGGGCAGCCGGCGATCTCGGTGATGTCGGCAGTCCACTGGGAGAAGATCTGCTCGCGCTGCGCTTCGTAGGGCCCCACCCCGAGCGGCGTCCCGAAGTGGTCGAGCACGATGGTGGTGTCGGGCACGGCGCGGGCCAACGCCGCGAAGTCGCGGTTCTGATAGTGGTAGTGCCAGGTGTCGTAGGTGAGACCGCGCTCCCCCAGGCGTGCGACACCACGGCGGAAGTCCGCAGCCGCGTAGAGGCCGACCGGGGCTCGTCCGGGGATCGTCAACACCTCGGGATGCAGTGCATGGGAACCGGCGTGTCGGATCCCTCGCAACCGTCCCTGCGCGGCGTCCTCGTGTGCGTCGAGCACGTCGTCGAGGCGGCCGAGATCGGTGAGGTCGGCATGGGCGACGATGCCCCCCATCACCTGCCGCGGCGCGCGGTCGGCCTCCGCGGCGACGAACTCGGTCTCGCCGACCGGTCGCATCTCGACCGGCCCGTCGCCCCGGTACGCGGCACCGCATTCGACGAACACGGTGTCGACGATCCGGTGCCCGCTCGACAGGTCGGCGAGCAGGTCGTCGAGCCCGTAGGGCAGCGAGCCTCCGACCGGCCAGAGGTGGTGGTGCGGGTCGATGATCGGTGCATCGGGTTCGATGATCTCCTCGATGACCGAGTCGAGCCAGGCCTGGCTCCCCGGCTCCGGGGTGCTGGACTGGCTGGCGGTTCCCGGGTCGCTCATGACCCGAAGCTAGTCGTGGCGGCCGGTCGCCCGACGATGTCGGCGCACGAACTTGTCGAGCTCCATGGCGACGATGATCGATGTCGCCATCGCGACGATGGCGATCCAGGCGTCGAGACCGATCGGTTCGACCCGCAGGACGTACTGCGTGACCGGGAGGTAGAGCGCGATGACGTGGACGCTGAGCGCGGCGACGGTCGCGATCAGGAGGAACGGGTTGGAGAACGGGCTGCGGCGCAGGACCGACTCGGTCTCCGACCTCGTGTTGCCCGCCTGGAACACCTGGAACACGACCATCGTGCTGAGCGCGACCGTGCGGGCGCTCTCGATCGAACCGCTCGCATCGAGTTCCCAACGGAACATCACGAGCATGCCGAGGCCCATGACCACGCCGGCGATGCCCACGCGCTCCCACAGCGCCCGATCGAGCACTCCACCGCCCGGCCGTCTCGGTGGTCGGGCGAGAACCCCGGGTTCGGCAGGCTCGAAGGCGAGGGCGACGTCCTGGAGCCCGTTGGTCACCAGGTTGAGCCAGAGCAGCTGGGCAGGGATCAACACGAGCGGCCACTCGAGCCAGACGGCGAGCACGATCGCCACCACCTCGGCAGCGCCGGTCGACACGAGGAACAGGGTGACCTTGCGGATGTTGTCGAACGTCACCCTCCCTTCTTCGACCGCGGCGACGATCGTGACGAAGTTGTCGTCGGCGAGGACCATCTCGCTCGCCTCGCGGGCGACGTCGGTGCCCTTGTCGCCCATTGCGATGCCGATCTGGGCCGCCTTGAGCGCAGGAGCGTCGTTGACGCCGTCACCGGTCACGGCGACGACCTCGCCGTGTGATTGCAGCGCTCGGACGATGCGGAGTTTGTCGCCGGGCGACACCCGTGCGTAGACGTCGCATCGGGTCACGCGATCGCGCAGCTCGGCGTCGGAGAGGATGGAGAGATCCACGCCGGTCACGACGTCGTCGTTGGGCTCGGTGAGGCCGAGTTCGATGGCCACCGAGCGAGCGGTCTCGACGTGGTCGCCGGTGATCATCACCACCCGGATGCCCGCTGCCTGGCACCCGGCGATCGCATCGCTGACTCCGGCGCGAGGTGGGTCGATCATGCCCTGCAGTCCGACCAGGACGAGACCGTTGGGATCATCGAGTTCGTCGGGGTCCTCGAGCGGTTCCGCGAGAGGCCGGTAGGCGAACGCGAGCACCCGGCGACCGGTTGCCGCCAGCTCCGCCGCCGCTGCCGACACGGCGTCGGAGTCCAACGGCACCGGGCCATCGTCGCCGAGCATCTCGGAGCACATCGCGACCACTCGCTCCGGGGCCCCCTTCACGAACACGATGTGCTCGCCACGACGTGAGCGAACCGCTGCCGAGTACTGCCGTGCAGGCTCGAACGGGATCTCGGCGACCAGCGGGTAGGCGGCGCGGGCGTCCGCCGGCTCGATCCCGGCGGTCAGCGCGGAGAGCAGGAGCGCGACCTCGGTCGGGTCGCCCGAGGTGACGAGATGATCGTCCGACCAGTACAGCTCGGCTTCGTTCGCGAGGACGCCGCTGAGCAGCGTGAGGTGGAATGCGCGTTCGTCGTCGACCGCCGCCGGCTCCGCGCCCTCCAGGAACTCGCCGTCGGGGGCCCCGCCCGCGAGCACGTAGTGGTGGCCCGGCGTTCGGAGATCCTCGACCGTCATGCGGTTCTCGGTGAGCGTGCCGGTCTTGTCGGAGCTGATCACGGTCGTGCTACCGAGCGTCTCGACCGCCGGCAGCCGGCGCACGATCGCGTGTCGCTGCGCCATTCGGCGGACACCCACGGCGAGCGTGATCGTGACGGCAACCGGCAGCCCCTCCGGCACCGCCGACACGGCGAGGGCGACGGAGACGAGGAACATCTCCTCCACCGACTCGCCGAGTGCAACGCCGCTCAGGAACGCGAGGAGCGCCGCTCCCCCGACGGCGACGCCGATCACCCGTGCGAATTGGTCCATGCGCAGCTGCAGCGGTGTCGAACTCACTTCCTCGCCTCGCATCAGCCCGGCGATCGCCCCGAGTTCGGTGTCCTCCCCCGTCGCCACGACGACACCGCTCCCCCGCCCTGCGGTGACGGTTGCCCCGGTGTAGGCCATGCACGGTCGGTCGGACAGCCCAGCTGCCGCATCGACCGGCTCGACGTGTTTGGTGACCGGTGCCGACTCGCCGGTCAGCAACGATTCGTCCACTTGGAGGGCATTGACCGCCACGATCCGGAGATCAGCGGGGACCCGCATACCCGACTCGAGCAGCACGATGTCGCCGGGAACGAGCTCGCGACTGTCGATCTCCCGGTCGTGACCGTCGCGCAGCACCCTGGTGTGCGGTACCACGAGTTGCATCAGCGACCTGACCGCGCCCTCGGCCCGTCGCTCCTGCGTGAAGCCGATGACGGCGTTGAGCACCAGGACGACGGCGATGACCGCGGCGTCGAGGAACTCGCGCAGCACGACGGTGACGACGAAGGCGACCAGCAGGATGAAGATCAGCGGGCTGCGGAACTGCTCCGCGAACACCCGCAACGGCGATGGGGGCGCTTCCTCCTCCATCTGGTTCGGCCCGTACCGTTCACGGCGCGCCTCGACCTCGCGCTGCCCGAGTCCATGGGCATCGGTCGCGAGACGCTCCCACACCTCGTCGACGTCGAGGGCATGCCACGGCACCGCGGTCTTCGTGATGCCGGGAGCAACCGCGCGCGCACCAGCTCCCATGCCCCCAGCGTGACGTGCCCGAACACGACCGACCAGAGCCCAAGGTCTCAATCAGCGGCGATGGTGTGCGGTATCGTCGACCGATGATGCGGGACGACCACCGGCTGACCGGAACCGACCGAGGTGACGCAACGATCTGGCTCATCATCATCGTGCCGATCCTGATCGTGGCAGGCATCGCCCTGACGTTCGCCATCTGGGCGTGGACCGGCCCATTGATCGCTCTGCTGGCGTTCGCCGGGATGTGCACCGCCGGCGCCTCGATCGCCACCGCCCTTCAGCGGCGAAATCGGCTCGGCTGATTCGGGGCGGCTGGGTCCCGCTGCGTTGTCATGGCGCTTCGAACCGCGGCCCCGGGGTGACTCGGGCGGTGATGGTGTGTGGAAGGCTACGGACCGGGAGAGACGGCGGTTGGCGATCCCGAGCGCGAACGGCAGGACATCGCGCGTGGAACAGGAGACAGAGATGGATGCGACCGAGATGTTCTCGATTCGCCGCCGGCAAATGCACTCCCATGTCGAGCGACTCCGCGAGGGATTGCATCCCGAGCAGATCCGTGCCCGTGTCCACCCGATGATCAACCCGTTGGCCTGGCTGCTGTGACACATGGCCAGAGCCGAGGACAGCGCCGTCAACTTGCTGATCGTCGATGGAACCCAGGTGCTCGATGATGCCTGGAGTAGCCGATTGAACGTCGCACGCTGCGACGCCGGCACCGGCATGACCGCCGACGAGGTCGATGAGTTGAGCGCCCGAGTGCGTCTGCCGTCGCTCCTGGCCTACTGGCGCGCGGTGGGAGAACGAACGGCTGACGTCGTCGACTCGCTGAGCCCAGCCGATCTCGATGAGATCGTCGGTGTCGATCGCGCACACCGCTTCGTGACGCAGACCACAGCCCAACCCGCACGGCGGGCCTGGAGCATTTGTGGCAGGACACCACCAGGGGCCACTTCTTGGTGTGGCTCCCGCTCACCCAGGGACGGTCGCCCGTCCCCCGCTCGCCCGACATCTACGAACGAGCCCGACGGGGGCGCCCACAGGACGTGGAACGACCAGTCCACCTGTCGCACCCCGCTCTCCTCGTTCTGTGTGAGCCGAGATCCCCAGGTGGCTCCTCTCGTCGACGAGCTGATCGTCGAGATCCGCGACTACGTCAACAGCGAGACCGCCCGCCAACGGTCGATATCAACGGACCGCGTGATCACGGGTCGCAACGTGCCCGTAAGGGTGGAACCTCAACCGAGACGGCTCGCGACCAGTGGCACCAAGACCTCATTGATGCTCGAGGGGCGTTGCGGCGGTTGTCGTAGCGTTCAGAGCGCCGGTCGGCGTGCCGGTGCAGATGTTCCCTCACGCGCGAGGTGATCGCGGCGGGATGCTTGGGATGGGGATTGAGCCGGTCCAGTGTCGGCTTCGAACGGTGCCCACAGGTGGAGCGGCGCACGTCCCTCCCACATCACGACGTGGCCTCCTCGCCGACCGGGAGCCCGAGGTGGTGGGCGTCCCAATCCCGGAGCGCCTCGGGGTCCTCCGCCTTGAAGAACACTCCGCCGATCCCGGTGACCTTGGCCAACGCGCGCTTGCTGACCGCGGTCACCGGGTCGGTCGGCCGAGATCAGGCCCCCATCATGTTCACGTAGACCCCACTCCGGATGAGTTCGGCAGTGGGATCGGACATCGCGCCGGCCCAGAACGCCTGCCACTCCGCGTCGGTGGCCGTCGCGTCTGCGTAGGCCCCGTAGGCATCGAGGTCGTCGAACACCGTGCTCACCAGTGTGGTCATCGGATGTGCGCCGATGACCGACTGCAGGGCCCGAGGTCGACCGCCGATCCGCTCGATGTGCGGGAACGATTCGGCGACCTTGCCCATGAAGTCTGCAAGCCGCCCCGGGCGCGCCTGCCACTGCACCGCGAGTACGACGCCGAGCGTACGATTGGCAGCCTGGAAGTTCGGGTCGACGTCCGTGAAGAGAGAACTCTCTGCCTGTGTCGCCGCTCCCGTGCCCATCGCGTTCCGATAGAACTCCTGCCAGCTCGCATCAGCCTGCATCTTCTTCACACCCGCAACCCACTCGGCGTTGTTCGCGTAGTTGACCGACATCGCCAACGTGCCGATGTCGCCACCGGCCAGCACCTGCAACGGGGCAGCGGCCATCCCCATTCCCTGCAACCGCTCCGCTGCCTCCATGTGCAGCGCCATGTGTTCCCCGGCTCGGCCAGGCTCGCTCCGAAAGCTCGTCAGTGATACGACAGCCATGATGTTTCCTCCCAATTCGTGAATTCCCCCTGCCCGAAGGTACCAAGGTTCGACAGGCCCCGGGAACAGGCGACCTGCGACCGCCCTCCCCGGCGACGACAAGCGCTTCGACGAGGCAACGTCGTCGGGCACACGCACGATTGGGGCACCTCACGGGCGGCTGTCGCCCGCTGTGCTCTCGGTGTCCATCGACGTCCGAGAAATCCGATGATCGGCAACGTGGCCGATCCCACCGTGCAGGCGATGTCGTGTTCACGCTTCCGGTGGTCACGTGCGCGGCGCCGGGCATCGTTCGGCGACAGGCTCGATGTCAATCGGTGCACTTGGGTGATCATCTTGGCGCGATCCTGGTGCTCCGCTCTGCCAGAGGAAGAGAAGACCGTGATGCTGCGTGAACCTGGCGGGAGCCGGGTAGCCAGCACCCGGGAACCGGCGAAGTAGCGCGGGTCCGCACCTCGAGACCCCACGCATGATCACTGGAGGCGACGCCCAACGCACGAATCAACCCAGCGTTCGTGGAATCCGAGAAGAATGCCGTCACCTGGCCTTCATCATCGAAGACGTGCTTCGGTGATCACCGGCCACGGGGCGAATCCGATTCGTGGAACCCGTCGTTGATACACGACCTCGAAACCTGCACTGATCAGCAGATCCCGCAGATGACGCGGTGTCAGTGCCCGAACAGGCTGCCCTCCCGCCGATGACCACCTCCGCACAGCGGACTCGCCGACATCGGTGAACGCCGCAATCGAGGCGATCACCAGCTGCCCGCCAGGGCGAAGGACCGCTGCCAGCGCTGCGAGCGCACGCCGCTGATCGCCATACCAGTGGAACGACTCCGTGCAGACCACAACGTCAGCCGAAGCCGACCTGAACGGCAAGTATTGCGCATCAGCGTGCACGAGGCTCGCTCTGCTCCCGACTCGATCACTCGCCACACCGAGCATCCCGGCGGAGTAGTCGAGACCGACAACCTCGGCATCGGGAAACTGTTCCGTCAACCGACGAGTGAGTTGTCCAGTCCCGCATCCGAGATCCAGAACCATTCCACGGGGCAACTCCGTCAGACGAGCCAACACCGCATCGTGAACTGGCCGATACGTCGCATCCTGGAACCCGGGCCGGTCGTAGACAGCCGACCAGCGATCGAACAACATCGACCCCACACGCGCCATAACCCAGTGTCGCACCGATCCGCCGTACACGCGATCCACGAGGTCACCGACGTGCAACCGTGAACAGGTCACCTGACCGCCAACGGACCGACAGGTGCCCGGTTGACGACCCCGGTCCGAGACTGCGTTCAGTCGGGCCGGACCTGCTGTCTATGAGGTTGTTCGGCCGAGGGTGCGGTACACCGTGGGTCGTGACACCGAGAACAACTCACCGAGATCTGAGATCGAGTTCTCACTGGATTGGTGCGAAGGCGAACGCGATGGCTGCTTGTCCGGCGGCTGGTTCAGGTGGAAGGCCGAGCTGACGGAACCGGGGACGACGTACTGGCGGTTCAGCGCAGGGCTGAGGGACGTCGGCGCGCCGCCATCACGAGGCCGAGGCCCAGCGCGCTCAGCAGCGCGGCCAGGAGCGCGAACGGCAGGGCGTCGTCGGGCCCAGTGGTAGCCAGGGGCCCAGGGGTGCTCAGCAGACCGTGAGTGCCGGAGCTGGCGACGATCGCGTCGGGGCAGTCGGGGTTTGCGCTCGCGCCGTTGACGCCGGCGCTGATCGAAGCCTCGAGTCCATGGTGCGCGACGGTCCAGGTCACGGCGGGGTGGCCAAGACGAGGATCACTGTGAATGCAGCGCAGGAGGCGTACCCCGACGCCGTCAAGGCAGCATGGCTCCCGCCTCGAGCGCGAATCGGACGAATGACCGGAACGCCCGACGGACGTACATCTTGGTGGCTGGGGCCCACCGGTCGGAACGCTCGAAGAGGTAGCTCGAGCGGCCGAATGTGCTCGAGCCCACCAGCGGACGCGCATCGCGTCGGTATCCACGGAGGTACGTCTCGGAGTGCTGGATGACCAGCACTCTGATCCCTCGACCTTGGCAGTCGAGCCTCCGCTACCTGATCAGATCGACCTCGGTTGACACCATCGTTCTCACCGTTCGGCGCTTCCGACGCCCGACAACCAACGAGTTCCTGTCTGGGTCCAGGTGTCTGAAACGCATTGGGTGAGGGTCCCCCGGCTCGGGGGGACGCCCAATGACATCTACAACCCCCTGGTGAACAGGGGATTTGGAGCGGACGACCGGGATCGAACCGGCGACCTCAACCTTGGCAAGGTTGCGCTCTACCAACTGAGCCACGTCCGCTAGGGAGCCACAATCTAGCACTCAGGTCGCCGGACCGGACAACGACAATGGCGACGAATTGCGTCAGCGCTGATCCGGTGGACGCAGGTCGATACGCAGGGTCAGAATGCCCCCGTCGATGCTCGCGTCGGCGTCTCCGAGCATGGCGAAGTCCTGGAAGTCGAGCTTCGACTGCTCGATGAAGTGACGTCGCCCCTCCCCCTCGACAGGCGGCATCGGACGCTTCTTCACCGCCGCTGCCCGCTCCTGGAATCGCTGGATCATCTCGTCGGGGTCGAACGTGGCCACGTCTCGACACTACCGCTCGGCGGCGTCGGTCGAACCCTGCGCCTCGCCGTCGTCCGGCTCTTCTGCCGCTCCCCCTGCCGGCTGCTCCACCGACGACTCCTCCACCGACCCCGTCTCCGACTCCTCCGGCTCCTCGACCGAGGGCTCCTCGGCCGAACCTTCAGCCGGTTCCTCCCCCGGCGGATCCTCCCCCGACACCGCCGTCGACTCCTCATCGGCGGCGTCGGGCTCGAGGTCGAGCACGTCGGGACGTTCGAGCTCTCGCGGAGTCGCCGATCGAGCCTCCGCGACCGGGGGCTCGAGGTCGAGCATGTCGGGACGTTCGAGCCCGTGCGGTGTCGCCGATGGAGTCTCCTCGACCGAGGACACGAGGTCGCTCATGGAGGTCACGGGCCGATCGGCGAGTTCGAACTCGGCATCGAGCGACGGCGGCGACGACTCCGAGCGGAGCGGTTCGGCGCCCTCGGGCCGCACCTCATCGAGAATCCGCCGCTGGGTGGCCGGGTCGCTCTGGCGCCGCCAATCCTTGTCGCCCATGCGTTCGAGCGGCGCCAGCACCGGAAGGTCGTACCGGGTCTGGCGGATCAACCACACCGCGAGCACGATGAAGGCGATCCCCACCAGGACGAGCCCGATCACCATCGCATACACGAGCCGACTCGATCCCGGGTCGCCGGCACCGACGAGGAGTGGCACCGCCGGCGACGCCGAAAAGACCGAACGGATGTGCCGTCGTCGGGTCGTGGATGGGCGCAGGGGGGACACGGACTCGAAAGTGTGCCAGTTCCGGAAGGTTTCGCGGCGCACCCGCAGGTCAGCGCTGATGGCGTGGGCACCAGACCGCCGTGCGTCCACCGATGACGTCACGGCGCAGCGGCGCGCCATCGCGCTCGCACGGTGGGCACGCGGCGCGGACGGCCGGCGACAACACCCCGGTGTGGCTGCCGCCGCGGCGCAACATGATCGGCAGCCGGCGTCGAATCGCCGACGCGAGCGCCCGCACCTCGTCGTCGCTCAACTCGCCAGCCGACCGGCGCGGATCGATTCCAGCCCACCACAGCACCTCGTCGGCACACATGTTGCCGAGCCCGGCCACGGCCGACTGGTCGAGGAGGACCGACTTGATCGCGACGCGACGCGCCCCGATCGCCGCTCGCAGACGGGCGGGGGTGACCGCCATCATGTCGACGCCCAGTGGCGAGAGATCGGCGTCGATGCTCACGCGGCCCAGCCGTCGCGGATCGTTGAGCCGGATCGCCGGGGTTGCGACGGGCGCAGTCGTCGGATCGGCCGACGTGTACAGCCGGAGCCGATCCCACTCGGGTTCGTCGCGGGCGGAGGCGTACTGGAGCCGATCGATCGCTGCGAACCCGTCGACGATCACCCGTCCGGTCATGCCGAAGTGCAACCCGATCGTGGGACCATCGGTGTCGACGAGATCGATCTTGCCGACGCGCCGTATCGCTTCGATCCGCTGGCCGACCACCAGGTCGGCGAAGTCGGCCGGCGCCACGCGCTCGTCGACCCAGGCATCGGTGATGATCCGCCCGACGGTCACGTCCAACGCCGTCCGCCAGATCTCGGCTTCGAGTCCTTCGGGCACGTTCGTCGATGGGCGTCAGGCGTCGGACTTCGCGATCCCGCCGAGGAACCGTTCGAGCGGCTCCTCGAGCTGGTCGCTGTTGATCAGGAAGGCGTCGTGACCGTGCGGCGAGTCGATCTCGACGTACTCGCTCGGCACACCGTTGGCCGCGAGCGTGTGATGGATCTGTTGCTGCTGGTACGACGGGTAGAGCATGTCGCTCCAGATGCCGACCGCCATCGTGGGGGCGACGACGCGCAGCATCGCCCGGTCGAGCGAGCCCCGCCCCCGCGCGACGTCGTGGAGGTCCATCGCCTTGCCGATCGCCAGGTAGCTGTTCGTGTCGAACCGCCGGGCGAGCTTCTGGCCGTGGTACTCCAGGTAGCGCTCGACCTCGAAACGCTGCCACATCCCCAACGTGTCGCCGACCGCCGCCTTGTCGGCGAGTTCACGTCCGAACCGATCGGTGAAGACGTTGTCGCTGCGGAACGTGACCTGCGCGACCATGCGGGCGATCTCGAGCCCCTCACCGGGCCCGCCACCCGGTGCGGCGTCGTAGTAGTCGCCGCCGTTCCACTTGGGGTCGAGCCGGATCGCCCGTCGCCCGATCGCTCCCCACGCGATCTGTTGCGCAGTCGCCTGCATGCAGGTGGCGATGGCGACGAGTGAACGGACGCGCCGCGGGTACATCACCGCCCATTCGAGTGCCTGCATGCCACCCATCGATCCGCCGATCACCGCCATCCATCGGGCGACACCGAGATGCTCCATCAGGCGGGCTTGTGCACGCACCATGTCGCGGATCGTGACCACCGGGAACCGCGATCCGTAGGGGCGGCCGTCAGTGGGGTGCAGCGAGGCCGGACCGGTCGACCCCTGGCACCCGCCGAGCACGTTTGCGCACACCACGAAGTACCGCTCGGTGTCGATGGCCTTTCCCGGACCGACCATGTCGTCCCACCACCCCGGGGTCGGGTGCCCTCGACCGGCGGGGCCGGCGGCATGGCTGTCGCCGGTCCATGCGTGGCAGAGCAGCACCGCGTTGGAGCCATCAGCGTCGAGTCGCCCCCACGTCTCGTAGGCGACGACCACATCGGACAGCGCAACGCCGCAGTCGAGGGCGAATCGGCGATCGGTGGCGAACGTGAAGAACTGCCGGTGGCCCGGTTCGTCGCCGGACATCCAGGCGCCGGTCACCGGGAGCAGGGGCGTCACGTCCATGGGTGTGTCACACGGTACCGACGACCGGCTGGGCGAGTGCCATACGTTGTTCGTAACCGACCTCGTACGGCAGGAAGCCGTTGCGATCGGGGTAGAGGAGCTGCACCATCTCGAAGGGCGCGCCGCGGTACCACGACGTCGCCGTGGCGAAGTACGGGCCCCACACGTCGAGATCGACCGGGGCGAAGATGCAGCGCAGTTCGTTGTCGAGCAGACCGACCAGTTCGACGCCGAGCGGGATCTCGGTGCCACCGCGGCAGGCGTCGGCGACGAGTTCGATCAGGCCCTTCGCCGCGACCGGGGTGAGCCCGAACACGACGATGTCGGGGAATCCGACCGCATCGGTCATACCGATCGAGTACGCGTAGCCCGGCGTCGGTGGATCGTGCTCGACATCGGCGGCCACCGGCTCCAGCGCCCACCCGGTCGTCTCGATCATCCACTCGATCTTCTCGGCGTGCGGGATGTGGAAGTCCGGCAGCTCCATCCCGCCAGTGTTGCATCCTGGGTCCGACCCCTGATGCGATCGTCAGATGAGGGAGAGGGAGTCGAGGTCGAGGGCGTGTTGGAGGTGGCGGGACGCCATGGCACCGAACATGTCCATGCTGCGCTCGTTCATCGTCACCATCTGCGAGGTCATCGCGGTGATGAACAGGCCGTGGAACGCCTCACGGCGGTACTGCTCCCACAGCCAGTCACGGTCGACATCGACGTCATAGGCGCCGAGCGCATCGGCGTACGCCGCGACGAGGTCCCGCTCGTGCATGCGCCGGTCCTCGACGAGTAGGCCCCCGCCGCAGAAGTACGACAGGTCGGTGATCGGCATGCCGTGGGCCGGCGAACCCCAGTCGACGACGGTGATCGGCGGGCCGCCCTCACCGGTGCCGAACAGCATGTTGTCGAGGCGGTAATCGGTGTGGACCAAGGAGTACGGGCGGCTGCGGCCCCCGATGAACTCACCGAGGTGCGGACCGAACCGCTCGGCCAGGTCGAGCATGTCAGCGGTGAGGTACCGCTCGTACGTGGCGGCGAACCCCGGGAACACCATCGACCAGATCACGGCGTAGCCGTCGGTGCCCGTCTCGGCATCGTTGCCACTCAACCACTCCACGTCGGCCAGCGCGGGGTCGTTCCACCGTGGCCCGTGGAGTCGAGTGAGTTCACGCACGGCCAACTCGGCCCGATCGAGCGAACACCCGGCGATCTGGTCGCCCTGTTCGGCCGGCGACATGTCCTCGAGCAGCACGACGTAGTCGTTGGTCGCCGGATCCCAGTCCGCGAAATGACAGTGCGGCATCCGGATGTCGACCGTCGCTGCGAGCTCGGTGAACAGCTTGACCTCGCGCTCGTAGCTGCGAACCGAAGCCGCCAACAGCCGGCTGCGATCGTCCTCGGCCGGGACCTTTGCGACGATCGACGACGGGATCGCAGGGTCGTCGCTCACCATCGACAGCCGGATCGTGGTGCTGACGTGCCCATCGCCGATCGGTGCGGCCGTCACCGCCTCGACCGCTCCGCCGAGCACGCTCGACAGCCACTCCGGGGTCAACTGGTCAGGAGTCATGGCGCGGCACGGTAGTGCTCCACCGCCGCTACCGTCGTGCCCGAGATGTCCGGGTCGAATCTCACCTTTCTCCTCCGGCCGAAGTGGCTCGCCTTCCACGTCCTCGTCTTCGTCTCGGTCGCGCTGATGGTGTGGCTCGGGTTCTGGCAGCTCCGCCGCCTCGACGCCCGCCAGGAGTTCAACGCGACCGTGACCGAGCGGATCGACCAGCCACCGGTGCCGTTCGACACGCTCCTCGACGACGCCGTCACCGACCCCCGCTCGGTCGAGTGGCGCCAGGTCACCGTGTCGGGTGAGTACGTGCCCGATCAGATCCTCTGGTTCAACCGGACCCAGGACGGCATCGCCGGCGACAACGTGCTCACGGCACTGATCGGCGACGACGGCGCGACCGTGGTCGTCAATCGCGGGTTCGTCACGCTCGGCGAGCCCACCCCGGCGGCGCCCACGGGATCGATCGACGTGCTCGGTCGCATCCGGGTGCCCCCGGGCCGCCAACTCGGTGAGCTGACCGACTCCGCCGACGGTCCTGTCACCGAGGTCCGACGGGTCGACCTCGACCTCCTCGACGCACAACTCCCCGGCGTCCTCGCGCCCGTGTACCTCGACCTGATCGGCAGCGTCCCCAACGTCACCCCCACCGACCCGGTCCCGGTGCCGCCCCCCACCCTCGACGAGGGCCCGCACCTCTCGTACGCCGTGCAGTGGTTCATCTTCGCCACGGCGGTGCTGATCGGCTGGGTGCTCGCGATCCGGCGTTCGATCGCCACGCACCGACGCAGGGCCGCCGCCGGCGCCGCCGGCGTCGAGGTCACGGACGCAACAGACGAGCGAACGCGAGCGGATTCCCCGACATCAGCCGACGCCGCATCGACCACGACGACGCACTGAACAGCCGCATCATCACAGCCGCGAGTTCGCCGGGCGGCGTGTCGATCCGGAGGTAGCTGCTCCACTGCTCGGTGGGAAGATCGAAGAACTCCCCGAAGAACGCTCGGACCTCGTCGTCGTCCTGGCGCAGCAGGACCTCGAGCCCGTAGTCGTGGAGCACACGGGTGCGTCGCATCGCTGCGGTCCACACCGCGTCGCTCACCAGCGACGAGTCGGCCGCCGCCGAGGAACTCGTGGCCGCCAGCGCCTCCACCACCGCGTCGCCGACTCGCGGCGCTGCCCGCAGCGACGCAGTGACGCTGAACCCGGTCGCCGGATGGACGTACCCGGCCGCCGCGCCGAACGCCACCACGGGCTGATCGTCGTCCGGTCGGGCGCCGCCCATCGGAATCCGCACGTACTCGGTGCGCACAGCGGCGGCGAGCACGTCGTCGGGGTGCCGGCCGAGGCGGGCGGCCAGGCGGGGAAGCAGCGCGATCGGCTCGACGGCGGGGCGCGCTGCGAGCACCGTCTCCTCCACCATCCAGCCGTCGCGGACCGGCAGCGAGTAGCAGAACGTGGTGACGCCGTGCGGACCGATCGAGGAGCGCCGGGCCGGAGGTGCGCCTGCCCCGACCGCCCGGAAGTCCATCCAGGTGGCCTCGCCCAGGTCGCCGTCGGGTGGCTCCGCCAGGACGACGCCCATCGCGGTCTGCCACGCAGGCGCGGTGGTGCTCGATCGGTGAGCGAACGACGACGGCCACCCTGCGGTGTCGACGACCAGGCGGGCGCGGAACTCGATCGCCTCGCCCGACATCACCGGGCCGGACGCGGAAGGCGCCACATGGACGCGATGGCGGGTGGCGCCGTCGGGTGCCGACGCCACGTTGTCGACGCGTCCGCGGACGTGCTCGACATCGCCGCGCACGACCCGACGGAGCGCCTCGTTGTCGAAGAGGCCGTACGACCGTCGGAGCTCGCGCGACCGGTCGGTGTGCACGGCGATCGAATCGATCGTGACACCGAGCACGGTGGCCACGTCCGCCAGGCCCTCGACCTCGGCGAGGTCGTCGACCCAGGTGCCGTAGGTCTGCTCCCAGGCGAGATCGGGTCCGACCAGTACGACGTCGACGCCACGTCGCCCGCACGCAGCGGCCAGCGCACTGCCGGCCGGGCCGTCGCCGATCACGATCACGTCGACGAGACGGATCGGTTCGCCGGCGCTCATCGAGGTCGGCGGATCATGCGCGTTCGATCTCGGCCATGCGCCGGAACTGTTCGACGACATCGGGGGTGTGATGCGCCGGATCGAGCGTTCGGTAGACGGTCTCGACGTTCACCGCGATCCGACCCTGCTCGCCCCAGTCGGCGAAACGATCATCGGCGGCGAGCGCCCGCCCGATGTCGCGGGCGGCGTCGAAGGCATCGACGCCGGCGTCGTGCGCCGCAGCCGCTTGTTCGTCGACCACGCCCAGGTAGTCGCGCACCGCCACGATGCCTGCGGTGTCGGTGAGCGGGCCGTGACCCGGCACCACCGTGTCGACCCCGAGCCCGAGCATCAGGTCGCACGCCGCGATCCAGTTCGACAAGGGCCCGGCCCACACGATCGGTGTGCCGCCGATGAAGAGGATGTCGCCGGTGTAGACCGTGCGGGAATCGGGCACGTGGACGATCGTGTCACCGGCGGTGTGGGCCGGGCCCACCTCGATCAGCTCGACGCGTCGTCCGGCGACGTCGAGTTCGAGTCGGTCGTCGAAGGTTCGGGTGGGCGGCACGAGCTCGATGCCGTCGAAGTGGAACTCCCCGAAGAACGACCGGAACAGCTCGCCGACGTCGCCGGGCGCCTGGTTGAGCGCGGCGAGCATCGCCGGCGGGACCTCCGCCATCTCGTGCGCGGTCGCCGACGACGCGACGATCTCCACGTCGGGACGGCGCCGGGTGACTTCGCCGTTGCCGTAGCAGTGGTCACCGTTGGCGTGGGTGTTCACCACGGTGTCGACAGGGGCGCCCGCCGTGACGGCGGCCATCGCATCGAGCATCGCCGCAGTGAGATCGAGATCGAACAGCGTGTCGACGAGGAGCGATTGCCCGTCACCGACGATCAGACCGGCGTTGCTCCATCCCCAACCGCCGTCTGGCTGGAGGTAGGCGTGGCAGCCGTCGCCCAGCTCGTGGAGCCCCAGGGTGTAGTCGTCGTGGGTGGGCATGGCAGTCATCATGTCACGTCATCCTGATCCGGCAATGGCGTCAGCGGCGCTCCATCCACCGGCCGACCAACAGCTCCGCGAGCATGGTTGTGGGGAGGTGGGTGTTGGCGTCGGGGATCGTGGGGAAGACCGACGCATCGCACACGCGCAGTCGCTCGTAGCCGTGGACAGCGCCGTCGCGGTCGACGACCGTGCCCATCGCGCAGGTGCTCGATGCGTGCACGTAGTCACCGACCACCGTCGGCAGCCATCCGCGGACCGCCTCCTCGTCGCCCAGCGCGTCGATCGGCGTCCCCCAGGCGTCGATCAGGACGCGCTCGGAGATCTCGGCGAACGACGGCGCCGCCAGCAGCCGCCGCGCCTCGGCGACGCCGGCGACGAGCGCGTCGGTGTCGGCAGGATCCTCGAGCAGAGCGAAATCGACGGCCGGCTGCCCCGAGGGGTTGTCGGGGTCGAGCACCACGGTGCCGCTCCGACTGTGCGGCGTCATCAGCGCGACCAGCAACACGCCGAGCCCGGGTGCGTCCGCTCCTGCGTGATTCATCGGGAGGAACTGGATGCCAGCGCGCCGACACAACGAGCCGATGACGAGCCCGATCGGGGACGACGGCACGCCGGCACGGAGTTGGAGGGTGAACGCCACCGATGGATGGTCCTGCAGACCCTCGCCGACGCCGGCCGTGTCGACGCCCGAGCGCAACAACAGTGCCGGGCTGTGGAGTGCACCCGCGGCGAGGACGACTCGATCGGCTGCGACATGTTCGCCGTCGGCGAGTTCGACCCCGACGGCGGTCCGCCCCTCGAACACGACCCGGTCAACGGGGGTGTGGGCACGCACATCCAGGTTCGTGCGAGCCAACGCCGGCCACAGATAGGCCTCGGCGGAGGTGATCCGTCGGCCGGCGCGCCGCGTGAGCGACGCCGGATACGCATCGGGCGCAGCGGCGAGGAGCGCCCGATCGACGGCGCCGAGTTCGTCCTCTTCCGGTGGTTCCTCCGGCAGGGCGACCCTCGACCACGCAGCAGCGGCCTCGTCCCACCCCCACCGGCGGTAGGTCTCCGGGTCACCTCGGAGCGCGACGAGCGCGTTGACAGCCGACGAGCCGCCGATGCCGGTCCCGCGCCGGTACGGAGCCAGCGGGCCGCCCGTCACCCTGCTCGCGACGAGGTCGGTGATCGTCCGGTCGGGGAGCTCGAGGGCCTCGAGGAAGTCGGGCCCGTCGATCGCGTCGGGCACGGCACCGGGCGCGAGGTCGGGGCCCGATTCGAGCAGCACGACCTCGTGGTCGTCACGCTCGGAGAGACGGGATGCCGCCACACAGCCGGCCGAACCCGCACCGACCACCACCGTTCGCGTCGACGTGCGGACCATCGCCCGAGCCTAGGGCCGAGCGGCAAGACGCTGCTCAAGCCCACCGGCAGGGATGCCGATGACATCACTGCATGCCGAACACGACCGAACTCCATGCGGTACCGGCCGGCGCCTCTGCGGAGTCGGGCTTTCCGCCGCCCCCGCCACCACCGCCGGCGCGTCCGGTTCCCACCCCTCCGAACCAGGTCGACCAGGCTCCGATGTTGCCCCAGGTGGCCGCCGCGGTCCCTCGTCCGGCGACGGCTCCGACGGCGAATCCGTTCGCGACGATGAGCGAACAGTGGTCGCCGAATCCAACACCCCAACGACCCCCGGCGCGCAAGGGCCGCGGTCGGCGCGGCGTCACGTGGTTGCTCGTGCTCGCCGTGATCGGCGGCGCCACCTATGCCGGGTTCACCTACGGGTCGCAACTGATGGAGCTCGCCACCGGCGACGACTCGATCGACGAACCAGCGGCGCCGACGGTGTTCCCCACCGCCACGGCGACACCGATCCCCGTCCGGACCGCCACGTTCACGGTGGAACGGCAGGACTCGATGCGCGGCCCCCAGCGCTACGAGGTGACCAGTGATTTCGACCGCGCCATCTCCCGTGTGGTCATCGACCGCGGTGATGCCCCCGACCTGGAGGTACTGACGGTCTTCGACCAGGCCGTGATCCGCCGCGTCGACGAACCGACCTGGTACCGCCTCGACCGGGGGAACTTCCCCGTCGACTCCGAGTTCGGCCAGGCCCGCTGGATCCGCACGCTCGACCAGCTGATCCCCCCGTCGATCCGTGGGTCGGTCACCATCGACCGGGCGACCGAGTCGACCGTCGGAACCGCTGCAACCCACCGACTCCTGATGTCGGTCGATCCCGCCACCATCGTGCAGGCCGCGCAGCCGGCCGCGGCCGCTGCTCCGGTCGACCCCGGCGCCGAGGCGATTGCGCCACCCCCGGCAACCCCTGTTCTGCCCGCCGGTGTGACGCTGCAGGTGGGAACCGACCCGGTCGAATCGCTGGTGATCGAAGCATGGATCGACGACACCGGCATCGTCCGCAAGTCGATCATGCCACCCGAGCTCGGCGGTGAGACGATCACGATCACGTCGCTGTCGCCCGACGAGTGGCAGCCGGTGTTCCCCACCGAGGACATGGTGCAGCCACTGACCGCTTCAGCGCTCTTCAACCTCGGACTCTGACACCGGCCCGACCACCGGGCTGAAACATTTCGTACAAGCGGCCCCTGGGTGGCCGACGCGATCCGTAGGGTCGCAGTGGTGGCCACCCGGCATCGTCTGACCATTCGCACCCTCGATCCGGACCCACGCGGTGGGGCGATCGTGGCTGCCATCGAACATCTCGGCCTCGGCCTCGGCGGCCACGTCGACGTCGCCGACATCGTGTTCATCGACGGAGAGATCGACGCCGACGCTCGCGAGCGCCTGCACGCCGTGCTCGTCGACCCGTTGCTCCAACGGGGAACCTGGGACGCCCCGACCGCGCCCGGCGTCGAGATCACGCTCCTGCCGGGCGTCACCGACACCGCCGCCGACGCCGTCCGCCACGCCGCGACACAGCTGGGTGTGGGCCTCACCGGCGCCGCAACCGGCCGCCGGGTCGAGTTCGTCCCGGCCCTCGACGACGACGTGGCCGACGACGTCGTCCGCCGTCTGATCGCGAACCCGGTGATCGAGCGGTGGTGTGCCGGCACGATCGAGGCACCCCACGTCGACGAGCACCCCTCCCCTGCCGCTGCCGAGCTGATCCCGATACGCGGGCTCGACGACACCGGACTGCTCGCACTGAACGACGAACGGGCCCTGTCGCTCGACATCGAGGAGCTGCGCGTCATCCGCGACGAGTACGCCCGCCTCGCCCGTGACATCAGCGACGTCGAGATCGAGACCCTGGCACAGACCTGGAGCGAACACTGCTCCCACAAGACGTTCCGTGCGGTGATCGACGCCACCGGCGGCCCCGACGGTGGCGCCGAGGTGCCCCCGTTGCTGGGCCAGCTGCGTGAGTGCACCGAGTCGATCGACGCCCCGTTCGTGCGCTCGGCGTTCGTCGGCAACGCCGGCGTGGTCGAGTTCAGCGAAGGCACCACCGTGGCGCTCAAGGCCGAGACCCACAACCACCCCTCCGCGGTCGAGCCCTTCGGCGGCGCGAACACCGGCGTGGGCGGCGTGATCCGCGACGTGCTCGGCATCGCGCACCGCCCGATCGCGGTCACCGACGTGCTCTGCTTCGGCCCCGCCGACCTCCCGCTCACCGAGCTGCCCGCAGGCGCGCTGCATCCCCGCCGGATCCGCGAAGGCGTGATCGACGGCGTCGCCGACTACGGCAACAAGATCGGGCTGCCCACCGTGGCGGGCGCGATCCTGTACGACCCCGCCTACACCACGAACCCACTCGTCTTCGCAGGGTGCGTCGGCACCGCCCGGTCACGTCCCCTCCACGACGGCCCGTTCCCCGGCGACCGGGTCGTGGTGCTCGGTGGAGCGACCGGACGCGACGGCATCCGGGGTGCGACGTTCTCGTCGGCGACGATGGACGCGACGACCGGCGAGGTCGCCGGCGCCAGCGTGCAGATCGGTGATCCGATCGTCGAGAAGCTGTTGATCGACGCGCTCGTCGGTGCCGAAGAGCTCTACACGGCGATCACCGACTGCGGCGCCGGCGGCCTGTCCTCGGCGGTCGGCGAGATGGCCGAGGGCGTCGGAGCCGACATCGAACTCGACCTCGTCCCGCGCAAGTACCCGGGCCTCGAGCCGTGGGAGGTCTGGCTGTCCGAGGCCCAGGAGCGAATGGTCGTCGCCGTCGCTCCGGGCGATCTGTTCGGCCTCCGAGCGCGATGTGAGCGCGTCGGGGTCGAGCTCGCCGACATCGGGGCGTTCACCGGCGACGGCCAGCTCGTGGTACGCCACGGTGGCACCGTCGTCGCCGACATCGACACCGCGTTCCTCCACGACGGACGCCCCCAGCGACGCATGTCCGCCGAGCTGCCCGACCCGAACCGCAGCGAGCGGACGGGCCGTACCGTCGAGGACCCGGCGGCGACGCTGCTCGAGTTGCTCGCCCACCCGAACATCGCGTCCAAGGCCGCCACGATCCACCGCTACGACCACGAGATCCTGGGATCCACGGTGGTGCGCCCGCTCGTCGGCGCCGCCGCCGACGGTCCCGCCGACGGCGTGGTGCTCGCCGACCCCGCAGCATCCGACGGGCTGGCGATCGGCATCGGCGTCAACCCGTGGTACGGCCTGCACGACCCCGAGGCGATGGCGTACGCCGTGGTCGACGAGGCGATCCGCAACGTGGTCGCCGTCGGCGCGGATCCCGACCGCATCGCACTCCTCGACAACTTCTCGTGGGGCGATCCCCGGCGGGCCTCGACGCTCGGTGAGCTCGTCGCTGCGGTCGAAGGGTGCTGCGGCGCCGCCCGCATGTACAACGCGCCGTTCGTGTCCGGCAAGGACTCCCTCAACAACGAGTACGTCGGCACCGACGGTCAGCGTCACGCCGTGCCGCCCACGCTGGTGATCACGGCTGTGGCCCACGTGCCCGACGCCGACCTCACCGTCACCCCCGACCTCGCCGAGGCCGGCAACACCCTGCTGATCGTGGGTGACACCGACGTCGAGTTCGCCGGCTCCCACCTCGACAAGGTGCGGGGTGCACCGAATCAGCCCGGAGTGGCACCGGCACCGGTGCCCGATGCGCCCGCCACCTACCGGCGTCTGCATGCGGCCATCCGCGCCGGGCTCGTCGAGTCGTGCCACGACGTGAGCGAGGGCGGACTTGCGGTGGCGATCGCCGAGATGTGCATCGCCGGCCGCCTCGGCGCCACGATCGACCAACTGCCCCACGACGATCGCACCACCGCCTTGTTCGCGGAGTCGAGTGGGCGGCTGATCGTGGAGGTGCAACCGCGTCGGGTCGACGCGTTCGTTCAGGTGATGGACGGCCAGGCGATGGTGCTCGGCACGGTGAACCACGCGTCGATCCTCCAGATCGTGGGTGTCGAGCCGATCACGGTCCAGCAACTCGCCGACGCGTTCAACTCTCATGCCCAGCCGGAGGGCCACTCGTGAGCCGCCTCCCCGCGATCATCATCGCCGGCCCCGGCACCAACCGCGACCGCGACGTCGAGGCCGCGCTCGAACTGGCCGGAGCAAGCCCGAGGATCGTGCTGGCGTCCGAGCTCGTGCGCCAGCCCGAACTGCTCGACGAGGCGCGCCTCGCCGTCGTGGCGGGAGGCTTCAGCTACGCCGATTCCCTCGGCGCCGGCCGCATGCTCGCACTCGACCTGGTCGTCGGCGTCGGCGACCGCTTGAGGGACTTCGTCGAACGCGGCCGCCCGGTGATCGGAATCTGCAACGGTTTCCAGGTCCTGACGCGGACACGGCTGCTGCCCGGAGCGCTCGGGCACAACGCCCAGGGGCGCTTCGACTGCCGGTGGGTCGTGCTCGACAGCGTTCCCAACAGCGCCTCACTGTGGACCAAGGGCATCACCGATCCGATCCACTGCCCGATCGCCCACGGCGAAGGGCGCTACGTGCATCCCGATCCGGAATCGCTGGCCGCGGCCGGCCAGGTGGCGTTGCGCTACCGCAGCACCAACCCGAACGGATCGGTCGCCGACATCGCCGGCGTCTGCGACCGCTCCGGCGTCGTGCTCGGCCTGATGCCGCATCCGGAGAACCACATCGTGGCCCGCCAACACCCCAGCCATCGCCGTGGCGGCGGCGGGCCCCAACACCTCGGGCTGCGGCTGTTCGACAACGGCGTGCGCCACGCCAAGGAACTCTGAGCACATGTTGCCACCGGTCACCACGCCCCTCGACGACATCGACCTCCCGCTCGGCGATCGTCGCGTCGGCAAGGTCCGCGTGTCGTACGCCCTCCCCGACGCCCGTCGCCTGTTCGTCACCACCGACCGGCTCTCCGCCTTCGACCGGATCATCGCCTGTGTGCCCTACAAGGGCCAGGTCCTCAACCAGCTCTCGATGTGGTGGTTCGGCCGTACGAGCGACATCGTCGCCAACCACGCGCTCTCCACGCCCGACCCGAACGTGCTGATCGCCCGCGAGGTGATGCCACTCACCGTCGAGGTCGTCGTGCGTGGCTACATCACCGGGGTCACCGACACCGCGCTGTGGACCCAGTACGCCGCCGGCGCCCGCACGATCTACGGCCACCGTTTCCCCGAGGGCTTGCGCAAGAACACACCCCTGCCGGACCCCATCGTCACGCCGACCACCAAGGGTGAGGCCGGAACCCACGACGTGCCGCTCTCGTCGGCCGAGGTCGTGTCGGGCGGATTCGTCGAACCCGAACTCTGGGCCCGGGTCGAGTCGGCCGCCGTCGAGTTGTTCCGTCGGGCGGCGCAGCGAGGCGCCGAGGTCGGCTTGATCCTCGCCGACACCAAGTTCGAGTTCGGCGTTGCCGCGAACGGTGAGCTGCTCCTGATCGACGAAGCACTGACGCCGGACTCGTCGCGCTGGTGGGTCGCCGACAGCTACGACGAGCGGCTCGCCGCCGGCGCCGAGCCGGAGAGCCTCGACAAAGAGGTGGTCCGACGAGCGCTCGCCGACGTCGGCTACACCGGCAACGGCCCGGTACCGGACCTGCCCGCCGAGGTGTGGACCGCCACGTCCGAGCGCTACGTGGACGCCTACGAACGTCTGACGGGCGAGCGCTTCGTCCCGGGCGTCTACCCTGCCGAACCACGGATCCTCGCTGCAGTGGCGGGACTGGAGATCGACTGACATGACGTCCGAACCACAACGGCGCATCCCGGTGACGGCGCTGCCCGCCGACGACACACCCAAGGACGAGTGCGGGGTGCTCGGCATCTCCACGCCGCACGGCGAAGGGGTGGCGCAGCTCGCCTTCTTCGGGTTGTTCGCGCTGCAGCACCGCGGCCAGGAGGCCGCCGGCATCGCGGTCAGCGACGGCACTCGGGCCCGAGTGCACAAGGAGGCCGGCCTCGTCGCCAACGTGTTCACCCCGGAGGCGCTCGCCCCGCTCACGGGCTATCACGCCATCGGCCACACCCGGTACTCCACCACCGGCTCCAACGCCGAACGCAACATCCAACCGTTCGTCGTCGAGACGATGCACGGCCCGCTCGCACTCGCCCACAACGGCAACATCGTCAACGCCCCCGCGCTGCGCGACGAACTCCTCAAGCGCGGCTTCGGGCTCACCGCAACCAGCGACTCCGAGGTCATGACCCTGATGCTCGCCGCGGCCGGCGGCCAGACGTGGGAGGAACGGATCGAGCGCACCTTGCCGGCGTGGAAGGGCGCGTTCTCGCTCGTGCTGCTCACCGCCGACCGCGTGATCGCCGTCCGCGACCCGTGGGGCTTCCGCCCGCTCTCGATCGGCCGCCTGCCGCACGGCGGCCACGCCGTGGCGAGCGAGACCTGCGCACTGTCGACCCTCGGCTGTGTCGACATCGACGAGGTGCAGCCCGGCGAGATGGTGACGCTGATGGGCGCCGAGGTGCGCCGATCGCAAGTACTCGCACCACAACCTCACAGTGCTCGTTGCACGTTCGAGTTCGTCTACTTCTCCCGGCCCGATTCGGTGTGGGACGGCCACAACGTCCACCACGTCCGCCAGCGTCTCGGGCTCCAACTCGCCCAGGAGGCACCGGCTGACGCCGACGTCGTGATTCCGGTGCCCGACTCCTCGATTCCCGCGGCGATCGGCTACTCCAACGAGAGCGGCATCCCGTTCAACGACGGGCTGATCAAGAACCGCTACATCGGACGCACGTTCATCGAGCCCACCCAGGACATCCGCGAGCGCGGCGTGGCCCTGAAGTTCAACGCCCTCGGCGAGAACCTCGAGGGCAAGCGGGTCGTGATGATCGACGACTCACTCGTACGCGGCACCACGGCGGGCCCACTCGTGAGGCTGGTCCGCGACGCCGGGGCCACCGAGGTGCACGTGCGCATCACGTGTCCACCGATCACCCATGCCTGCCATTTCGGCGTCGACATGGGCCACGACGGCGACCTGATCGCCGCTCGGCTCCGGGTGGAGGAGATGCGCGACCACATCGGCGCCGACAGCCTCGCGTTCCTGTCGCTCGACGGCATGATGCTGGCGGTCGCCGACACCGCCGCCGGCGACGACGACGGGTACTGCAACGGCTGCTTCACCGGCAACTACCCGATCCACGTCGGCGACGCCCAGGCCAAGCTCTCCTTCGAAGGCGTCCTCGCGTGACCCCTTCAGCCCTTCTCGTGAACAAGATGCGCACCTGGGCCGCACCTTGTTCACGAAATCGACGGGGGCGGCGCGGGGCGGAGGTCTGATGCGGGTCCTGGTGATCGGTGGCGGTGGGCGCGAGCAGGCGATCGCCTGGGCGTGCCGGCACCACGGCCACGACGTGCGGATCGCTGCCGAGCTCGGCCCTGCATCCGCCGACGACACCGACCTGGTCATACCGGGCCCCGAGGCGGCGCTCGTTGCCGGGGTGGCCGATGAATGCGCACAGCGGGGGATCCCCTGCTTCGGGCCGACGGCGGAGCTCGCCCGACTCGAGTCGTCGAAGTCCCACGCCCGGGAACTCGCGACGTCGCTCGGCGTGCCCGGCCCGGCGTTCGCCCGGTTCGACGACGCTGCTGCGGCGCTCGGCTGGTGGCGCGAACTCGGCCGTCCGGTCGTCGTCAAGCTCGACGGGCTGGCGGGCGGGAAGGGTGTCACGGTGCCCGACGGCGAGGCCGCGACCGTCGAAGCGATCGAGACCGCCGCCGCCACGGGTGTCTTCCTGCTCGAGGAGCGCCTGCGGGGCCCGGAGTGTTCGCTGCTGGCGCTGTGTGACGGCGCACGCGCCGTCGCCCTCCCACTCGCCCAGGACCACAAGCGCATCGGCGAGGGCGACACCGGCGCCAACACCGGCGGGATGGGGGCCTACGCGCCCGCTCCGGTGCCGTACACGGGGGACGACCTGGTGGCGACGTTCGTCCAACCGGTGCTCGACCACCTCGCTGCGGCCGGGACGCCCTACGTCGGGGTGATCTTCGCCGGGCTGATGCTGACGGCCGATGGGCCGAGGCTGATCGAGTACAACGTGCGCTTCGGCGATCCCGAGGCCCAAGCGGTGCTGCCGCTGGTGGAGACCGACCTCGCTGAACTCGCTCTCGCCTGCACCCGCGGTACCGTCGACGAGTTTCCGATGGTCGTACGGGCTCAAGCGGCCCTCACGGTCGTGGCGGCAGCACCCGGCTACCCCTCGACGCCGACGATCGGGGCCCCGATCACCGACGACATGGTGAGCGGCGCCATCGGGCCCGACGGCACGACGACGATCCGCTTCGACGCCGCCGTCGACGCCGACGGCCGAGTCGCCGGGGGCCGTGTGCTCGCCGTGACCGGGGTCGGCCTCGATCTCGCCGAGGCCCGAGCGGCCGCCTACGAGCACATCGGTCGAATCCACTTCGAGGGCATGCAGGTCCGCCGCGACATCGGATGGCGGGCCCTCGGTGCCGGTCTGGCGTCGTATGCGGCGGCGGGCGTCGACATCGACGAAGGCAGCCGAGCGGTCGCCGAGATGAAAGCAGCGGTCGAGGCGACCCACGACAACGGCGTGTTGAAGGGGGTCGGATCGTTCGGCGGCGTGTTCTCGGCCAAGGCGATTCTCGAACTCGACGACCCGGTGCTGGTGGCTTCGACCGACGGTGTCGGCACGAAGGTCGAGTTGGCGGCTCGGCTCGGCATGGTGCGCGGGGTCGGGATGGACATCGTCAACCACTGCATCGACGACGTGCTCGTGCAGTCGGCGCGTCCGCTGTTCTTCCTCGACTACATCGCCGCCAGCGTGCTCGACGCCGACCTGGTCGCCGAGGTGGTCAGCGGCATGGCCGACGCCTGCCTCGCGTCGGGCTGCGCGCTGCTCGGCGGCGAGACCGCCGAGATGCCGGGGGTGTACCAGCCGGGGGCGTTCGACATCGCGGGCACGCTCGTCGGTGTGGCCGAGCGCTCACAGCTCCTCCCCCGGCCCGACGTGGCCGTCGGCGACGTGCTGGTCGGCGTCGCATCGAGCGGGCCGCACACCAACGGCTACTCCCTGCTGCGCAAGGTGTTCGACTGGATCCCGATGGATGTGGTCCCGGACGGCTTCGACCGACCGCTCGGCGAAACGCTCCTCGAGCCGCACCGGTCGTATCTCGACGTGCTGCGGCCGGCGCTCGATTCGGGAACGGTCAAGGCGCTGGCGCACATCACCGGAGGTGGCCTTCCCGAGAACCTGCCCCGCGTGCTGCCCGGCGACGTCGACGCAGTGGTCGAGCTCGGCTCGTGGCCGGTGTCGCCGCTGTTCCGGCTGGTGCGCGAGCTGACCCCGCTGATGTCGACCGAGGAGCTGTACCGCACGCTCAACATGGGTGTCGGCATGGTGATCGTGTGTGCTCCGGAGGACGTCGACGAACTGCAGCGCACGATCACCGAACCCACCTGGGTGATCGGCGAGCTCACGCCCGGCACCGGCCACGTCCAGCTCGCCTGAGCGCCCCTCCCCGCCCCCGTTTCGCACCCGGCGTCACGTCCGGGGTCAGGCCCCAGATGCAAGACTCGGGGCGATGAGTGCGCCGCTGGTTCTGCGTGGAACGAGCGTCCGGCTGCGGTCGACCGCAGCCGCCGACCGCGACGCCCTCGTGGCGATCCGCTCGACCGACGAGGTCAGGCGACGTTGGCACGGCGACGATCTCGTTGCCGAGTTCGACGAGGACCTCGCGGACGACGAGGTCGTGAGGCTGACGATCGAGGACTCGTCGGGCAACATCGTCGGGATGATCCAGTACCACGAGGAGGACGATCCCCAGTACCGGCACGCCGGGATCGACGTCTACATCGACCCCGCAGTGCATCGCCGGGGCTACGCGAGCGACGCGATTCGCGCAGTGGTCGAGCACCTGATCATCGACCGGGGCCACCACCGCCTCACGATCGACCCGGCGGCCGACAACACCGCTGCGATCGCCGTGTACGACAAGGTGGGGTTCCGACCGGTTGGACGGATGCGCCAATACGAACTGCGAGCCGACGGGACCTGGGCCGACGGACTCCTGATGGAGCTGCTCGCCGACGACTGGCCGCCTCCGCCGCGTTGAATTTTCGTTCACCCGGCGGAGCGGCAGCCGTCCGCGTCGCTAGGTTCGACCCATGGGCACCCTCGCCGACGAGTCCGACCGACCGGTCCGACCGACACGGCTGGTCGTGCTCGTGTCGGGGTCCGGCTCCAACCTCCAGGCGATCATCGATGCCTGCGCCGACGAGCAGCTGCCCGCCGAGGTGGTGGCCGTCGTGTCGAACAAGCCCGACGTGTTCGCGCTGCAGCGAGCCGACGAGGCGGGCGTCCCCGCAGTGCATGTCGGGGTCCACCCCGGTGAGGACCGCGGCGACTACGACGCCCGTCTGGCCGACGTGGTCGCCGGTTTCGACCCGGATCTGGTCGTGCTCGCCGGGTGGATGCGCATTCTCTCGATGAGCTTCCTCGGCTGGTTCCCGAACCGGGTCGTCAACCTGCATCCGGCGATGCCCGGCGACCTGCCCGGCGTCGGCGCCATCGAGCGGGCCTGGGACGAGGCGACGGCCGGCGAACGGACCCAGACCGGTGTGATGGTCCACCTCGTTCCCGACGAGGGGGTCGACGACGGCCCCGTGCTCGGCACCGCCACCGTCGACATCGATGTCGCCGCCGGCTTCGACGCCTTCGCCACACTGCTCCACGACACCGAACACCGGCTGCTCGTCGACACACTCTCCGAACTGTGCAACGCGAGATCCGACCGAACGCCCGATCTGACGGAGGCCTCCGCATGAACGACCGCACCAACCCCAACGACGAGTTCTTCGACCGGTTCGAGGCGCTGACGTTCGATGACGTCGTCGTCGTCCCCGGCTACTCCGAAACCCTCCCCGACGCCGTCGACACCTCCGCGACCTTCGCCGCCGAGATCGAGCTGGCGGTCCCGCTGGTCTCCGCCGCGATGGACAAGGTCACCGAGGGCCGCATGGCGGTCGCAATGGCCCGTCACGGCGGCATCGGCGTGATCCACCGCAACATGTCGATCGCCGACCAGGCGGCCGAGGTGCAGAAGGTGAAGCGCTCGCAGTCGGGCATGATCACCGACCCGGTGACGTTGCCTCCCACCGCGCTCCTCCACGAGGCCGAGGCCCTGATGCACCGGTTCAAGTTCTCCGGCGTGCCGATCACCGATCCCGACGGTCGCCTCGTGGGCATCCTCACCAATCGCGACATCCGCTTCTGCGAAGGCGCCGACTTCGAGCGACCGGTCACCGACTTCATGACCGCCGACGGACTGGTCACCGCCGAGGTCGGCACGTCGCTCGACCAGGCCAAGGCCATCCTCCAGCAGCACCGCATCGAGAAGCTGCCGCTCGTCGACAGTGACGGCCGCCTCGCCGGGCTGATCACGGTGAAGGACATCCAGAAGCGTCTCGACTTCCCGAATGCCTCTCGCGATTCGCGCGGTCGCCTGCGCTGTGCCGCTGCGGTCGGCGTCGGCGCCGACGTCGAGGAACGGGTGGAGGCGCTCGTTGCGATGGGTGTCGATGCCGTGTCGATCGACACCGCCCACGGGCACTCGGCCAACGTCGTCAAGGCGATTCAGCGGATCAAGGGGTCGTGGCCCGACCTGGCCGTCACCGCGGGCAACGTGGTCACGGAGGAGGGCGTGGAGGCGCTCGTGGTCGCGGGCGCCGACGCGGTCAAGATCGGCGTCGGAGCCGGATCGATCTGCACCACCCGTGTCGTGTCGGGTGCGGGCATGCCACAGCTGTCGGCGATCTGGTTCGCAGCCAAGCGCGGCCGCGAACTCGGCATTCCCGTCATCGCCGACGGCGGCATCACGTTCTCCGGCGACATCGTCAAGGCGATCGTCGCAGGGGCGTCCACCGTGATGCTCGGGTCGCTGCTGGCCGGCACCGAGGAGAGCCCCGGCGAGATGGAGTTGTTCGAGGGCCGCCGGTACAAGAGCTACCGCGGCATGGGATCGATGGGCGCGATGACCGGCGACAGCCAGGACCGCTACGCCACCGGCCAGTCGTCGGGCGGCTCGACGGCGGTCGGCGCGGGATCGAACAAGCTCGTGCCCGAGGGGATCGAGGGGCGGGTGCCGTATGCCGGGCCGCTCGGCGACGTCGTCTACCAACTCGTCGGTGGACTGCGATCCGGCATGGGCTATGCGGGTGCAGCCACGCTCGACGGGCTGCGCGGCGCCCGCCTGATGCGCGTCACCACCGCCGGCCGCGAAGAATCGCATCCGCACGACGTCACCATCACCAAGGAAGCCCCCAACTACCAACGCTCCTGACCCGCTCGGGAACGGACCAACCGGATCATCGGTGGTGGCCACCGACCACTCACCTCTTCCGCTCTTGATGACTTCTTGATACGTTCGGCGCGGGACGAGCGGAGAAGGCGGCGGGGACATGGGGCAAGCATCGAGACGGCTCACGATGATCGTGGCGGGTGTCTGCGCCGTCGGCGCGGTCGGCGCGGTCGCCATCACATCCCAGGGTGACGCAGCCAACGAGGTGCACCTCACCGCGGCAGGTGACTACGGCGCTCAACCGGCGACGGTGACCGTGCTCGACGAGGTGGCCCGGCGAGCGCCCGACGCCCACCTCGCACTCGGCGACCTGTCGTACGGCAACGTCGCCACGGAATCGGACTGGTGCAACTTCGTCAAGGGCCGCGTCGGCGACGGGTTTCCGTTCCAGTTGGTCTCGGGCAACCACGAGAGCGAGGACGTGGCAGACGGCGCCATCAACAACTTCAGCGCCTGCCTGCCCAACCAGATCCCGGGCATCACCGGCGTCTACGGCCGTGAGTACGTGATGGACTTCCCGACGAACGCGCCGCTCGTTCGCGTGATCCAGGCGAGCCCGAACCTCACCTTCGAGGGCACTCGCTGGGAGTACCGCCAGGGCGACCCCCACTACAACTGGTTGTCCGCTGCGATCGACGACGGGCGCGCCCGCGGGGCCAGGTGGATCGTGGTGACCTCGCACCACCCGTGTCTGACCGTCGGCGCGAACGGATGCCCGGGAGCATCAGCGGACTTCTACGACCTGCTGGTCGCCAAGCGGGTCGACCTCGTGCTCCACGGACACGATCACAACTATGCCCGCACGCATCAGCTCCGATCCGGCGTGCCCGGATGCGCTCGGGTGCCCGCCTTCAGCTACGACCCCGACTGCGTGGGCGACAGCGACGGTGACTTCGTCGCCGGAGCAGGCACCGTGTTCGCCACGGTCGGCACCGGCGGAATCGCGTTGCGACCGATCGACAGCGCCGACTCCGAAGCGGGCTACTTCGCAGCCTGGTCGGGTAGCAACTCACGGCCGACGAACGGCTTCCTCGACATCCGCGCGACCGATGCTCGCCTCACCGCGAGCTTCGTTCCGACCTCGGGGGCCGGCTTCACCGACTCGTTCACGCTGACCACCGGGCCCACCCCTCCGGACCCGACCACCACCAGCAGCTCCACCACGTCCACCACCACCACCACCACCACCACCACCACGACCACCACGACGTCGGCGACGACCACGAGCACCATCCCGCCGGCCGCCACGACCAGCACCACGAGTACCACCAGCACGACCGTGCCCACCGCGGACATCCGCGACAGCGACACCTTCGACCGCAACGTGGCCACGGGATGGGGCGTCTCCGATTCGGGTGGATCCTGGTCGACATCGCCATCGGGATCGTTCTCCGTCGATGGCTCGGTGGGCCGGTTCGCCACGTCGGCAGGGACGTCGCGGCTGGCGTTGCTGACAACCACCGCTGCCATCGACACCGACCTGCAGGTCACGGTGTCGAACGACAGACCAGCGACAGGGAGCGGGCTCTATCTCTCGGTCATCGCGCGCGCGGTTCCGGGCGCGACCGACTACCGCACCGTGGTTCGCGTGCGCCCCGACGGACGTGTCTCGCTCCGGCTCGACCGCGGCACCTCGGCGACGATCGCGAGCGAGGTCATCGTTCCGGGCCTGCAAGTCGAACCCGGCCAGGAACTGCGTGTGCGCATCCAGGCCGTCGGCACGACACCGACCACGGTGCGAGCGAAGCTCTGGCCCGCAGGGTCCGTTGAGCCGACCGCATGGCTCGTCCAGACCACCGACACCACGCCAGCGCTCCAAGCCCCCGGCACCGTCGGCCTGTACGCCTACCTGTCGAGTTCGGCGAGCAACGGACCGATCACCTCGGCGTTCGACGACCTCGTGGTCACCGCGCCCTGAGGATCAGCGCACCGCGACATCGCCGTGTTGCGAGGGCCTCATGCCACTGACGGCGGGTCAGGCGAGCTTCTCGACGAACGCTTCGAGCTGGCGCAGGTTGCGACACTCGTAGACACCATCGGTGTGCGTTCCGTACTCACCGACGATCGAGTCGCCGGTGTTCCAGTAGCTGCGCGGTTCAGGGTTCAGCCAGTAGACGTGACGAGCCTTCTGGGCGATCTCCTTGACGACCCAGGCCTGGCTGGCGTGGTAGTTGTTGCGGGCGTCGCCGAGCAGCAGCACGGTCGACTTGGGGCCGATGTCCTTGCCGTAGCGCTCCCAGAACACCTCGAAGGCGTGGCCGTAGTCGGAGTGCCCGTCGACCCACACGACGTCGGCCTCGGTGTTCACCCGGTGGATCGCCTCGGTGATGTCCTCGGTCGCCCGGAAGTAGTCGGTGACCTCGTCGATGCCGTCGATGAACACGAACGAGCGGACCTTGGAGAACTGGTTCTGGATCGCATAGACCAGCATCAGGGTGAAGCGGGCGAACGCGGCAACCGACCCCGAGATGTCGGCAACGACGACCAGCTCGGGCTTGGCCGGACGCGGGTACTTGAACTTCGGCTCAGCGGGCACGCCGCCGTAGCTGAGCGAGTGGCGCACCGTGTTGCGGAAGTCGAGCGGGCCCTTGCGGCCGTGACGGCGCTTGCGGGCGAGACGGGCGGCGAGCTTGCGGGTGAGCGGGTACAGCGACTTCTTCAGTGCCTGCATCTCGTCGCGGGACGCGTGCATGAACTCGACGTCCTCGGGCAGCGGCTTGCGCAGCGTCTTGGCCATCGCCTCGGCGCCCCGGTCGGCGACCAGCCGACGCCTGATCTCGGCTTCGATCTCGCCCTTGAACTTCTCGATGCGGTCCTCGAACTCCTCTTTCTCGAGGCGCTCCTCCAGCGGCGTCAGATCGCCGTCGGCGTCCTGACGGGCCTGGTCCAACATCTTCTCGAGCATCCCGTCGAGATCGAGGTTCCGCAGCGTGCGGTACAGGTAGTACGTGCCGCCGACCGGGCGGCCTGGCTCCATGCCGGCGAATCGCTGGACGGCCTGCTTGGCCATCGCCCGCGTCACGCCCTGATCGCCGTTCATCAACGCCGACATCAGCATCTGCGCGATCTCTTCGGGCGTCAGGCTGTCGAGCCCGCCGGCACCCCCCGCGCCCTCCTGCTTCTGCTGCTCCTGCAGCTCGCGCCACAGTTCGTCGATGTCGGTGTCGTCGTCGCCGCCCTCGACCAGCTTGTACTCGGGACCGCGGAGGCTGAAGTACACCTCGAACACGGTCTCGAAGCTGCGCCAGTGCGCATGGTTCTTGATCAGCGTGGCGCCGAGCGCGTACTTGAAGGCCTCACGATCCTCGATCGGGATGTGCTGGACGGCCTCCATCGCGTCGAGGTTCTCCGTGAGGCTGACGGGCAGCCCCGCGTTGCGGAGTTCGACGACGAAGCCGTTGAGGAGATCGAGCATCAGACGGTCACTCGTCGACGGACAGTTCCTTCGCCGCCTTGGCGATGTCGGTCTGATACTTGAGCAGCACGTTGAGCGTGTCCTTCGCCGTCTGCTCGTCGATGTTGTCGATGTTGAGCAACAACAGCGTGCGGGCCCAGTCGAGGGTCTCCGAGACGCTCGGTGCCTTCTTCAGGTCGAGCTGGCGGATCGAACGCACGATGCGGGCGACCTGGTCGGCGAGGTGCTCGCTGATGTCGGGCACCTTCGCGAGCACGATCTCCTTCTCGCGTTCGAGCTGTGGGTAGTCGACATGCAGGTACAGGCAGCGGCGCTTGAGGGCCTCGGACAGCTCGCGGGTGTTGTTCGAGGTGAGGAACACGAGCGGGACCTGGGTGGCGGTGATCGTGCCCAACTCGGGGATCGACACCTGGTAGTCGGAGAGGATCTCGAGCAGCAGTGCCTCGGTCTCGACCTCGACGCGATCGACCTCGTCGATCAGCAGCACGACCGGATCGGTCGCAGTGATCGCTTCGAGCAGCGGGCGCGTGAGCAGGAACTCGTCGGAGAAGATGTCGTCCTTGATCTCGGTCCAGTCCTCGGAGTTGTCGCCACGCTCGGTCTGGATGCGCAGGAGCTGCTTCTTGTAGTTCCATTCGTAGAGGGCTTTGCTCTCGTCGAGGCCCTCGTAGCACTGCAGGCGGATCAGCCGGGCGTCGGTGATCTCGGCGATCGACTTCGCCAGCTGTGTCTTGCCGGTACCGGCCGGACCCTCGACCAGCACCGGCTTCGAGAGGCGGTCGGCGAGGTAGGCAACGCCCGCAATGCCGTCGTCGGCGAGGTAGTTGACGTCGCGCAGGGCATCGCGCACCGACTGCACACTCTCGAAGCGGTTGGTGGTGCTACCGGGCGCCCCGGCATCCGTGGTGGTCATGCGTCGCACGCTACCCGTCCCCTTGACCCGTGGGTCAATTGGGATGCTCTACGGTGCGCCCATGCCCGGAACATCGTTCGATCGTGTGGCCGAGATCTACGACGCCACTCGCGGCGGCGAACGCCGCGGCGAGCACTTCGCCGACTCGCTCGCTCCGTGGATCGTCGGCCCCCGTGTAGTGGAGCTGGGGATCGGCACCGGCGTGATCGCCAACGGCCTCCGAGCACGCGGCATCGACGTCGTCGGTTTCGACCTGAGCGAGGCGATGATGCGCGCCGCAGTCGCCCGAATCGGCGACCGCGTGGCGGCGGCCGATGTCGACCGGCTCCCACTGGCCGACGACAGCGTCGACACCGCATTCTTCGTCTGGGTGCTGCAGTTGGTGCAGGACCCCGCCGCGACACTCTCCGAGGCTGCGCGGGTCGTCCGGCCCGGTGGCCGGGTGGTGGCGATCACTTCCGGGCCCGAATACGGCCCTGACGACGAGATCGCCCCGATCGTCGACGGCCTCGCTCCGCTGCGCCGGATGCGGCTCGACCACAACACCGTCGTCGCCGACAGCCATCGCGACCTCGGCCTGATCCACGACGGCTTCACCACATGGGACGAGTTCGAGACCGCACCGTCGACCGAGGCCGACGCGATCGACCAGCGGATCTACTCGTCGCTCTTCGATGTCGACGACGCAACCTGGGCGGCCGTGGTCGAGCCGGTGATCGCCGCGTTGCGGGCCCTCCCCGACCCCGACCGTCCCCGCCTTCGCCGCAACCGCCATCCCCTCCTCGCCTGGACCGTCACGGGTGCCGCGGGGTGATCGGACGCCAGCACTAGCGTTCGCTCGGATGAGTGGGCTGCTGCGGAGCAACGTCGTCGTTGCCAGCGGCACGGCGTTGTCGAGGATCACCGGGCTCCTCCGGTTGATCGTGCTGGGCTACGTGCTCGGGCAGACGGCGCTGTCCGACGCCTACCTGATCGCCAACGAGACCCCGAACATCGTCTACGACCTGCTGCTCGGCGGGTTGCTGTCGGCCACGCTGGTCCCGCTCTTCTCGACGTTCGTCGAGACCGACGACGACGAGGCGACCAACGTCGTACTCACCGTGTCGGTGACGCTGATGGCGGCGCTGACCGCCGTTGCCGTCATCGCCGCCCCACTGATCTTCGGCCTCTACTCGGTCAACATCGCCGACGGCGTCGATGCCGACGTGTATCGGGAGGTCGGCACCACGCTCGCGCGGATCTTCCTGATCCAGATCCTCTTCTACGGCCTCGTCGGCCTGGCCAACGCGTTCCTCAACAGCCGCCGCCGTTTCTTCGCGGCGGCGTGGGCCCCGATCCTGCCGAACGTGATCATCATCGCCTTCCTGCTGTCGCTGCCGAACCCGGGATCGGCCGACTGGCAACTCGAGCAGGTGCTGTCGAACGACCGGCTGCGCTGGACGCTCGGCCTGGGTGCGACGGTCGGTATCGCCTCGATGGCGGCGGTCCTCGTCCCGGCGATGTTCGCCACCGGCTTCCGATTCCGACCGAACTTCGACCTGAAGCACCCCGCGGTCCGCAAACTGCTGTCGCTGTCGTTCTGGACGATCGGCTTCGTCGTCGCCAATCAGGTTGCCCTCCTGGTGGTCCGCAATCTGGCCGAGCCGGGCTCCAGCGATGCGAGCGCGTACATCAATGCGTTCACCTTCTTCGTGCTCCCGCACGGGCTGCTGGCGGTGTCGATCGCGACGACCTTCCAGCCGGAGATGTCACGCTCGGTCGCCCGCCGCGACCGCACCGGGTTCGTCGACCAGGCATCGCTCGGACTTCGGATGACTGCGCTGTTCACGATCCCCGCCGGTGTCGGCATCTTCGTGCTCCGTCAGCCGATCATCGGCGCGCTCCTGCAGCGCGGCGAGTTCAGCGCAGAGGACGCCGATGCTGCCCAACGTGCGCTCGCCGGCCTCGCGCTCGGCCTCGGAGCGTTCTCGATCTACATGTTCGTGTTGCGCGGCTTCTACGCCCACAAGGACACGAAGACGCCGTTCAAGATCAACGTCGTCGAGAACCTGATCAACATCGTCCTGGCGTTCGTGCTCGTCGATCGATACGGCGTGCTCGGCCTCGGCCTCGCGTTCGCTCTCGCCTACGTCATCTCGTCGTTGTGGGGCATGCAGGTGCTCGGCTACAAGGTGCCGGGGTTCTCCGTCCGCTCGATCCTCGTCAGCATCGCTCCGATGATCCTCGCCGCCGTGCTGATGGCCGAGGCGGTGTGGCTGATCACCCAGCAGGTCGGTGGGAACAGCGGCGCGGACGCCGTCGTCCGGCTCGTCGTCGGGGCAGTGGCCGGTGTGGCGGTGTACCTCGGCGTGCTGTTCGCGCTCGGCGTGCCCGAACTCGACGCCGTCCGCCGCCGCCTCCGCCGCTCCTGACACCACCGCGCCACCACGGTTTGCGCCGCATTCTGCGTGAGCCGGGTCACCCGAATCCGCACGCAAACGGGGTTCCCCCGCGCCACCACGGTTTGCGCCGCATTCTGCGTGAGCCGGGTCACCCGAATCCGCACGCGAACGCAGACGTCAGGTGGGGAGGACGACGAGGTCGTCGCGGTGGACCACCTCGTGGTTCACGCCGGCGGGGAGTTCGCCGGTGTGGAGCCCGAGGACCGTGCGGACCACCGGCGCATCGACGGCGACCAGACCGCGAGCGAACACCCGTCCCGACGATCCGGCGATGTCGACCGTGTCACCGACGACGAACCCGCCCTCGGCGGCGACGATACCCGCCGGCAACAGACTGCTCGGACGTTCGGTCAACGCCCGCTCGGCGCCCTCGTCCACCCGCAGGACACCGGCGACCTCCGAGGCGAAGGCGATCCACAGCTTGCGCGCCGACAGCGTCCGGTCGTGGGCTTCGAACGTGGTCCCGACGAGCTCCGCCGACGCCGCACCGGCCAGCACGTCTGGCCGGGACGCGCGGGCGATCACGCTGCGGATTCCCGACCACGACGCCATCCGCGCCGCAGTGAGCTTCGATGCCATGCCACCGCTCCCCCGACCGCTGCCACCGGCGTCGGCACGGATGGCCAGCAGCGGATCTCCCGAGCGGACGAGTGGAATCAGCGTGGCGGAGGGATCACGGCGAGGGTCGGCGGTGTACACCCCGTCCATGTCGGTGAGCAGCACGAGCACGTCGGCGCCCACGCTGTTCGCCACGAGTGCGGCCAGCCGATCGTTGTCGCCGTAGCGGAGCTCGTCGTTGGCGATCGCGTCGTTCTCGTTGACGACCGGCACGCAACCGAGTTCCAGCAGACGCTCGATGGTTCGGCGCGCATGCAGGTACTGCACGCGATCGACGAAGTCGTGCGGGTCGAGCAGCACCTGCGCCCCGACGAGGCCGTGACGAGCGAACTCCTGGTTGTAGGCCTCGACGAGGCGGCTCTGCCCGACGGCCGAGAGTGCTTGCACCGTCTGCATGTCGGAGGGCCGTGCAGCGAGGCCGAGCGCCGCCACCCCAGCGGCCACCGCCCCCGACGACACCACGATCACCTCGTGACCGCTACGACGAAGGCCCGCCACTTCGTCGGCCAGCTTGGCGAGCGCCACCAGGTCGACCGCACCGCGGTCGTCGGTGATCGACGCGGTCCCGATCTTCGCCACCACACGCATCGCGAGGCCTCAGAGGTCCGGCGAGTAGGAGAAGCTGAACTCGCCGATCCAGATCACGTCGCCCTCCCGGGCGCCCGCCTTGGCGAGCATCTTCGGCACGCCCAACCGCTCGAGTCGATAGTCGATGTACGACAACGCCTCGGGCGTGGTCACGTCGTTGAGTGCCACGACGCGCTCGACGTCGCGGCCGAGCAGCCGGAACTCGCCGTCGGCGATCCGTTCCACCGCCGCACCGCTCGCTTCGGGCCGCAGCACCACGACGCCCTCTCGCCACTCGGTTGCCTGGCGCACGTCGTGCACCCGCTGGGCCAGCTGCCCGACCACCTCGGGCACGCCCTGGCCGGTCACCGACGACATGATCGGCCCGTCCCAGCCCATCTCGGCCAGCTCGTCGACCTGCACCGCATCGGCCTTCGTCCCCACGACGACGCGAGGGCGCTCCAGCAACTCGGGTTCGTATGCACCCAGTTCGTGCAACAGGATCCGCTCCTGCTCCTGCGGGCTCACGCCGTCCATCGAGGCGAGGTCGAGCAGCAGGCACAGCACCCGGGCCCGCTCGACGTGACGAAGGAACTGGTGGCCCAGCCCGCGCCCCTCGCTCGCTCCTTCGATCAACCCCGGGATGTCGGCGACGACGAAGTCGGTCTCCTCGTCGAGACGCACCACGCCGAGGTTGGGCTCCAGCGTGGTGAACGGATAGTTCGCGATCTTCGGTTTGGCGGCCGAGATCACGCTGATGAACGTCGACTTCCCCGCGTTCGGGAACCCGACGAGTGCGACGTCGGCCATCAAGCGGAGTTCGAGTCGCAGCCAGCGTTCCTCGCCGTGCTCGCCCTGCTCGGCGAAGCTCGGAGCGCGCCGCTTGTTCGACAGGAACTTCGCGTTGCCCCGGCCGCCACGCCCGCCGGCGGCGGCGAGCCAACGGTCGCCGTGGTTCACGAGCTCGGCGAGCACGTCACCGGTGTACATGTCGTACACCAGGGTGCCCATCGGAACCGTGATGTCGAGCGACTCCCCACGGCGTCCGTGGAGGTCCTTGCCCTTGCCGTGCACGCCGTCGGAGGCCCGACGGTGCGGATGGTCACGGAACGCGAGCAGCGACGAGACGTTGTGGTCGGCCACGAGCCACACGTTGCCCCCGTTCCCACCGTCTCCGCCGTTGGGCCCACCCATGACGACGGGCCCCTCCCGGCGGAAGCTGACGCAGCCCGCGCCACCGTCACCACCCCGTACGTTCAGTTGGCACTCGTCGACGAACTGCGACATTTCCCGAAGGCTAACGCCGTCCGGCGAACGGCATCTCGTATCGTCGGAACCATGTCTGATCTTCCGTTCCCGGACGCTGCCGCCGACCGGGCCGACCGGTGGGCAGCGACGATGACCGGGCACGGAACCGACGACATCGTCGTGGCACATGCCGACTCCGATGCCGATGTCGGCCGAGCCCGGGTCCGCACCCGACAGCACCGCGAAGAGGTCGACGATGCGACGCTCGCCACCAACGCCACCCGGGCACACGGGGCTGGCAACCGCGCGATCGTCGAGGAGCCGGATCCGTTCCGCACCTGCTTCGAACGCGACCGTGATCGCATCCTGCACGACTCGTCGTTTCGCCGACTCGCCGGCAAGACGCAGGTGTTCGTGTTCCCCGACGACCACCAGCGCACCCGCATGACCCATGCACTCGAGGTGGCGCAGGTCGCCCGCTCGGTCGCTGACGCACTGAGCCTCAACGTGCCGCTGGTGGAGGCGATGGCGCTCGGCCACGACTGCGGCCACGGTCCCGGCGGCCACGCCAGCGAGGACGCGTTGTCGCCCTATCTCGATGGCGGATTCGATCACGCGCCATGGGGCGCCGACGTGACGCTGCAACCGCTGAACCTCTGCGCCGAGACCCTCGACGGCATCCGCAACCACTCCTGGAGCCTTCCCGCCCCCCGCACGCCGGAGGGCGAGGTCGTGTCGTGGGCCGACCGGATCGCGTACGTCTGTCACGATTTCGAAGATGCCGTCGCCGCCGGGATCGTCACCGCCGACATGCTCCCCGACGTCGTCGCCGAGCGCTGTGGCCGCGACCGTTCGGGCCAGCTCGGCACGTTCGTGCGTGCGATGGTGTCCGCGACCGTCGCCACCGGCCGGATCGGGATGTCACCCGACATCGCCGAGGCGCTCGCCGAGTTCCGCCGTTTCAACTACGAGCACGTCTATCTGCGTCCTGCGAGTCAACAGCAGGCCGCGGCGGTGGTGTCGCTCCTGCGAGCGCTCGTCGAGCACTACGCCGACCGGCCCCATGCGATTCCCAGCCAGACGAGCCGAGCGGCGCTCGGCGATGCAGCCGACCAGGTCGACGCCGGAAGCGCCGACGCCCTTCGTGCTGCGGTCGCCTACGTCGCCGGGATGACCGATCGTTTCGCGTGCCAGGAGGGGCTCGCACAGCTGTCGTGGGATCCGGCCAAGCTGCCTCGGGGAATCGGCGTCAGTGCGTTCCGAGGTACATCGCTCTGATGCCGAGGCCCATGATGAACAGGCTGCCCAACCCGTACATCATGTAGAGCTTGTCCTTCACGAACGGGCTTCCTCGATAGCTGTAGAGGATCCCGACGGCGACGATCGTACTGAACCCGTAGAGGGCGTGGAACGAGTCGAGTTCGATGTCGTACCGGTTGACGATGAGCACACCGACGATCGCAATGGCGAACGTGGAGAGTTCGGCCGCGATGACCGCCCACCACATCGCCGTCACCCGCAACGACGGCAGCCGCTGTGCGGCGAGCGCCCACGCGCCGACCGCCGCGTTGGACAGCACGAGGATCCACGCGAGCGTCTCGTGGAGGTCGTAGAGGGTCACGGTGTTCGGGCTAGATGCCGCAGTCGTCGCCGCCGATGATCGCGGTGACGGTGGCGTCGTCATCGACGCCCGTGAGGTAACCCCGAAGCGTGTCGTTCACGACGAAGTACGGCGGGATGAAGTCGTCTTCGGGGAAGATCTGGGCTGCCGGGTAGGCCGCCCGCACATCGACCACCCGCGACCCGATCGAGACGCCCCGGCTCGTGACCAGCCCGACCGGCTCGGCACCGATCTCGGCCTGGTCGCCATAGGTGTATCCGAAGAAGTGACGCCGGCCCTCGACCACTGTGGAGGCGTCGCCGAACAGCAGCGTCAACACGCCCCATGACACGAGACGGAGTTCGGTACCCGGGCACAACCCGATGCTGAACGGGTCGACCCACCCGGTGTCGTTGGTCGGCGGACCGAGATAGGAGCCGATGTAGGCGATCACACCGTCTGGCTCGGCGCCGAACCCGGCGGTGCCGATGCCGTCACCCGTGAGCACGAGCGCGTCGACCGCCGGATCGGCGACGGTGGTCGACGGCTGGCTGATCGTGGAGGTCGTGGTGGTGCTGGTGGTCGTGGGAGGAACCGTCGTGGTCGTCGTGGACGTGGTCGAGGTGCTCGGTGGCGTCGTGGTCGTGGGAAGCAGTGTGAACTGGGTGCTCGACGTGCTCGCCGAGTCGTCCGAGCCACCGCATGCAGCCACCGCGAGGCCGAGCACCACGAGGGTCGGAAGGAGTCGCCGATTCATGCCGCACATCATGGTCCAGTCTTGCTCGTCGTGCGGGGATCTCGCGTGCAGGCCGCTCAGGACGAACGGTCCAGCGGGTCGAAGACCCAACCGACGCGGTGCGGCGGCGCGCCGTCGTGCTCGATGAACCACTCGACGCCGAACGCTTGCACGAACGCCTCGTCGGGCATCTCGAGGAAGAACGACGTGTCCTCGATCTGGCTGCGATGACAGCGCATCGCCGCCCGCTTGACGGCGATGTGATCACTCACGTCGACAGCGAGCGTGATCTCGGCTTCGGGCATTCCCATCGGGTTGCCGTCGTCGGCCGGACCGTTGGGATCGAAGTCGTCGACGTCGGCGCCACCCGGGGTCTGGGTGAGTGCACCGGACTCCCGCACCGCTTCGATCATGCGGACGAAGGCGTCGCGGTTCATCGTCGCTTGGAGCACCCGGACCGACGGCACGAGCCGCTCGGCGACCAGACCGGCCCGGTGGACGGCGACGTGGTCGGGGTGACCGTAGTTGCCGTGCCAGTCGTAGATCGTCAGGACGTCGGCCGACTCCTCGCGAAGGATCTCCGCGAGCCGGGCGCCCGCCTCCTCGGGGTCGGCTCGGTGGAAGCTCGCCGGATCCGCGTTCTGCTCCCAGCCGGTCATGCCGGAGTCGCTGTAACCCAGCCACGCGATCCGGCTGATGCCGAGCGCGGCTGCAGAGGCCTCGGTCTCGGCGCGCCGGCGATCGACGAGGCTCTCGTCGTCACCGAGGTCGTCGGGCACCTCGCCATGGTCGCCGTTGGTGGCCACCACCAACACGACCCGGTGTCCCTCGGCAGCGGCGCGGGCGATCGTGCCGCCGGTGCTGATCACCTCGTCGTCGGGATGAGCGTGGAAGCAGACGAGCGTCGCCATCAGACGGTCGCAGGGTCGGCCTGTTTGACCGCGCCGGACGACTCCCATTCGGCGACACGATCGGCGGGGATGCCCCATGCCGCGAGCACCTCGCGAGTGTGCGCCCCGGCGAATGCCGGCGGGCTGGCCACCTCGGGGACGGTCCGGCTGAAGCGTGGAGCCGGCGCCGGCTGCGGGGTGCCGGCCACCTCGATGAAGGTTCCCCGTTCGACGTTGTGCGGGTGTTCGGCGGCTTCGCTCATCGTGAGCACGGGAGCGAAGCACACATCGGTCGCCTCCATGATCTCGCACCACTCCGCACGGGTCTTCGTGGCGAACAGCTCGGTGAGGCGCCCCTTCAGTGCCGGCCACTCGGCCCTGTCCATCTGCTTGGAGAACTGCTCGTCGCCGTCGAGGCCGGTGAGCCGCAGCAGTTCGGCGTAGAACTGCGGTTCGATCGAGCCGAGCGAGATGTAGTTCCCATCGGCACACCGGTACACGTCGTAGAAGTGGGCACCGGTGTCGAGCAGGTTGGTGCCGCGAGCGTTCTCGTCGTGCATCCCGATCGACTTGAACGCCCAGAACATCGACATCAGCACCGCCGCGCCGTCGACCATGGCGGTGTCGACCACCTGTCCCTCACCGCTGCGCTGCGCCTCGAGGAGCGCGCACACCACGCCGTAGGCGAGGAACATCCCGCCCCCGCCGAAGTCGCCGACCATGTTCAGCGGCGGCACCGGCGCCTCCCCCGCACGACCGAAGTGCGCGAGCGCACCGGCGAGGGCGATGTAGTTGATGTCGTGGCCGGCGGCCTGCGAGTACGGCCCCTCCTGACCCCACCCGGTCATCCGCCCGAACACGAGCTTGGGGTTGCGCGCCAGGCACTCGTCGGGGCCGACGCCGAGACGCTCCATCACACCGGGGCGGAATCCCTCGATCAGCGCGTCCGCCGACTCGACGAGGCTCAGGAGCACCTCGACACCGTCGGGATGCTTCAGATCGACCGCGATGTTGCGGCGCCCGCGCAGCAGTACGTCGAAATGGGCGCCCTCGGGCAGCGGGCCGCGCACTGCACCTGCGCGCTCGACCCGGATCACCTCGGCGCCCATGTCGGCGAGCAGCATCGCCGCGAACGGTCCCGGGCCGATGCCGGCGATCTCGATGATGCGGTATCCGGTGAGTGGTCCGGCCATGGTGGCTCCTTCGGGACGTGTGGGGTGGGCGGGTGGGGGTCAGCGATCGGAGGCGATGACGGCACGGATGTGGCCACCGATCGCCTCGGCGAGTGTCGGCCACAACGGTTCGGGCATGTCATGGCCCATGTCGGACAGCAGCAGGTACTTGGACCCGGCGACGAGCTCGGCGGTCCGCTCGCCGCCCTGCGGCGTGATCAAGGTGTCGTCGCGGCCGTGGATCACGAGCATCGGCACGTCGAGTGCGGCCAATCCGGCGCTGCGGTCGCCGGTGGCGTAGATCGCTGCCAGCTGCCGGGTGGCGCCCTCCGGGTAGAAGCAGCGGTCGTACTGGTCCGCGGCGATCTCCCGGAGCACGTCGGCGTCGTAGTACTTCCTCGAGGCCCACACCTTCGAGTTCAACGACGCCGCGATGTAGTCGTCCCGGTCTGGCGGCTGCGGCGCGAGCAACGCCTCGCGCGCTTCGGGCGTCGGCGCCCCCACCCGTGGGTCACCGGTGCTGCTCATGATCGAGGTGACGCTCGCGATGCGGGTCGGATGCTCGATCGCCATGGTCTGCACGATCATGCCACCCATCGAGTTCCCGGCGATGTGGGCCCGTTCGATGCCGAGATGGTCGAGCAGCCCGATGCCGTCGGCGGCCATGTCGGACAGCGTGTACGGCACGGCCGGCAGCGCCTCGCCTGCGAGATCCGCCTTGAGGACCGCACCGGGCGACACGTGCTGACCGTCGAGTTTCGTCGACAGTCCGACGTCGCGGTTGTCGAACTGGATCACGAACAGGCCCTGGGCGGCGAGTTGGTCGATGTAGCCCTGCCGCCAGGAGATCAACTGCGACGTGTAGCCGCACACGGCGAGCAGCGCCGGGTCGCTGGGATCACCGGTGGTGCGGTATTCGAGTTCGATTCCCGTCGACAGCGCGGCGCGTGGCATGCCGGCGAGTGTTGCAGAAGGCTCGCTCCACCCGTCAAACGGAGCGACCCCGGGGTCGTCGTATCGTGGCGTCATGGCCGACACGCGCCGCGTCCACGCCCCGGGGCGGGTGAACCTGATCGGTGACCACACCGACTACACCGGCGGTCTGGTCTTCCCGATGGCGATCGATCGGGGCACCACGATCGAGTACGCGCCGCAGGCCGAGCGGATCGAGCTCCGCTCCGACGCCGATCCGGCGGCGGTCGTCGTCGATCTGCCCGTTCTCCTCGACCCGTCACTGATGGAACCGGCGTGGGGCGCCTACGTCGCCGCGATGGCCCGAGAGCTCGGTTCCACCCGCGGGGTCGTCGGCACCGTCACCTCCGACATCCCGGCGGGCGCAGGGTTGTCGTCGAGTGCGGCACTCGAGTGTGCGGTCGGGCTCGCGCTCGGCTTCGACGGAACGCCCATCGAACTGGCGCTCGCCGCACAGCGCGCCGAGCACGACGCCACGGGCGTGCCCACGGGAATCATGGACCAGCTGTGCATCGCCGCCGCGACCGCCGGGCACGCCACGATGATCGACTGCCACCACCTCGACGTCATCCAGGTGCCGATCCCCGACGACGTCGATGTCGACGCCGCACGTGCGCAGCTCGACGAGGTGTCGTTCCGGCGCGCTCGCCACGTCGTCACGGAGAACCAGCGCGTCCGTGACTTCGCCGCAGCGCTGGTGAGCGGCGATCATGCCGAGGCGGGTGCGTTGATGACCGAGAGCCATCGCAGCCTCCGAGACGACTTCGACACGTCGACGCCGGAGATGGATGCCGCCGTCGAACGTCTGGCCGGCTCGCCCGGCGTGTACGGGGCACGGATGACCGGTGGCGGGTTCGGCGGCTGCGTCGTGGTGCTCAGCGAACCGGGCGCCCTGACGACCGGCTGGCACGTCCGCCCCTCCCCCGGCGCCCGCCACCTCTGAGCCGGTTCGCGTGTGTCACCATCCGCTGGTGGCCGTGAGGAGCCTGGCGATCGCCTCGGGGGTCCGGATCCCCCACCAGAACAGATCGCGTCCGTCCACCCGGACGATGCGTGTCTCGGGCATCGCCGAGCGGATCTCGTCGAGGTGGTGCTCGGCGAAGTCGTAGGGCTCGCTGGGGATCAGCGCCAGATCCGGCGCTGTCGATGCCACGCCGTCCAGCTCGACGACCGGGTAGCGGCCGGCATCCGCGGTCACGAGGTCGATACCGACGTGGCCGAGCACCGACGCGCCGTAGGTCCCCGCGCCGATCGCCATCCACGGGCGACGCCAGATCGGGACGAACGCCGTGCGACGCGGACCGACCGCCGGCGCCGGGACCGACGCCCGGGGGCCGACCGATCCGACGAGCGCACGCAGGTCGTCGACCAATTCGAGGGCATCGGCGATCGACGTCACGTCGCTCACGTGAACCGTGAGGCCCCGTGCGACCAGGGCGTCGTGATCCTCGAGCCGGTTCTCCTCGCGGTCCATCACCACGACATCGGGATCGAACGACTCGATCGCCTCGAGATCCGGGTTCTTCGTCCCGCCGACGTGAGGAAGACCCGGCTGCTCACAGAACCGGGTGCAGGCGACCACGTCGGCACCGAGCGCGAGCAGTGTCTCGGTCGACGAGGGCACCAGGCTGACGACACGCACCGACATCACCCGCCGAGCAGTCGTTGTTTCTGTCGTTCGAACTCGTCGGGGGTCAGCGTGCCCCGCAGCAGCATCGATTCGAGCTTCTCCAGCTGGCCGGCGACGTCGACGACGGTGTCCGCGCCGAGGCGCGCGCGCCGGGCATCCATCTCGGCGTGGATCACCCGCTGCACCCGATCGGGCTGGCTGATGTCGGTGAAGTGTTGCTGGCCGGACTCGCCACCCGACTCGATCAACAGGTCGCCTGCGCCGACCAGCCGCTCCAACAGACCCTGGCTGAAGTGCACCGTGTTGACGCGATCGAGCGGCACCTCGACCCCGCGCTTGGTGAGCAGCCCGGTCCGGAAGATGATCCTCCGGCTGGTGATCACGAAGTGCGTCGTGAGCCACTTGGAGTAACGGATGACGAGCCAGATCGAGGTGACCGCGAGCGCCACGAGCGAGGCCCACGATGCCGTCGTTCGCGCCGTCGTGCCCGCGTCGGTGAACACCAGCGTGACCACGGCCGCGGCGATCGCCAGCACCAGCGCCGAGACCGGGGCGGCGAGAAACCACCAGTGAGGATGCAGGTCGACGGTCACCGACTCCTGATCGTCGAGCAGGCGCCGTGGATAGGCCATGGCGATCAGTCGCCGGGGTGATCCGACACGGTCACCCGGATCTTCAGTGCGTCGATCGCATAGCCGTCCATCGAGAGCACTTCGAACTCACCGATGTCGGTGCGGATCCGGTCACCCGCCGAGGGAATCTCGTCGAGCGCGTCGATCACGTAGCCGGCGACGGTCTGCCAGTCGCCCTCCGGCAGCGCCACGCCGGTGCACTCCTCGAAGATCTCGACGCGGGTGGTGCCGTTCATCCGGTAGCTGCCGTCGGCGAGGTGCTCGCAGTCGTCCAGACGACGGTCGGACTCGTCGTCGAAGTCACCGATCAGTTCCTCGATCACGTCCTCGAGTGTCACCAGCCCGAGCACCAGCCCGTGCTCGTCGACCACGAGTGCGATGTGATGTCGCTGCGTGCGCATCTCGAGCAACAGGTCCTCGAGGCCGTGATGCTCGGGCGTCACCATGATCGGACGAGCGATGCTGCCTGCAGGTGTGGTCGGCCACGTCCCGTGCTCGAGCCGGATGACGTCCTTCGCGTGGACGAAGCCACGCACGTGGTCGAGATCACCCTCGTGCACCACGATGCGAGTGCGTCCGGTCCGATGGGCCTCGGCTGCGACGACCGCAGCGGTGGCATCGGCATCGACGGCGACGATGTCGCGACGCACCGTCATCGCATCGGCGGCGGTGAGACCCGACAGTTCGAGCGACCGAGCGAACAATTCGTGTTCGTCCGCAGCGATCCCGCCCTGGCCCGCCGACTCCTCGATCAGCAGCAGCAGGTCGCTCGGCGAGTGTGCCATCGCCCGCTCGTCCTGCGGCTCGACGCCGACGAGCCGGACGACGACGTTGGCGAGCCAGTTCATCAGCCGGATGATCGGACGAAACACCCGGGCGAAGAGCCGGAAGGGCCGGGCCAGCAGCAGCGACGACCGCTCGGGGTGGGCGATCGCCCACGACTTCGGCGCCATCTCGCCCACGACCATGTGGAGGAAGACGACGATCGACAGTGCGATCGTGAACGCGATCAGGTGCCTCGCGGTGTCGGACAGCGTGAAGAACTCGCCGAGTGCCCCCTCGATGATGCTGGCGACCGCCGGCTCCGCGACCGCACCGAGGCCGAGCGAACACATCGTGATCCCGAGCTGCGCCCCGGCGAGCATCAGGGTCAGCTCGCGCAGTCCGGCGAGCGCGTGTTTCGCCCGCTTGTCGCCCTCGGCCGCGAGCTGCTCGATGCGCGAGCGGCGCGAGGCGAGCAACGCGAACTCGGCGGCGACGAAGAACCCGTTGAGGGCGAGCAGGACGACGGCCAATCCCAGGCTGGGCCAACTGACGACGATGCCCTCGGTTGCGGCGATCACGAGTCGCCGCCGTTGCGCTCGCGGGGGCGGCCGTCCTCGTCGTCGCCACGCGGCTCCGCGTCGGGGTCGACACGCAGCTGCAACCGCTGGATCGCGAACCCGTCGACGGCGAGCACCTCGATCAGGATGCCGTCGACCACGAACGACTCGCCGACCGACGGAATGTGCTCGAGCCGTTCGAGGACGAGCCCGGCGACCGTGTCGTACTCACCATCGGGCAGATCGAAACCGGTGATCCGCTCGATCTCGTCGGGCCGCGAGCTCGCGGCGATCGACCACACCCCGGGCTCGACCTCGACGTGTTCGCCGGGGGCACTCGGGTCGTACTCGTCCTCGATGTCGCCGACCAGCTCCTCGACGATGTCCTCCAAGGTGACCACACCGGCCGGCCCGCCGTACTCGTCGATCACGACCGCCATCTCGGTGGCGTGCTCGCGCAGCTCGGCGAGCACGACGCTGAGGCCGGCCGCCTCGGGCACCGCGAGGATCTCGTGGACGAGCGTGCCGACGCTCGTGGTGTCGTAGTCGCCGCGTGGCACACCGAGCAGGTCCTTGGCGTGCACGATGCCGAACACCTGGTCGTCATCGTCGACGACCGGGAACCTCGAATGACTCGACGACATCAGCTCGCGCAAGTCGGCGGCGGTCGCTCCGACATCGATCGTGACGACACGGTTCCAGGGCACCATCGCATCGGACGCTTCGAGATCGCCGAAGTCGATGGCCCGTTCGAGCAGCTGCGCCTGCAACACCGTGAGATGGCCGCTCTCGGCAGACGAATCGACGATCAGGTCGAGTTCCTCGGTCGACACGGCGCCGATCAACTCCTCGACGGGTTCGACGCCCACGAGTCGGAGCAGACGGTTGGCGGCGCCGTCGAACAGTCGGATCACCGGGCCGGCGATGCGCATGAACAGCCACGTGGACGGCGCGAGCCGGCGGGCGACGGGCTCGGGGCGGGCGATGGCCAGGTTCTTCGGCGCGAGCTCACCGAAGACCATCTGCGCCATCGTGGCGAAGACGAGAGCGATGACGAGTGAGATCGCGAGCGATGCCTGCTCGGGCACACCGGTGGCCTCGAACACGGGCGCGAGCACCGACGCGATCGCCGGTTCGGCAATGAAGCCGAGCACCAGCGACGTGACCGTGATGCCCAGCTGTGCACCGGAGAGCATGAAGCTCAACCGTTTGTGGACCTGGATCGCTCGCTTCGCACGGCGATCACCCTCTTCGGCCTGCTCGGCGAACCGGCTCCGGCGTGCCGCCACGAACGCGAACTCGACGGCCACGAAATACCCGTTCGCGGCGATCAAGGCGACGACACCGATCAGCCCGAGAGCAGTCAGCACGGCGTCAACTTCGTTTTCGGTCGGCGGACATGGGTGCCCCGATGTTATCCAGGCGGCCCGCCAGTGCGGTGACGCAATCGGTCGCCGACCGCTGCCCCCGCCGCCTACGCTCCGGAGCTGCGGCGGATCACAGCGGTGAGAGGAGACGTGGAGCACGTGACCGGCACGGCACCCCACGATGAAGTCTCCACCCGAGCGGGTGGGTCGCTCCCCGGCGGACGCAGTCTGTTCGGGATCACCTTCGTGCACGCCGTCGCGGAGTTCTCCGCCTGGATCGCCGTGCTCGTCGTGGCGTTCGACCGCGGGGGTGCGGGCGCAACCGGACTCGCCGTCGCCGTGCAACTGATCCCTGCCGCCGTCCTCGCTCCGATCGTGACCGCGGCCGGCGACCGGTTCCCACGTCACCTGGTGCTGGTCACCGCGTTCACGGCGTTGGCCGCGTCGGCAGCCGGCCTCGCCATCGTCCTCGCCGCCGACGCGACCCTGATCGTGATCTACGCCCTCGCTGCCGCCTTCACCGTGGCGCTCTGCTCGACACCCGGAACCGTGGCGAGTCTGTTGGTACACCACGCACGCACCCCGATGGAACTGATGCACTGGAATGTCGCTCAGTCGTTCGTCCGGGCGGCGGGGAGCCTGCTCGGACCACTCCTGACCGCGATCGTGCTCGCGGTCGCCACCCCGGCGGCGGTGTTCGTCGGGCTGTGCATCATCTGCGCCGCCGCGGCCGCCACGATCGCACTGCGGCTCCCGCCCGACGATCGTCTGCCGTCCACACTTCGGTTGCAGGCGATCCTGCACGATTCGGTCGACGGTCTGCGCTACGTGGCATCGACGCCGGGGCCACGGCGCACGATCGCCTTCATCGCCGCGACCGAGATGCTGATGGGCGCCCTCGATGTCGTGTTCGTGGCCGTGGCATTCGATCAACTCGGTCTCGGCGGGAGCGCCACTGCGCTGATCGCCGCCGCGTTCGCGGCAGGAGCCCTGGTCGGCTCGGTGTCGGTGAGTCGCCGCACCGGTTGGAGGCTGACGTCGTTCATTTCCGGCGGCGTGCTCCTGGCGACGCTGCCGTTGACCGTGCTCGGCGAGCTTTCCGGCATCGGCGTGGTCATGGTGCTCGTCGGACTGCTCGGAGCCGGCCACGCGCTGGTGGAGATCGGAGCCCACACCCTGCTGCAACGAACCACCTCCGAAGTGATGACGAGCCGATCGTTCGGCGTGCTCGACTCGTCGTCGCTCGTCGGCGCCGCGATCGGTGCCGCCGTCGCGGGTGCCGTCATCAGCGACAACGATCTCACGGTGGCGGTGGTGACGATCGGAATCGTCTCGGCTGCCGCCCTCCTCGCCGGGTCACTGGCATTGCGCTCCACCGAGCGGCGGGCCCAGTCGGTCGACACCGCCCTGGTCGACCAGCTCCGCACGGTCTCGTTCCTGGATCCGTTGCCGTTGCCGACGCTCGAACGTCTCGCCGCCGGGCTCGAACGCCGATCCGCCGACGCCGAGGAGCGGCTCGTCGTGCAGGGAGATCCCGGCCGGGACTTCTTCGTACTGCTCGACGGGACGGTCGAGGTGAGCATCGACGGTTCGGTCGTCGGGACGATGGTCGCGCCCGCGTCGTTCGGCGAGGTGGCGTTGCTGCACGACGACGTTCGAAGCGCCTCCGTCACTGCCACCACGCCCTGCGAGTTGGCCGTGATCGACCAGCACCACTTCCTCGACGCCGTCGAACGAACCGCCTCGAGCCACCGAGAGGCACTCGCCGTGGCACAGCAGTACCGACGACCGACCAACGGCTGACCCCCAACGGCTAGGGTCTCGCCACATGTCAGCCTTCCACGAGTTCGAAATGACCTCGATCACCGGGGAGCAGGTCTCCTTCGACCAGTTCAGGGACCAGATCTGTCTGATCGTCAACGTTGCGAGCGCTTGAGGCCTCACACCTCAGTACGCAGGTCTGCGTGCGCTCCACGACGACAACGACGACGTGACCGTCCTCGGTTTCCCCTGCAACCAGTTCGCAGGCCAGGAGCCCGGAACCGACGCCGAGATCCTCGAGTTCGCGACATCGAAGTACGGAGTGACCTTCCCGATGTTCCACAAGATCGAGGTCAACGGCCCCGACGCTGCGCCGCTCTACAAGTGGCTGAAGTCCGAGCGGCCCGGTGATGGCGACAGCGCCGAGATCACCTGGAACTTCGAGAAGTTCCTCGTCGACGGTCAGGGCAACGTCGTCGATCGATTCGGCCCCCAGACCACGCCCGAACAGGTCGCCGAGGTACTCGACACCTACCGCTGACACGGCGGGCCGACGTCGAAGGACGGCGACGTGACGATCCGGTTCACCCACAACGAACGGCCCACGGTGGGCGTCGAGATGGAGCTCAACGTCGTCGACCCTGCGTCGGGGGTCCTCGTGTCGGCTGCGAACGAACTGCTCGCGAACCTCGGCGCCGGACACCCCGGTGGTGAGCATCCGAAGGCCAAACACGAGCTGTTCCAGAGCACGATCGAGGTGATCACCGGCGTGTGCGAAACGCCCGCCGACGCCCGCCGCGACCTGCAGCACAGCATCGGGGAACTCCGCTCGGCCTGCAACGACCGGGGGCTGACGCTGATGTCCTCCGGCACGCACCCGTTCTCGCTCGCCCGCGAGCAACACGTCAGCCCCGCCCAGCGCTACCACGACCTGATCGACGCCATGCAGTGGCCGGCGCGACGCCTGCTGATCTGCGGCCTCCACGTGCACGTCGGTGTGCGTGACGGCGCTCGGGCGATCGCCATCATCAACGAGCTGCGCCGACATCTCCCGCTCTTCCTCGCGCTCTCGTCGTCGAGCCCGTACTTCGAAGGCGAGGACTCCGGACTCGCGTCGGCTCGCTCGAAGGTGTTCGAGTCGCTGCCCACGGCGGGGCTGCCGCCACCGTTGGCGGACTGGGACGACTTCGAGACGTTCATGTCCACGCTGTTGGATTCCCGGTGCATCAGTTCGATCCGCGAGGTGTGGTGGGACATCCGCCCGCATCCCGACTTCGGCACGATCGAGTTCCGGATGTGCGACGCCACACCGACCGTGCGCGAGTCGGTGGCGCTGGCCGCGCTCGCCCAGACGCTCGTGGTGTGGTGCGACCGCCGCATCGACGAGGGCGGGCTCCCACCCGCCGCACGTGAATGGACCGTGCGCGAGAACCGCTGGCTGGCGGCGCGGTTCGGGGTGGATGCCGAGCTGATCGTCGAGCATCCGGAACGGGGCCGCCCCGAACGTCGTCCGGTGCGCGACCTGGTCACCGACCTGCACACCCAACTCTCCCCGATCGCCGACGAACTCGGCGCTCGGGCCGAGCTCGACGACCTGCTCCTCGTGTTGGAGCGCGGTTCCGGTGCGATCCGTCAGCGAAGGGTCGTCGAGCGTGGCGGTACGCTCGTCGACGTGGTGCACCACCTCGTCGACAGCCTCGCCACCGACACGATCGCATGACCGGCGCGATCGCATGACCGCCATCGACCACGCGGCAGCAGCCGGACCGACACCGCTCGACGGGTGGCTCTCCGAGCACGGCGAGGGCCTCGTCGCACTGAGGCGCAACATGCACGCGCACCCCGAGCTCAGTGGCGAGGAGTACGCGACCACCGAGCTCGTCGCCGAGCGGCTCGAACTGGCAGGCCTGAAACCGCGCCGTCTCGCGGTCGGTACCGGCCTCGTGTGCGACCTGGAACCGCCGACGATCGTCAGCCGCCGTGTGATCGCGCTGCGCGCCGATCTCGACGCGCTCGCCATGGCCGACGAGAAGTCGGTGCCCTATGCAAGCCAGACGCCCGGTGTGGCCCACGCGTGTGGACACGACGTTCACACCACGATCGTGCTCGGTGCCGCCCTCTACTTCGCACACCACCTCGACGAGCTCGCCGGCCCCGTGCGTTTCGTGTTCCAACCGGCCGAGGAACGGGTACCGGGCGGGGCGCTCGACGTGATCGACGACGGCGGTATCGACGATCTCGATGCGATCGTGGGTGTCCACTGCGAACCGAAGCTCGACGTCGGCACGATCGGGCTCCGTTCGGGCGCGATCTCTTCAGCCGCCGACATGGCCGGCATCACGCTCACCGGGCCCGGGGGCCACACCGCGCGCCCGGAGCTCACCGTCGATCTGGTCGCGCTCGCCGCCCGCGTCGTCGCGGAGCTGCCGACGAAGGTTGCTGCCCGACTCGACGAGCTCGGCAGCCACAGCGACGGCGGTGTCGGCGCCGGCTCGATCAAGCTCGTGTTCGGGTCGTTCCACGGCGGTGACGCCGCAAACGTGATCCCCACCCAGGTCGAACTCCGAGCCTCGATCCGCACCCCGTCGCTCCCGGTGTGGGAACTCCTTCCCCGCCTCGTCGACGAGGAGATCCACGCGATCGTGGACGCGTCGGGCGCTGGCGTGCGCGTCGACTACACCCACGGGGTGCCACCGGTGGTGAACGACACCACCGTCACCGACACCGTGCGGCGCGCCGGCGAGACGGTCGTCGGCGCAGCGTCGGTCGTCACGGTCGAGCAGAGCTGGGGCGGCGACGACTTCGCCTGGTTCACGCGTGAGGTGCCCGGCACCTACGTGCGGCTGGGCGTGCGCGACCCAGCGGGCCGGACCCTCGACCTCCACGCCGGGCACTTCGACGTCGACGAGCGGGCAATCCCGCTCGGGGTGAGGCTCCTCGTCGAGACCGTGCACGAGTTCCACGGCGGCACGCGACTCTCGTGACCGGCCGGATCTGGGTGTTCGGGTACGGCTCGCTCGTCTCGCCGAGCTCCCTCGAGTCGACGATCGGTCGCCCGGTCGCCGCGACCGATCTGGTGGTCGCCCATCTCGACGGCTACGGACGCCGGTGGAACTACGGGTCGATGCATCTGCGGGGCGATTGGAACCACGACGGCACCGACGTCCGCGAGGGGCTCGTCGTGTCGCTCGGGCTGGTCACCGCCGATGCCGAGTGGTGCAACGGGGTGGCCGTTCGGGTCACCGATGCCGAACTGGCCTCGCTCGACTGGCGCGAGCGCGACTACGAGCGCACCGACGTCACCGACCGGATCCAGACCGACGGGTTCACTGCCGGCGACCGGATCGTGACCTACGTGCCGAGGCCGAGCGCGATCGAACGCTACGAGCAGGCCCGCGACGAGGGGCGAGCGGGCGTCAGGCGTTCGTACTGGGATCTCGTCGCCGCGGCGTTCGCCGCGCTCGGCGACGACCACGTGGAGGTGTACCACCGCACGCCACCACCGGATGTCCCGGTGGTCGACATGTCACTCTCGATGATCGGTTGACGCGGGCAGCGACACGAGTTCCGACCACAGCGCATCGACCTGCTCGATCAGTGCGTCTCGGTCGCCTCCGTTGTCGATCACGTGGGTGGCGGAACCGTTTCGCTCCTCGCGGCTGATCTGGCTGCCGATCCGGGCCCGCGCGTCGGCCTCGTCCATCCCCCGCTGATCCACGAGCCGCTGGACCGCGACGTCGACGGGAATGTCGACGACGATCGTCGCGGACAGGCCCTTGCGCGGATTCTCCCCGAGCAGGGGGAAGTCGAGCACCACGACCCGATCGGTGTCGCGGTGGGCATCGATCTGGCGCTGGATCTCGTCCTGCATCGCAGGGTGCACGATGCCGTTGAGGTCCTTCAGTGCGGCCTCGTCGTTGAACACGATCGCTGCGACGGCGGCGCGGTCGAGTGAGCCGTCGTCACGGATGATGTGCGCGCCGAAACGTTCGGCCATCGCCGCGAGCACGGGGCTCCCCGGTGACTGGAGGTCGCGAGCGATCTGATCGGCGTCGACGATCGCGGCACCGCGCTCGGCCAGCATGGCCGACACGGTCGACTTGCCCGCCCCGATGCCTCCGGTCAGACCGACCAGGATCACTCGCTGGGAGCTTCCTCCGTGACGACGTCCTCGACGACCTCGACGACCTCGACGACCGCGTCGCCGGCTTCATCGGTCGACTCGACGACCTCGACGGTTTCGCTTGCGGCTTCCGTTGCGCCTTCGGCTGCACCCTCGCCGCCCTCGCCGTAGTACTCGGACCATGCGGCCTCGGCTTCGGCCGATGCTTCGCCCTGGATCCAGTTGCCGGCGGAGTCGACCTCGAAGTGCTCACGGTACTCGGCGGCGAGTTCGCCACCCTCGGCAGCCTGCTTGATCGACAGGCTGATGCGGCGGCGGGCGAGGTCGAGATCGATGATCTTCACCCACAGCTCCTCGCCGGGGGTGACCACCTGCTCGGGCGAGTCGACGTGGTGCGCCGACATCTCCGAGATGTGCACGAGACCCTCGATGCCTTCGCCGACCTGGACGAACGCGCCGAACTGCACCAGCTTGGTGACCCGGCCGTAGACGAGCTGGTCGACCTGGTGGCCTTCGGCGAACTCCTGCCACGGATCCTGCTGGGTGGCCTTCAGCGAGAGGCTGATGCGCTCACGGCTGAAATCGACGTCGAGAACCTGCACCTTGACCGGGTCGCCGACGGCGACGACCGATCCGGGGTGGTCGACGTGCTTCCACGACAGCTCGCTGACGTGGATGAGGCCGTCCATGCCGCCGAGATCGACGAACGCACCGAAGGAGACGACCGAGGAGATCGTGCCTTCGCGGACCTCGCCGACCTTGAGGTTGTTGAGGAACTGGTCGCGGGTCTCCTTCTGGTTCTCTTCCAGGTAGGCGCGACGGGACAGAACCACGTTGTTGCGGTTCTTGTCGAGTTCGATGATCTTGCAGTGCACGGTCTCGCCGATGTACGGGGCGAGGTCGCGGACACGGCGCAGTTCGACGAGCGATGCGGGCAGGAAGCCACGCAGGCCGATGTCGACGATCAGGCCGCCCTTGACGACCTCGATGACCGGGCCGGAGACGACGGCGTCGGCTTCCTTCTTGGCCTCGATGTCGCCCCACGCCCGCTCGTACTGCGCCCGCTTCTTCGACAGGAGCAGACGGCCCTCCTTGTCCTCCTTGGTGAGGACCAGTGCCTCGACCTGCTCGCCGAGCGAGACGACCTCGGACGGGTCGACGTCGTTGCGGATGCTCAACTCACGCGCCGGGATGACGCCCTCGCTCTTGTAGCCGATGTCGAGCAGGACCTCGTCCTTGTCGATCTTGACGACGGTGCCGTTGACCATCTGGCCGTCTTCGACGGTGACCATGGTGCCGTCGATCGCATCGGCGAACGACATGCCGAGATCGTCGGACACGATCTCGCGGGGGGTGTAGACGCCCTCGTCGTCGAACGTTCCCATCTGGTTGGTGGGAGACTCGGAGGTGGTTGCGGTGTCGGACAAGGGACGGACTGCTTTCGAAAACGGGTGTGTGAGTGGATGGACAGGCGCGCCGCTTGCACGACGCAGCGGGCAATGGTATCAGCCCCGGGCCCAATCCGAAATGTGCCCCCACCGACCCGACCAACTCCCCGAACACTGCCTGGATCTGCGCGCTCGGCGCGACATCTCGGGCATTGTTCGGGGATTCAGGTGGATCGGTGGGCGATGACGAGGAACTCGGGGGACTCGGTGGTCGGCGGGTCGACGACGTAGGCGCCGGGTTCGACACTTGCGATCGACTCGACGACGAACCCGTGCGCGCCGAGCAGCAGACGCAGTTCGCGGGGCGTGTAACAGCCGGTCCAGAGGTCGGCGGATCGGGCCTCGCCGGACTCGGAGCGGATCTCGGTGATCTCGTGGGACACCCCGGTGTCGGCATCGAACTCGGCGTCGTCGTGGTACTTCACCGCGAAGTAGGCGTTGAACGCGCTGAGCGCGAGCCGCCCGCCCGGCCGCAGCGCCCGAGCCATGCCGGCGACGACCGCACCGTCGTCGCCATCGGCGGTCATCATCCCGAACGCGCCCTGACAGAGACAGATCACCGCATCGAACTCGGCGTCGAATCCCATCGACCGGGCGTCGCCCCGCTCGAAGGTCGCGAGCGATGAGCGAGCACCCCGGATCTGCGGGTCTCGCTCATCGCTCGAACTACCCGATCGGGCGATGTCGATGAACCGTTGGCTGATGTCGATGCCGTGGACCGCGATGCCCCGACGGGCGAGTTCGAGGGCATGGCGACCGGTGCCGCAGCCGACGTCGAGTACCCGCTCCCCCGGCACCAACCCGAGGGCCCCGACGACGTGGTCGACCTCCTGCAGCGTGCCCTTGGTGTGGGCGTACCGGTCGTAGGCCGCTCCCATGTGGTCCGCGAGGTCCTCGAACCAGTGGTCGCGCGCCGTCATCGACGCTCAGCCATCCGGCTGGTCGCGCGCGAGGTCCGATGCGTAGCTCTGCTCGATGAACGCCCGGGCGGCGTCGTCGTTGACGTCGATGAGGCCCTGCGCACTGAGCATGTCGATCCCGTCGGGCGCCTCGGCCAGGTCGTCCCAGCTGTCGGGATCCCACACCTTGCCGCGTCGGAATGCCTTGGCACAGTGCATGAACACCTCGTCGGCCCGCACGACGATCGCCGTGGTCGGGCGGCGCAGCTCCTCGCCCCACAGGTCGAGGACGCGATCGTCGGTCGTCAGCCAGGCCGCACCGTTGACCCGGAGCGTCTCGTCCTTGCCCGGCACGACCACCAGCAGCCCGGCGCGCCCGGTCGCCACGATCGCTCGCAGGCTGTCGATCAGGTTGTTCCCGTTCAGGTCGGGAATCGCCACGTGACGCTCGTCGAGCACCCGCACGAACCCGGGTGGACCGCCCCGGGGCGACACGTCGAGGCCCCCGTCGGCGCCGACGGTTCCGATGAGCGCGAACGGCGACATGGCGATCAACCCGGCGCTCGCGTCGTCGAGGCTCGACATCTTCTTGGCGGCGACGAGCCCACTCGGAGCTCGATACAACTCGGCGAGGCGCTCCTCGCTGTCGACGATCGATCCGATCGGTGGTGGATCGGTCATGTCTGCCTCCTGGTCATTCCGTCGCCCCGACCGGTAACGGCTGGGGTCTGACCCCTGCGGTGATTCATCCCTTCGCCGATGCCCACGTGTCCCCCCACGAGACGTTCACCTCGAGCGGTACGTCGAGCTCGGCGGCGTCGTGCATCAGACCGACGACCAGATCGCCGACGGCATCGTGTTCGTCCTCGGGCACCTCGACGATCACCTCGTCGTGCACCTGGAGCACGATGCGGCTGTCGTACTCCCCCGCCACCAGCGCCGCATCGATGCGGACCAGCGCGACCTTGAAGATGTCGGCAGCGAGCCCTTGGATGCCTGCGTTCATCGCCTGGCGCTCACCGGCCTGGCGGACCCGGAAGTTCGAGTTCATCAGCTCGGGGATCGGACGTCGACGACCGAACAGCGTCTCGGTGTAGCCGCGTTCACGGGCCTCGATCACCGTGCGATCCATGTAGTTCTTCACGTTCGGGAACGCCACGAAGTACGCGTCGAGGATCACGGCGGCCTCCTCGGTCGAGATGTTCAACCGTTGCCCGAGGCCGTAGGCCTCCATGCCGTAGGCGAGCCCGTAGGACACCATCTTCGCCTTCGACCGCTGCTCGACCGTGACCGAGGCGGGGTCGACCCCGAAGACACGCGCCGCGGTTGCATTGTGGATGTCCTGGCCGCTCGTGAAGGCATCGATCAGGCCGGGGTCCTTCGCGAGGTGGGCGATGCACCGCAGCTCGATCTGGTTGTAGTCGGCCACCAGCAGCGTGGTGCCGGGCGCGGGAACGAACGCCTTGCGGAACTGGCGGCCCTCGTCGGTGCGCACGGGGATGTTGTGCAGGTTTGGCTGGTCGGAGGAGAGGCGTCCGGTCCGCGCCACGGTCTGGTTGAACGTCGCGTGGATCCGCCCGTCGTCGGCGACCTCTGCGAGCAGGCCCTCGCCGTACGTGCTGCGCAGCTTCTCGACCTCGCGGTAGCGCAGCAGTGGCTCGAGGAACTCGGGCCACTGGTCCTTGATCTTCTCGAGCGTCGCGGCGTCGGTGGAGTACCCGGTCTTGGTCTTCTTCCCCGGCGACAACCCGCGTTCGTCGTAGAGGATCTCACGCAACTGCTTGGGTGAGTTGAGATTGAGATCGTCGCGCCCGGCGACCTCGCGCAGCTGTGCCTGCAGGGTCGTCACCTCGTCGGACAGCCGTGTGCCGAGCGCCCGCAGTTCGTCGACGTCGACCCCGATGCCGACGTGTTCCATCTTCGCCAGGACCAGCACGAGCGGGTTCTCGATCGTGCGATAGAGCTCGGCCATCCCCTGAGCTTCCATGCTGGCCACGATCGGTTCGGCGAGGGCGTGCACGGCGAGCGCGTCGCGAGCCGCCAACTCGGCGTCGCCGAGCGACGTCCCGTCGAGATCGAGCTGACCGCTGCCGGCCGCATCGTCGGACGGTCGGGCGAACTTCGTGTACTTCTCGATCAGGTCGGGCAACGTGTAGCGGGCCTCCGCCGGATCGATCAGGTACGCCGCGATTGCCGTGTCGAGCGTGAGGCCACGCAACTCGACGCCGAACTCCAACAACGATCGCATCAGCGGTTTCACGTTGTGTCCGTGCAGATCGGCGTGCCCACCGAGCGCCGACCGCACGGCCTCGTCGGCGAGCACGTCGGCGGGGATCCACAACACGTCGGCGACCGACGCGTCGGTCACCACGGCGATCCCGGCGAGCGGGCTGCGGCCCGGTTCGCCGACCCAGGTGGCAGCGACGTCGAGCGTCGGCAGCGACGAGATCGTGCTGGCGGCGTCGGCTGCCGATGCTGCGGTCGTCACCTCCGCAACGATCTCGACGCGTTCCTCGACCGGTCCGAGATCGACCGACGTTCCCATGGCGGACAGTGCCTCGTCGAGGCGTCCGGCCAGCGTGCGGAACTCCAGGAAGTCGAACAGGCGCTTCAGTTCCTCGGCGTTCGGCGTCACCTCGAGCGCATCGATCTCGAACTCGATCGGCGCATCGTGACGCAACAGCATCAGATCGAGATTCCTGCGCGCCCGCTCCTCGTGTTCGGCGAGGTTCGAGCGCAGCTTCGGCGTCTGATCGTCGACGTGGGCGAAGATGCCGTCGAGGCCGCCATAGGTGTTGATCAGCTTGGCCGCCGTCTTCTCCCCGACACCCGGCACGCCAGGCAGGTTGTCGCTGTTGTCGCCGCGCAGCGCGGCGTACTGGGGGTACAGCGCCGGGGTCACGCCGGTGCGCTCCTCGATCCCCGCTTCGTCGTAGAGGGCGTAGTCGCTGACGCCGCGCTTGTTGTAGAGCACCTTGACGGCGGGGTCGCTCACGAGCTGGTAACTGTCTCGGTCGCCGGTGACGATGATCACGTCGTTGCCCGCTTCGACGAGCTTGTCGGTGACGGTGGCGATCAGGTCGTCGGCTTCCCACCCGGCGAGATCGATTGCCGTGATGCCGACGGCGTCGAGCACCTCGCGGACGAGTCCCATCTGCTGGCGGAGGATGTCGGGGGCAGCGTCGCGCTGCGCCTTGTACAGCGGCTCGGCCTCGTGGCGGAACGTCGGCTCGGGACGGTCGAAGGCGACGAGCACACCGTCGGGCGTGTGGTCCTTGAGCACGTTGATCAGCATCGACGTGAACCCGAACACCGCGTTGGTGACCTGCCCGCTCGCGGTGGCCATGTCGGTCGGGAGCGCGAAGAACGCACGGTACGTCAGCGAGTTGCCGTCGACGACGAGGTAGCGGCCCATGTGGTCGGTTCAGTCTGCGCTCGGCCGCAACGAGCCGTCGAGGATCCGGTCGGCGACGTCGCGCATCCTGGTGCGCTCGGTCATCGCCGTCCGCTGGATGAAGGAGAACGCGTCGGCCTCGGACATTCCTGCTTCGTCGATCAGCAGGCCCTTGGCGCGATCGACGACCTTGCGCGACTCGAGCTGCTCGCCGAGCGCGTCGATCTCACCGGTGAGCGACCGCAGCTCTCGGAACCGACCCATCGCCACTTCGATCGCCGGAATCAGGTCGCTCTTCTGGAACGGCTTGACGAGGAACGCGAGCGCGCCGGCGTCGCGGGCCTGCTCGACCACCTCACGCTGGCTGAATGCGGTGAGCATCAGCACACCGCAGATCTTCTCGCCGTTGATGATGCGAGCTGCTTCGAGGCCGTCCATCCCGGGCATCTTGATGTCGAGGATCGCGAGGTCCGGCTGCAGCCCACGCACGAGCTCGACCGCCTGATCCCCACGACCGGTCTCCCCGATGACCTCGTAGCCCTCTTCTTCCAGGGTCTCGCGGAGGTCCATGCGGATGATGGCCTCGTCCTCGGCGATCACGACACGCAATGGCATGGCTCTTATCTAGCAGGTGACCGGCGAGATCCGCTCCCGGGCGTCACGAGCCGGATCCCCAGTAGCCGGCCATCAGCTCGGTGATCCACGCCGGTTGACGGACCGCCGAGCGAGGCTCGAACTCGCGAACGTGCGGCTTGATGTCGAGCACCGGCGTGCCGTCGATCGCATCGAGACCGCGCACGCGGACGTCGAGGCCGTCGACCGCGAGGAGTTCACACGTGGTGACACCGAGCCGGTTCGGGCGCGAACTCGCCCGTTGGGCGAAGATCCCGACGCGAGGCCAGGCTTCGTTGCCCCGGGGGTGTCGGGAACCGGTCGTGACCTGCTCCTCGTCGAACCGGTCGAACAGGAAGATCACCTCGACATGGGAGAACTCGTCGAGCCCGGCGAGCGCGTCGGGGGTGAAACGGTCGCCGTCGAGGCGGATGAGACTCTCGACACCGCCCCAGTCGTCGTCCCGGCGGCCGGCTCGCGCCGACACCACCCGGCCGATCGCCGCCACCGTGTACGCGTCGGGTGCAGCCATCAACCGAACGCTGCGCTCACCGCGACGCTGACCGGGCGGACCAACTCCCGCAGCCGTGCGCAACCGTCGACACCGATCGCGTCGTACGGGGAGGCGGCGAGTTCGTCGGTGCGTTGCTCGATCCATGCACGACGTTCGCGCCCGAGATCGGTGAACGCGAGATCGGGGTCGAGCCATCCGATCGATCGGAGCCGTTCCTCGGCGGCGAGCCAGTCGTCGCCGCTGCGCTGTCGCGTCGCCCGCAGGATGTCGGCCGAGACGTCTCCGGCGGCGGCGTGGGTGACGAGCGCCTCACAACCGTCGAGCCCCTCGACGGTCAGCGCCGCGACGTGACCGTCTCCCCGGAACTCGCGCAACAGGGTCTGCGCGTGCCACAGCACCAGGTGTGGTTCGTCCGGCCACGGGAGCGACACGTGCCCGGCGAACAGGGGTCGACCCTCGGGACGCTCGCACGCCAGCAGTGCGGCCGCACGGGCCAGGTCGGCCGCCTCGACCATCTCCGGTGACTCGACGGCCTCGGGGGCGAAGCGCCGGAGCATCCGATCCGCGGCCCGGAGTCGTGCGGCGAGAATCGCATCCGGGGTCACCTGGGACCACACCCCGTCCATGCTCGTTCGGACGAGCTCGGGGTCGAAATTGAAGAACGTGGCCATCACCACCGGGGCCGGAACGGCACCCATCGGCGCCGCTCGGGATGCGAAGTAGCCACGCATCCGGTCGTCGATGCCGAGAGCGCCGTACTCCTCGCGGGCCTCGGCCACGAAGTAGATCGCCCCGTGCACCGGCTCGAGCGTGCGCCAGGTCTTGCGTGCAATCGTGGGATCCATCGGCCGAGCATGGCATCCGGGGCGCTCCCCGACGGACATCGGCGGTCCCGGCCGTCACATGCGGTCGAGCAGTTCGTCCTGACGAACCTCGAGCGTGGTGATCTCCTCGACGACCTTGGCCCGGTGCTTGGCGAGCGCATCGACGTGGCGTCGAGCATCGCGTGCTTCGTGCGACGCGCCGGCCGTCTCCGACACCAGTGCCCGGATCGCCTGGTCCTCGGCGTCGTCGCCGAGGTGGATCAGCTGTTCGTCGATCACCGACAGCTCGGAACGCAACGATTTCAGGCGGCTCGCCACCTGCGACAGTCTCCGCTCGACCAGCCAGTTGCCCATGACCCGGTCGAATCTACTCGGGGCACTGCGTCGCCACCGAGGACTAGATTGCGATCAACCGAGAGACGGCGAGGGGCAACATGGTGGCAGGACTGCAGCAACGGGTGGCCGAGCGAGGCGACGAGCTGGCGATTGCGGACGAGTTCCGGTCACTGACGTGGGCGGAGTTCAACACCCGCCAGAACCGGCTGGTCGGCGGCCTGCGAGGGCTCGGGCTCGCCGTCGGCGACACGATCGCCGTGCTCGGCAACAACCGCATCGAGTGGATCGAGACGCTCGGCGCCGGCAGCGGTGTCGGCACGGTGCTCGTTCCGATCAACTGGCACTTCTCCGTCGACGAGGTCGCGTACGTTCTCGAGAACTCGGGGGCCACGGCGCTCGTCGCCGACGCCGAGTTCGCCGAGACCGCTGTTGCCGCCGCCGAACAGGCCGGTGTCGGCATCCGCATCGGTTACGGCGGGCGGATCGACGGCTTCACCGACTTCGAGGAGGTGATCGACGCCGGGTCCCCCGACGAGCCGGGGAACGAGGCAGCCGGCGCGACGATGTTCTACACCTCGGGCACGACCGGACGACCCAAGGGGGTCAAGTCGAACCTGCAGACCGTGGGTGGAGATCCCCAGGAGGCCAGGGACCGGCTCGCACTGCTGATGGGGTTGTACGGGGTCCCGGAGTGTGAGGGCAGCGTCGTGCTCTGCAACGCGCCGCTGTACCACGCCGGCCCACTGGCGATGTGCGGAGTGCCGTTCATCCTCGGTGCGACGTTGATCCTGCGCCGCAAGTGGGATCCCGAGGAGACGCTCCGCCTGATCGACGAGCACCAGGTGACGAACTACTACGCCGTTCCGACGCACTTCACCCGGCTCCTCAAGCTGCCCGAGGAGGTCCGGGCAGGATTCTCCGGGGCGAGCCTGCAGTACGTGCTGCACACCGCGGCGCCGTGCCCGCCCGAGGTCAAGCGGCGCATGATCGAATGGTGGGGGCCGACGATCTACGAGCTCTACGGCGCCAGTGAGGGCGGCGGCGTCGGCACACTCGTCGACTCCGAGCAGTGGCTCGCCAAGCCCGGCACGGTCGGGACGGCGACCGCAATCACCGAACTGATGATCATCGGTGAGAACGGCGAGCAGCTCGGCCCGAACGAGATCGGACAGATCTACGTGCGGTCGCTGCTCGGCATCGACTTCGAGTACCTCGGCGACGAGGAGAAGACGAGCGGCGCTCACCTGGAGCCCGGCGTGTTCTCCTACGGCGACGTCGGGTACGTCGACGAGGACGGGTTCCTCTTCCTCTCGGACCGCAAGATCGACATGATCATCTCCGGTGGCGTCAACATCTACCCCGCCGAGATCGAAGCGGCGATCATGACGCACCCGCAGGTGGCCGACGTCGGGGTGTTCGGCATCCCGAACGACGAGTTCGGCGAGGAGGTCAAGGCCGCCGTCGAGCTGCTTCCCGGCGCCGATACTGCGACGGTCGAGGTCGAGCTGCGCAACCTGTGCCGAGACAAGCTCGCCGGCTACATGGCACCACGCACCTACGACTTCGGCAACCTCCCCCGCACCGCCACCGGCAAGCTCCCCAAGCGCGAACTCCGAGCCAAGTACTGGGAAGGCACCGGCCGCTCGATCTGAGGTGTGCGTCTGAGGTGTGCGTCTGAGGTGTGTGTCGAGGTGTGCGTCTGAGGTCGGAACCCCAGATGTGACGGTCGGTGCCCCGGGTCGGACTCGAACCGACACTTGACGGTGTTTGAGACCGTTGCCTCTGCCAATTGGGCTACCGGGGCGGGTGCGCCGGTCGAGGCTAGCGGGCTTACCGGGCGGTAGCTCGTACGGCACGAAGCAGAGGTCTAGCCTGCGCACAATGCTCGCTTTCACCTTCCCCGGCCAGGGCTCGCAACGCCCCGGTATGGGACTGCCCTGGCGTGACCACGAGAGCTGGGAACTCGTCGACGAGGCCAGCGACATCGCAGCCCGTGACGTCGGCTCCCTGCTCTGCGACGCCGACGCCGACGAGCTCAAGGACACGCGCAACGCCCAGCTGACCACGTTCGTCTCGAGCCTGATGGTGCTCGACGCCGTCGAGCGGCTCGGCATCGAGCCCAGCTTCTGTGCAGGCCACAGTCTCGGCGAGTACACGGCGCTGACCGCCACGGGCGCACTCGGTTTCGACGACGGCATCCGCCTGGTCATCGAGCGCAGCGCGGCGATGCACGATGCCGGCCTCGCCCAACCCGGCACGATGGCCGCCGTCCTGGGACTCGACGACGACCAGGTCGACGTCGCCTGCCGACGCGCCGACGCCGACGTCTGGGTCGCCAACTTCAATGCCCCTGGCCAGGTGGTGATCGCCGGATCGCCCAACGGGGTCGACGCTGCTGCGCGCCATGCGAAGGACCTCGGAGCCAAGAAGGTGATGCCGCTGCAGGTGTCCGGCGCGTTCCACACGCCGTTCATGACCGCAGCGCGAGATCGGCTCCGAGCAGCACTGGCAGCCGCCGACCCGCGCGACACCGACGTGCCGGTGGTGGCCAACGTCGACGGACTCCCCCACGACCGGGCCGCCGACTGGCCGAGCCTGCTGTCGGCGCAGCTGTCGAGCCCGGTCCGGTGGAAACACTGCCTGCTCTCCCTCGCCGACGCCGGGGTGACCGACTTCGCCGAACTCGGTCCGGGTGCGGTGCTGACGGGGATGGCGAAGCGCACGGTCGCGAACTGCCGCACGATCTCGGTGTCGACCCCCGAGGACCTCGACAAGCTGCTCGAGTGGGTCGGTGCGGGCAGCACATCGTCGCCCGCACACCTCGAGGGTGAGCACCTGTTCGCGGTCGAGCGGTTGGTGGTGAGTCCCGGTGCCGGCATCTTCACCCCGATCGGCGCGCTGCGCGAGGGGTCGACGATCGACGTCGGAACCGTGCTCGGCCACGTCGGCGACATCGAGGTGCGCTCGCCGTTCGCCGGGATCCTCCAGAGCTACATCGCCCTCGACACCGAGCGCGTCACGACCCGCCAACCGATCGCGTGGCTGCGGAGCGAGCCCACCTGATGCCGGCGGTTCCCACCGACGTGCGAGGCGCCGTGATCTCGGGGTGGGGAACGTCGCTGCCCGAACGGGTCGTCACCAACCACGACCTCGAACAGACGATGGACACCAGCGACTCATGGATCGTCGAGCGCACGGGGATCCGTGAGCGCCACGTCGGTGGCAGCACCGTCGGGCTCTCGGTCGAGTCGGGCCGCCTGGCGCTCGAGATGTCGGGCCTCGATCCCGCCGCCATCGACATCCTGGTGCTGGCGACCACCACGCCCGACCGAGCGGTGCCGGCGAGCGCGTCGAGCGTCCAACGCGAACTCGGGCTGAGCTGCGGAGCGTTCGACCTGAACGCGGCGTGCTCGGGATGGGTCTACGGGCTGGTCGCCGCGCACGGCTTCATCGGGCTCGGCGCCGAGAAGATCCTGCTGATCGGCACCGACACGCTCGCTCGGATCACCGACTGGACCGACCGCAACACCGCGATCCTGTTCGCCGACGGCTCCGGCGCCGCCGTGATCGAAGCGGTCGACGGGCCCGGCCAACTGCTCGGATGGGATCTCGGCTCCGACGGCTCGGCCGAGGATGCGCTGTACTGCGAGGTCGGCGGACTCCTCCAGATGGAGGGCAAGGAGGTGTTCCGCCGCGCTGTGCGAATCATGGTGGAGTCCGCCACCGCCTCGATGGCACAGGCCGGCGTCACCGCCGACGACATCGCACTGGTCGTCCCGCACCAGGCCAACATCCGGATCATCTCGGCCTCGTGCGACCGCCTCGGCATCGGGCTCGACCGGGCGTCGGTCGTCCTCGACCACACCGGCAACACCTCGGCGGCGTCGATCCCCCTCGCCCTCGCCGCCGCACTCGACGCCGGCCGCGTCGCTGACGGTGATCTCATCCTGTTCGTCGGATTCGGCGCCGGCATGACCTCTGCGAGCGCCGTGGTGCGCTGGAACCAACGAGCTCACGAGCACCTGAGGAGGAGCCCGGCATGACCGACGACATCCACGAGCCCGACGCCGACACCGGACGAATCGTTCTCGTCACGGGCGGCTCGCGTGGCATCGGGCTGGCTGTTGCACGTCGCTTCGAGTCGATGGGCGATCGTGTCGCGGTCACCTACCATTCGTCGCCGCCCCCCGACGGCCTGTTCGGCGTGCGGTGCGACGTCACGTCGAACGACGACGTCGACGCCGCGTTCACGGCGGTCGAAGAGCGCTTCGGTGGCCCGGTCGAGATCCTGGTGTCCAACGCCGGGATCACGCACGACGGCCTGCTGCTGCGCATGAGCGAGGACGACTTCACCTCGGTGATCGATGCCAACCTCACCGCCGCGTACCGAGTCGTCAAGCGGGCAGCGCGGGGCATGCTCAAGGCACGGTCCGGACGCATCGTGCTCGTGTCCTCGGTGGTCGGACTCCTCGGATCCGCGGGGCAGGCGAACTATGCAGCCTCCAAAGCCGGCTTGGTGGGCTTTGCCCGTTCCGTGGCGCGAGAACTCGGATCTCGATCGATCACCGTCAACGTGGTGGCGCCCGGCCCGGTGGCCACCGACATGACCGCCGCGCTGGGCGACGACCGGCTGGCGGAGCTCACGGCGATGGTGCCATTGCAGCGAATGGCGACACCCGACGAGATTGCCGGCGTCGTGGCGTTTCTCGCGTCACCCGACGCCGCGTACATCACCGGCGCCGTCGTCCCGGTCGACGGCGGCCTCGGCATGGGCCACTGACCATCCCGGTCGGCCGCGCCGATCATCGGTGCACCGGACCCGGTGTGCCTACACTCTCGACACACTCGCAAACCAGGAGAAGACCGTGGATCAAGTACTGTTCGCCCGTTTCCGCAAGTGCGCCGTCGAGGTGCTGTCCGTCGAGGAGAGCGCCGTCGTGCCCGAGGCCAACTTCGGTGACGACCTCGACGCCGACAGCCTCGATCTCGTCGAGCTCGTGATGGCGCTCGAGGAGGAGTTCGACATCTCCGTTCCCGAAGAGGAACTGGAGGGCGTCGAGACGGTGCAGCAGGCGTACGACATCGTCGTCGCCAAGGTCTGATGAACGGCGGCCGACGGGTCGCGGTCACAGGTCTCGGCGTCGTTGCGCCGACCGGCATCGGACGCACGGCGTTCTGGAACGGCCTGCTCGGTCCCGGTGTCACCAGCGGTCAGTCGATCACGATCGACGACTGGGACCCCTCCCCGTACTTCGACAATCCCAAGCAATCGCGCCGCACCGACCGCGTCGAGCAGTTCGCCGTCGCCGCCGCAGCCGAAGCCTTCGAACAATCCGGTGGGGTCGACGCCATCGGTGTCGATCCGGCCCGGTTCGGCACGATCTTCGCGACCGGCGTCGGCGGGCTCCACACGATCGAGGAGCAGGTGCAGGTACGCCTCGAGAAGGGGGACCGTCGGGTCTCACCGTTCCTCGTCCCGATGATGATGGCCAATGCGTCTGGTGCGTCGATCTCGATGCGCTACGGGCTGCAGGGCCCGAACGAGACGATCTGCACCGCGTGCGCCGCCGGCTCACATGCCATTGCCTACGCAGCACGCCTGATCCGCTGGGGTGTCGTCGACGCCGTCGCCACCGGCGGGAGCGAAGCCGCTGCCACCCCCACCGCGCTCGCCGGCTTCGGCAACATGACCGCGTTGACCAGCTCCGGGGTCAGCCGTCCGTTCGACGCCGAGCGCGACGGTTTCGTCCTCGGCGAGGGCGCCGCCGTCCTCGTGCTCGAGGAGTGGTCGCACGCCGTCGAACGCGGCGCCACCATCCTCGGCGAGATCCTCGGCGGGGCGAGCACCGCCGACGCCCACCACATCACGGCCCCGTCGCCGGGCGGTGTCGGCGCGATCGCGTGCATGCGTCTCGCCCTGGCCGAGTCCGGCCTCGAACCGGACGATGTGAAGCAGGTGAACGCGCACGGTACGTCGACCCCGCTCAACGACGCCGCTGAGGCCGCGGCGATCACCGAGGTCTTCGGGCCCGGCAAGGTCCCGGTCGTGTCGACCAAGGGCGTGACCGGTCACGCGCTGGGCGCCGCCGGCGCACTCGAGGCGGCGGCGGCACTGCTGTCGATCGAGCATCGCCTGATCCCTCCGACGGCGAACACCGCGGTCCTCGGCGACGAGATGGACATCGACCTGGTCATGGGCGATGCCCGCCCGTGGGAGCCGGGTCCGGTGATCTCGAACAACTTCGGCTTCGGCGGCCACAACGGCACGGTCGTCGTCGCGCCCCCGGCCTGAGACCATCAGGTCTGGGGTCTGACCCCAGACATGATGGCCCTGGGGCGTCTCAGACGTCGGCGAGGACGAAGAGGAGATCGCACTGGCAGGCGACCTGGTCGCCGACCCTGGCTCGGCCGGAGCCCTTGCCTGCACGAGCCGACATGCGGCCGAGTTCGACCTCGAGGATCAGTTCCTCCCCCGGAACCACCTGCCGACGGAACCGGGCGTTGTCCAACCCGCCGAAGAGCGGCAGCTTGCCGGCGAACCGTTCGTCGGCGAGCACCGCAGCTGCACCGACCTGGGCGATCGCCTCGCACATCAGCACGCCCGGCAGTGTCGGCCGTCCGGGGAAGTGACCGGCGAAGAAGAACTCGTCGCCGGTCAGTCGCCACACCCCCGAGGCGGACGTGCCCGGGACGATCGACAGCATCTCGTCGACGAACAGGAACGGCGGTCGGTGCGGCAGCAACGACTCGGGGCGGGGCAGGTCATCAGACATCATCGGGTCCAATCGGGTCGGCGGCGAGCGTGAGCGTGATAGTGGTCGGGAATCGATCGGAGCGAGTCGTCGATCCAGAACGGGTCCTCGGATCGTGCGGTGACGACCTCGGTCAGACGGTCGTGAAGTACCACGCGGACCTCGTCGGGCGGTGTTGGATCATGCGTGCGCCAGACCACCATCGGCACGCCGCACGAGTCACACTCGGCGATCCAGCACAGCTCGTCGCTGTGGAACCACTCGGTGAACGGCGTCGCCTCACAGAGTTCGCAGTTCGGGTCCGGCGCCGCCACGGCGGCCACCGTACGCGACGGTGGAGCCGGCCGCCACGATGGCGACCGGCTCCACTGCGGAGCGTTGGCTCAGTTGTTGCTGATCAGATCAGGCGGGGCAGCTGGCGAGGAAGGCCTCGACGTCGATGCTCGGCGGAACGATCACGGCATCGATGGCGTGGATGACACCGTTGCTCGCCTCGACGTCGGCCTGGATGACCGTGGCGTTGTTGAACATGACGCCGTCGGTCAGGTCGACCGTGACGTTCTCGCCCTGGACGGTCGGGACGTCGCCGGCGGTGAGGTCACCCGACATCACGGCACCCGAGATCACGTGGTAGGTGAGGATCGAGCTGAGGGCTTCCTTGTTCTCGGGGAGGAGCAGGCAGTCGACGAGGCCGTCGGGCAGTGCGGCGAACGCATCGTCGGTCGGCGCGAGGACGGTGAACGGCCCGGGGCTCTGGAGGGTCTCGACGAGGTCAGCGGCCTGGACGGCGGCGACGAGCGTGCCGAACGAGCCGGCGTTGATGGCCGTCTCGACGATGTCGCCAGCGGCAGCGGCCACTTCGGACGTCGCGGTCTCTTCCTCGGCCATCGCGTCGGTGACGACGGACTCGGCCTCTTCGGCGGCGGTGGTCGTGTCCGAGCTGTCGTTCGAGTCCGAACCACAGGCGCTCAGAGCAACGAGGCCGGCGACGGCGCCGAATGCGATCAGGCGGGTGGGTGTGCGCTTCATGTGGAGGTTCCTTTGTTTGGAGGGTTCTGTTTGGAGGGTTCGCTGTGTTGTTCACGCCGCAGCGGAGCGGCATGTGATCTCTACGAACCCACCCCCTCACCCGGATGACGATGAAGCGAAACTTTTCCTACTCAATGTCGCTGCCGGGCCTCCGACCCACTTCCTGTGCGGGATCCCCGCGATGTCCGGGCGGATACGTCAGCGCGAGTTCAGCGGCCGTCGGGGTGCGTCTGCGGTAGGCGTCGGCCGGCAGGAGTGCAACGATCGCCGCCATGATTCGCTTCGTGTCGGCCTCGAGCGAGCGGCCCTTCAACTCGACGGGTTCACCGACACGGACCCGTACGGTGGGCGGCGAGGTGAGATTGAGCACGTTCGGCACCCGGCTCGAGCGGGGCCAGACCTTCTCGGTCCCCCAGAGCCCCACGGGCACGACCGGCGCTCCGCTGAGTTGGGCGAGGCGCGCTGCACCCCACCTCCCGACGGGCTTGCGGAAGAAGGCCGGCCCGCGCGGGATCGTGCCTTCGGGCATCATCGTCACCATCTCTCCGCCGGCGAGTGCGTTGGCGGCTGCGTCGAGCGGCTCGTCGGATCCGGTCCCTCGGTCGACCCGGATCCCACCCATCGCAGCAGCGATCGGACCGACGATCGGGGCATCGAAGACCTCCTTCTTGCCCAGGAACCGCGCCGGGCGTCCGCTCTTCGCGATGGTCAACGACATCGCTGCGACGTCGAAGTAGCTGCGGTGGTTCGCGCACAGGATGGCGGCGCCGATGCCGGGGATGTGATCCACACCGGCGATGTCGAACCTCGCGTAGGGGTACGCAGCTGGGCGGGCGAATCGCAACGCCAGCTCCTGCACCTCGAGGCCGATCACCGGAACCTTCAGCACACCGGGTGAGACGTCGAGGTTGAGCGTCGGCCAGCGGCGAGCGGCGGCAACGAGCACCATGCGCGGGTCCGGGTTGACCACCACGGGGTGGCCGACGGCCGCGAGCATCGGCGTGTCGTACACGCTGTCGGAGTAGGCGTAGCTCTCGCGGAGGTCGACGCTGTGACGGTCGGCCCACTCGGTGATCGCAGCGAGCTTGCCCGCCGACCACACGAACGGACCGTCGAGCGTTCCGTCGTAGGTTCCGTCAGCCGCGACCCCGTACCTGGTCGCGACGACGTCGTCGAGGCCGAGGCGATCGGCGAACGGCTTCACCAGGTCGTACGGCGTCGTGGTGGCGAGCACGATCGGTCGGCCGGCGGCTCGGTGGGCCGCGAACGCGGTCTCGGCGAAGGGCTGCACCATCGCACAGAGATCGTCGGCGACCGTCTCGGCCGCCGCCCGCACCGACGCTTGCGAGCGGCCCTTGGCGAGGCCGACCGCCTGGCGAGCCAGCGCCATCGACGGCAACGTCTCGCCGATGGCGTTGAACAGCCGGTAGACGAGCTGCTCACCCGGCACGGGGTCGGCACTGACGAGACCGGCGAGTCGCATGGCTCCGGCGAACACCTCGCCGGATGCACCACGGAGCAGCGTACGGTCGAGGTCGAAGAAGGCAGCGGCACCGGATGAGCTGCCCGAGACGGATGCCGGGGTGGGCGGAGAGAGGGTCACCGGATCAGGCTACGTCCCCCGGGAAACCGGACCCGGAAAACGGGAAAGACCCGGATGGGGGATCCGGGTCTCTCAACCTGGGAATGTCCTCCGGTTGGGGGAACCGGATGGTGGACTTCCCTTCGAGTGGAACATGGGGGGTGTTCGCACTGCGATCTGCTTGTGAAAGTATGCACGTGAGCAAGTGATCACGCAAGTAGAACAAAGAGATATCCGTTATCGTTCCGAGCGATGGATGTCCGGCAGCTCGCCACCCTGGTCGCGATCGCAGACCACGGCACCTTCTCCGCCGCTGCCCGCTCCCTCTACACCGTGCAGTCCAACGTCTCGAGCCACATCGCCCGCCTCGAGAAGGAACTCGGCGTCACGCTCGTCGACCGCTCCCAGGGCGGCCTCACCGAGGACGGCGTCCGGGTCGTCGAGCGAGCACGGCGGATCCTCAACGAGCTCGACGACATCGCCGCCGACATGTCGAGCCGGCACACCACGGTCTCCGGCCAGACCCGCATCGGCGTCATCGGCACCACGGCGCGCTGGCTGATCCCGAAGTTCCTCACCCAGCTGAGCGATCAGCACCCGCAGGTGCGCGTCATCGTGCAGGAAGGTGCGACGTCCTCGTTGATCCCCAACGTCCTCACCGGTCAGCTCAACGCAGCGATCGTGCATCTGCCCGTCGACGAACCCGAACTCGTCATCGAACCGCTCTTCGCGGAAGACCTCCTGCTCCTGGCCGCCGATGGCCATCCCCTCGCGACGCGCGACTCGATCCCGCTCGCCGACCTCGACGAGGTTCCCCTGCTGCTGCCGCCACCCGGCGCAGCGTTGCGCCGAGTCCTCGAACGGGCTGCGGCCACCGCCGACATCACGCTGCGGGCCCAGGCCGAGGTCGACGGCGTCCGGCTGCTCGCCTCTCTCGCCTTCGACGGGTTCGGTGCGGCCATCGTTCCGGCCACCGCCGTGCCCACCTGGCTCGAGGGATCGTTCCATCGCATCACGGTTCCCGAGCTCCCCCGCCGCGTGGTGGCCTTCGCACGGCGCCGCCGGCCGAGCGCCAGCGCTCCGACGATGGCGGCCCTCGAAACGCTGCGCGAGGTCACCCGCGAGCAGGGGAGCCTGCAGCACGGCGTCCACCCCGATGCGGCAGCGTTTCCGTTCGGTCGAACGGGGTGACCCGGCTCCCCCTCGAACCGCTCGTGCACCCCGGGGCCGCGCTGCCCGGTACTGTCGCCGACGATGAGTGACGCATCGGCGATCGAGACCGGCTTTCCGATCGCAGCGCACACCCCGAGCGACATCGCCGTCACCATCCGAGAGCTCGACGGTCGTCAGGTCGTGTGGGCCGAGTTCACGTCCGACGACCCGGTGACGCGCCTCACGACGGAATCGTCGATGCAGCTCGCGCGGGGCGCCGAGATCGCGCTCGCCCAGCGCCTGCCCCTGGTGATGGTGCTGTCGACGTCGGGCGCCGCCATCGACGAGGGAGTACCGGCGCTCCATGCATGGGGCCTCGTGGCCGGCGCGATGGTGGCGTGCTCGGGTGTCGTCCCGACCCTCGTGATCGTCGACGGCCCCGCCGTGTCGGGGCCGGCGTTGTTGTTGGGAATCGCCGACCTGACCGTGATGACCGCTGACAGCTACGCCTTCGTCAACGGCCCGACGATGGTCGAGGAGTTCACCGGCATCGGGATCGGCATCGACGAACTCGGGGGCGCCGCGAACCACGGTCGGTACACGGGCGTGGCGACCTCGGTGGTCGCCGATCGTGCCAGTGCCATCGACGCCGTGATCGAGCTGTTGTCGTACCTGCCCGACCACGTCGACGCCGAACCCCCGCACTCCCCCGTCGACGACCCGATCGACCGTCGATGCCCCGAGGCGGGTGCGCTGATCCCCCCGACGTCGACGGGCAGCTACGACGTTCGTGCGGTTGCAGCAGCGATCGTCGACGACGGGTCGATGACCGAGCTGCGAGCAAGGTGGGCGAGCAACGTCGTCACCGCATTCGCCACCATCGGCGGTGCCCCGGTCGGCATCGTCGCCAACCAACCGATCACGCTTGCCGGCACCCTCGACATCCCGGCGTCGCAGAAGGCGGCACGGTTCGTCGCGCTGTGCGATGCCTTCAACCTGCCGATCGTCACGCTCGTCGACACGCCCGGGTTCTACCCCGGCAAGGATCTCGAGTGGCGTGGGATGATCCGCCACGGCGCGCAGCTCGTGTACGCCTACGCCCGCGCCACGGTGCCGCGCATCTGCGTGATCCTGCGCAAGAGCTACGGCGGTGCGTACATCGTCATGGACTCCAAGACGATGGGCAACGATCTGTGCCTGGCGTGGCCGTGGGCCGAGTTGGCCGTGATGGGCGCCGGCCAGGCTGCCGCGATCCTGCAGCGGCGGGCGACACCGGAGGAACGAGCAGCGTTCGAAGCCGACTACGCCGAGCGCCTCCTGAACCCGTACGTGGCGGCCGAGCGGGGGCTGGTCGATGCCGTCATCGATCCCGCCGACACCAGGATCGAGATCACCGCCGCACTCGAGGCCCTCCGGGACAAGCGAGAGGTGCTGGGCGGCCGGAAACACGGCAACAGCCCACTCTGAGCGTTGCGTGAACGCGAGGTGAACGAGCCGTCGGTTGGGTCCGAACCGGGTCGTCGGCACTAACGTGGCGCCGCGGCCGGGGAGGAACCCCCACCGCATCGCCAACGAGTTCGCGCCACGAGAGGAAGCCACGTGCCCGACACCATCACCATCACCGACGACCGAACCGGCAAGACCGTCACGGTCCCCATCGAGGGTGGGGTGTTTCCCTCCTCGGCGCTGCGTGAACTCGACCCGACCCTGTACTGCTACGACCCGGCGTACCTCTCGACGGCGTCGTGCAAGTCGGCGATCACCTACCTCGACGGTGACGCCGGCATCCTCCGCTACGGCGGCTACCCGATCGAACAGCTCGCAGAACACTCGACCTACCTCGAGGTGGCCTATCTGCTGCTGAACGGTGAGCTGCCCGACAAGGAGCAGCTCAACTCCTGGGTGTTCGACGTGACGAATCACACGTTCATCCACGAGAACATGCGCAAGCGATTCGTCGACGGGTTCCACTACAACGCCCATCCGATGGGGATGTTCATCTCGTCGATCGCCGCGCTCGGCACGTTCTACGACGGCTCCAAGGACATCGAAGATCCTGCCCAGCGCAATCGCCAGATCCTGCGGCTCATCGCCAAGGCTCCGACCCTTGCGGCGATGGCCTACCGCTTCTCGGTCGGGCTGCCGTTCAACTACCCGAACAACGATCTCTCCTATCCGGCCAATTTCCTCAACATGATGTGGAAGATCGGCGACTACGAGGTCGACCCGGTGCTCGAACGCGCGATGGAGGTCCTGTTCATCCTGCACGCCGACCACGAGCAGAACTGCGGCACCACGGCGATGCGAGTGATCGGTTCCAGCCATGCCGATCCGTATTCCTCGGCAGCCGGTGCCGCCGCTGCGCTCTACGGACCGTTGCACGGTGGCGCCAACGAGGCGGTCGTGCGGATGCTCACCCAGATCGGCTCGATCGAGAACGTGCCCGCGTTCGTCGACTCGGTCAAGGCCGGCGAGGCACGGCTGATGGGCTTCGGCCACCGCGTCTACAAGAACTACGACCCGCGTGCCCGGATCATCAAGGAAGCCGCGTACGACGTGTTCGAGGTGACCGGCAAGAACCCGTTGCTCGACATCGCGCTCGCCCTCGAGGAGACGGCGCTGTCGGACCCGTACTTCGTCGACCGCAAGCTCTACCCGAACGTCGACTTCTACTCCGGCCTGATCTACCAGGCGATGGGCTTCCCGGTCGACATGTTCACCGTGCTGTTCGCCATCCCGCGCATGTCGGGTTGGCTGGCGCACTGGCAGGAGCTCCTGAACGACCCCGCTCAGAAGATCTCGCGACCGCGCCAGTGGTACGACGGCCCCGGCGAGCGCAACTACGTCCCCCTCGCCAACCGCTGACCGTTGCGCCGACCCCCTGAACCGACCCTGACCCCCCGGCGCACCTTCGTCAGCGGAGAGGGTCGATCGCGGCGTTGAAGGTGGCGCTGGGCCGCATCACCGACGTCGCCTTGGCGGCGTCGGGGGCGTAGTAGCCGCCGATGTCGGCGGGCTGACCCTGCACACCGAGCAACTCGTCGACGATCGTCTGCTCGTTCGCCGACAGCTCGGCGGCGATCGGCGCGAAGATCGCGGCAAGGTCGGCGTCGGCGCTCTGTGCGGCGAGTGCCTGCGCCCAGTAGAGCGCGAGGTAGAAGTGGCTGCCGCGGTTGTCGATCTGGCCGAGCCGACGCGCCGGTGACTTGCCGTTCTCCAGCAGCTGGCCCGTCGCCGTGTCGAGCGTCTCGCCGAGGATCCGTGCCCGCTCGTTGCCGGTCACGTTGGCGAGGTGCTCGAACGACACGGCGAGCGCGAGGAACTCGCCCAGCGAGTCCCAGCGGAGGTAGTTCTCCTTGACGAGCTGCTGAACGTGCTTGGGTGCCGACCCTCCGGCGCCGGTCTCGAAGAGGCCACCACCGTTGAGCAGCGGAACGATCGAGAGCATCTTGGCGCTCGTGCCGAGCTCGAGGATCGGGAACAGATCGGTCAGGTAGTCGCGAAGCACGTTGCCGGTGACCGAGATCGTGTCCTCGCCACGGCGGATCCGCTCGATCGAGAACTGCGTGGCCGCCTCGGGGGCAATGATCTCGATCTCGAGCCCGCTGATGTCGTGGTCGCCCAGGTACTGGTTCACCTTGGCGATCAGCTGCGCATCGTGTGCCCGGTCGGCGTCGAGCCAGAACACCGCGGGAGCGTCCATGGCACGGGCCCGCTCGACGGCGAGGCGCACCCAGTCGCGGATCGGCTCGTCCTTGACCTGGCACGCCCGGAAGATGTCACCGGTCGCAACCGTCTGCGTCATGACGGCGTCGCCCGTTGCGGCATCGACGACGCGGATCGTGCCGTTGCCGGGTGCCTCGAACGTCTTGTCGTGGCTGCCGTACTCCTCGGCCTTCTGGGCCATCAGGCCGACGTTCGGAACGGTCCCCATCGTGGCCGGGTCGTAGGCGCCGTTGACACGACAGTCGTCGATCACCGCCTGGTACACGCCGGCGTAGCTGCTGTCGGGGATGACGGCCTTGGTGTCCTGCTGCTCGCCGGCGGCGTTCCACATCTGGCCCGACGTGCGGATCATCGCCGGCATCGACGCGTCGACGATCACGTCGCTCGGCACGTGCAGGTTGGTGATGCCCCTGTCGGAGTCGACCATGGCGAGGTCCGGGCCGGCGGCGTAGGCCGCGGCGATGTCGGCCTCGATGTCGGCGCGCTGATCGGCCGACATCGACTCGACGGCCGCGAGCACACTCGCCCACCCGTTGTTCGGATCGCCGCCTGCGGCTGCGATCGCGTCGCCGTGCTTCGCGAAGACGTCACCGAAGTAGACCTCCACGGCGTGACCGAAGATGATCGGGTCGGACACCTTCATCATGGTTGCCTTCAGATGCAGCGAGAAGAGCACCCCCAGATCCTTGGCGTCGGCGATCTGCTCGGCGAGGAACGTCCGCAGCGCAGCGACGTCCATCACGGTCGAGTCGACGACCTCGCCGGCCAGCACCGGCACCGACTCCTTCAGGACGGTGACGCCGCCGTCGTCGGCGACGTACTCGATGCGGAGCGTGGTGTCCGATGCTGCGGTGATCGACTGCTCGTTGGAGCGGAAGTCGTGGGCACCCATCGTTGCGACGTGGGTCCTCGACTCCGGCGACCACGCGCCCATCGAGTGCGGGTGCGACTTGGCGTACTCCTTCACGGCCTTCGGGGCACGCCGGTCGGAGTTGCCCTGGCGCAGCACCGGGTTGACAGCCGACCCCATCACCTTGCCGTAACGCTCCTTGATCTCGATCTCCTCGGTCCCGGAGGGCTCGTCCGGGTAGTCCGGGACGTCGTACCCCTTCGCCTGGAGCTCGGCGATCGCCGCCTTCATCTGCGGCACCGACGCGCTGATGTTCGGCAGCTTGATGATGTTCGCGGCGGGGGTCAGTGCCAGGTCGCCGAGCTCGGCGAGGGCATCGCCGACACGCTGCTCAGGCGTGAGACGCTCCGGGAAGTTGGCGAGAATCCGCCCGGCGAGTGAGATGTCGCGGGTCTCGACATCGATCCCTGCCGACCCGGCGAACGCCTCGATGATCGGCAGCAGTGAGTAGGTCGCGAGCGCCGGCGCCTCGTCGGTGAAGGTGTAGATGATGGTGGACGGGGTGATCTCGCTCATGGGGTTCCTGCTCGCTTGGGGTCGACTTGTCTACAACTTGTCTGCACTGTAGCAACCGCGAGCCCGCCGCTCCACAGGAACGCCAGCGGTCCGAACCTCTACGCTCGACGTCGATGGACTTCGACTGGACCCCCGAGCAGACGGCCCTCAGAGACCAAGCCCGCAAGGTCGCTGCCGAGGCGGTGGAGCGGCACGGCCGCCACAACGACTCGTGGATCAACGGCTTCTCCAAGGACTTCGCCAAGGAGATGGCGGCACACGGATGGATCGGCATGACCTGGCCGGTCGAGTTCGGCGGTGGCGGCCAGCCCGCCATCAACCGGCTGATCATCGGCGAGGAACTGATCGCCGCAGGGGCTCCGATCGCGGCGATGTGGTTCGCCGACCGTCAGATGGGGCCCACCCTGATCAACTACGGCACCGCCGACCAGCAGGCCGAGTTCCTTCCCGGGATCCTCTCCGGCGAGACCACGTGGTGCATCGGCATGTCGGAGCCGAACTCCGGATCCGACCTCGCCTCACTCGTCACGAGCGCGGTGCGCGACGGCGACGACTTCGTGATCAACGGCCAGAAGATCTGGACGAGCTTCGGTGAACTCGCCGACTACTGCTACTTGATCTGCCGAACCGACGCCGAGGGCCCTCCACACCGCGGGATCAGCGAGATCATCGTCCCGATGGACACCCCCGGCATCGAGATCCGTCCGATCACCGACATGACGACCAACCGCCACTTCTGCGAGGTCTTCTTCACCGATGTCCGCGTCCCGGTGGCCAACCTCGTCGGCGTCGAGGGCAACGCCTTCAAGCAGACGATGGCCCAACTCGAGCACGAGCGCGGCGGCATCGACCGACTCGTGTCGAACCGGGCACTGTACGAACTCGCCGTCGAACGGGCCGACCGCAGTGATCCTCGGGTGCGTGACGAGATCGCCCGGCTCGAGACCGGGTATCGAATCGGCCGCATCCTGGTGACCCGCGAGGTGTTGCGCCAGGCGCCGAGCGGATTCTCCGCAGCGACCAAGTGTTTCTGCACCGAGCACGAGATCGACGTCGCCGAGTTCGTCGCTCGCACGTTCGGCGCGGAGGCGATGGTCTGGGACGACGTCACCCGCGGGCTGGTCTATGCGCCCGGCTACACGATCATGGGCGGCACGTCGGACATCATGCGCAACATCCTCGGCGAACGGGTTCTCGGGCTCCCCCGCGAACCCCGCTGACGGCTCGCCACGACGGCCGCCGCCGGCGCGGTACGATCGGCACATGGACGGTGACGCTGCGCGCGCTGCGACCACGGCGAGTACCGACGTGGTGAGCAATGGCCCGGCGACCTGAGTTCCTCGACTACACCGTCGACGCCGGCAGACTTGCGGCGTTGCGATGGCCCGGCCTGCTCGGCGCACCGACCATCGTCGCCGTCCACGGGATCGCTTCGAACGCCTGGACGTGGGACCCGTTCGCCCACCACCTCGCAGGTGGGGCGCAGATCGTGGCCCTCGACCTCCGTGGCCGGGGGCAGAGCCTGGAGACCGCCGGACCGTACGGAATCCGCCGCCACGCGGACGACGTCGCCGCGGTCATCGAACAACTCGACGGCCCTGCGTTCGTCCTCGGTCACGCGATGGGAGCCGTCGTGGCCCTGATGGTCGCGCAGCGCCATCCCGATCTCGTCCGCGACATCGTGCTCGTCGACGGCGGCCCGCCGCTGCCCTGCCCGAGCGGGCCCGACGTCGACCTCGACCTGGTGCTCGACGACACCATCGGCCAGGACCTCCGCCGGATCAGCACGATCTGGCCCGACCGGGTGTCGTACCACGCGATGTGGGCCGCCCACCCGGCATTCGGGCACGGCATCGGCCCGGATCTCGAGCGCAATCTGCTCACCGAACTCGTCGAGGTCGAAGACGGGTTCCGTGTCGCCGTGAGCGAGGAGGCCGTACGCCAGGACGGTCGCGAGCTCCTCACCGACGACGAGGTGCGGACTCTGCTCGATCGACACGAGGCCCCCGTCACGATCGTCCGTGCCGAATTCGGGATGCTGGGCTCACCTCCCCCCTCGATCACCGAGTCCGAACGAGTCCGTTACCCGCAGCACCGATGGATCGAAGGCGCGGGCCTGAACCACTACTCCGTCGTCAACAGCGCTGCCGGGGCGGGCCTCCTGGCCGACGCGGTTCGCGACGTCCTCACCGCGCCACCACCGGTCGACCCCTGACCGAACGGCGTCGGCTTGCTACGGTTCGACGAGTTCTCGATGGGGAGGTCGCATGTACGCAACGATCGTGGTCGGCACCGACGGCTCGGCCAGCGCCGAGAAGGCAGTGACGCACGCCGCAACGTTGGCAGCTCTGACCGGCGCGCACCTGCACGTGGCGATGGTCGCTCCACGCATCCCGGTCCTCGTCGCCCCCGACATGGTCGTCGCCTCCAACGAGTGGGGTGAGGCCAGCGAACAGACAACACGAACCGCACTCGAGTCGGCGGTCGCGATCGCCACGGAACTCGGCGCAGAGGCGACCCCGCACGCACTCGGCGGCGATCCCGCCGACGCATTGCTGTCGCTGTGCGAGGAGGTGCATGCCGACCTGCTGGTGATCGGCAACCGCGGCATGCACGGTGCTCGTCGCTTCCTGCTCGGCAGCGTGTCGAGCCGCTGTGCCCATCACGCCGACTGCTCGGTGCTGATCGTCCAGACAACGTGACGTCGAGCGCCTCACCACCGACCCCACCGCTGCCGGACGCCACCGAACTGGCGTCGTTGGTCCGTGACGGGCAGGCGTCACCGGTCGAGCTCGTCGACGCGGCGATCGAACGCATCCAGCGCCTCGATCCGACGCTCAACACCGTGATCCACGAACGGTTCGAGGCGGCACGCCGCGAGGCCGCTGGACCGATCCCCGACGGGCCATTCCGCGGTGTGCCCTTTCTCGTCAAGGATCTGGGCTGCGAGATCGCCGGCGAACCGCACACGCTCGGCAACCGGGCGATGAAGCAAGCGGGCGCTCGGGCCCAGGTCGATTCGTACCTCTACGAGGCGATCCGCGGGGCAGGACTGATCACCCTCGGACGCACCAACACCCCGGAACTCGGCAGCACGATCACGACCGAACCGGTGGCCTTCGGACCGAGCAGGAATCCGTGGAATCCCGATCACTCGACGGGTGGATCGTCGGGTGGCTCCGCTGCAGCTGTGGCCGCCGGGATGGTGCCGATGGCCCACGCCGGCGACGGCGGCGGCTCGATCCGGGTTCCCGCAAGCGAATGCGGACTGGTCGGCCTCAAGCCGAGCCGCGGCCGGATCACCCACGGCCCGTCGCTCGGGGAGGGGTGGGCGGGTGCGACCACTGACGGCGTGGTGTCACGATCGGTCCGCGACACCGCCGCGATGCTCGACGTGATGAGCGGTCGTCGCACCGGCGATCCGTACTGCGCACAAGCGCCGGCACGCCCGTTCACCGCCGAGGTGGGCGCCGACCCCGGGCGGCTGCGGATCGGCTTGGCCCCGGACCACCGAGGCGTCACGACCGACCCTGAGTGTGTTGCGGCGGTCGAGCACGCTGGAGTGCTTCTCGAGGGTCTGGGTCACGACGTCGAGATCGCCCAACCCGAGTGCTTCTTCGACGACCGCTTCTCACGCCACTTCGTCACGATCGTCGCCGTGGCGACAGCGATCGACTTCGAGACGATCAGCGACACGATCGGTCGGCCGGTCGAGGAATCCGATGTCGAACCGGACAACTGGGCGTTGGCCTCGATCGGCCGAGCGATCTCGGCGACCGACTACGTCCAGTCGATCAACTGGACTCACGCATGGTCGCGCCGGCTGCAGGCCTGGTGGGACGACTTCGACCTGCTCGTCAGCCCGGTGATCGCGGTGCCACCCCCACCGATCGGCTGGCTGAGCGACCCTGAACTCGGCACCGAGCGACTCACCAGCATCCTGCAGTTCACCGCGCAGTTCAACGTGAGCGGGCAACCGGCGATCTCGTTGCCGCTGCACTGGAGCATCGACGACCTGCCCGTCGGCGTGCAGTTCGCGGGTCCGATCGACGATGAGGCGCTCCTGCTCCGCGTCGCGGGCCAGCTCGAGGCGGCCGCACCCTGGGCCGACCGCACACCGTCGATCCACGGCTGACAGCGACCAGCGTCACGGCCGACACGGCCGACACGGCCGACACGGCATCGCGAGGGATCGTGGACCACGATGGTCGGGTGCGCGTCATGACCTGGAACCTGTGGTGGCGATTCGGGCCATGGGAGCAACGCCAGCAGGTGATCGTCGACACGATCCGAGCCGTCTCGCCCGACATCGTGTGCCTGCAGGAGGTCTGGGTCGAGGCCGACCGCGACCTCGCGGCGATCATCGCCGCAGAGCTGGAGTACCACTCGGTGCGCAGCCACGGGATCGGTCGCGAGTCGGTCGGGTTCGCCAATGCCGTGCTGTCGCGCTGGCCGTCGACGCTGATCGCCGACGAAGCCCTTCCACGACGCGACGGAACCCGCGGCCACCGTCGCATCGTCGCCGCCTCGGTCGACACGCCATGGGGCCCGTGGCCGGTCGCCTCGACGCACCTCGATCACCGCTTCGACGAATCACTCACCCGCCAGCAGCAGACGGCGCGACTCCTCGAGCTCGCCGCGGAGTGGCGCGGTGACGCCACGACCGACCTTCCGGTCGTGCTGGGCGGCGACCTGAACGCACTGCCCGACAGCGACGAGATCAGACTGCTCACCGGCCGTCGAGACGGACACCCGGGAATCGTGATGTCGGACGCGTGGGAGCAGTGTGGCGTCGGTCCGGGAGCAACCTGGCTGCGCACCAACCCGTACACGGCCGACAGCGCGTGGCCCGAGCGACGCATCGACTACGTGATGGTGTCGTGGCCGCGTCCGAAGCCGACCGGCAACCCGATCAGCGCGCAGATCGTGGGGGCCGACCCCGTCGACGTCGACGGCACCGCCGTGTGGGCGAGCGACCACGCAGCCGTCGTGGTCGACCTCGTGACGCCCGCGGAGCAGGTCACAGCGTGACGACGACCTTGCCGTAGGTGCGTCGTTCGGCGAGATCCTGGAGCGCTGTGGCTGCGTCGTCGAAGGCGTAGGGCGGATACAGGGGAGGGTCGACCGCGCCCGTGGTGGCCATGTCGAGCAGCGTCGTCATCTGCTCGCGGAGCGATTCGGGGAACCGCGCCAGGGACGCGCCCCAGTGAACGCCGACGATCGAGTAGCTCTTCAGCAGCGCGTGATTGGTGGCCACCTCGGGGATTCCGGCGACGAAACCGATCACGAGCAGCCGACCGTCCCACCCCATGCAGCGACGCACCTGGTGGAACGTGTCACCACCGACCGGGTCGTACGCGACGTCGACTCCGCCACCGCTGGCTTCGCGCACCAGATCGACCCAGTCGGGGTTCAGCTGATGATCGATCACCACATCGGCGCCGACGCCGCGCGCAAGCGCGCACTTCTCCTCGCCGCCCGCAATCGCGATCGTTCGGGCACCGGCAGCCCGTGCGAGCTGGATGGCGGCCGTCCCGGTTCCGCCCGCAGCGCCGGTGATCAGCACCGATTCCCCCGCTTGCAGCTTGCCGCGGTCGTGCAACGCGTAGAGCGTGGTGCAGTAGTTGATGGGGATGGCGGCCGCGGTGGCCGCGGACACGCCGTCGGGGACGGCGAAGACGGCCTGCGCGGGATGGGTCACCTGCTCCGCGAGGCCACCACCACCGAGGAACACCACGCGCTGACCGACGTCGAGCCCGGTGACGCCGTCGCCGAGTTCGCGGATCGTTCCGGCGAGCTCGCCGCCCGGCGTGAATCCCGGACCGGTCCTCACCTGGTACTGACCGCGGCATTGGAGGACGTCCGGGAAGGCGAGACCGACGGCCTCGACGTCCACCAGCACTTCGCCGGCCCGCGGCACCGGGGCATCCTCATCCACCAGCCGGAGCTGGTCGATGGGTTCGCCGAGTTGCTGGAGTCGCCAGATTCGCATGACACGACCGTACGTGGCGCGGCGACGTCCCGGAGAGCCGCGCCGGCGGGTGGTCAGGTGGTACCGAGACGACTCCTCGAGTCGACCAACCGCTGGGGTCGTATCCCCTGGAAGCCGGGCCCGGCCGATCCGAGAACATCGACGAGGACGTCGGCCGCCACCGATGAGTACACGCAGATCTCACCGTTGACGTCGGGACGCACCACGGCGAAGTTGGCGATCGTCTGGCCCGACGCGACGTTGACGTTCGACGTGTCGGGTCGACCCTCGGCGCAGGGGTACACCGTGCCGTAGCCCTCCCCGTCTGCGTCGACGAGCGTGACGTTCATGAAGACGCCGCCATTCGCTGCTCCCGATCGTGCGGGGACGGCGCGAACGCGGACGACCCGGCCGGCCGCGCGGACCGAGCCATCGGAACGGGTGTCGACCACTCGTCTCGCGGGTGGCACGTCGATCGATGCGTCGACACCGAACGACACGAACCGGTCCACGATGAGATGCACCGCTGTCGAGGCGGTGATGCAGATGTCGCCTTGCGGATCGGGCGTCGCCATCACCAGGTTCGGCGTGACCGATCCCTCGGTGACGTTCACGTTCGACGTCTCGAGACCGCTCGTGCCACAGGCATGGACCGTGACGAAACCCGGAGCGTCGGCCTCGAGCGCGGTGACGTTGAGTGCGACTGCGCCGCCAGCTCCGCGCGCTCCGACGCGGAGGCGCAGTTCGGTGTATGCCGCCTGCCGGACGCCGGACGGTCTGCTGTCGTGGAGCCGCACCGGATCGGCGTCGACGACGTTCACCGAATCGTCGAAACGTCCGAACAGATCGACGATCACCTGGGCGGAGGTGTCGTTGTGGACACAGATGTCACCGCTGGGTCCGACGGGAATGACCGCTGCCGCAGCCACGGTGTGATCACGAACATGGTTCAGGTTGCTCACCTGCGGACGAGGGCCGTCGCACGGGTAGGCAGCGAACCAGCCGACCGTGCGCGTTCCCGTCGCCGTCAGGTTCACCGCTACGGCGCGGGTCGATGTGCCGTCCGCAACGTGGACCCGGGTGACCACTCCGTTGTCCAGCCGGGTCTCGTTGTTCATGACTGCGTTCGCGATCAGGCTGCTGTAGAGCGCCGCGCCGGTCGGGTTCAGGTGGATCGCGTCATATGTCAGGCCAGGTTGGTCGGCGGCGGCTGCCCAGTCGACCAGGGTGAGATTGGGATGTCGTTGGGCCGCCCGCTCCAGATGCTGGTTGACGGTCGGGAAGTACCAGAGGTACTCGAGGCCGCCCTGCCACGCCGAGGCCGAGACGTATTGTGGCTTCACCTCGCGCAGCGTCACCCAGTAGACGTGCTTCACGCCCGCAGCGGTCAGGGTCTCGATCATCGAGTCGATCGACCGATCGAAGCGGGCCGGATCCCAGTGCGGGTAGTTGTACCCGCTGCCGATCACGACGTGATCGCCGATGATGGAACGGTTCGTCGCCAAGGTGGGAACGACGTGGCGATCTCGGAGTTGCTCGACCATGTAGGCCGGTGTCCCGATCGTGTTCACCTGCCAGTCGGCCGGAAAGGCCTTCGGGAGCGCTCCCGCGGCGCCGAGACCGACCGAGTCGCTGAACAGCGTCACCCGATGCTCGGGCGGAGCCGCATCCGCGACCTCCGCGACATCGGGAGTGACGGTCGCCGCCGCCACGAGCAGCGCACCGATGACGGTGAGGCCGACGCGGCGGGCCGTGTTCGGCTGGACGTTCATCGCACCCACCATCCCGTCACGTCGAACAACGTCTGGGTGGTCCGATCTGCATGCACACACAACCGCCCTGCTGCCGAGACGCCGGTGGTGACCGAGTTCGCAAGGGTCTGCCCTGCAACCGCATTCACCGACGAGGTGGGGGGCATCGGACCGCACCCGAACGCCACCAGGTACCCGCCGCTGACGGGCCCGACCGTCGTGATCGTTCCCGTCACCGCTGCAGCGCCATCGGGAGCCGCCCGGACGTCGAGCGTCTGCTCGGATCCGTGGATCGGGGCCCACCCGCCGATTGCGTTGCGCGTGTCGAGCAGCCGCGTGGGCACGACGGGAACGAGCGACAGTCCTCCGTCACCGAAGGTGCCGGTGAGATCGACGATGACGTCGGCTGAACTGCTCGTCTGCACACAGACGGTGCCCTGGTCCGACGTCGTCACGAACGCCGAGCCGGCGACCGCTTCGTCGACGCCGTAGTTGACGTTCGAGACGCCGGTGGTCGCGCCACAGGGTGCAGCTCGCAGCCATCCGGGTTCGGCCGCGTTCACCACGGTGAGGTTCAGCGCGACGGCAGCCGCGCCGGACGGCATCGACACGACCAGTTCGGCCGACCGGCCGGTTGCGCGGGTGTCGACGAGCCGTCGGTTCAGCGCGAGCGGGACGAACCCGGTGCCGTCCGGACCGCCGACGAACGCTCCCTGGAGGTCGACGATCACGTCGGTGTCGCCACGGTTCGACACGCACACGGAACCGTTCGCGTCGACCGGGGTCACCGTCATCGCTCCCCTCGAGACACCAGCGGTGAAGTTGACGGTCGAGCTGTTCGTCGAGGCCCCACACGGGCCGACTGCCAGGTATCCGTCAGCGGTCGGTCCTGCAGCGGTGAGGTTGAACGCCACCGCCGTCGCACCCCGCGGCAGCCGGGCGCCGAACGACACGGCGAACGTCGAGTCGGCCGTGCGTCGACCCGGCGCATCGCGCCGGGTGTCGACCACTCGTACCGGTGTGATCGGTACGAACGTGCTTGGTTCTGCTGTCGGCGCCGGCAGGGCCACGTCGCCACCCACCCGGTCGGCACGAGCGAGTTGGCTGGTGAACTCCGTCGCCATCCGCGCCGACCGTCGGCGGTAGCCGTCCGCGTCGAGGTGGATGTTGTCGGTGCTGCGGTAGCCGCCACTCGCCATCTCCGCCGGCCAGTTCCAGGTGAAGAAGTCGGAACGTTCGCCGGCGATCTGCGCAAGCGCCGTGTTCCAGGCGTCAGCCGTTGCCTCGCTTCCGCTGCGCTGCGTGATCATCGGCCACCAGATCCGGTGACCGGCACCGATCGTGGCAACGACGTCGAGGATCCGCCTGCGTGCACACGTGACATCGGTGAGACAGATCCCGGAGTCGTTGGCTCCGAGGTTCACGATGACGTTCGGCGCATCCCAGCCTTGACGCCTCCAGGTGTCGATCCACCAGCCCGCCGAGGTGCTGTCGGTGGTCGGACCGGCCTTGTATCCGACTCCGGCGCGGAAACGGATCGGACCCCACCCGAGGGCGTGGAGGTGGTCCGGCAGGGTCGGATCCCACAGTCCAGCACCCAGGAGCACGGAGTCACCGAAGACGGTCACCGGTCCGAGCGGACCGGGCGTGGACAGGTCGATGTCCTTGCCGATGACGATGCCCTCGACGCGTCCGTCCGGCCGACCGGCCGACAGCCCGACGACCAGTGCGAACGCCAGCACGACCGCTGCGAGGGCGTGGGAAAACGGGCCGCCCCGGACACGTGTCCGCTGCATGTCGCTCAGGTCGACCATGTGCTCGTCGACTCTATTCGCTCGTACGCTTTTCCACCGATCCCCCCAGACGCGCCGGCGCAATAGCATCGGCGGCGTGGCGACGCTCCGACGAGGATCAGCCCGGTGGGCGGCTGCCGGTGTCGTTCTCGTCACGGTGTTCGTCGCTGCGGTCGCCGGTATCACGTCGATGGAACCCGCACGGGCCGCCGGCGCCGGCATCGTCTCGCCTGCTCATGCCACTGCCTCGGCGACACGAGGCCACCAGATCCGCATCGGTCCCGCGCCGAACGATGCCAGCTGCCGCCGCGTGATCGTGATCGGTGACTCGCTGACCGACAACGCACGGTGGTACCTCCGAGAGGCACTCGATCGAGCGGGATTCGTCCACCTGATCGATGCACAACACAGCCGTCGAATCCCGGCCTCCGTGCGCGCCCCGTTCAGTGGCGTCATCGCGGCGCAGCAAGTCCGGGCGACCTGGGGCGAGGCGGACTGCTGGGTGATCGCACTCGGTTCGAACGACCTGATCTTCGGTGCGGGCGATCCGGGTGTCGCCGCGCAACTGATCGAGTCGATGCTCGCCGCCACGACCCCTGGCGCCCGCGTCTGGTGGGTGAACCTGGACTACCACCGGGATCCAGCGTTCGCGTTCGACTTCGTCGGGGCGACATCGAGGTTCAACGCCACCCTGGCCCAACGTGCCGCGACCGACCCTGACCTCGCCGTCATCGACTGGTACTCGCTGGCAGAAGCGCACTTGGAGTGGTTCTTCGACCCGGTGCACGTCGATGCCGCAGGGAGTCGGGCACGGGCCGAACAGGTAGCCGACGCGCTCCCCCGCTGAACGATTCGAGCCCTGGGCCGGCCGGTTCTCGGGACCGGTACCCGGGCAGACGACAGGCGGACATCATGAAGGGTTCCGGGGAGCGTTCGGAGTTCGGAGGCACCACCAACCGGTCAGGAACGCAACGGCGGCGAGCGTCGCTGACGGCAGGGTGCGCGGCCCGAGGAGGCCGACGACTCCGGCGCCGACGGTTGCGGCGACCAGACCGATGGCGATCCGTGCCGTCGAAGGTGAGCGCGGCACGATCTCGTCGTGTGATCGCCGGCGCCCGAGCGCGGTAGCCCCCGCCAGCAGACCGGTGACACCGAGTACCGCTGCGATCCACAGCGGCCGCGTGAGCCACCACCCGGTCGAGAACCGAGGCGGCGCCCAGAGGCCGGCTGCGATCACCGCCGCACAGAGCGCCAACGACGTGAGATGCCACACGTACACCGCGACCGAGGCCTCACCTGCGCGGTCGAAGACCCCACGCGCTCGCGCGGCAACACGATCGAGCCAATCCGCGATCATCATCAGGAATCCGACCTGCACCACGCCGGCCACGGCGGTGAAGAGTCCCGGCGGAGTCGTGTTCGACCGCTGGCCTTCGACAGCATCGATCAATGACGGGTCGTAACCGGCGAAGATCACGAGACCGCATGCGACGGCTGATCCGGCCACCGCCAGGAGTGCGCCCGTCCGCCGCTCGTGGGTCCAGCCGGTCTGCCAGCGCAGCCGCCACCACGCCCCGAGCAACCAGGCCACTCCCCATGCCAGGAAGAAGCCTGGCCAACCGACCAACTCCGGCGCCCCGAATCCGAACCGCACGACGTCGAGCACCACCAATCCCGCAACGCAGCCACCGAGAGCCAAGAGCGGTCGCTCCGCCAGGCCGGCGATCGTGGAACCGAGCGCGGCAAACGGCACGTACACGGCGAGGAACCACAGCGGCTGGGTTGCGAGTCGCCCACCATCGGCGACGACGCCCCCGCCGCCTCGCACGAGGAGCTCGCCGACACTGGACACCGACCACAGGACCACGACAACTGCGCTGAGACCGACGAGCCTGCCCAGCCGAGGCGCCGCCGATCGTGGCGTCGCCGTCGCGTTCGCCCAACCGGCCGCCGCGAAGAACACCGGCATCGGCGCCAACATCGCCAGCCATGCGAGACCCGGATGCAGCGCAAGCACGTTGGCGCCTCGGAGCGCTCCGTCAGGGCCGCGATCGATGACGGCGAGTCCGAGGTGACCGATCACCACCATCACGAGTGCGCCGACGCGGGCGACATCGATTGCTCCACGACGCCCCGACCTGGGACGCGGCGCATCGGCCGAGGCATCCACGGCTGGGTCGCCGGTCATCCAGAGGCCGTGGAGGTCAGTCGGGGCCTTCTCGGGCGGGTGGGCCGGCCCCATGGTGCCCCTCCCGCCCGGGTGGACTGGCCACCGCGATCACGACGGCCTGATCAGTCGACATACGTCCAGGTGAACCCGACGATCCACCGGCGGCCAGAGTCGGAAGACCCCGGAACCACCGGCAGTGATCGTCGGGTCACGACGGAGATGCCGTCGCCGAGCACCTGTGCCCGAGGACGAGGAACTGGATTGCCTTGATCATGACGTGTCGCCAGTCAGCCCTTCCTTCATCTCGGTGACGTCTCCTTCATCTCGGTGACGTTCGGCCGTTGTCGCCGCGATCCCGTGGGCTGATACTGATGACAGAAGCAGATCGGTTGGCGGTTGAGGGCCGACCGGGTTGGTCGATGACGGAGGGTTCGACTCCCTCCCCGGCCCTCAAGCGCCAAGCTGGCCATGCTCCATCGACGCAATCCTCGGCCTCACAGAGCCCAAGGCCTCTGGTGTCGGACCTCGACGAACTGCGCACGGGGTGGTGCCTCGACCGGATCAACATCATCGGGCACTCGTGGGGCGGGCTGTTGGCGATGTACTACGTCGCCAAGCACCCCCACGTCGCTGCAGCACGCGAGGAGTACTTCCGCATCGTCGCCTTCGACGAGGTCACGGCGCGCAACATGGTGCAGATTTCGGGGCCCGCACAGGCCATCAAGAGGAACATCGCCATCCAACACGAGTTGGGAAGCATCGACTGCCCGACCCTGGTCGTGCACGGCGACCACGACTTCATCGTGCGCGACGCACCGGACCTGGTGTGCGATCTCATCGCCGACGCACGGCTCGTCGTCATCCCCGACAGCGGTCACTACCCCTTCATCGAACAGCCCACCGCCTTCGCGACGGCGCTCAGGTCCTTCATCACCGAAACGACACCGAGCGGTTGACGCCCGGCCCCCAGAACCGACGCCAGCGGTTCGGATCTCGCCGATGTCGGAACGAATAGGGTCAACCGCATGGGTGAGGGGGGCGAACTCGAACGACTCACTGCGGAGGCGGACACCGCCCGGTTGACCCTCCGAACGGCCAGCCGCGCCTCGCTCATTCGAGCAACCCAGGCACGGGCGCACGACCTGCTCGACACGATTGCCGCTGCGATCGAGGCCGGCGACGCCGACGGGGCCACGGCGATCCTCTGTGGCTTCTTCGTCCCGCTGATCGAGTCCGATCATGCCGTCGAAGCCGAGACCCAGCTCGCCGGGCTCCTCAGTCGAGAGGCGGAACTCCGCGACCCTGCGCGACGATTCCAGCTCCACGAGGTCGCCTACGTCGAAGCATTCCTGAAGGGTCAGGACTCGGCGGACGATCATTGCAGCGAGCTGTTCTCGATCGCTGAAGCAACCGGTTCGGACGATCTCCTCGCCCGGGCGCTCACGGCGCGGTGCCGCCTGGGACTCCGCGACGAGGACGCGGCCAGCGTTGAGGCCGACGCTGCTGCGCTCGCAGCGCTCGGAGAACGCCTCGACGACCGCTTTCACGCCGGGTTCGCACCCCACATGCTGGCCAGTCTGCGCGAGATGCAGGACCGGCCCGCCGAAGCGGTCGACCTCTTCGTCGAGTCAAGTCGGCTCTTCGGCGAAGCCGGCGCCGACCACCTGCTGTTGACCGAGGTGTTCAACCTTGCGGCGTGTCGGCTGGACCTCGGCCACCTCGATGCTGCCCGCGATGGCTTCCTCGAGACGTACCTGCTCATGCAGCAACTCGACAATCACCACCTCGAGCCCGAGCTGCTCAGCTGCCTGGCGACGTGGATGTGCGATGCGGGTGCCGCCGACACGGCGGCCCGTCTCGTCGGGGCCTCGCAAGCGGCCCTCCGACGCCACGACCGGGCCCTGTACCCCTCCGAGGCCAAGGCTGCGGACCGAACACGGCACCGACTGGAACAGGCGCTCGGGCAAGCAGAGTTCGAGGTGCAGCGCCTCGAGGGCCTGACTCGGACCCTCGATGCCGCCGTCGATCTCGTCAGGCTCGGTCCCGCTCCCGCCCCGTAGGCGTCGCGCCAGCGCCCGTCGGTGCGTCGAGCACGGAACGACGTCGTTTGATGTTGTCGAGGATGGCGACGGTGCCGTCGGTCATGCCGAGCCCCTCGGTGGTGGGCCAGGTGTCGATCTCGGCCTTGGCGAAGTCCACCCACCTGATCATCAGGTCGAAGAGTTCCAGTTGGAAGGTGGCGAAGAGCACGGACAGGTGGGTCCGCTGCGGGAATGGATGCTCGCCGTCGAGGTAGCCGGTGTTGATCGTGGCGACCTGCTCGTACATGCGGGCGGCATCTTCGGCCATTTCCTCGAGCGCTGCCAGCAGATCGTCGATCGTGCCGTTCTCGGCGAACAGCAACCGGAGCAGGGCTTCGGCTTCGAGTGTCGGAGGCTGGGGCACGCTCGACATCCACTCGGTGAGCGCGTCACGCCCCTCGTCGGTGATCGTGTAGACCGTGCGGCTCCGCTGGCCGACCGACTCCGCGTATGCCGTGGCGAGCCCGCGGTCGACGAGCTTCTTCGGCTCGGAATACAGCAGGCGCTCGGACTTGGGCCAGGCGAAGCGCAAGCTCCGCGTTGCCTGTTGGGTGAGCTCGTAGCCGGTCCACGGCCGGATCGCCAACAGCCCCAGGACCGCATACGAGGAAGTCGTCAGACGTGCGGACACCCTCTTGACTTTACTGCGTTCTGCAGTAAAGTGCACACTGCAATCTGCAGCAACTACCGGTTCGATCCGTTCGAACTCGAGGAGGGGGAAGCGACATGGACGTGTCGGACTACATCGGATTCGTTGCCTCGGAGGGCGAGCTGTTCGCCTCGGCCGCCGAGCAGGGCGACCTGAACGTCGAGATCGCTCCCTGCCCCGGCTGGGACATGCGCGAACTCGTCCGCCACCTCGGCATGATCCACCTGTGGGCAGCGGCAAACGTGGCGTTTCCGGAGTCGGACTGGCTGGACGTCAGCGATCTGCCCGACCTGGTCCGGTACTGGCCGGAACTCACCGGGGAATCCGGGGAGTACCCGGATGACGCCGAGCTCGTCGACTGGTACCGCAACACCCTTGCCAACCTGATCGAGGTACTGAAGTCGGCACCGGCCGACGTCGCCGCCTTCACCTTTCTCCCGGCACCGACGCCGCTCACCATGTGGGCGCGCCGGCAGGCCAGCGAGATCGCGATCCACCGATTCGACGCCGAGCACGCGCGTGGCATCACGTCCCACTTCGACCCCCCGTTCGCCACCGACATGCTCGACGAACTGCTGTCAGGGTTCGCCTCACGACCCGGCCGCAGCATCGCGGTGGACGGCATACGGGTCCTTCACGTCAACGCTTCAGACGTCGACGAACACTGGTACCTGACGATCAGCGCGCAGGGCTTCGAGACGTCCCGACGAGGAAACGGTGCCGAACTCACCGTCACCGGAACCGCCGCCGAGCTCTATCTCGCGATGTGGAACCGCACACCCGACTCGACCGTGCACCTCACCGGCGACACCAGCCTGATGGACCTGTGGCACACCGGCTGTCGCGTCCGCTGGTCATAGCCACGCCTCGCCGATGACTCGTCTCCGCTGCCGTCGACACCTTCTCCCAACCACCACCCTCCTCCCAACCACCACCAAGGAGCACTCACATGACCGACATCAAGACTCCCGTCGACAACGGCGTGAACACAGAGGCGCTGCTCGGCGCGCGCGAGGCGCTGACCGGCGCCCCTGCAGCGGCCGACTTCACCTGGACGGCGCACTGTTCGTGGGTCGACGGGACCTTCAGCCAGACCTCCGTCGATGGATTCTCCGGCCTCGGACAGGACCACCACCACAAGACGCCCTACTCGTTCGACGCTGATCACCCCGAGTGCTTCGCGTCCGAAGATCGTGGAGCGACACCTCCCGAGATCCTGCTCGCTGCGCTGGCGAGTTGCCTGACGGCGGGCGTTGCGTCGGTTGCCCAGCACCGCGACATCCAGCTCCGCTCGGTCGTCGCAACGGTCGAGGGCAAGATGAACGTGCTCGGCATCCTGGGCGCCGATCCCGACATCCGCAACGGATTCAGCGACATCACGGTGCGATTCGACATCGACGCTGATGCTTCCGCCGAAGACGTCGAGGCACTCGTGGCACAGTCCCAGAAGCGATCCGCGGTCTACGACATCGTCACCAACCCGACCCGCGTCGCGGTCGAGGTCGGCTGAGCTGCCGATGACCAAGTCGGCGACGCACGTCCCGACCGTCATCATCGGTGCCGGACATGCCGGCCTCGCCATGAGTCGTCGCCTCACCGAGCGTTCGATCCAGCACATCGTGCTCGAACGCGGCAAGGTGGCGAACTCATGGCGAACCGAACGGTGGGACTCGCTGCGCCTGCTGACGCCGAACTGGCAATGCCGGCTCCCCGGCATGGGCTACTCGGGCGAGGACCCGGACGGCTTCATGACGATGCCGGACGTCGCCGACTTCATCACGACGTACGCGGCAACGATCTCCGCACCCGTGTGTACCGACACCACGGTCACCCGTGTCAGCGCGCACGATCGCGGCTACCTCGTCGAGACCGACCGCGAGCACTGGACCTGCGACAGCGTCGTGATCGCGAGTGGAGGATCGAACATCGCGACCGTGCCAGATGCTGCCGCCGATGTGCCGGCAGCGATCGCGCAGGTGACGGCGATGACGTATCGCTCCCCGAATGACCTCGATGATCGAGCGGTTCTCGTCGTCGGAGCCTCCGCAACCGGAGTTCAGCTCGCCGACGAGATCAGCCGCTCGGGTCGGCCGGTCACGATCTCGGTGGGCGAGCACGTGCGGATGCCGAGGAGCTACCGCGGACGCGACGTCTTCTGGTGGATGCATGAGACCGGGATCCTCGACGAAGGCCTCGACGACGTCGACGATCTCGTTCGCGCCCGACATCTCCCGTCCCCGCAACTGATCGGAACCCCCGAACACCGTTCGATCGACCTCAACACGCTCACCGACCGGGGGGTCGAGATCGTCGGTCGACTGGGCCTGGTCAGCGATGGAGTCGCCAAGTTCTCCGGCTCGCTCGCCAACGTCTGCAAGCTGGCGGACCTCAAGATGAACCGGCTACTCGAACGTTTCGACGAGTGGGCCCAGACCGTGAACATCGCCGACCTCGATCCGCCCACTCGCTTCGAGGCGACTCGGGTGCCGTCGGCCGTGCGCCTGGACATCGACCTGGTCGAGGACGACATCGGCACGATCATCTGGGCGACGGGCTTCCGCCCCGACTACTCCTGGCTCGACGTCCCCGTGCTCGACCACAAGGGACGGATTCGTCACGATGGTGGTGCCACCGATGCTCCAGGACTGTACGTGACGGGCCTCAACGTGCTCCGTCGGCGGCGGTCGAGCTACATCAATGGCGCCGAACGCGACTCGGAGGAGCTCAGCGCTCTCGTCGAACGTCATGTGCACCTCCACGCAACGAGCCCGGTCACCCGCCTTTCGCTCGACATCGGAGGCAGTTGACACAGGGGATCGAGCGCAGCACCTGTGATCTCGGAGCCATCGTGGCCGACGAGTCCATGGCTGACGACGAGGCACTTGCTGCCTTTCGAGAATGCAATCGATGACTCCTCGGTGCAGTGGCAACCCACCCGGCCACGACGACCACTCGCTGCGACGATCAGCTCTCGAGCCGCTGTGAGTACGACTCCTCAGCGCAGCTTCCTCCGAGATACCGCTCGCACTCGGCCTCGGTGAGGTCCCTCGTGGCAACGGTCTCGGCCCAGGAGACGAATTCGCCGAGGTCGAGCGGAATACCGATCAAGCCGAACGATCGCGCTTCAGCGGCGGTCACAGCCGGAGATCGGTCACCCGCCGCAAGCCAGACGTGACCGTCACGAACCTGCGGTGCGCTCACCGCCAACCCGATGTCGACGGACCACAGCACGGTCATGTCGGGTTCGACGGAGTACGCCAGAAGCTCGGTGGAGAGGTAGCCCGATGGAAGCAGGAGCTCCGACCCGTCGCCATTGAAGGCCATCCCGAAGACCGTCTCCTTCGTCGTGAGGTCCGTCGACCCGACCTCGGCGTCCGGATCTCCGGCCAAGAATCGCTGGACGTCGATCACGGTGACGTGACCGTCCTCATCTGCGGTGGCCAACAGTCGCTCGTCGGGAGACACGACGAGCTGGGTGTACCTGCTCGAGAGCGCTCGTCGGGCGATCTGCTCGCCCGTACGGGTGTCGAGAGCGATCAGATGCATCGGTTCGTCCCCTGTCTGCCAGGGTCCCGGGCTCGTCGAGATGACGACGACCCCGCCGCCGCTCACGAACGCCACCGACTCCCCGGCGAGCAGAAAGGTGCCGGATCGGACACCGTCGAGGCTCCACAGCTCATCACCGGTGAGGACGTCGACGGCGGCGATGCGAGGCATGTCGAACACCTCGGTGTAGAGCTCGGGGTCACCGCGCTTCGCGATGAATGTCTCGCCATCCGGCGACACGGCGAGCGGCGACGTGAGATCGCCACCGACGTCGAGCACCCAGTCCCCGCGTTCGAGATCGAAGAGTCGAGTGCCGGTTCGGTCCATGCGCGACGTCGCCACGATCCCTGCCCCGCGGGCGCCGTCGACCAGCCCGAACGGGTGCGCACCGAGATCCGGTTGCGCGAACGGTTCGCCCCCCGTCGACTGGCCCCACAACTCCAAACGGCTGGCGCCGATGTCGTCGAGATTCTGCGAGACCGCGACCACCGACTCTGACGGGGTCACAACATGTCGCAACGGATACCAGGGCGACCCGGACCACCTCGACACCGCAGCATTCCTCGGCAACTCGAGATCCCACACCAGGATCTGCGACGACGGGAACTCGCCCAACGACACCAACCCGGTGCCATCCGCGATCCAGTCCGTGGCAGTGACGCCCGCGTGGTGGCCGACCAGTTGAGCGATGACAGCGAACGACGACGTGTCGACCAGCGTGACAACACCAGCCAGGTCGCCGATCGCCAGAAGGCGACCGTCCGGACTCGCGGTCAGGCTCGAGGTGGCGGTGCCGACGTTGTTGGGCAAGTCGACGACCGTTCTCGTCTGATCGGTCACGTCGAGTCGGATGAGTTCCTCGGTCCCCGCCCACCACACCGCGTCCTCCCCCGCCACCCAGTCGAAGTTCCGAGCCGTGATTCCCAAGTCGATGACCTCGACCGCCTGGCCCGACGGCAGCTCGTAGACGACGACGTTGTCGCGGTGCTGCACGAAGAGGTACCCACCGCTCGGCGAGATCTTCGAGTAGACCACGTCGGGCAGAACGAGAATCGTGCGGCCACTGTCCACATCCGCGACGACGAGCCGCGTCGTGGACACATCGCCCCCCGGATCGGCCCCGACGACCATCTGCGGATCTACCGGCACTTGGTAGGTGATCCAGTCCGACGTGTACTGCCCGACCTTTGCATAGAGCTCACCGGTGTCGATCGACCGAGTTGGGATGCCCGACGCCGGGTCGACGATCCAGATCTGGCCACCGGCATCACCGACCGCCACCTCCTCACCGGTCGACTTCCATGCCACGGAGGTGGGCCCGTCGACGTCGACGACGATCGAACTACTGCCGCCGAGGTCGACGATCTGGGCAGATCGTGATCGCTGGCCGGGTTCAGGAGCGACCACCGCTGCGAACCGACGGCTGTCGGGGCTCGTGGACACGATCGAGCCGTTGGTGTTCGCGACGTTCCACGCAGACAAGCGCAACCCGATGCGATGGTCGATCGTCGTCGCGAACAGTGCCTCCATCGCTCCCGGGACGACCGAGCCAGAGCGCTCGGCACGTCTCGCCGCCTCGACGGCCAAGAGCACCGCGAGGTCGGCGTCGTCGTCGATCGTCGCGACGGCATCGACCGCCAGCCGGCGGGCCGTCTCGACCAGCTCGCTCTGCTCGGCGGCCGACCTCAGTTCGTCGGCATCGGTTGCCGCTCGATTCGCACGACCCTCCGCGACCGCGGCGCGGGTCGCTTCGTCACGAGCCGCCATCTCTTGAGATCGAGCGGCGTCGGCCTGCTGGTTCGCCTCGTTGCGCTGACCCCATGCGACCACCGCGGCGACCAAGGCAACGACTGCGAGCACTGCCACAAGGCCGGTGACTCGACGGCGCAGCGACGCGCGTCGTCGTGCCGATTCATCGCTTGCCGCGCGAGATCGAGCGATGAAGTCTCGTTGATCCGGTGGGACGGGGACATCGTTCGCCTGCCACCACGCTTCGAACTGGGCCAGCCGTCCCCCGCTGAGCAGCATCGCCTCGTCGCGGCCGCTGCGTTCCCACTCGACGGCCGCAGCGTCCAATCGGCGTTCGAGGAGCAGCGAGCCGCGTCGATCGTCGATCCACTCGGCCAACCGGGGCCATTCGCGGATCAGCGCCTCGTGCGCGACCTCGACCGTCTGGCCACGCGTCTGCGGATCGCGATCGAATGACAGCAGCCGCGATGAGCCATAGGCCGACACAACCGTGTCGACGAGCGCGCTGGGAAACCCGAGCGCTTCGAGTTCGGTCCGTCGGGCCCGACGACGTGTGTCGTCGCCGTGCTCGCTCACCGTCACCAACCGCAGGAAGATCTCACGGGCAGCGGTGCGAGCATCCGGTGCCAGGCTGTCGTAGACCTCCTCGGCTTGTGCCGTCATCGCTCCCGCCGTGCCACCGATCTGCTCGTAGTCGGTCACTCCGAGCACCTCGGTCGTCCGCCCGTCGACGAGCACGGTGAGGGCGTACTGCAGGAGTGGCAGCGCGCCCGGCTCCTCGCGCACGTCACTCACCATCCGGGTGATCAGACCGGGCTCGAACTCCAGGCCTGCCAACCGCGCCGGTTCGGCGATCGCCGCGGCCAACTCGTGGTCGCGGGGCATCGCCACCGACACCACGTTGGGGCCCAACACCGCGCCGAATTCCGGGTGTTCGAGCGGCCGATCGAAGAAGTCGGCACGCAATGTGGCGATCACCCGGACCCTGCTCCGTTCGTCACGCACGACCTCGACGAGGCTCGCCAGGAAGTGTCGGCGGGCCGCAACGTCGGCGGTCAGGGAGAACAGTTCCTCGAACTGATCGACGACGAGCACGAGCTCGCTGTCATCGTCGGGGAGGATGTGCTTGCACGCCCGTACGAGGCCCCTGTCGTCGGCGAGCAGCTCGTCGAGCAGGTGATCGGTCGGTTCGACCGCCACCCGTCCGAGCGCCGACTCCAACTCCTCGAACGGATACGTCCCCGGGTACATCTCCGTGATCAGCACGGCGCCTGGAACCTCGAGGGCACCGCGTCGGATCGCCGGCAACAGGCCAGCGCGGACCACGCTCGACTTCCCGGATCCCGATGGTCCGACCACTGCGGTGAAACGCGACCGGTCGACGTGATCGACGAGTTCGCCCACCAACTCGTCACGACCGAAGAAGTCCTGGGCGTCGGTCTCACGGAAGGCGCGCAAGCCCTTGAACGGATTCCGCACCGGCGCTCTCGGCGACTCGTGCGGCGCACTCACCACCGCCGCTCCGAGGGCGAGCCGCAGATCGCGGAGGAACTCGGCAACCCGTGGGTATCGGCGGGCCGGGTCGGGGTGAGCGCCACGTTCGAGCACGCGATCGATCGCCGGCGGGAGGTCGGGTCGCTTCGTCGCGGCGGGTTCGGGTTGCCCGCCGAGCGCCGGCCTCGAACCCGTCAGCACCTCGTAGGCGAGCAGCGTCAGGCCGTACATGTCGGCGGCTACGCCGGCAGGCTCTCCTGCGAGTTCTTCGGGCGAGACGTACGCGACCGAACTCTCGATCGCGAACCCTCGGGCCTCGACGTGATGGGTGGCGATCCCGAAGTCGCTGAGAAACGCGTTTCCGTCGCCGTCCAACAGCACGTTCGCCGGCTTCAGGTCGCGGTGGATCACGCCGTGACGGTGCGCATAGTCGAGCGCCGAACCGACCTGGTCGAGGAGTTGCATCGCAGCGGGCGGCCGCCATGGCGACCGTTCCAGCGCGTCTGCCAGGCTCCCACCGCGGAGCAGCTGCATCACCAGGTAGGCGCCTTCGGGGTCGCGCCAGTAGTCGTACAGCGGCGCGATGTGCGGGTGTTCCAGTTGGGCGACGTACTGCGCTTCGGCTTCGAATCGTTTGATGAACTCGGTCCGGTTCGCCAGTTCCGGCCTGATCACCTTGATGGCGACCTCTCGCCCGATCGATGATTGGTACGCGCGAAACACGATGCCGTACGCCCCGGCACCGAGTTCCTCGCGGAGTTCGTAGCCGCGGATCGCCCGGCCGAACCCCTCGCGGACGTGCACCTTGGGTGTCCGGTCGGTCCGAAGGTCGGCGAACTCCGTTTCGAGACCCGGCACTTCGACCTGAGCGACCTCGACCCGGCCGAGTCCCTTGTAGTCGGCGGACCCCAGTTCGCGCACGTCGAGCTGGAGCCGGTCAGCCAACGCAGTCGGTACGAGGATCTGCCCACCATGCCCGGACGACATGATCCGACTCACCCGGTTGAGGGCGGGTCCGAAGAAGTCGCCGTCACGAGCGGTGGCCGGTCCCTCGTCGACCGCCATGCGGACCCGAAGTGGACTCGACGTCCCCCACGTCTCGACGGAGAGCGAACGCTGCGCATCGACGGCTGCCTGCACCGCATCGCCCGACCACGAGAACACGGCGAAGATGCCATCGCCGGTGCCCTTGAACACCATCCCCGCATTGGCGACCACCGCCTCTTCGAGCAGCGCGTCGTGGCGGGCGAGCGCCTCCTGCATCGATTCGGCGTCGGTCTCCCACAGTCCCGTGGAGTCCTCGAGGTCGGTCGCGAGGAACGAAAACTGCTCGCCGTCGGATTCAGGGCGATGGTCGAGATCCGACGCCTGCGCCAGGATCTGGGACTGAAGCTGCTGCAACGACGGCGACGGCTCGATCCCCAGCTGCTCGACGAGCACCTCCCGGGTCCGGTCGTAGGCGCGGAGCGCATCGGTCTGACGGCCGGAGCGATAGAGCGCCAGCATCTGCTGCTCCCGAAACCGTTCACGGTAGGGGTGCTCGAGCGTGAGCGTCTCGAGCTCGCTGACCAGGTCCAGGTGACGACCGAGCCGTAGGTCGGCGTCGATTCGGCGTTCGAGCGCCGAGAGTCGGATGTCGTTCAGCCGAGTGATCTCCGGCTGGACCCCGGGTTCGTCGGCGATGTCGGCGAAGGCGGGACCATGCCACATGTCGAGGGCAGCGCACAGCTGCCGACTCGCGTACGCCGCGTCTGCTCGCAACACTGCCGTTGCCGACGTGACCAGCCGCTCGAAGTCAATCACGTCGTAATCGATCGTCGCGGACTGGACCAGATAGCCGCCCGGGGCCGTCTTCAACGGGAAGCCGTCACCGAGCGACCGGCGGAGGTTGGAGACGTGCATCTGGAGCGCCTTGCGGGCGGTCTGGGGCGGCTCCTCCCCCCACAGACCGTCGATCAAGCGATCGGTCGGGACGACCCGGTCCAAATGCGCCAGCAGGACTGCCAACAACACGCGCTGCCTACGGCCACCCAGGTCGAGCGGCACGTCCTGGCAGTACACCGTCAACGGGCCAAGTCCTCGAACGACGAACGCTCGACCGGTTTCCTCGACAGCCATGGTGAGACCCCCTCCTCTGACTGTCCGATCATCCTAGGTTGCGGTAAAGAACCGGTATTCCGCCGCTTCACCTTGCGTGGGCTGCGGTTTCGCGATTCCACGACAGCTGACCGGCGAACCGTCCACTCGACGAATAGCGACGGATCACCACCGCAACAGCGCTGTGGCGATCACTTGGCCGCAACCCGAGCCGGCGCTCGACGATCGCTCCCCGAACGCAACAAGCCCCGGTTGGATTGCTCCTTGCCCAGCGCCTAGGGAGTGGCGCGACCGGTTCTACGAGGCCCTTCCACCGTGCGCCGAGATCAACCGTGCGGTACGCCCGTCGGTCGGTCCTCGCCGATGACCGAGACACGCTCGCCGTAGCGGCTGTGGGGGTAGTAGTCCCAGACGGCGTGATGTTGGGTGCAGCGGTTGTCCCACAACGTCAGCGTGTTCGGTTCCCACCTGACCCGACAGTGCAGACGCGGCGTCGTGGCGATGTGCTCGAACAGCATGTCGAGCAGCGCCCGACTCTCCCACCGCCGCAGACCCGTGATGTGCGACGTGAAACCGCTGTTCACGTACAGCACCTTGCGGCCGGTGACCGGGTGAACGGCCACGACAGGATGCTCACTACGCGGATAGCCACCTTCGGGTGGGGTCGATCCGTAGCTGCCCACGTAGGGCATCCCCCCGTCGTGAACGGCGGTGAGACCTTCGAGGAACGACTGCATCGCGGGTGACAACAGTTCGTAGGCGAGGTACATGTCGGCGTAGAGCGTGTCGCCGCCGCCGACCTCGGGGGTCTCGGTGATGTAGAGCGCCGACGCGAGCGGAGGGATGGCATCACAGGTGACATCGGTGTGCCATGCGTCGCCCGCCGTGTAGGGCGAGTCCTTGGTGGTCTTGACGATCAGCACCTCCGGATCGGTCTCACGTGCGTGATTCATCGGATGGACGTGCAGGTCGCCGAAGTACCGGCCGAACGCCTTGTGCGCCTCCCGGTCGAGGCGTTGGTCTCGGAACACGAGCACGCCCCAGTCGGCGAACGCCTGGTGCAGGTCGCGGAGCTGCTGTTCGGCGAGCGGCTGCGAGAGATCGAGTCCATCGACCTCCGCCCCCAGATGCGGCGTCAACGACTTCACCTCGAAGCTGTCGTAGCTCGCTGTTCCCGTACGACGTTCGGTCTCGGCAACGGTCATGATCACTCCTCGTTCGCCCGCGAATCGATGGCTGGCCCACATTGTCGGTCGACCCGTTCGATCATGTCACAGCCCCCGGACCCGACCCCCCTCGGAGCGAGCGCCCCAACGACATGTGAGCTTCGACCCGTTCGAGGAACCGGTCGACGACAGGAGCCCGCAGGTGCGGCTGATCGCCCTCGGGCTCACATCACCTCGTAGACGAAGTACTGCACCTTGATCTCGCTCCCGTACTCGGGATGATGAGGGAGGTACGGCATCGGCTCGGTGCCGAAGGTCCGCTCCCAGAGGCCGTCACGCTCCAGTTCCCGGAGCTGCGCGCCATAGTCCTGATCGCGCATGATGTCGTCGCGCTGCGAGAACACGACGTATCCACCGCTGCGCACGATGCGGCACAGCTCCCGGAGGATCTCGTTGGTCTCGAAGTACGTCAGCGCCCCGATGAAGTTCACGGCATCGAATTCGCCGTCCTCGAACGGGAGTGGGAAGACCTGCATGTCGACGCGTTCGACGCGTTCGTACGCCCCCGTCTGCTCGGCGAGCGCGAGCAGCCTGGCGGAGATGTCGATGCCTTCGAGGTGCTCGTAGCCGAGCTGCTCGAGCGCGATCCCCGTGAGCCCCGAACCGCATGCCGCGTCGAGGATCCGGCTGTCGAGGGGGACGTAGTTCCTCAGGATCGCGGCGGCCGTCTGCGGCCCGACGTACCCCCACTCGTCGAATGTCGCGTCGTACGCGCCGGTCTCCGCGAACGTGTCGTAGCCCTGCTCGACGATCGTGCTGTCCGTGGAGGCGTCCTCGCCCCAGATGTCGGGGATGTCGGTGATGTCGGTGTTGCCGTCCGATGCCACGAGCGCTCCTTCGGTTGAGGCCTGCCGCCGGCGCCCAGGGTATCGAGCCCCGGCGACTGCACGGTCCGACCGAGCCCCGGTCCCCGGCACCAACCCGATCGACGTCTGACGGGTCGTTGCGATCGGCGGCGCTTGGAGGGGACCCATGCCCACATCGGAGCAATGAGGTCGGTGAGAATCCCGAAGACCCCGATTGATGCCCCGACCCGCAACGGCCGGGATCAGGCGTCGAGGGCTTCCTCGATCACAGCTTCAGCGAGGTCGAGCGCCTCGTCGGTTGCCTGCTGTTGGCGACCGAGCTTCACGAGCAGGCGATCACGCTGTTCGCGACCGGACTCGGTGCCGACGAGGTAGCCGGCGACCAGCGCCAGCAACATCAACACACCTACGGCTTTGACCTTCATCGCATCTGTCCTTTCGACGTCACCCGTGCGCTCTCGATCCTAGGTGCGATCCGCGCCCGAGTAGTCATCTCGTCGAAGAGCGCCACCGTTCGGCCACACTCGAGCACCCGATACTCGCTGCGCCTGGCGAGATCAGTCGGTTGCCTGCGATCGTCGATGCCGAGCGGTCCACCCGGACCGGCTGATCGCCCAGGTGCAGTCGATCCCGACCTCCGCCGGTGCGCCCACCTCGTCAGGTTGCTCAGGACCGCGATCGAATCCCAACGCCAGCGGTACCGCCCTGCTGCGCTCGTTGGCCTTGTCATGGTGGATCTCGACGCGATCGATGCCTTCGACCCCGAACGCAGCCGCGGTCAGGCCCCGAGCCAACTCCTGGGCGTAGCCCTGGCCGATGTGGTCGACATGGATCCAGTAGCCGAGGTCCAACGTGGTCGGCCCCCACCGGTGATGCAGACCACACCCGCCGATCACGATGCCGTCACGAAACACCCCGTATGCGGCATCGCCACCCTGCTCCCAGTCCTCGTTCGAGGCCACGATGAATCGGGCGCGGTCTTCGTCGCTGACCGGTTCGAACGGCACCCACGCCAGCCATGGGCGAAGGTGGTCGAGGCTCTCCTCGATCGCAGTTCGCAGGGCCGGGACGTCGTCGGGGCACCACAGGCGGAGACACAATCGCTCGGTGACGATTTCGTCAGGAAGACGCCCCATCCGACCAGATTGCCAACCGAGCACCGTCCGGCACGAACGGATTCCGAGGGCCTCGCACGCTTCGAGGACGCACTCGATCTCAGCCTTGCATCCTCAGGTGACGCGCGTCAGTAACAACCCGTTGTCAGACTCGTGGAACGGGGGCGCATGGGGTGTCCCCGGGAGAAGGGGAACCAACCATGTTCATTCAATCTGCTGAGCTGACGGCTGCACCGGGAAAGAGCGGCGCGCTCGGACCCATGGTGACCAAGATGCGCGACCTCCTGTCGAGCGAGACGGGAAAGCAGTGGTGGTCCTGGGCTGCGCTCGCCGGCCGTCCGTTCGGCACGCAACTCCTCAGCACCCGTGCAGACGGCTTCGCCGACATGGTTGCGACCCAGATGAAGCTGATCGGATCGGAGGCGTGGGCTGCGCTGTCCCCCGAGGCCGACGGGGTGCTGGCAGGTCCGGCCGAGACGTACCTGGCGGAGGTGATCGCCATGACGGGCGAGCCCACCGAGCCCAAGCAGATGACCACGGTCACACGAGCGACCATCGCTGGCAAGGATCTCGCACAGTCCATTGCCTGGTCGTGCGCGGCGATGGAGCGCGCCACGAAGGTCACGGGGCAAGTCGGCACGGTGGCGACCAGTGCCGCCGGGAACATGTTCCAGGTGTACTGGTTTGCGGGTTCCGACACCGCAGAGGACCTCGACACCGCCAGAGAGAAGATGAACAGCGATGCGGAGTACCAGGGCATGATCGCCCAAGCCGGTGCCGATGGACTGTTCGTCGATGGATCCGTCGAGGAAATGGTGCTCTTCAGGATGCCGTGACCCGCATCAGGGGGGAGTCGGGCCGCCGGACGACGTGATCAACACGAAGTGATAGTCGAGCCGGTCACGTTCGGCTCGAACTCCCTCCGCCAGCGACCTGGACACGGCCATCTCGCCAGATCTCTCCGCCACGGCGGCGCGGAGTTCGAGCGCATCCACGACGGCGAGAGGAAACCGGTGCGATCGCGCTGTTTCGAGTGCGGCGATCGCCTCGTGCTCGGCGAGGTCGAGGCAGCCGCGGGCCAGCGCCACGTGGCTCTGTGCGAGCTGGAGCGCTGTGGTGAGAAGCGGAGTCGTGGCCATGTCGGCGAGCAACCCGGCCGCTCGATCGGTGACGGCGCCGGCGGCGTCGACGCGACCGGCGCCGATCAGCGCGGAGTTCACCAGGGGAAGGGCGAACAGGCGCCACACCGGCACGGCCACGGCCTCGTCCCAGAACTCCCCAGCATGGTCCGCCGCCTCGTCGACCGCACCGTCGAGACGGGCACGACAACACTTCGTGAACGGGGCGAGGAACTGCAGGAACGGGAAGGATCCCTGCGTTGCCCCTTCGAGAGCTCGCTCCATCGTCTCGGTATCCGACGACAGCAGGGAGGCATGGGCGAGCGCGGCGGCCGAGGTCACGGAGTACGCGGGATCGACGGGCGCCGGGCGCCGGCCCCGGTGGCGCGCCAACCGGAGCTCGCCACGGATCATCTCGGCCACCATCGCCGCCGCGTAGCCGCTGCCGACCGAGTCCACGCTGAACCCGGTGTCGTGACGGCGAGTCAGGCGACGAAGCTGCTCGAGGAGTGGATCGCATTCATCGAGTCGACCCATCAGGGCCAACATGTACGCCGCGAGCCCGACGTAGACGGACGCTTCGACGTCGTCGCCGCGGTCGAGGAGCCCGGCGGCATACGACTGGATCTTCGCCGGACGACCGCTGTAAGCCGGCACCATGGCGGTGCTCCGTTCCAGCCATGATCGGGCGCGCCCCGGTCCGGCGGGGAGGCGGGCGGACAGCTGCGCCGAGATGCGAGCGGTGTCGGAACACCCGCTGGCTGCGGTCGTCAGGAGGCCGGCCACCGCTTCCGCCCAGACCGGATCGCGGTGCTCATCGTTGAACGCCAGCAGCCAACGCCAGGTCTCGTCGAAGTCCGCGCTGTGGCCCAGGGCGCCACGCAAGGTCGCCAAGTCGATGCACATCCGAAACGCGGTCTGGTGATCGTTCGCCCTGGCCCACGCCATCGCTGCAACCACGTCGGGCATCCTTCGAACGACCGGCCGGTGCTCGATCCCGTGCTCACCCGCCGCGACTTCTGCGCACCAGTTCGCGAAGAACCGAGCGTGCGCTTCGTCGAGCAGTCGACGCAGGTCTTCGGCGCGCTCGTACTCGAGACAGAATTGCCGGACCGTGTGCAGCATGCGATAGCGACCGCTCTCGTCGTCGAGATGCAGGAGTCCCACATCCGTCAATCGCTGGATCAGGTCGACGGCCTCATCAGCGGCATCGATCGCAACGGCGACCGCCCGCGCCGCGTCGGGGTCGAACGGCGACCGGAAGACGGCGAGCGCGACCAACATCTGCTGCTCGATCGGGCTGACCAGATCGAAGCTCCACTCGATCGACGCTCTCAGCGTGGCGTGCCGGGAGACCGGCGCGCGCCGTGAACTGCCCTTCCAGCGGGTGATGTCGGCGATGCAGCGCGCGACGGCCTCCAACGGAAGGGTTCGGAGTTGCGCCGCGGCCAGTTCGAGCGCGAGTGGCATGCCGTCGAGCTCGCGGCAGATCGAGGTGATGTGGTCGACGGCATGTCGATCGACCGCCATCCCGGGTCTCGCCTCACGTGCTCGGGCGAGGAAGAGACGGAGTGCATCAGGCTGCGCGAGATTGTCGAGCGTCATGCGGGTGGTTTCGTCGGGGAGTCCCAGTGCCGGCACCCGCCACACCACCTCGCCGGGAACGCCGAGCGGCTCCCTACTGGTGACCAGCGCCCGAAGGCCGGGGCACCTCGTCAGAAGGGCGACCAGGACCTCCGCGGTGGCATCGATCACGTGCTCGGCATTGTCCAGCACGATCAGTGTCGGCCTGTCATGCAGGCGCCGCTCGAGTTCGGCGACGACGTCGAGTCGTGGGACCACACCGATCTCGGTGGCGATCTGCTCGGCCACGTCGCCGTCGATCGCGAGGACCCCGAGATCGATCCACCATGCATCGGTGCTCCGTCGGTCCGGTGCGGTCGACGCCACACGCAGCGCAAGACGCGACTTTCCGCTGCCCCCGGCACCGGTGAGCGTCACGATCCGGTGGTCGCCGAGCAGTGCCGTGACCTCCGCAGTTTCTCGACTGCGCCCGATGAAGGAGCTGAGCGGCGCGGGCAAGCGGAGGTGCGAATCGCGCTCGGGGACCTCTGGCGGGCTGCGGTGGCGCGTCCATGCGGGGTGACCCTGCCGCCGAAGAGCGCCCAGATCTGAACCCGTTGCGATCGCCCGGTCGAGTTCGATCAAGGCCGCCGACGGCTCGGTACCGATGTCGTCGCACAGGACTGACCGATACGTCTGGTAGTGGCGCAGCGCCTCGGTCGTCCGCCCGGCCTGCGTCAACGCTCGCATCAACAGCGCCCGGGGTCGATCTCGATAGGGATGCTCGTTGATCAACGGCACGAGCTCGACCATCGCAGCAGCATCCTCGCCCGCGTCGAGCAGGATGACGACCAGTTCTTCCATCGCGGCGGTGTGCATCTCGCTGAGGCGTCGCACCTCCACTTCCGCCCACGGCTCGTCGGCGAACTCGTCGTAGGGCGGACCACCCCACATCTCACGAGCCCGCTCGAGTTCGCATCGAGCCTGCTCGGCGCTCGACACGTCGGCCGCAATGGCCAGCCGCTCGTACTCGTCGACGTCGACGTCTGCCTGGAGTTCGTAGCCGGCCGGACCGGTCACGAGGCACTCTGCCCCGATCACCCGTCGCAATCGACTGATCGATGTGCGAAGGGCACCCGCCGACAGCCCGAGGTACTCCTCGAGGACCACCGAACGCACCAGGGTGTTCGAACCGAGGCACAACATCGCGAGGAGTCGCCGTTGCGATCTGCTGGCGAGCGCCAACTCCTGACCTTCGGCATCGAAGACGCGAATCGCGCCGAGCACCTTGCAGCAGACCACGGCCCCCCCGGTGGTTCGTCCGGACGCAACCGTAACACGGTGGGAACACGGCAGGTACGGGCCCCGGAACCAGTCGCGCACCTGTCGCCACACGTGGCACGGACCCGGTTGGCGTGTCGCTCGATCGCCGACCATCGCCGAGGTGATCGAGCTGATTGCCGAACGGTGAGGCGATCGGAGGTGCCTGACATCGGGCGGGTCGGCAACCCAGGTTGAGCGCACGTTCTGGACCGGTGCAGTGCCAGCCGACCGCCGCAGGAAGCATCGACGCTTCGGGTTTGACCGGGACCTCTACCGTGTCATGGCCTCGGCACTCGGGAGCCAAACGTACAGTCAGGGGTCGCCGAGCATCGACGCATGGCTACGGTCGCGGGCCAGAGTCCGACCCTCGAGCCGGCAGGGTCAGACCACTGCGTAGATCTGCCATTCGTCGGGCACGCCCTTGAGCACGTGGAGGCCGCGCGACTCGAATTCGATGCCCGAGCCGGTCACGAGATCCTTGACGGTGCGCGACACCAACACCTCACCGGGACCCGCGAGCGAGGCGACCCGAGCCCCGATGTGCACTGCGAGCCCGGCGACATCGTCACCCAGGAGTTCGATCTCGCCGGTGTGCAGGCCGGCGCGCACCTCGACACCGATCGGAGCGAGTGCCTGACCGATCGCCTGAGCAGCGGCGATTGCGCGGCCCGGCCCATCGAACGTTGCCAGGAACCCATCGCCCTGGGTATCGACCTCACGGCCGCGGAATCGCGCGACCTGACCGCGCACCGCGTCGTTGTGACGTTCGAGCAACTCGGTCCAGGCGCGGTCGCCGAGCTGCGCGGCGCGCTCAGTCGACCCCACGATGTCGGTGAACAGCACGGTTGCCAAGACCCGCTCGGGTGAACGAGCACCACGCGAACCAGTGACGAACTCCTCCAGCTCGGCGAGGATCGCATCCGATCCATCACCGCTGAAGAAGTGATCGGACCCCTCGATCTCCACGAACTTCGCGCCCTCGATCCGATCGGCGATCCAGCGCCCCTCCTCGACCTTCACGTCCTGGTCACCTTTGCGATAGAGGCACAACGTCGGCACCGAGATCGTCGACAGGACGTGACGCGTATCGACCTGTGTATTCATGCGGAGCAACGCCGCTGCAGCACGCGGACTCGAGGACAACCGCATGTAGCGCGCCAACCACTCGACAAATGCCGGATCGGACATCCGACTCGGGGCAACCCACGGCGGGATGTGATCTGGGTCGCCCCACGTCTTCTCGACCAGCGCGACTTCGGCCTCCCGGTCAGCAGGATCCGGCGCCCACGGGTAGTCAGACGAGGGCACACGCGATGCGTAGCTGCCCACGAGCACCAGCCCTTCCGTGCGATCCGGGTGCGTCGCAGCGAACACCATGCACATGCTGCCGCCCTCGGAGTGACCGAGCAGCGTCGCCGACGCGGATCCCGCAGCGTCCATGACGGCGCGAACGTCGTCCATACGCGTCTCGATGGTCGGAAGGTCATGGAGCGACACCTGATCCGACAGCCCGGTCCCGCGCTTGTCGAACAAGATCAGCCGCGAGAACGACGCGATGTGTCGCAGCATCCGAGCGAACGACGGGTCCTCCCACGTCACCTCGATGTTGGAGACCCAGCCGGGCACGTACACGATGTCGATCGGCCCCTCACCCAACACCTGATAGGCAATGCTGACATCGCCGGCGTCCGCATAGAGCGTCTTGGGTGTGTCCATCGACGCGACCATAACTGTCAGCCCGCGTGCGTTCCGGTTGCGGATGACGCATCGAGCGCTGTCAGACGAGGCCGTCGATATCGCTGGCGGGACGAAAAGAGAACGGCCCGACCGGCTCGGAGCAACCGCCGAACGCAGGCCGCCAACCGCTGCCAGTCGCGACGAAGCCCCGGCGGATTGCTCCTGACCAGGGCTTCAGTGGTGGGCACGACGGGACTCGAACCCGGGACCTCTACCGTGTCATGGTAGCGCTCTAACCAACTGAGCTACGCGCCCGTAGCGGAGCAGTACGTTACCAACTCGTGAGCCCGGCCCCACACCTTCCGCTCGTCGACATCGCTCCACTCGTGGATGCGACCCCCCGGCGTTCGGCCGTCGAGTCGACGGCAACCGCGATCGATCGGGCGTGTCGGGAGGTCGGGTTCTTCGCCATCACCGGCCACGGTGTCGATCCTGCGCTGCAGGGCCGATTGGAGGCCGCCGCCCACGCGTTCTTCGAGCGCAGCGACGACGAGAAGTCGGCGATCGCAATGGCCAGGGCCGGTCCTGCGTGGCGGGGCTGGTTCCCAGTGGGTGGCGAACTCACGTCCGGTGTCCCCGACCGTAAGGAAGGCATCTACTTCGGCGACGAACACGGGGCGGACCACCCGCGGGTCGAGAGTCGCACGCCGCTGCACGGCCCGAACCAGTTCCCGGGCCGCCCGAGCGAACTGCGTTCCGCAGTCCTCGACTGGCTGGCGGCGCTGCGACCGGTTTCCGATGCGGTGATGCGCGCGATCGCACTCGGGGTCGGCCTGCCGGACACCTGGTTCGAGGACGGCATCACGTCGGACCCGACGGTGCTCTTCCGCATCTTCCACTACCCGCCCGTCCGTGAGGACGCCGACGATTCGTGGGGCGTCGGCGAGCACACGGACTACGGCCTGCTCACCCTCCTCGCGCAGGACCGCCACGGCGGGCTGCAGGTCAAGGCGCTCGACGGGTCCTGGATCGACGTCGATCCGACACCCGGCGTGCTCGTGTGCAACCTGGGCGACATGCTCGAGCGACTCACCCGCGGGCGGTATCGCTCGACGCCCCACCGGGTGCGCAACACCTCAGGCGAGTCGCGGTTGTCCTTCCCCTACTTCTTCGATCCCTCGTGGGATGCGACCGTGCCGACGCTGCCCCACACCTCGGACCTGCCGGCGCACGACCGATGGGACGGCGCCGACGTGCTGGCCTGGGAGGGCACCTACGGCGACTACCTCACATCGAAGGTTGCCAAGGTGTTTCCCCAGCTGTTCGATGCGGTGACGGTCGACGCGTCACCTCATCCGCAATGACACCTCGTTGGCCATCAGACGACCGCGGCGGGTGAGCACCACGCGGCTCGGGTCGCCCGGATGCGGGACCACCATGTCCTCGAGCAGCTCGAGCGTGTCCTCGCCGAACGCCGACCGCTCGACGCCGTCGAGCGTCCGCAGCGCGAGCTGGAGGCCCTCGAACCGGCGGGTCTCGGCATCGAGGGTCTCCGACGATGCCACGACCGTCTCGTGCCGGTTGATCGCCTCGATGTAGCGGTCGGGCGTGCGCAGGTTCCACCAACGGTGCCCCGCCTCGTGGGAATGCGCTGCGCAACCGAACCCCCGGTAGTCGGCCTGGTCCCAGTACAGGTGGTTGTGTCGCGACTCGTGGCCGGGACGAGCCCAGTTCGACACCTCGTAGTTCTGCAACCCGGCCGCGGCGAGCAGGTCGTCGACCAGTTCGTACTTGTCGGCCTGGTCGTCGTCGTCGGGATGGCGATCGGGCTGCGATGCGAGCGGCGTACCGGCCTCGACCGTCAGTCCATAGGCCGAGATGTGTGGCGGATCGAACGCCAAGGCCGCCTCGACGGTCGCCCGCCAGTCGTCGATGGTCTCCCCCACCGCCCCGTAGATCAGGTCGAGGTTGAACGACGGCATCTCCGCAGCCCGGATCGCCTCGACGGCACGGGTCACGTTCTCCTGATCGTGGGTGCGTCCGAGCGCTGCGAGGACGTGCGCCGACATCGACTGAACACCGAGACTCACGCGGTTGACGCCGGCACTGCGATACGTCGACAGCATCTCGACGGTGACGTCGTCGGGGTTGCACTCGACGGTGATCTCGGCACCGTCACTCACCGGGATCGATGCGATCACCGATGCCAGCGCGTCGGGGGGGACGAGCGTCGGTGTGCCGCCACCGACGAACACCGTGTCCGAGACCGGGAGGCCCGATGCGATCGCCCGATCGATCTCGGCCTGTACGGCGCCGAGGTAGTCGTCGACGAGGTGGTGACGGTCGGTCCACGTGGCGAACGCGCAGTACTCGCACTTCGACGCGCAGAACGGGATGTGCACGTACACCCCGAACATCGCTGTGGCCATCACCCCAGTCAACCGCCGGGGTTGGACGGTCAGGCGCTGGGGACGAAGAGCAGGTCGAGTGCGGCGAGGCGCTCGGCGACCTGGTCGACCGGCACATCGAGCATTGCGGCGATCGAGCGCGTGTCGTCGCCGCGAACCGTGATCACCCGGCCGTTGAAGTCCTGGCGCTGCACCTGGATCAGGCGCAGGTAGCGCGCCAGCATCTCGAACGGCGCCCCGCTCAGCTGGACGAGCTTGGCCACGTCGATCGCGAGCTTCTTGTTGACCGGCGACTGGAGGGCCGCAGCCGCTTCGGTCCCGGTGACCTCGCGTGGCAGCAGCTGCTCCACGGGTACGGCATAGAACTGCGAGAGCCGGTCGAGTCGCGGCACCGACAGCGCCCGCTCGCCGCGTTCGTACGCTCCGAGCACGGAGGCCTTGAACTCCTGGTTCGACTGAGCCTCCACCTCCTGGAGCGACAACCGCTTCTGCTTGCGGATGACGCGGAGGCGCTCACCCACCTGACGGCTGTAGACCGATGGTTCGTCGTCGTCGGTGATGGACATGTCGTGATCCCGCCTTCGTTGTTCGTCTCGTGAGTCGGTGGCGCCCGCCTGCCGACCGCCCGGCACGTTACCCAGGGGTAACTCGGACATCATAGACCGTCAGCGTTCGAATGTCACGCAGAGTGCCGATGCCGCCACCACGGCGGTCTCCGTGCGGAGGATGTTCGGGCCGAGCGACACCCGATCCGCAGCGAGTTCGAGTTCGTCGGGCGACCACCCACCCTCGGGCCCGATCGCCACCGAGCGGTCGGCCGGGCCCACCGGTCGGCCACCCGGCTCGGCCACCGCGAATCGGCCGAGCACCTCCGCAGCATCGACCGGACCATCGATCACCACCCGCCGGACGCGGCGGCTCTGGCGGCACGCCTCGTCGGAGACGCGCTGGAGCCGTTCGCGTTGCGTGGCGGCCCGATCCGGCTTCCACCGCACCACCGATCGATCGGCGTGCAGGAGCACCAGCCGGTCGACACCCAACTCGGTCGACTTCTGCACCAACCAGTCGAGCCGGTCGCCCTTCGGCATCGCCACCGCGATCGTCAGGGGCGCACTCGGCGCCGCTTCAACCTGCACCGCACCGTCGGGGGCGAGACGCAGCGACGACCCATCGACGACGACCACCGCGAGTCGCCAGCCGCCGGCGCCGTCGGTGACGCTGACCACCTCTCCCGCGCGGAGCCGCAGCACGCGTCGCAGATGGTGCTCGGTGGCGTCGTCGAGCGAGATCTCCCCACCGGCATCGAACATCTCGGGCGACAGCAGGACGTGGGCGCTGGTGGTGCGCAGTGATGCTCTGGACCCCACGGCGACGTCAGGTGAACGCCGACTTGATTCGGGTGAACAGCCCTTCCTTGGCGTGCCCGACGACCTCGCCGCGCCCTTCGGCATACGCCGTGAGCAGCTCGACCTCCTTGTCGGAGAGCTTCTGTGGAACATCGACCCGGACGCGCGCCCGCAGATCGCCCCGGCCTCGGCCCCGAAGATGCGGCACACCGCGCTGGCGGAGCACGAACTCCCGACCCGGCTGGGTGCCGGGCGGCACCACCAGATGCTCGGTGCCGTCGAGCGTCTCGAGTTCGAGCGCGGTGCCGAGCGCGGCCTGCACGATCGAGATCGGGACCTCGGTCACGAGATCGTGGTCCTCGCGCACGAACAGATCGTGCGGCGCCACCCGGAGGTGGACGTAGAGATCGCCGGATCGACCGCCGCGCGGACCCGCCGCGCCGCGCCCGGTGAGGCGGAGGGTGGACCCCGAATCGACGCCGGCGGGCACATCGACCTGGTACTGCTTGTCGACGGTGACGCGCCCCTCCCCGCGGCACGTCGCACACGGCGTGGTGATCACCTGGCCGAGACCGCCGCAGCGACTGCACGGGCTCGCCGTCACCATCTGGCCGAGCAGGCTCTGGCGGACCCGTTGGACCTGGCCGCTACCGCCGCAGTCGCTGCAGGTCACCGGGCTGGTGCCCTCGCCCGCGCCGGAGCCGCCACAGTCGTCGCACGCGACGGGCAGCTTGAGGCCGACGTCGATCTGATCGCCGAACACCGACTGCTCGAACGAGATGTCGGCGACGACTTCCATGTCCTGGCCCCGAGGCGGGCCACTGGGCCCGCGTTGACGGCCGCCGCCGAACGGGCTGCCCCCGCCGCCACCGAAGAACGTCTCGAAGATGTCTCCGAGCCCGCCACCGAAGAGGTCCTCGGCACTCGGTCCGGCTCCGCCCCCGTTGCCCCGGACGCCCGCTTCGCCGTAGCGGTCGTAACGGGCACGTTGCTCGTCGTCGGAGAGCACCTGATAGGCCAACGCGATCTTCTTGAACTGCTCGGCGGCGGCCGTGTCGTTCGGGTTCGCGTCGGGATGGAACTCCCGCGCCCGCTGTCGGTACGCCTTCTTGATCTCGTCGGCGGTCGCGGTGCGCGACACGCCGAGCAGTTCGTAGTAGTCACCCATGGTCGCTCCCATCATGCCGTGAGTTGCCCATGAGGACTCAGCCTTCTTCGATGCGGTGGCCGAGCTGCTCGCTGACCACCTCGACCGTGGCGAGTGCCTGCGGATAGTTCATGCGGGTGGGGCCGAGCACCCCGACCGAGCCGAGATGTTCGCCGTCGACGACGACCGGCGCCACCACCACCGAGCACGCCGACAGTGGTTCGACACCGTGCTCGACACCGATCGCGACCGACATCCCACGACTGACGATGTCGCTGACGAGCGTGACGACGACGAACTGCTGCTCCAACGTCGCCAGGACGGTCCGCACGATCTCGACCGCGTCGAACGCATTGGCAACCGCCGCCGCTCCCCCGGTGAACACCTGCTCCGGTGCAGCCGTGGCCCGCAGCTCCTCCAGCGCGGCTGCACAGAGGCGGTCGACCGTGTCGTCGCCGGTGGGGCTGACCTCGCTGACCGAGCCGAGCACTCGGCCGTCGAGCTCCGCCGACAGGTGTACGCCGGCAGCAGCGAGCTTGAGGTCGTCGTCGCCCTCGACGAGATCGAGCTGCACGTTCTCGACGGTGCCGTTGGCGAACACCACGATCACGGTCGCAACGGTCGCCGACAGCGACACGATCTGCACCCGGCGCACGGGGACCGCCTCGGAACGGGGGCCGACGACCACGCCGGCGTTGTTGGTCAGCGCCGCAAGAAGGTTGGAGGTCTGGTGGAGCATCTCCTCCAGCCGCCCGTGCGCAGCCGAGAAGAACTCGCCGACCTGTTTGGTGGTCGCCTGGTCGAGGCGGCCGGGCGCGGTGAGGTGATCGACGAAGTAGCGGTACCCCTTGTCGGTGGGGATGCGGCCGGCCGAGGTGTGCGGCTGGACGAGGAACCCCTCGTTCTCGAGCTGGGCCATCTCGTTGCGCACCGTCGCCGACGACACCTTGATCGTCGGCGCCTCGGCGATGTGACTGGACCCCACGGGCTGGGCCGTGGCGATGTACTCCTGCACCACGGCGCTCAGGATCGCGGTCTTGCGTTCGTCCAACATCTGGCACTCCAGTCTATCGACTGCCAACCGATCGGATCCCGACGAACTGGCTCCCGGTGTGCCGGATCGGCGCTCAGCCGATCGACTTCAGCCTTCGGAGCGCTTCGTTGCGTTCGGCCCGGTGGTCGAGCATCGGCTCGACGGGGTTCGGGGCCCAGCGCTCCACGTACTCCCCGTCGGGGTCGTAGCGCTCTTCCTGCAGCGTCGGATTGAACACCCGGAAGTACGGCGCCGCATCGGTCCCCGTGCCGGCCGCCCACTGCCAACCGTGGTTGTTCGACGCCAGGTCGCCGTCGACGAGGCGCTGCATGAACCATCTCGCACCCCACTGCCAGGGCAGATGCAGGTCCTTGACCAGGAAGCTCGCCACGATCATGCGCACCCGGTTGTGCATCCAACCGGTCGCGAGCAGTTGCTTCATCCCGGCGTCGACGATGCCGAAACCGGTCTCGCCTGCCGTCCAGCGATCGAAGCGCTCGCGGGCGGCTGCGTCGGTGTCGACCGGCATCGCGTCCATCTTGCGGTTCAAGTTCTCCCACGCGGTCTCCGGGCGTTGGAACAGCACGTCGGCATAGAAGTCCCTCCATGCGAGTTCGCTCGAGAACACGGTGTGGGCCCGCGGCCCAGCACCGGACGCATCGAGGTCCGCGAGCAGTTGCCGGGGATGGATCGTGCCCCACTTCAGCGCCGGCGACAGGCGGCTCGTTCCGTCGAGCGCGGCCTGGTCGCGGTGCTCGTCGTATTCGTCGAGCGCATCGTGGAGGAACTCCGACCATCGTTCGTGTGCGGCTGCCTCCCCCGCCGGCGGGAGTTCACCGCCCAGCTGACCATCGGCGGGATCGGGGCGCTCGGGCATCGGCTCGGAGGCGACCGCATCCGACCCCAACCATCGGACGTCGTCACCGGGCGCATCCGCGGGTCGATCCCACCCGACCTGTCGCCACACCTTGGAGAACGGGGTGAACACTGCGTACGGATCGCCGTCACCCTTGCGGACACCGCCCGGCGCAACCGCGTACGGCGAACCGACACCACGCAGCGAACGCTCGTTGCGGCGGAGTGCTTCGGCGATCGCCGCGTCGCGACGACGTCCGTAAGGGGCGTAGTCGCGGGTGACGAACACCTCCTCGGCGCCGAGTTCGGCGGCCAACTGTGGGATCACCGAGACCGGGTCACCGTGGCGGACGACGAGCCCAGCTCCCGACCGCCGCCGCAGGTCGGCGTCGAGCGCCGTCAGGCAGTCGTGGAGGTGGGCGAGCCGCGGTGCACCAGCCGCCGTGAAGGCCGGATCGACCACGAACACCGGGACGACCTCGCACCCATCGGCGCCGGCCGCGAGCAGTGCAGGATGGTCGCCGAGTCGGAGATCACGCCGAAACCACATGATCGAGCGACGCGCCACGCCTCCGGTTGTACCCCACCAGCCGGTCGGGCACCCGATCGGCAGCCGACTTTCTCCGCGATCGGGCCGAAGGGCCCGTGTCGAACGGCGGCGCCGGCGCGCATGATCGCAACCACCACGCCATCGAGGAGAGCCATGCCCACCGCCGTCGTCGTCTACGAATCCATGTTCGGCAACACCCACGTGATCGCCGATCGCATCGCCACCGGGCTGCGCGACCGGCTGGACGACGTGACGGTCGTGGCGGTGCACGACGCCACCCCCGAGCTCGTCGGCGCCGCCGACCTGGTGGTCGTCGGCGGCCCCACCCACGTCCACGGCATGTCGAGTCACCTCAGCCGCCAGAGCGCCAAGGACATGGCAGCGAAGGACGAGGACCTCGATCTCGACCCCGATGCCGAGGGGCCGGGCCTGCGCGACTGGTTCGACGAGGTGCCCACCGGACAGTCGGGTCGGGCGGCTGCGTTCGACACCCGTGTCCACGCAACCACCCTGGTGACCGGCCAGGCGTCGAAGGGCATCGCCAAGCGACTCGGCCGCCACGGCTTCGAGCTCGTCGCCGCGCCCGAGAGCTTCTTCGTCGACAAGGAGAACCACCTCGAAGCCGACGAGGCCGATCGGGCGTCGGCCTGGGGTCGGCGGCTGGCCGAGTCCCTTCAGGCGGACTGAGCGGCGCCAGATCGCAACCAGTTCGGCCGGCCGGTCCAGAGTCGCTCCACGCGGTAGAACGGCGCGAACGCCACCAGGAACAGCGGGTACGGGAAGACGATCAGCATCGTCGCGGCGATGCCGGCGTGGAGCAGCCAGGCCGCGACCACCCAGGCCGTCCTCATCCGGCCGCCCAGGAGCGCGAGGGGTGCCGCCAGTTCGACCACCACCGCGAACGCCGCCGCGGGCGTCCACGCCCACGAGGAGCGCACCGCCCAGCCGGCGATCGGCGAGGCGTCGCCGCCGAGCAGGTCGAGCCGCGCCGCAGAGTATGCAACGTGGTTCCGTAGCGTGTCGCCGACGATCCACTCGACGCCGCCGTAGCGCAGCTTGGCGAGTCCGGTGATCACGTAGGTGATCACCACGATCAGCGCGGCGAGTGCGATCGGCCAGCCGTAGGCGGTCGCCTCGCGGTCCGTGGGCCGCCGACCGGCTCGAGCGTCGAGCGACCAGCGATCGGCGGCGGGCGCCAGCGAGACGACGATCAGGTGCAGCGCCACCAGGTTCTCGAAGTGCAGGAGCTGCCCCCACGAGCCCCGGTAGCTGCCGAGCGCCAGGAAGCCGACGGCGAACACCGGGCCGAGCCAGCGGAACCGCCACCCGAGCGTGTACGCCACGCCGGTTGTGAGCGTGACGGCGATCGTGACGAGGACGACAGCGTCCGGCACCGGTCCGTCGAGGATGCTCGCGAGACCTACGCCGTCGAAGCCGGACACTCGCTCGGTCAACTGCGCGAACACCGGCAGCCGGACACCCAGGTACACGAGCGTGAACAGCCCGGTCAGGATCCGGAACATCGCGAGGCGTTCGGGCGGGGCCGTCGCGTCGACGACCCTCCAGAGTGGCACCGGACGAGCCGACGTCGTCGCGGACTCGACGGCGGCGGTCATCGGGGAACCTCGCAGCGGGCGTGGACCGTGCGGTCGACGAGGCTGTCGCCGCCCTCGACCTGCGCCACCACGTCGTGGCGTTCCGTGGCGACCTCGATCGCAACGGTGTCGCCCGGGAGCCCGTCCCACCGGGCTGCCCGCTCGGCGATGTCGACGCACCGCTGCCCGGCGCGTCCACCACGGATCGCATCGCGCAACTCGCCGGCGACGACGAGCGGGTCATCGCTCCCGCCGATCACGCCGAGCGTCAACGTCGAAGCACCACCTTCTGGGTCGACCGCCTGCGCCGTTGCGAGCGTGACCTGGTCGCCCCGAGCGCTGGAGTACATCGGATAGGTCGACAGGGGGAACCCGTCTCGATCGAGCGCGACCGGCGCAACGAGCGCGCCGACGACGACGGCGGTCACCAGGATGCGGCCGCGACGATCCACTCCCCCAGCATGACGCGGGCGACCCGGCCAGGGCACCGCGGGCAGGCGGACGGATCTCGGCAGCGCCGCTTCAGCCGACCGACGTGAGTTCGGCGGCCGGCTGGGTGCGGGCTCGCCACAGCGGAGCCGCGACCGCCACACAGATCAGGCTGATCACGCTGCTGTACGCCAGTGCCCACTCGGCGCTGACGTTGTCGGCGATCAGCCCAGTGAGCGGTCCGCCGATCGGGGTCGATCCCAGGAAGGCAACCGCCTGGAGCGCCAGCAATCGACTGCGCATGTCCGGCGGACACTCCTGCTGGACGATCGCGTTCGCTCCGGCGATGAAGCCGGCACTGCCCAACCCGAAGGGCACCGCCCACACGAAGGCGAGCGCCAGGCTCGGCGCCCACGCCAGCCCGAACCCGGCGAGCGCCATGGCGACCAGGGAGCCGAAGAACCAACGCATCGTGACCTGGTGGTGCCGAGCGGTCAGCAACGAGCCCGTCAGCGAGCCGAACGACATGACCGCCAGTACGAGCCCGAACACCGCCTCGCCACCCCACCGCTCGTCGGCCAGCTTCGGAAGGACGACCGCTTGGTTGAAGGCCACGGCGCTCACGATCACGAGCAACGAGTAGATGATCGCCATGTCGCGTCGTCCCGCCACGAAGTGCAACGCCTCGCGGATCGGCTTGCCGCCCTTCGGGCGCCGGGGCATCGGGAACATCTCCTCGCGCCGGATCGCAACGAGCGAGAAGATGATCGCGAAGAAGGTGAGCCCGTTGAAGATGAAGCACCATGCGGTGCCGATCGTTGCCACGAGGCCTGCGGCCATCGCCGGGCCGAAGATCCGCGAGCCGGTCATCACCGCTGTGTTCAGCGACGTCGCATTCGGGATGTCGGCCGTGGGCACCAGTTCCGTGACCAGACCGCGGCGCGCCGGGTTGTCGAACGCGGCCACGATCCCGAGCACCAGCGACAGGCCGTAGACGAGCGGCAACGTCACCAGTCCCGCCAGGTCGAGGGCACCGAGGAGCAGGGCCTGCGCGGCGAGGCCACTCTGGGTGATGATCGCCATCGTCCGCTTGTCGTAGGTGTCGGCGATCACGCCGGCCCACGCTCCGAGGAGCAGCATCGGCAGGAACTGCGCTGCGACGCTGATGCCGACCGACGTCGCCTCGCCCGTCAGGCGGTACACGAGCAGCGACATCGCGGTCATCTGCAGCCATGTGCCCACATTCGAGATCGCCAATCCTGAGAAGAAGAGTTTGGCGTTGTGGTACTTCAGCGAGCGGAAGGTGGTCGACACCGCCGACCATCGTTACCGCTCTGCGCCCCCGATCCCCGACCGAGCGATCACGCCAGGGGTCAGACCCCAGCCGCGATCAGTCGTCGAGCTTGAGGGCGTTGATGAAGACGTCGCCGGGCACTTCGACACGGCCGATCGACTTCATCTTCTTCTTGCCCTCCTTCTGCTTCTCGAGCAGCTTGCGTTTGCGGGTGATGTCGCCGCCGTAGCACTTGGCGGTGACGTCCTTGCGCCGGGCCTTCACCGTCTCGCGAGCGATCACCTTGCCGCCGATCGCCGCCTGGATCGGCACGTCGAACATCTGGCGCGGGATCAGCTCCTTGAGCTTCTCGCACATGCGCGCCCCGTACTGGTACGCCGAGTCGCGGTGCACGATCGTCGAGAACGCATCGGCGGGCAGACCGTTGAGGAGCAGGTCGACCTTGACGAGCTGCGACGGCCGGTAGCCCGACAGCTCGTAGTCGAGGCTGGCGTAGCCCTTCGTGCGTGACTTCATCTGGTCGAAGAAGTCGATCACCACCTCGGCGAGTGGAACCTCGTAGACCAGTTCGACCCGCTCGGGCGACAGGTAGTCCATCTTCTTCATCTCACCCCGCCGGGTCTGACACAGGTCCATCAGCGCGCCGGTGTACTCGGTCGGACTGATGATCGAGATCTTGAAGAACGGTTCCTCGATCGTGGCGATGCGCTGCGCCTCGGGCATGTCGGCGGGGTTGTCGACCAATACGACGGTGCCGTCGGTGCGGGTGAGGCGGTACTCGACGCTCGGTGCGGTGGCGATCAGCGCGAGCCCGAACTCCCGCTCGAGCCGCTCCTTGACGATCTCCATGTGCAGCAACCCGAGGAAGCCACAACGGAACCCGAAGCCCAACGCGCCGGAGGACTCGGGCGTGTAGGTGATCGACGCGTCGTTGAGCTTGAGCTTCTCCAGCGACTCGCGAAGGTTCTCGAAGTCGTCGCCGTCGATCGGGAACAAGCCCGAGAACACCATCGGCTTGGGGTCGCGGTAGCCGGGCAGCGCGTCGGCCGAACCGCCCGATGCCGACGTGACCGTCTCACCCGAGCGGGCATCGCCGACGTCCTTGATGCCGGCGATCAGGTAGCCGACCTCGCCGGGGCCGAGCTCCTTCACCGCGGTCGGAACGGGCTTGCGGACACCGATCTCGATCGCCTCGTGGTTCGCACCGGCCTGGATGAACGTGAGCTTGGAGCCCGAGTGCATCGTTCCCTGCATGATCCGGATGCTCGACACGACGCCGCGGTACTGGTCGAACTGCGAGTCGAAGATCAGGCCCTGCAGCGGCGCGTCCGGGTCACCCGTGGGTGCCGGAATGCGTTCGATGACGGCATCGAGCAGGTCGGGAACGCCCTCGCCGGTCTTGGCCGACATGCGGATGATCTCGTCGGCGGGGATGCCGAGGATCCTCTCGATCTCGCCGGCGTAGCGGTCGGGGTCGGCCGCCGGCAGGTCGATCTTGTTGAGTGCGGCGACGATCTCGAGGTCGTTCTCCAGTGCCAGGTAGCAGTTGGCCAGGGTCTGGGCCTCGATGCCCTGGGCGGCGTCGACGACGAGCACCACGCCCTCACACGCAGCCAGACTCCGGCTGACCTCGTAGCCGAAGTCGACGTGGCCGGGCGTGTCGATCAGGTGGAAGACGTGGCCCTTCCAGTCGACACGGACGTTCTGCGCCTTGATCGTGATCCCGCGCTCGCGTTCGAGATCCATCGAGTCGAGGTACTGCGAACGCATGTCGCGAGCGTCGACCGCACCGGTGATCTCGAGGATGCGATCCGACAGCGTCGACTTGCCATGGTCGATGTGCGCGATGATCGAGAAGTTGCGGATGCGGGCCAGATCCATGACCGACCCCACGCTATCTGGGCCCGTTGCCGCTCATCACGGCACGTTGCCGCTCAACGGAGCCCGCCGATAGAGTCGCAGGGCTGTTCAGTGGGGCATCGGGCCCCCGGACACGATGATCGACGGAAAGCACAGGTTTCGAGGCCATGGCCAACATCAAGAGCCAGAAGAAGCGGATTCTCACCAACGAGAAGCGCCACGAGCGCAACAAGGCCGTCAACGCCGAGGTGAAGACGCGCACCAAGCGTGCGACGGAGACCATCGGCACCGACGACAACGCCGAGGCCGTCCGACTCGCCGTCAAGCGCATCGACAGCGCGGCGTCGAAGGGCATCCTGCACAAGAACGCCGCGGCCCGCAAGAAGAGCCGCCTGATGAAGAAGGTCAACGCCGCCGGCTGACCACCCGAACCACCCGAGATCTGCCTGGACGTGCGCGCTGAGCGCGACGATCCGGGCATTTTTCGGTTTTCGGGGCGGGTTGGGCGGGTGATTGTCGGGGGTTCAGCGGCGGAGTTTGGAGAGGCGGGCGACGAGGACCTCCATCACCAACTCGGGCTCGAGGTCCTTCGCGCCGCGCAGGTCGAGATCGGCCTGGGCCAGCAGCTCGATCGCCCGCTTCGTCGACGCCGAGCCGAGCCGGTTGTAGGTCTGCATCGCCTTCTTGGCCGGAAACGCCGACTTGATACCGGTCGCCGCCATCGCGTCGGCCTCCGAGCGCGCTCCCGCTCCGTCGAGCTTCGCGAGGTTGGCGTAGTGGTTGTGCACGATCGCCATGATCTGCAGCGGGTGGCGACCACCGGCGTGCATCATCCGGCCCAGCAACGTCAGCGCCTTGGTCGTGTCGCCGGCGTCGATCGCGTCGGTGAAGTCCCACGGCGGCACACCTCCGGCCTCGCCCAGGAACGGTTCGACGTCGGCGAACGTGAGCACGTGGTCGGCGCCATAGGTGCTGGTGAGCGTCGCGAGGATCCCGTCGAGGCGGCCTGCGTCCTCCCCCAGCCACTGCCCCAGCTGTGCCGCGGCGTCCGGCTTGATCCGCAGGCCGGCCGCAGCGATGTGATCGGAGATCCAGCCCTGCCGATCCTTCGGCCGAGACGGCGGCGAGGTGTTGATGACCGTGCCGATCGCCTTGACCGCATCGCCGAGCTTCTTCGGCACCGAACCGCCGGAGACGACCAGCACGAGATCGGAGGAGTCGAGCGGGTTCGCGAGGTAGGCGAGCAGCGGCGTCAACTCGTCGGTGGCGAACCGGCCGACATCGCGGGCCACCACCACCCGCTTGTCGGTGAGGAAGGACGGTGTCTGCGCGGCATCGACCACCAGGCGCAGTTCGTAGTCGTCGCCGTCGAACTCGTCGACCATCATCGATCGATCGCCGTCTCCGACGAGGTCGTCGACGAGTTCGTGCACCGCCGAGCGCAGGATCGACTCGTCGTTGCCACTGAGGAGGTGGGTCGCCATGGAGACCCCGATTCTTACCGCATCACCGGCCGCATCGCTCGCCGCATCGACTCACGACCGGCGGAACCTGCCCCAAGCGACCAGCAGCCCGACGATCAGCGCCACGACCGCCCACCCGATCCACGACCACGGCGGTTCGGGTTCGAGGCGAGCCCCGAGGATGGCGATCGTGTCGACCCACCGGGTGCCGAGCCACGCCGGGAACATCAACACCGGAGCGACCCCCGGAGCCGCACCGGCCACCAGACCTGCCGGCAACCCGTAGAGCATGACGATCCCGGCGACCGGCACGGCGAGCAGGTTGGCGACGATGCTCACCAGCGGCAGCCGTCCGAACACGAGCACGCTCGGCAGCACCACCCCGACCTGCGCCCCGAGCGTGATTCCCAGCGGCAGTGCGAAGATGCCGAGACCCGGCAGACGGTCGGCGAGCCACGGCCCGACCGTGCACACGCCCGCGGTGGCGCCGACCGACAGCCAGAATCCGACCGACCATCCGAGGAGCGGATCGACGAGCAACAGGCCGATCACGGCGACCGCCAGGATCCGCACCGGCGAACGTTCGCGGCCCGTGGTGAATGCGAGGGCCGACAACCCGGCCATCACGCCGGCACGCAGGATCGACGGTTCGACCCGTGTGAGCACCACGAACCAGGCGATCACCCCGAGCGTTGCCACCAACCGCGGCCAGGGACGCAACCGCACCAGCAACGGGCCGCACGCGGCCAGCACGAACGCGACGTTCTGTCCGGACACGGCAGTGAGATGAGACAGCCCGCTGGCCCGGAACCGATCGATCATCTCGCGTGGCTGATCGCGGTCGTCACCGATGACGAGGCCGCGGTAGAGCGCCCCGTACGGGTCGGGAATCGTGGCGGCCGCCCGCTCGATCGTCGATCGCACACGGTTGGAGGCGCGGGCAACCGGTCCGCCCGGGTCGACGTCGGCGGCGACCTCCAACTCGAAGGCGCCCACGACGTGCTGCCAGGCCACCCGGTGCGCCCGCTCGGGATCGAGCGCCCGCCGTTCGCCACTCATCTGGACCCACTCGCCACCGCGCCACCGCATCACGCGTTGCTGTCGCGCTCGGCCGCGCGCCCACGTCTCGAATCGCTCGCCCTCGATCTCGACGATCACCCGCGTGCTCGACGGGTACGGCTGGGGATCGTCGACGATGCGAGCCCACCCGACGAACGCGCCGAGCTGGTCCGGTGCGAGGCCGGCCCAGCTCTGCTGGGAGCGCAGCGCCGCGGCCGTCGCCAACAGCACCGCGAGCAACAACCACACGAGGGCGATCCGTCGAATCGATCGCACCGCCGCAACGCTCACGAGTGCCGCACCGATCGCCACCCCCGGATGGACGAGCCGGACCCCGAGCGCCGTGACGACCGAGAGGGCCACCACCGCTGCATCGGTGACGACGCCGATCTCCGCCGGGGAATGAACGGCAGACGCCCCCGAATCGTCGTAGCCTGACGCGGTCGTGACGTCGTTCACCCCAGTTCCGCCCGGCGCCCGCCCATCGCCGTACGACGCCCCGTCGGGCGCGCCGCTCACCGAGGGCCCCCGCTGGTACCGCACGCGCATCCGTCGATGGGGGCCGCTGCTCGGTCTGCTCGTCCCCGGCATCGTCGGTGCCATCGCCTACGTGTCGCTGCGTGTGTCGGATGACGCATGGAGTGGCGCCGTCGGCCTGATCGGTGGCGTGTTCGCCGCACCCTGCCTGCTGCTCGTGGGCGCGCCGTTCGGCGAGCGCAGTCTCTATCCGATCGCGATCGTTGCCTCGGGCGTGATGTGGGTGCTGGTGGGACTGCTGGCGTCGCGTCGTGCGACCCGCAATCCGATGGCGACGTGGTCGGACTACTGGCGCCACTTCGCGTGGATGTGCGGTGGCATCTGGGTCGGTTGTGGCCTGGCGCTCGGCATCGCCGCCTTCGTGATCTCCGACTCACTGATCTGATCGTCACGTCGTCACGAGGTCGCGCAGGCCGGCGAGTTTGGCGGGACCGATGCCGGGCACGCGGTCGAGATCGTCGACGTCGACGAACGGGCCGTTGCGTTCACGCTCGGTCACGATCGCTGTTGCCGTGGCCGGCCCGACGCCGGGCAGGGTCTCCAGCTGCTCGACAGTCGCTCGATTGACATCGATCGGACCGACGGGCTCCGCACCGCCACCGGCACCGACCGGGGCGGCCTCGACCACCTCCTCGCCCACCGCGGGGACGTACACCCGGCTGCCGTCGACGACGACCGCCGCGAGATTGAGCGCGTTCGCGTCAGCGTCGGGCGCTGGCCCACCGGCGGCGACCACGGCATCGCGCACGCGCGCCCCCGGAGCGAGGACATAGACCCCGGGAGCGATCACCGATCCGGCGACGTGCACCAACACCGGCGACTCCGAACCAGCACCCGGAGTCGTGGTGGCCGACGGCCCACCGTCCGTGTCGGGCTCGGTCGTGGTCGCGACGGCCATCGCGAGCGATGCCTCCGTCGGAGGTGGTGGTGTGCGAACCAGCCAGTACGCGCCGGCGCACACGACCACGACGGCAACCGAGGATGCCACGAGCCTCGACACGCCGAACCACGTGATCCAGGCACGCGCCCGATCCGCCGGCGACGCCGGAACGTCGGGTCTCGACAGGGATTCCACGATCGACCTCCTCGACCGTTCGATGCGCCGCGCGCAACGTCAACAGGAGGGAGTCGGCGCGAACAACGTTACCGGCGCTGCCGCAATTCAGTCGGGCGTTTCAGGTCGGCGGGCCGGAGGAGGCGGCTCGCCAGAACGCTCGGTAGCTGGGGTACTCGATGGCCTCGGTCACCCAACCCGAGCGCACGAGTTCGTCGTGCAGTCGTGGCAGGTTGCGCCACGGCACGCCCATGTCGACGTGGTGGGCCAGGTGCCAACCGGTGTTGTACGGCACCATCCAGTAGCGGGCGAGACGGCTCTGGCGGATCACGTGGGTGGTGAGGCGACGATCTCTCGACCGGACCATCCCGCCGTGCTCGGCGATCGCCCGCAGGCGATTCGACACCTTCCACAGCGTCGCCCACGACACGATCCACACGACGTACGCCAGCGGGCGCATGAACAGGACCGACACGCCGAGCATGACGGCCTGCACCGCGAGGATCTGCTTGGCCTCGGTCTGCCCGCGGCGCAACGCGTGGTACAGCGAGCGGAAGTTCTTGTAGCCGCTGATGCCGAGCGCGTCGCGCCTCAACTTCCTGCGCCACGAGTCGGCCGGCACGGGATACCCCGAGTAGAGCGCCAGGTCGGGCTCTTCGGGGCCCATCTCGTCGCGATGATGGGCGAAGTGCGCCCGCCGATAGGCGAGCATCGCCTGGTACGTCGGATACGCGAGCAGCCAACGGCCGACGGTGTCGTTGGCTCGACGGTTGGTGAACAGCAGCCGGTGCGCAGCCTCGTGGGCGAGGATGTTGAGGCACACGTGGCCACGAACCATCAGCACGAACGCCAGCAGATACGACCACCAGGTATTGATCCATGCCGCCGCGATCACGACGCCGAACGACTGCAGGAGCGTGCTCGTGACCGCGACGACGTTGCGCGGGTTCGAGATTCGCCTCAGCTCGTTTCGGAGTGGCGGCAGCGGCTTGCCGCGCTCGTTCAGTCGATCGGTCGGCAGGACGTCGGGCAGCGCGTCGGCGGGTGGCACCATCGTCCTCGGCGTTCGCGGGACTGCCGGAGTCGCCATCTGCGTCATGCGTCGATGTTACACTCGATGATCGCTGTGATCAATCCTCGTATGGCCACGCCGGTGAACGCCGCCGAGCTCCGACCGCTCAGTCCCCGCTCGATCGTGCTGTCGGTACTGCTCGGGTCCCATCCGCCGTCGATGCCGGTGGGCCGCCTGTTGGCGTTCACCTCGCTGTTCGGCATCACCGATGGCACCGCCCGCACGGCGCTCTCGCGGATGGTGGCGAACGGGGAACTGGTGAACGTCGAGGGGACCTACCGTCTGAGCGGCCGTCTGCTCGACCGTCAGGTCCAGCAGGACGCGGGACGGGTCGGACCTCCGGGCGACTGGGACGGGACGTGGTGGCTCGCAGCGGTCACCACCGACCGGCGGTCGGTCACTGCGCGTCGCGACTTCCGCGCGCGGGTGATCGGGGCGCGGTTGGGCGAGTTGCGTCCCGACACGTGGCTGCGGCCCGCCAACATCGACGTGCCGCTGGACCTCCCCGACGTGGTCCTCACACGTGGACCGATGCTGACCGGCGACGCAGCCGCTCTGGTCGCAAGCCTGTGGCCACTCGACGAACTCGATCGGGAAGCACGTTCACACGCCGAACGCCTCGCAGCGGTGAGCGAACTCCTGTCCACCGACGACCGCGACCGCGCGCTGGTCGATTCGTTCGTCTCCCTGGCCGGCGCCCAACGGTTCCTGCGGACCGAACCACAGCTGCCGGAGTCGCTCTCGCTCGGACCCGCTCCGGCAGAACTCCGCACGCGATACGGCGCCGTCGTCGACCGGTTCCAGCGACGCCTCGCCGAGTTCCTCGGAGCAGCCGTCAGTACAGCCGCGAGGTGAGCTGGCGGCGGTACTCCGCAGTGCGGGGGTCGTTCGGACCCATCAGTTCGAGGAGGTCGACGAACTTCTGGCGAGCCTCGTCGTCGGTCTTCACGGCGTCGAGCAACGCCGAGAGCTGCTCGTCGTAGTCGTCGTCGGCCGGCTCGCCGACGCGAGCGAGCGCAGCGACGTGCCGAGTGCGATCGGACTCGGGGATGCGGGCCAGCAGCGTGAGCGCCTCGTCGTTGTTGCCGTCGGCGATCAACAGCTCGGCGAGCGCCACGATCACGTCCTCGTTCGCCGGTTCCATCGACAGTGCGATCCGAAGGCTGCCTTCGTCGCCGGCCGCGATCAACTCGGCGATGGCCAGCTGTTCATCGCTCGGCAGCAGCGCGTCGACGAACTCCTTGACGGCGTGCTCCGGGTACGAACCCATGAAGCCGTCGACGACGGCGCCGTCCTTGAGGGCGTACACCGCCGGAATCGACTGCACCTTGAACGCCTGGCTGAGCCCGGGGTTCTCGTCGACGTTGACCTTGGCGAGCACGACCTTGCCGCCGGTGTCGTCGACCACCTTCTCGATGATCGGGCCGAGGGTCTTGCACGGGCCGCACCACGGCGCCCAGAGGTCGACGACCACCGGCACCTCCTTCGACTTGTCGATGACTTCGGTCTGGAAGTTGGCGTCGGTGACGTCGATGGCTGCCATGGACTCAACGCTACCGGTGAGCGATGGCTACCCTCGGACACACGCTCGGTACTGCGAGCGATGATCCATCCGGAGACGAGACGAAGCGGGGTGACATGAACGACGTGCCGGGAATCGATGTCGAGGCGGTCACCGCGTGGCTGCAGACGCACGTGGCCGGAGCGTTCGGGCCGTTCTCGTTCGACGTGATCGCCGGCGGGCACTCGAACCTGACGTTCCGCGTCACCGGCAGCGACGGCACACGGTTCGTGCTCCGTCGCCCACCGCTCGGCCACGTCCTCGCGAGCGCCCACGACATGGGTCGCGAACACCGCATCCTGTCCGGCCTGCAGACCTCCGCGGTGCCGGTCCCACCCGTCAAGGGATTCTGCGACGACGTCGACGTCAACGGCGCACCGTTCTACGTGATGGACTTCGTCGACGGCCACGTGCTGCGCGACCGCGACAGCGCCGAGCGTGCGCTCGTCGACGAGGCATCACGCAGCAACGCCAGCCGCTCGCTCGTCGACACGATGGCAGCGATCCATGCGGTCGATCTCGACGCTGCGGGGCTGGCGGATCTCGGGCGCCACGAGGGGTACATCGAGCGCCAGCTCAAGCGCTGGTACGGCCAGTGGAACCAGGGCAAGACCCGCGAGCTCGCCACGGTCGACCGGGTCTACGAGGGCCTGCTCGCACGGATCCCCGAGCAGGGTCCCGCAACGATCGTCCACGGCGACTACCGGCTCGACAACTGCATGGTCGGCGACGACGGCACGGTGGTGGCGGTGCTCGACTGGGAGATCTGCACACTCGGCGATCCGCTCGCCGACGTCGGCCTGCTGCAGGTGTACTGGAACGGCCCGAACGACAGCGAAGGAGCGTGGAGCGGCACCGCCACGTCTGCGCCGGGTTTCTGGGACCGCAGCGACCTCGCAACCCGGTACGCCGAGGTGTCCGGGCGCGACCTGTCGCAGCTCGACTTCTACGTCGCCTTCGCGTTCTGGAAGCTCGCCTGCATCATCGAGGGCGTGTACTCCCGGTACCTCGGTGGCGCACTCGGTGATCGACCGCCCGAAGAGCTCGCACCGTTCAAGCTCCAGGTCGAACAGGCCGCCGCGAGCGCGGAGCGATACCTGGAGGCGCTGCCGTGAACCAACGGGGTGTCGACGGCTCCTACGAATGGTTGGTCGACGAGCCGAACGTGCACGAACCGGTCCTCGTCGTGATGCTGACGGGATGGATCGATGCCGCCGGCGCCGCCGCCGCCGCTGCGGACGCCTTCGCACGCGAGTGCGAGACGAGCCCGCTCGTGCGGTTCGACGACGACACGTTCATCGACTACCGGGCCCGGCGCCCGATCATGGAACTCCGCGACGGCGTCAACACCGATCTCGTGTGGTCGACGATCGAGCTGCGTTCGGGCCGATCGACCTCGGGACGCGACGTACTCGTGCTCACGGGTCCGGAACCCGACATGGCCTGGCATCGCTTCGCCGCCGCGATCGGCGACATCTGTGTGGAACTCGGCGTGACGAAGATGATCGCCTTCGGTGCCTACCCCTTCGCGGCTCCGCACACGCGCACGCCCCGACTGTCGTGCTCGTCGCCGTCGACCGAGGTGCTCGCCAACGTGACGTTCGCCCGGAGTTCGGTCGACGTCCCCGCCGGGATGGCGGCGGTGCTCGAACATGCGCTCCACGCCCGCAAGATCCCCACCCTCGGCATCTGGGTGCAGGTACCGCACTACGTCAGCGCCCTGCCCTATCCCGCCGCATCCGTGGCGCTGCTCGACGGGCTGACCGAGGTGACCGGCATCGAGGTGGCCGCCGCCGATCTCCGCTCGGCCGTCATCCCGCAGCGCCAGCGCATCGATGCGTCGATCGCCGACAACTCCGAGCACGTCACCATGCTGCGCCAGCTCGAGGAGATGTACGACGCCTCGACCGATGGTGAGGTGACGCCGGGACCCGCGTTCGAGATGCGATCCGGCGACGAACTCGCCGACGAGATCCAGCAGTTCCTCCGCGACCAGGACTGACCGGCGGTACCCGTACGGCCATCGACGCCACGACCGTGCTGTACCCCGGCAGCTACGTCGCGTTCGCTGGGCAACCGGGGCCGCTGAACGTCTAGCGTCGAGCGGATGAAGATCGACGGGGGAATCGGAACCGACCTACGCAACGTGCCCCAGCAGGCACAGGAGGTCGAGGCGGCGGGGTACTCGGGGGCGTGGACGGCGGAGACGTCGCACGACCCGTTCCTCCCCCTGCTGCTCGCCGCCGAGCACACCGAGACGCTGGAGCTCGGCACGTCGATCGCCGTTGCGTTCGCCCGCAATCCGATGACGCTCGCCAACACGGCGTGGGATCTGCAGGCCTACTCGCAGGGCCGCTTCATCCTCGGGCTCGGCAGCCAGATCAAGCCGCACATCACCAAGCGGTTCTCGATGGAGTGGAGCCATCCTGCCGCCCGCATGCGCGAGATGGTGCTCGCGATGCGAGCGATCTGGAACACGTGGCTGACCGGCGAGAAGCTCGACTTCCGCGGCGAGTTCTACACGCACACACTGATGACGCCGTTCTTCACGCCCAACGCGAACGAGCTCGACGGGTTCGGTCCCCCCAAGGTGTTCCTCGCCGGTGTCGGCGAGCTGATGACCGAGGTCGCCGGCGAGGTCTGCGACGGCTTCATCTGCCACGGCTTCACCACCGAGCGATATCTCCGAGAGGTCACGATCCCTGCCCTCGAGCGTGGCCGAGCCAAGGCCGGCAAGACGATGGAAGGTTTCGAGATCATCGGACCGTCGTTCGTCGTGACCGGCAACGATGACGCCGAACTCGAGGCGGCCGCCACCGCCACCCGTCAGCAGATCGCGTTCTACGGCTCGACGCCGGCGTACCGCAACGTGCTCGAGATCCACGGCTGGGGTGGCCTGCAGGACGAGCTGAACACGCTGTCGAAGCAGGGTGAATGGGCGAAGATGGGCACGCTGATCGACGACGAGATCCTCAACACGTTCGCGGTCGTCGGCGAACCCGAAGGCATCGCCCCCGAGCTGACCAAGCGGTACGGCGACGTGATCCATCGCATCAGCTTCTATGCGCCGTACGCCAGCGACCCCGACCGCTGGTCGGCCGTGATGGCCGCCCTCCGAGCCGCCTGAGCGTTACATCTGGGGTCTGACCCCAGATGTAACGCTCAGTGGGCATGGGCGACGGAGGCGGCGCGGCGGCGGAAGCGGCCGCCGAAGACGTAGGCGACGATGAAGAAGCACGCCGACGTCAGCACGATCGTCGGGCCTGAGGCCACGTCGAGGTGATAGCTGGCGTTCATCCCGACGAAGCCGCTCACGGCGCCGATCACGGCCGACAGTGCGAGCATCTTGCCGAAGCTGTCGGTCAACATCCGAGCGACCACGGCGGGCACCACGAGGGTGGCTGCGATCAACGTCACGCCCATCACGTTCATCGTGGCCAACACCGTCGCCGAGAGCACGACCATCAGGAGTGCGTCGATCCACGCCGTGCGAACGCCGGTCGCGGCCGCCACCTGCGAATCGAACGTCGTGAACAGCAGCGACCGGTAGAAGAAGAAGACGATCGCCGCGGTGGCGAGGGCGACGCCGAGGATCAGCAGCACGTCGGAGTTCGTCACACCCAGCACGTTGCCGAACAGCAGGGCATCGGCGTTCCGCCCCGGCGAACCGTAGATCTGCACGAGCGCGAGCCCGAGCGCGAAGGAGGCGGTGGTGACCACACCGATCGCAGCGTCGGAGCCGATCGGCCGGCGTCGCACGATGCCACCGACGGCGAGCGCCGTGATCACGCCCCAGATGCCGGCGCCGAGGAAGAGGTTCACGCCCGCGAGCCCGGCGACCGCGTAGCCGCCGAAGATCGAGTGCGAGAGCCCGTGGCCGATGTAGCTCATGTTGCGCAGCACCACGTAGCACCCCACGACGCCGCAGAGCGCGCCGGCGATCGTGGCGACGTAGAGCCCGTTGCGGAAGAACTCGAACTCGTACGGCCGGATCAGCTCCGCCCAACTCATGCCGACTCCCCCGCCGTGCGGCGGCGCAACGGCGTCACGTTGGCGCCGATCGGCGCATCGACCACCACCCGCATGCCACCGTGCTCGAGCACCTCCATCGGCGAGCCGTAGGTGCGCTCCAGCACGTCGGGCACCAGCACCTCCTCCGGGCTCCCGGCTCCGATGACGGACCGGTTCAGGCACACCACGGTGGGCAGATGGGCGGCGATGCCGTTGAGGTCGTGTGTCGTGAGCACGATCGTGAGCCCGTCGGCATTGAGGTCGTCGAGCAGGTGCAGCACGTCGTGACGTGTCCGGACGTCGAGACCCGACGTGGGCTCGTCGAGGAAGATCACCTGAGCGTTCGTGAACAGCGCCCGCGCGAGGAACACGCGCTGTTGCTGACCGCCGGACAGTTCGCGGATGTGCCGGCCGCCGAGGCCTGCCATTCCGAGACGCTCGAGCACGGAGGCGATCTCGGCGCGCTCGCGCTTCGTGATCCACGGCGTTCGGAGCCCTCGCGCACGCGCCATGCCCACGCATTCGGCCACGGTGACCGGGAAGTTCCAATCGATCGTCTCGACCTGGGGCACGAGCCCGACGGCGAGTCCCGACGCCCGGCGCACGCTGCCCGACACCGGCGACACGGTGCCGAGCATCGCCTTGAGCAGGGTGGACTTCCCGGAACCCGACGGTCCGACGATGCCGACGAGATCGCCCGGCTCGATCGTGAGGTCGACGTCGATCAACACGGGCGCGCCCCCGTCGTAGTTGACCGTGAGCCGATCGACGACGATCAGCCCACCAGCGGCGTCGCGCGGCGACGTCACGACCTCGGACCGATCACGTTCGAACCGTCACTGGGGGTACTCGGCGTTGTCGACGGTCACGTTGCGTACCACGAAGTCCCCGAGCGAACTGGCGTCGCCGCCGAGCGCCTCGGTCATCGTCACGAAGTTGAACTTCATCAGTCCGAGCCACGAGTGGTCCTCCTCGCCCGGAGCCCCCGGGAGGTCGTCGTCGCGCAGGTCGTCGACGTAGGTGGCGCCGGTCTCCTGGGCGATCTGTTCGAGGATCGGCGACGGGAACACCTCCGAGCCGAAGATCGCCGGGACCTGCTCGGCCTCGATCTGGTCGATCAGGTTCACGACGTCGGCTGGTGTGGGATCACCGAAGTCGGCGGGCTGGACCGCACCGATCACATTCCACCCGTACGTGTCGGCGAAGTAGGCGTATGCGTCGTGGTACGTGACGAGCTTGCGCTGGTCCTCGGGGATCGTGTCGAACGACTCCCGGATCGCCGCGTCGAAGTCGTCGACCAGCACGACGAACTCGTCGAAGTTCGCGTTGTAGTAGTCGGTGCCCTCGGGGTCGAGAGCGACCATGTTGTCGCGGATGATGTCGGCGTAGGCCTTGACGAGCGTCGGATCGGTCCACAGATGAGGATTGGGCTTGCCGCCGTCCTCCGGGAACGAGAAGTCGTACTTGTACTGCTCGGGGGAGATCGTCTCGTCGCCGAGCTGCACGATCCGCACGCCATCGGACACGTTCGCCTCGGCGAGTTCCTTGGTCGGTTCCTCGAGTTGGAGCCCGTTGATGAACACGACGTCGGCGGTGGTCATCACCTCGGCGGCCGACGGCGGCGGTTCGAACGTGTGGGAGTTGGTCCCCTCGGGCACGATGCCGACGATCTCGGCGCGCTCGCCGATGATGTTCGCGGCGATCGACGTGATGGGAGCGACCGTGGTGACCACCTGGAGCTGATCGTCGGAGACGGATGCCGTGCCGTCGGCGGCTCCTCCATCGGTCGAATCATCGCTGCCGCATGCTGCGAGCACTGCGACCAGTGCGGCGCCGACGCATGCGGCTGCGAGCCGGCTGCGGACAGGACGTGGGGAGAGCAAGCGAGGATTCACGGACAGAGACGTTAGTTGCGAACAGGTCGCAACACGACGTCGTGTTCCGGAATTGTCCGCGAAACCCCTCACCGACCGCTGCCCGACGCGATCCGAGCAGGGCGAGCATCGCCTCAGCGCCTTCGCTATGGTCCCACGGATGTCATCGGACTGCTGGAACGACGCACAACTGGTCACCGGCTCGCTCGATCCGGGTCGGGTCGCCGAGCTGGAGCGGTTCGTGCGGGCGGGCGGCGCGGTCCTCGTGGCGGCGGAACCCGACGACCCGTGCGGTGAGGCGTTCACCGGTGTCGGTGTCGTTGCCGACCTGCCGTGCACGGAATGGTTCGTCACCCTGGCCGACTCCCCTGCGGCTGCCCGGCTCGACGGCGAGACCGCGGTCACCTCGCAGCTGCGCACGCTGCGCGCGTCGGGGGCGAACGACGCCGAGCTGGAGATCGCCGCGACCACCAGCATCCGTTTCGAGCACCAGGCGACGATCGCCGTCCGACAGCTCGGTGCGGGACGGATCGTCGTCACCGGGATCGCCGACCTCCGGGCCCTCGCCGCTCACCCGACCCTCGGACCATTCGTGAACCGCCTCCTGCATCCCGTCGCTCCCGTCCACACCTCGGACCTGGGTGTCGGCGTCGTCGGCTACGGACCGTTCGGGGGGATGGGCTACCTGCACGGGCTCGCTGCGACGGAGACCGACGGGCTGGCGCTGGTGGCGGCCGCTGATTCGGCACCGGAGCGCCTCGTCGCCGCCCGCGCCGACTTCCCCGAACTCGCCGGCCACGCGTCCGCCGCATCACTTGCGGCCGATCCCGCGGTCGACATCGCCATCATCGCCACGCCGCCGGTCTTCCACGCCGAGCTCGCCCTCGAGCTGCTGCATGCGGGCAAACACGTCGTGATCGAGAAGCCGATGTGCCTGCGTCGTGACGACGCCGACGCGATCATCGCAACAGCGCGCGACCACGAGCGGACGGTCACCGTGCACCAGAGCCGCCGGTGGGATCGCGACTGGCTCGCGGTGCGCAATGTCACCGGACGCGGCGAGATCGGCGACGTCTTCAACATCGAGACCTTCGTGGGCGGCTTCGAGCACCCCTGTCGCGCCTGGCACTCCGAGGAGTCGATCTCGGGAGGAGCGATCTACGACTGGGGCTCGCACCACATCGACTGGATCATCCAGCTCTACGGTTCCGCGCCGAGCCGGGTGCTCTGCAGCGCCCACACCAGGGTGTGGCACGACACCACCAATGCCGACCAGCTCAGCCTCTGGATGCAGTGGGCCGATGGGCGCGAAGCGACGTTCCGCCAGAGCGACGTCTGCGCCATCCGCCGACCGAAGTTCCACATCGAAGGCACCCGCGGCACGATCGAGGGGCACTACCGCCCGCTGCGCACCGACGCGATCGAGCCGGGACGCGGGCACGTCGAGCACGTTTCGCACCACGCGGAGGCACCGGTCGACCTCACCGTCGCCACCTACGACGGCACGATGGGAGTTCGCGAGTCCACCGTGCCCCCAGCGCCGGCGCCGGGTTGGGGCTTCCACCGCAACCTCGCCGATCATCTGCTCCTCGGCGAGCCGCTCGCCGTACGGCCCGAGCAGTCCCGCGACGTCGTCGCAGTGCTCGAAGCCGGCCACCGCTCCGGCGCCAACGGCGGCGAGCTGATCGAACTCGGGTGACCACCGTGCCCACCGCCGACACCACCGGGTTCGGCGTGATCGGCGCCCGCTCGATGGTGGCGACGCGGGCCGTGATGCCTGCCATCGATGCATCCGAGCGCGCCCGCCTCGTCGCTGTCTCATCGCTCGGCGGTCCGGTACCCGAACCGTGGGCCCACCTCGGCGCCGGTCTCTACGAGGACGTGATCGACCATCCCGATGTCGAGGTCGTCTACATCCCGCTCCCGAACGGCATGCACCTCGAATGGGTCGAACGCGCCGTGGCGGCCGGCAAGCACGTGCTCTGCGAGAAGCCGATCGCACTGTCGGCCACCGAGACCCGACGCATGACAGCGGCCGCCGATGCTGCCGGGGTGCTCCTCGTCGAGGCCTGGATGACGCCGTTCGACGCTCGCTGGCAGGCGGCGATCTCGATGGCGACAGCCGGCGATCTCGGCGACGTGATCGACATCGACGCGTCGTTCACGTTCACGATCGGACCCGAGGCGGACGACAACTACCGCTGGTCGGCCGACCAGGGTGGTGGAGCGCTCCTCGACGTAGGCATCTACTGCCTCGGTCCGATCGTCGAGCTGTGGGGGGTCGAGCCCGACCTCGTCGAGGCGACAGCACTCTGGCACTCGACGGGCGTCGACGCTCGCACGGAAGCCACCCTCGAATGGCTCGATGGACGCCAGGCCCGCATCCGCTGCTCGTTCGTCGACCCGGAGGAACAGCGCATCGAGATCATCGGGACCGACGCCTCGCTCGTCCTGGCGAGCGATGCGCACACCGGCGGAGTACGCGCCGACACGATCGTCGTCGCGGCCGGCGACGGCACGGTCGACCGGGTGCACGTCACCCCGACCGATCCATATCTGGGTATGGTCGATGCCTTCGCCGCTGCCGTACGCGGCGACACCGCCTGGCCCCGACCCATGTCTGCCTCCGCCGATCTCCTCACGCTCCTCGAACGCATCGCTCAGGCGAGCCGATGACCGGCGCACGCGGCGAACAGCCCCGCCACGAGTGGCATGTGCTCTCGTCGGGCGTCGAACTGCATGCCGTCCACTGGGATCCGATCGACGGAGCCGACGGCGACCTGGCGCCCTGGCTGCTCGTGCACGGGCTCGCATCGAATGCCCGGCTGTGGGACGGCGTCGCCCGACATCTCGCGGGTCTCGGCCACCGTGTGGTCGCCGTCGACCAGCGCGGGCACGGACGATCGTCGAAGCCCGACGACGGCTACGACATGACCACGGTCGCCGACGATCTGATGCTCCTGATCGATGCGCTCGGATGGCGTCGACCGGGCGTCGCCGGACAGTCGTGGGGCGGCAACGTGGTGCTCGAACTCGCCCACCGCCACCCCGATGCGGTTGCGACGATCGCCTGCGTCGACGGCGGATTCATCGATCTCGGCGTGCGCTTCCCGGAGTGGGACGACGCCGCAACCGTGCTCGCCCCACCGCGCCTCGCAGGCACCCCGCTCGATCGGATCACCGGCTGGCTCGCGGAGTCGGCGGCCGACTGGCCCGAGGAGGGCCGCCAGGGCACCCTGGCCAACTTCGAGGTGCGTGACGACGGCACGATCGCGCCGTGGCTCACCTTCGACCGGCACCTGCTGGTGCTGCGCGGGCTCTGGGAGCACCAACCATCGAGCCGCTACCCCGACATGAGCGTGCCGACGTTGCTGATCGCCGCCGACACCGGCGACGTCGCGTGGAGCGACTCGAAGCACGACGCGGTCGATGCGGCGATGGCCGCGCTCCCCCGCGGGCGGGCGGAGTGGTTCCGTCCCGCCCACCACGACGTCCACGCCCAGCGCCCCGTCGAGGTGGGCGACCTCCTGCACCGCGCCGTCACCGAGACCGACTTCTTCCCCTTGCCGGAGGCCTCCCGATGACCACTCCCCGTCTGCTCGCGATCATGGGTTCGGGCGAGACCGCGCCGACGATGAAGGTGCCGCACCGTGCGATCTTCGACCGGCTCGGCACCGACGTCGACGCGGTGCTGCTCGACACACCGTTCGGCTTCCAGGAGAACGCACCGATCCTCGCTGCGAAGGCCACCGAATACTTCCGGGACGCGATCGGTCGCGAGGTGACCGTCGCCGGACTCGGACGAACCGACACCGGCGACGTCGTCGCGATCGAGCGCGGAATGGCCAAGGTGCGCGACGCCGACTGGGTGTTCGCAGGCCCGGGAAGTCCGACCTTCGCGCTCGAGCAGTGGCGCGGCACCGCCGTGCCCGATGCCCTGGCAGAGAAGCTGCGCTCCGGCGGTGCCGTCGTGTTCTCGTCGGCGGCGGCCCTCACACTCGGTGTTGCCACCGTGCCGGTGTACGAGATCTACAAGGTCGGGCTCGACCCCTACTGGGTCCACGGCCTCGACGTGCTGAGCGAGATCGGGCTGAACGTGGCGGTCATCCCGCACTACGACAACCAGGAGGGCGGCAACCACGACACACGGTTCTGCTACCTCGGCGAGCGCCGGTTGGCGATGCTCGAACCGGAGCTCCCCGATGGAGCCTTCGTGCTGGGCGTCGACGAGCACACCGGCGTGGTGATCGATCTCGACGCCGACACCGCCGAGATCGTCGGCAAGGGTGCGGTCACCCTGCGCCGCAATGGCGAGTCCGTCCGCCTCGAATCCGGCCAGACCATCCCCGTCGACACCCTCCGAGCTGCGGGCTCAGACCTCGGTCCGAGCCGTACCACCGGCGCTGCCGCGCCGGGGTCAGACCTCGGTCTGACCCCCGACCCGAGTGCGACCGGCGACCAAGACGGAGCAAACGCCGCAGCGACACGTGACATCGACTCACTCGCTGCCGCCACCGAGGTCCACGAGGCGGCGTTCGAGAACGCCCTCGGCGCCCGCGATGCCGACGGTGCCGTGGCGGCGATCCTCCAGCTCGAGTCCGCGATCGTCGAGTGGTCCCGCGACACCCTGCAGTCCGACGACATCGACCGTGCTCGGGCGGCGCTGAGATCGATGATCGTCCGTCTCGGTGCCGCCGCGTCCGAGGGGGTGCGAGACGTCCGCGAGGTGCTCGGTCCGGTGGTCGAGGCAGCGCTCGCCGCCCGTGTCGTCGCCCGCTCGGAGAAGGCGTTCGCCGTGTCCGACTCGATCCGTGACGAGCTGGTGAAGGCCGGCATCGAAGTACGCGACACGCCCGACGGGGTCGAATGGCTGGTCGCTGGGTGAACGATGTCGCGATCCGGCTGACCGACGTCACCAAGACGTTCGACGGCTCGTCCGGCGCGGCGGTCGAGCAACTGTCGCTCGACATCGAGGACGGATCGATCATGGCGTTGCTCGGCCCCTCGGGCTGTGGCAAGACGACGACGCTGCGGATGATCAACCGGCTGATCGAGCCGACCTCGGGGCGCATCGAGATCAACGGCGTCGACGTGATGAGCCAGTCACCCCAGGAGCTCCGGCGCGGGATCGGCTACGTGATCCAGCAGGTCGGGTTGTTCCCGCACCGGACGATCAGGAGCAACGTCGCCACCGTGCCCGGCATGCTCGGCTGGGACAAGCGGCGCATCAACGACCGCGTCGAGGAGCTGACGACGTTGGTCGGGCTCGAGCACGAACTCCTCGACCGGTACCCCGACGAACTGTCGGGTGGTCAGCAGCAGCGTGTCGGGGTCGCCCGGGCGTTGGCGGCCGACCCGCCGGTGCTGCTGATGGACGAACCGTTCGGTGCGGTCGACCCGATCGTGCGTGCACGGCTGCAGGACGAACTGCTCGACCTGCAGACCAAGGTGCGCAAGACGATCGTGCTCGTGACCCACGACGTCGACGAGGCCCTCCGGCTCGCCGATCGCATTGCGCTGATGAACGTGGGTGGTGTCGTCGAACAGCTCGCGACACCGGACGACCTGATGCGGGCCCCTGCGAACGAGTTCGTCGAACGCTTCGTCGGCGACGACCGGGGTCTGCGCCGGCTCGCCCTCAACACGGTCGGCAACCTGCCCTTCCACCAGGGCCCGGTCGTGGCCCACACCGCGCAGCTCCCCGAGGTCGAACGGGCACTTGCGATCGAGTCGAGCGACTGGCTGGGTGTCACCAACGGTGACCGGTTCGCAGGCTGGGTGACGGCCGACGAGGTGCGTGCCACCATCGCAGGGGGCGGCACGCTCGACACCGTCGAACTTCGCCCACCGGTCGCGCAGGTGGAACCCTCCAGCACGTTGCGGGCGGCAATGGAGCTGATCATGGTGTCGAACTCGTCGGTGGCGGTCATCGACCAAGGCGGCCGCTTCGGTGGCGTCGTGACCCTCGAGGACATCCGGCGGAGTCTGGCGGCGACCGGCTCGTGAGCCCGGCCGCCCTGGTCGCCGAGGCGACCAACCCGATCATCCGGTGGGAGTGGGTGGTCGAGGAGTGGGACCAGATCCGCGCGGCAATCGTCGAACACCTCACGTTGACCGTGCTCGCGCTCGCACTCGGCATCGTGGTGTCGGCGATCCTGACGGCGTTGATCCTCCGCTTCCGGTGGATGACCACCCCGATCACGGCGACGACCAGCTTGATCTACACGCTGCCGAGCGTCGCGCTGTTCGCGCTGCTCGCCCCGGTGTTCGGCAACCTGTCGCGCTGGACCGCCGTGCTGCCGCTCGCGGCGTACACGCTCCTGATCCTCGTGACCAACACGGTCGCCGGGTTCCTCTCGGTGCCCCAGCCCGTCCGCGACGCCGCCGACGGCATGGGGATGTCACCGCTCCGGCGGATGTGGAGCGTGGAACTGCCCCTCGCGGTGCCGTACATGATGACGGGCATCCGCATCGCAGCAGTGTCGACGGTCGGGCTCGTCACCGTGGCCGCGATCATCGGCCAGGGCGGTCTCGGCCGGTTGATCTTCAGCGGGCTCCGACGGGCCTTCTGGACGCCCATGACCGTCGGCGCGTCGCTCTCGATCATCCTTGCGCTCACGCTCGACGCCGTACTCCTCCTGGTCGCGGCGTGGCTCACGCCGTGGCAACGACGCAAGCGGACGTCGGAGTCGTGATGGCCGTCGCACTTCCCGGGCAGACCGCCGTGCCGCGCGACATCGGGTTCTTCGAGTGGTTCTTCGATGCCGACACGTGGACCGGCAACGGCGGCATCATCGAGTCGCTGATCGACACGGTGCTGCTCTGCGCTGCCGCCACCGCCGTTGCGGCACTGATCGCGGTGCCGACCGCGGCCGTGCTCGCCCACTACCGCAAGGCACAGGTTGCGAGCACCTGGCTGGTGAGCCTCAGCCGAGCCGTGCCGACGTTCGCGATCGCCGCGCTGCTCGTGCCGTGGTCGCTGCGTCGTGGATGGGGGTTCGAGCCGTGGCCGATCTTCATCGCGCTGTTCCTCCTCGCCGTCGTCCCGATCTACCTCAACACCTACGTTGCGATCCGCCAGGTGCCGGAGGGATCGGTCGATGCCGCCCGGGCCCTCGGGTACGGCGAGTCGGCCGTGCTCGGCCGCATCGAGTTCGCGATGGGTGCGTCCGTGATCCTCGCGGGCATCCGCGTGGCGGCGATCCAGGTGGTCGCGACCGAGCCGATCCGGGCCTTCCTCGGCGGCGACGGTCTCGGACGCTATGTTCGAGACGGGTTCGGGCAGAACAACACCACACTCGTGGTCGGGGGAATCGTCCTGATCGGAGGACTCGCCGCGATCACAGGATTACTGCTCGTGTTCCTGGAAAGACTCGTGCTGCCGACCGGCGTACGCCGACTCGTTCGACAACAAGGAGAGAGACAACCATGACCACCCATTCGAAACGGCGCACCGCCGTCAAGCTGCTGGCGCCGCTCGTGGCGTTCGGCCTGGTCGCCGCCGCCTGTGGCAGTGACGACGACTCCAGTGACAGCGGTGCGGACACCACCGAGGCATCCGGTGCCGAGACGAGCGAGGCCGCCGGTCCGGAATCGACCGACGCTGCCGTCCCCGACGGCCCGACGATCCGTCTCCGCGGCCAGGACTTCAGCGAAGCGATCACGATCGCGGAGGTGTACGGCCAGTACCTGGACGCGAAGGGCTACGACGTCGAGATCCTCACGCCGGCCGGCTTCCGCACCGAGGCGATCGACGGCCTCACCAACGGTGACCTCGACCTGATCGTGGACTACATCGGCGGTTCCCAGGCCGAGCTCGCTCCCGATGCGCCGCCGACCGCCGACCCCGACGAGATCGTCGCGGTGATCGGCCCCGCCTACGAGGAGATCGGCGCCACCCTGCTCGACTACTCGCCCGCCGTCGACGGCGACGCGTTCGTCGTTCGTGGCGACTCCGAGGCGACCACGATCTCCGACGTCGCCGGGCTCGACTACGTGCTCGGCGCGTCGTCGCAGTGCGCCGAGCGCCCGCAGTGCCTGATCGGCCTCGAGGATCCGGAGATCTACGGCATCACGTTCGCCGACTTCGTGACGCTCGAGTTCGGCCCGCTCCTCGGCGAGGCGTTGTCGAGCAACGAGGTCGACGCCGTCGTCTGGAACACGACGGCACCGCAGATCACCGCCGAAGGCTTCAAGGTGCTCGAGGACGACCAGGGTCTGTTCCCGGCGCAGAACATCGCGCCGATCATCAGCAGCGAGGTCCTGGCCACCTACGGCGACCAGCTCGCCGCCGATCTCAACGAACTCAGCGCACTGATCCTCACCGACGACCTGCTGGCCTGGAACACCCAGACCGACATCGAGTTCCGCGAGTCCGACGCCGTCGCCACCGAATGGCTCCAGTCGAAGGGCCTCATCTGATCCCGAGCAGGAACTGGCGGACGTTGTCGCCGATGGCGTCGACGTCGTAGCCACCCTCCTGGAGCACGACCGTGGGCAGGGCGAGCTGGGCGACCAGCTCGCCCTGTGCGCGGAATCCCTCGGTGGTGATCGCGAGGTCGGAGATCGGGTCGTTGTGGAACGTGTCGACACCGAGCGACACGATGACGACACTCGGACCGAACCGTTCGATCGCCTCGGCCGCCGACGCGAGGCCTTGGAGGTACCGGTCGTCGTCTGTCCCGGCCGGCAGCGGCAGATTGAGGTTCGCCCCCGCACCTCTTCCACTGCCTGTCTCCTCGGCGAAGCCGGTGACGTAGGGGTAGGCCCGTGCCGGGTCGCCGTGGAGCGACACGTACTGCACGTCGCCGCGCCGGTAGAAGATCTGCTGCGTGCCGTTGCCGTGGTGGTAGTCGACGTCGAGGATCGTCACCCTGCTCCCCGTGGTCGACACCACGTGATGCGCTGCGACGGCCGCATTGTTGAAGAAGCAGTATCCGCCGTAGAGACCGGCCGGGGCGTGGTGGCCCGGTGGCCGACAGAGGCCGTAGGCGGTCGGCGCTCCCCCGAGCACGGCTGCGGTGGCCGACAACGCGATGTCCACCGCGGACCGTGCGGCGCCGTAGGTGCCCTCGGTGATCGGTGTCGTCGTCTCGAAGCACCAACGGCCGAGTTCCTGGTCGACCGGCGTGCGTTCCGGGAACGGTCCGATGCCGTCGAGGAGGCCCGGCATCGAGAACACGTCGGGGACGACGTCGTGCGTGCCGGGGTGCGCCACCTGATAGTCGGCCCACGCCCGCTCGAGGAAGCGCACCAGGCCCGGCTCGTGAACGGCCTCGATCGGATCGGTGGTCCACGTCGTCGGATCAGCGAACGCGAACCGGTCGTCGCCGGCCAGCGTGGCGTGGATCGCGTCCGCCCGACCCGGATGCTCGAACGGCGGCTGCAGTCCCGACGACTCGATCTCGGCGAGCGGCGCGTGCCCGCGGTGGCGATCGGACGCGACGACGAGCATCGGTCAGCGGACGAGCCCGGCCCGCCGGAGTGCGTCGGTGCGGTGCGGTTCGACCAACACCGCCGCGAGCGCGAGTTCCAGGCCGAGTTCGGCGTTGGCGCGATGGGTGTCCCAGTCGATCGTCCCGTGCGCCCACCGTTCGAGTCCACGCATCCACTGCACGAACACGTGGCGCGCGAGACGATCGGTGTCGCAGTCGACGAAGAACATGCCGGCGGCGCGGGCCTTGGCAAGGTCGATCTCGATCGCCGCGATGATGCGGTCACCGACGGCCCCCATCCGCTGAGAGCGGGGGCTCGCGCCGATCGTGGCCAACACCGGTCGCCAGACGTGGTCCGCAGAGCCGATCGTGTGGTCGAGCGCGCCGAGCAGCACGCGGGTGCCGTCGACGGGCTCGGCAGCGGGCTGTTCGTCGAGGGAGAGTTCGAGTTCATCGAGGCCGTGACCGACGAACGCGACCAGGACTCCGTTGCGATCGTCGAACTGGTTGTAGAGCGTGGCGACAGCGACGTTGGCCCGCTCCGCGAGCTTGCGCATCGTCAGCCCGTCGAGGCCGTCGGCGGCGATGATGTCACCGACCGCCCGCAGGATCTCCGAGCGCGTTCGTTGCTGTCGCGTCTCCCATCCCTGGCTCATGGTGTGTCGAGCTTATGGCGCGGCGGCGCTTGACAGCGCGCCGAGCGGGTGGTCTCATCCGTGCATGACCCGCCTCGGCTACCAGATCCCGAACTTCACCTACCCCGGCGTCGGTCCGGCCGAGCTGTTCGACGCCGTCGCCGCGCAGGCCCGCGAGGCCGACACATCCGGTTTCGACACCGTGTTGGTGATGGACCACTTCTACCAACTCCCGATGCTCGGTGAGCCCGACCAGTACATGCTCGAGTGCTACTCGTTGCTGTCGGCGCTCGCCAGGGAGACCTCGACGGTGCGCCTGAGCGCGTTGGTGACCGGCAACACGTATCGCAACCCGGCCGTGCTCGCGAAGACCGTCACCACCCTCGACATCGTGTCGGGGGGTCGGGCGCAACTCGGCATCGGTGCCGGCTGGTTCGAGCTGGAGCACGACGCGTTCGGCATCGAGTTCGGCACGTTCACCGATCGCTTCGAGAAGCTGGAGGAAGCGCTCCAGATCATCATCCCGATGCTGCGCGGCGAGCGTCCCAGCCTCGATGGCGAGCGGTACACGGTTCGCGATGCGTTGAACGAGCCGCCGGCGGTCGCCCGTGTCCCGGTGATGATCGGTGGTGGCGGCGAACGCAAGACACTGCGCATGGTGGCGCAGTACGCGGACGAGTCGAACATCATCTGCCCGCCCGCCGACGTCCAGCGCAAGCTCGATGCCCTCGCTGAGCACTGCGACCGGCTCGGACGGAACCGATCGGACATCACCGTGTCGTGGCAGAAGACCGCGTGCATCGCCCCGACGGCAGAGGAGGCGAAGGCCGACCTCGTCGCCTACTTCGGCCGCCGCGGGCTCGACCTGGCATCGATGCCCGACGACGAGCAGACGGTGTGGCTCGCCAACTTCATCTGGGGCGATCCCGACACGGTGGCCGAGAAGTTCGCGGAGATGCTCGTGCCCGGCATCGACGGCTTCACCGTCAACATGCCCGCCAACGGCCACGTCGAAGGCCGCGTCGCCCTCCTCGGCCAGACCCTTGCTCCCCTGATCGTGTGAGGTGGGACATCTGGGGTCAGACCCCAGGTGTCCCACCTACTCGGCGAGGGCGAGCTCTTCGTTGAGGTACTCGTCGCGGCACTTGGCGCGCTGCAGCTTGCCGCTCGACGTCTTCGGGAGCGTTCCCGGCGTCACGAGCATCACGTCACGCGGCGGGAGACCGCACACCTCGAGCGTGCGGTGATGGATCCGCTCGCGGATCTCGCCGAGGTCACCCGAGGTGTCGCTCACCCGCACCTCGGCCACCACGACAACGCTCTCCTTGCCCTTGTAGCCCTCCATGCCGAACGCGATGACGTTGCCGGCGCGCACGCCGTCGAGCGGCCCGACCGAGCGTTCGATGTCCTCCGGGAAGACGTTGCGGCCGCCGACGATGATCACGTCCTTGATCCGGCCGCACAGCACGAGTTCGCCGTCGAGGAGGTAGGCGAGGTCGCCGGTGCACAGCCACCCCTCGTGGAAGAGCGCGGCGGTGGCGTCGGGCCGCTTGTAGTAGCCAGGGGTCACCGAGGTGCCGCGGAGCAACAGCTCGCCGACGTGACGTTCGGGCAGCTCCTCGAACGTCTCGGGGTCGACCACCTTCATCTCGAGGCCGGGGACCGGCTTGCCGAGCAGCGGGAGTTGGCGGGCGGTGAGGCCGAGTTCGTCCTCGTCGTGGATCACGACCGGCTTGGCGACCCGCTGCGTCTCGAGCACGATGCGATCGACGGTGTCGGTGACCAGGCCACGTCGACGTGGCGGAAACGTGCCGCCGATGGCCACTTCGGCCATCCCGAATGCGGGGAACATGCCACCGGCCGTGAACCCGAATCGTGAGGCCTCGGCCACGAACGCATCGACGGCCTTCGGATCGACGGGCTCGGCGCCCGACAGCGCCACGGTCAGACGTGACAGGTCGAGGTCCTTCATCCGCTTGAGCGCACGGGTGGCGAGTACCCACGAGAAGTTCGGGCCCGCCGTCGCCGTGGCCCGGTAGTCGGACAGCCACTGCATCCAGTTGCCGGGGTGCGCGAGGAAGTCCTGGGGGGCTGCCTGCACCAGATCGACGCCCTTCGTCATCGGCAACGCGAGGAACCCGACGAGCCCCATGTCGTGGTAGAGCGGCAGCCACGACACCATGGCATCGTCACGGTTCAGTTCGGCCGCCTCCGCGCAGGCGTCGATGTTCGCGCTCAACACGCGATCGGGGATCATCACGCCCTTGGGTTCGCTGGTCGACCCGCTCGTGTACTGCAGGATCACGAGCCGCTCGGGATCGTGCGCCGGGATCTCCAACGCATCGCCGGTCGGCACGTTCGGTGCTCCGGGCATGATCGCCTTCATCGGCATGATCGGCGGATCGCCCTCCGCAGGGACGTAGAAGTCCGCGAGGAGGTCGTCGATCAGCAGGAGCTTCGCGTCGCCGTGGAGGATCCGGCCGCGCGTGCTGTCGATGAACACGTCGAGCGAGCCCATCCGCATCGGCAACGGAAGCACCATCGACGCGAGGCCCGCCATCCAACAACCACGGATGATCGTGATCAGCTCACGGCTCGTGGGGCCGAGGATCGCGACATGGTCGCCCGGCACCAGCCCACGGGCCTGCAACGCCGCACCGACCGCCCGGGCCTCGTCGTGGATCTCGCTCCAGCCGACCTGGAGCGGGCCGGTCTCAGTGGTCATCGATCCACCGACGAAGGTGATTCCGGTCCCCGAATCGGCAGCGAGTTCGAGCCGCTCGATGGTCGACAGCGTTCGGTTGTCGGTCATCTCTGCGACGCTAGTCGGCGAGCCCCGTCACTGGCTGCCGTCGAGGCGGTCCGGCAGATGCGTCGAGCGGCCGCCCCGAACCCGGACCTCCGGCGGATCGCACACGTGACAGCCGTACTCGACGTGGATCCCCTGGATCGACATCTGGCTGCCCCGGGACTTCTCCAGGATCACCTGTGGGCGGTGGTACAGGTCGTCGCTCCCGCAGGTCGGGCACCGCGGTCGCGGGTCCCGGGTCCACGTGACATCGCAGATCGAGCAGGTCAGCTCGATCCGGCCGTCGTCGAGCGGAGTACCCGACACGGCGTCGTCCTCGCCACACGACGGGCAGACGATCTCCAGAGCCATCCGTTCACCCTAGGAGACGAACCCGGACGCGACGAGGGGACGGTCGACCACGGCCGACCGCCCCCTCGATGCGTTGTCACGCCAGTGGTCTGACCCCAGGCGTGCGGGTTGTCAGAGGAGGCCCTGCTCGGTGAGGTACGCCACTGCCACGTCAGCGGGGTCTTCGCCGTCGGCGGAGACCTGACGCTGCAGCTCGGCAATCGTGGCACTGTCCAGACCGGCGAGGATGGTGTCGGCGAGCGCCTCGAAGGCCTCGGGAGCCTGCTGGTACACGCTGTCGGGCATCGTCAGCGACACGTTGTAGAGGATGTTGATGCCCGGATCCTCGACGACGTCGAGGCCGAGGGCGGGGATGCGGCCGTCGGTGGTGAAGATCTCACCGAAGGTGCAGTTGCCATTGGCGGTCTCCTCGTAGATCACGCCGGTGTCCAGGATCTGCTCCTGGCCGGCGGGGATCGTCAGGCCGGTCGCTTCCTCGAGCAGCACGAGGCCGTCGGGGCGGTTCGGGTACTCGGTCTCCATGCAGACGGTGGCGTCAGGGTTCTCGTTGACGTACTCCATCATGGCCTGCAGGTCGCCGCCGGCTGCCGGCGAGTCACCGGCGGTGGCGAAACCGTACGTGTTGTTGAACGGCGACACACCGAGCCAACGGATGTCGTTCTCGGCGAGGTCCATCGCGCAGACAGCGTTGGTCAGTTCCACCGGGTCGAAGCTGGGGTCTTCCTGTGCGAGGTGCACGGTCCAGCCGGTGCCGTTGTACTCCCAGTACGTGTCGATCTCACCGGCGAGCAGCGCGTCGCGGTTGACCACGGTGCCGCCGAGGTTCGTCGAGTCGGTGACGTTCGCGCCACCGGCTTCGAGGCCGGCGATCGCGAGCTGGCCGAGCACGAACTGCTCGACGAAGTCCTTCGAGCCGACGTTGATGTCGAGACCGCTGAAGTCGAGTTCGGTCAGTGAAGCCACCGAGTTGTCCTCGTCGCCAGCGGTCTCGCACTCGACGGTCGCCATGTCGTCACCACCGTCGGTGCTGTCGGTGCTGTCGGTGCTGTCGGTGCTGTCGGAAGCATCGGTGCTGTCGGAAGCTTCGGTGGTGGCGGCACCATCGTCTCCCCCGTCGCTGCTGTCGTCGTCGCTCCCGCATGCGCCGGCCACGAGGGCCACGGCAGCGAGTCCGGCGGCGAACCGCATCGTCTGTCGCTTGATTCTCATCAGTGTTTTCTCCTTGTTGGTGTTCACGAGGTGTTCGGTGTTCGGTGTTCGATCAGAGACGCGCCGAAACAGCGCTCGCGTGGAAACGAGTCACAGGCCCTTCGGCCGGAGCGTCTTCTCGATCAGCGCGGCGATCCAATCGACCGTCAACGCCACGAGTGCGGTCATGACCGCACCCGTGATCAGTACCAGGTCTCGGCTGAGCTTCAACCCGGCGCTGATGGTGGTCCCCAGCCCTCCCCCACCGATCAGGTAGGCGAGTGCCGCCATTCCCACGGTGATCACCAGCGCGGTGCGCACACCGGCGAGGATCACGGGGACGGCCAGGGGGAGCTCGATCTGTCGAAGGGCCTGGCGCTTGGTGAGCCCCATGCCGCGGCCGGCTTCGATGACGTTCTTGTCGACCTGCTCGAGGCCGACCATGGTGTTGCGGAGCACGGGCAAGAGGGTGAACAGCGACAGCGCCCAGATCGTGGTCCACGGTCCTCGTCCGAGCCAGGCGAAGGCGAGCACGAGCAGGCCGAACGCCGGGATCGCCTGCCCCGAGGTGGCCACCGCGAGGATCGGTGATCCGATGCGCTTGTACCTGGGACGGGTGAGCAGGATCCCGAGCGGCACCGCCATCACGATGGTGAACACGGTCGACCAGAGCGTCAGCGACAGGTGCTGTTCGAGCTGGGGCCGCAGATTGGCGTCCCAGTCGAGGGCCCGTTCGTCCTGGAAGATCTTGTCGGCGCTCTGAATGTACGAGTAGAGCAGGATGGAGCCGACGATCACGATGATCGGCGTGATGAACAGCCCTGCGTTCGTCTTGATGAGCCGCACCCCGGGCGGCAGCTGGTAATCCGGCTTGACCTCCAACTCGTCGTCGAGGTCGAACGCGTGGATCTCGTCGACTTCGGCGACCTCGCGCGGAACGTCGTGCAACCGCGACGTCATCAGTGGCCCGCCCCCGATCCGTTCCCATTGGCAGCATTCAGCGCGGCTTCGTGTGCGGCGAGTTGCTCGTAGTGCTTCTTCGCCTGGCTGCGCAACCGTTTGAGGACGTCGGCGAGCCGTTCGATGTCGAGGATGCCCTGGCAGCGGCCCTTGCCGTCGACCACGACGGCTTGGCCGGCGTTCGACAGCAGCATCTCCTCGAGGGCGTCGTGCAGCGTCGCGTTCGGTTCGACGGTGGCGGTCACGGCGGCGCCCGCTTGTGAGAGCGGAGTGGCGGCGTCGGCGAGGTGGTGGTCGTTGACCCAGCGGATCGGACGCTGCTCGCTGTCGAGCACGAGCATCCACTTCTCGGGTGAGGCGTCATACAGACGCTGCGCGTCGGCGCGGTCGGTGTCGACGCTGACGATCGGCCAGTTGTCGGACAGCTGGAGGTCACGGACCCGTTCGAAGTTCAGGCCCTTCAGGGTCGAACCCGATCCGATGAAGTCGCTGACGAAGTCGTCCACCGGGTAGGCGAGGATGCGCTCGGGCGTGTCGAACTGGCGGATCACCGACTGCTCGCCGAGGATGGCGATGCGATCGCCCATCTTGATCGCCTCGTCGATGTCGTGGGTGACGAAGACGATCGTCTTCTTCAGCTCGGCCTGCAGCCGCAGGAATTCGTTCTGCAGACGATCACGGGTGATCGGGTCGATGGCGCCGAACGGCTCGTCCATCAACAGCACGTCGGGATCGCCGCCGAGGGCGCGGGCCACGCCGACGCGCTGGGCCTGACCACCGGAGAGCTCCTTCGGGTACCGGTCGCGGTACTGGTTCGGATCGAGACCGGTGATCTCGAGGAGTTCGTCGACGCGGGCGGCGGTCTTCGCCTTGTCCCACCCGAGCAGCTTCGGCACGGTGGCGATGTTCTGGGCGATGGTCTGGTGCGGGAACAGGCCGATCTGCTGGATGACATAGCCGATCTGGCGGCGCAGCTGGTCCGCGTTGACCGTCGTGACGTCCTCGCCGTCGAAGATGATCCGGCCCGACGTCGGCTCGATCATCCGGTTGATCAGGCGCAGCGTGGTGCTCTTGCCGCAGCCCGAGGGGCCGACGAGGACGAGGATCTCGCCCTTGGGGATGTTGAGGTCGAGGTCGGCAACCGCCGGAACGTCCGACCCCGGGTAGATCTTGCCGACGCCCTGGAGCTCGATCATCGGCGGCGGTGCGTCGCCGTCCAGCGCAGCGGTGGCCTGCGGCGAGTACGAGGAGTTGCCGGTGACGCTCATGAGCGGAGTCCTTTCGACGTCGTCAGTCGACGCACCAGTGTGAAGAGCAGATCGGCGGCGAGCGCCAAGGCGATCGTGAAGACCACGCCGGTCCACATGCGCTCGACGGAGGTGAGATCGGGGAACCGCTGCAGTCCGTCGTTGATGTAGCGGCCGAGGCCGGTACCGCCGACGAGCGGGGCGATCGCCGCGATGCCGATGTTGAGCAGCGTCGCGACCCGGATGCCGGTGAGGATGATCGGCCAGGCGAGCGGGAGTTCGATCTTGAGCAGTCGCTGACGGGCATTCAGCCCCATGCCCTTGGCTGACTCGATGACCGCCCGATCGACGTCTTCGAGTCCGACGATCGTGTTGCGCAGGATCGGCAGGATCGAATACATGGTGAGCGCGATGATCGGTCCGCGGTCGCCGACGCCGATGCTCGGGATCGAGATGAAGATCGCGAACAGGGCGAGCGACGGGATCGTCAGCATGATCGACGCGAACCCGAGGATGAGCCCTCGCAGCACACGGACTCGGTGGACGAGAATCCCGAGCACGACCGAGATGACGATGGCGATCGCCATCGACATCGCGACGAGCTGCACGGTTTCGACCACACGCTCGAAGATCGGCGACCAGCCCTCGGCGTCGGACATCCACGTCCACCAGCTGGAGTAGGCGTCGGGATTGAAGACGAGCGCCGGCAGTTCGCCGATGCCCGTGAAGAGGACGTCGAAGCCCTCGATGACGTCGTTGTTGGCGGCGGTGTCAGCGATGAAGAGCCACCAGCCGAGCAGCAGCAGGAACAACGCAATGGCGATCCCACGGGCTGGAATGCGACGGTGCGGCCGTACCCCCTCCGGCTGCGGAGCGGTCGGAGCGGACAGCTTTTCGAGGACATCGCTCACGGTGCGGCACACCTCGGTCGAGCGGGTGCCGGCAGATTCGATGTGAGATGCGATGTCGGTACTCGAATGGGTTCCTCTCGCGGCCGTCTTGGGAGGCCTTCGATCGCTGAGACGGGCGCGGGCGACTGCCCACGAACTCGCTGTGCGTGATCACGACCATAGCCCTGTTGCGTGTGCGCGCAACGTGACCCCCTGCTCCGGAACTCGCAGGGAGCCGCGTCCGCCCAGCTCAGGACGGACGTCGGAGCGTTCCGCTCAATTTGACAAGCCGATCACTGGCTGCCGTCGAGTCGGTCGGGCAGATGGGTCGAGGGGCCACCGCGTACGCGCACGCAATGGGTACCATCGGCGTCGATGACGACGCTGGCGTTCCGCAACGCCGACGCGCTGATCGACGGGCGCCTCGATCGCGTCGACATCGTCGTGGACGGCGGGTGGATCGTCGAAGTCGGCGATGCACCGGTCACCGGTCGGGTCGACACCGTCGACTGTGACGGGCTGGTGATCGCGCCGGGCTACATCGACCTGCAGTGCAACGGAGCGGTCGGCGTCGACCTCACGACCGAGCCCGACCGCGTCGGCGAGGTCGGCGGCGCCCTCCCGCGCTTCGGAGTCACCGCATTCCTGCCGACGGTGATCACGTGCCCTGCTGCCGGCCGGGTCGCCGCCCTCGCCGCGCTCGGTGGGTCCCGGCCGTCGATCGGTGACGGTGCGGCGTTGCCACTCGGGCTGCACCTCGAGGGCCCGGCCCTGTCACCCCGACGGCTCGGCGCTCACCCGCCCGCGCTCGTCGTCGGCGCCGACCAACTCGCCCCCGAAGTGACCGACTGGGTCGACTCCGGCTGTGTCGCGATGGTGACGCTCGCACCCGAACTCGATGGCGCGATGGAGCTGATCGAGCAGCTCGCAGCCGGTGGCGTCACCGTGGCTGCGGGCCACACGACGATGACACCCGCCGTGCTCGCCGCGGCCAAGCGAGCGGGGCTCCGCTACGTCACACACCTGTTCAACGCGATGGAGCACTTCGATCACCGTGCCCCGGGCCCGGTCGGCGCCACGCTCGCCGACGACGACGTGGTCGCCGGGTTGATCTGCGACGGTGTCCACGTCGATCCCGTTGCGGTGAAGATGGCCTGGAACGCGCTGGGTCCGAGTCGGACCTCGCTGGTGTCCGACGCCGTTGCCGCACTCGGGGAGCCGTACGGCACACTCCGGCTCGGCGGCGTCGAGGTGATCCACGACGAGACCGGCGTCCGGTTGGTCGACGGCACGCTCGCCGGCAGCTCGCTCGCGCTCGATCAGGCGGTGCGCAACCTGCTGTCGTTCACCGGGTGCACGCTCGCCGACGCGTTGGCGACGGTGACGAGCGTTCCGTCGGACGTGCTGGGCCTGACCGACCGCGGACGTCTCGAGGTGGGCGCTCGCGCCGACCTCGTCCTGCTCGATCACGACGCCAACCTGCTCGCGACCATCATCGGTGGCGAGGTGGTCCACGGCCGCGTCTGAACCTTCGGGGCACCCGGGCACGCGGGTGCTCGACGCCGACGTAACGAGGTGGGGGCTTGCGTAGGCTGGTCCGCCGGTATGAGCGACGTGACGAATCCCCCGACAACCAGCAACGACACCCCTCCGAATCGCTACACCGCGGCCCTCGCGCAGGACATCGAGCTGCGTTGGCAGGACTGGTGGGACGAGAACCACACGTTCGAGACCCCGAACACTGCCGGACCGCTCGCGGACCCCGACCTCGCCAGGGCGCGCGGCGAGAAGTTGTTCGTGCTCGACATGTTCCCCTACCCATCGGGCACGGGACTGCACGTCGGCCACCCACTCGGGTTCATCGGCACCGACGTGTTCGCCCGCTTCAAGCGAATGACCGGCCACAACGTGCTGCACGCGATGGGCTTCGACGCGTTCGGGCTGCCCGCCGAGCAGTTCGCCGTCGAGACCGGCCAGCACCCGGCGATCACGACCGCCGAGAACGTGGCCACCTACCGGCGGCAGTTGCGCCGCCTCGGCCTGGCCCACGATCCGCGCCGCAGCGTGTCGACGACCGATCCCGAGTTCTACCGATGGACCCAGTGGATCTTCAGCCAGGTGTTCAACGCCTGGTACGACCACGAGCTCGACCGAGCCCGCCCGATCGACGAACTGATCGCGGAGTTCGAGTCCGGCACCCGGCCGACCCCCGACGGCCGCCCGTGGGCCGAGCTCACCGGCGGTGAACGCGCCGACATCGTCGACGATCACCGCCTCGCGTACGTGAGCGAGGCGCCGGTCAACTGGTGCCCTGGTCTCGGCACGGTCGTCGCCAACGAGGAGGTCACCGCGGACGGTCGCAGCGACCGTGGCAACTTCCCGGTGTTCAAGCGCAACATGCGCCAGTGGATGATGCGCATCACCACCTATGCCGACCGTCTGATCGACGACCTCGAGCTGCTCGACTGGACCGACGCGATCAAGACGATGCAGCGCAACTGGATCGGGCGCAGCTTCGGCGCCGAAGTGCACTTCCCGTCCGCTGCGGGCGACATCACCGTGTTCACCACCAGGCCGGACACGCTGTTCGGCGCGTCGTTCATGGTGCTCTCGCCCGAGCACCCGTTCGTCGACGCGCTCACCGCGGCCGAACAGACCGATGCCGTCGCCGCCTACCGCGAGCAGGCGGCGAAGAAGAAGGACTTCGAACGCCAGGACGAGACCCGCGAGAAGACCGGTGTCTTCACCGGCTCGTACGCCACCAACCCGGTCAACGGCGAACAGATCCCGGTGTGGATCGCCGACTACGTGCTCATGGGCTACGGCACCGGGGCGATCATGGCCGTGCCGTGCGGCGACCAGCGTGACTTCGAGTTCGCGAAGAGGTTCGGCCTGCCGATCCCTGCGATCCAGCAGCCGCCGGCCTCCTGGTTCGAAGCGCAGGGCGTCGAGCCGACGCTCGACACATCGCAGTGGCCGATCGCGTACGTCGGCGATGCGCCGTACGTCCAGTCGGCCAACCCGTCCCAGCCGGATGGCCTCGACCTGAACGGCATCGACAACAAGGCCGACGGCGTCGCGCGGATGAACGCCTGGCTCGAAGCGCACGATGCGGGCACGGCGACGGTCAACTACAAGTTGCGCGACTGGCTGTTCAGCCGCCAGCGCTACTGGGGCGAGCCGTTCCCGGTCGTCTACGACACCGAGGGCCGCCCCCACACACTGCCCGACGACATGTTGCCGGTGCTGTTGCCCGAGACCGAGTCGTTCTCGCCGCGCACGTTCGATGCCGACGACGAGTTCTCCAACCCGGAGAGCCCGCTCGACCGGTTGAGCGACTGGGTCGAGGTCGAACTCGATCTGTACCCCGAACGCGGCGAGGGCCCCAAGGTGTACCGACGCGACACCAACGTGATGCCCCAGTGGGCCGGATCGTGCTGGTACGAGATGCGCTACCTCGACCCGACCAACGACGATCGGTTCGTCGACCGCGAGGTCGAGGAGTACTGGATGGGTCCGCGAACCGACATCCGCCCGGACCATCCGGGCGGCGTCGACCTGTACGTCGGCGGCGTCGAACACGCCGTCCTGCACCTCCTCTACTCGCGCTTCTGGCACAAGGTGCTGTACGACCTCGGCCAGGTGAGCTCGAAGGAGCCGTACGCCCGCCTCTTCAACCAGGGGTACGTGCAGGCTGCTGCCTACAAGGACGAACGTGAGATCTACGTCGACGCCACCAGGATCGAGGGCGACGACAAGATCGGTTTCACCTACGAGGGCCAGCCGGTCACCCGCGAGTGGGGCAAGATGGGCAAGAGCCTCAAGAACGCCGTCTCGCCCGACGACATGTACGAGCAGTACGGCGCCGACACGCTCCGTCTGTACGAGATGGCGACGGGCCCGCTCGACGCCTCGCGCCCGTGGGAGACCCGCGACGTCGTCGGCATGTACCGGTTCCTTCAACGGCTCTGGCGGAACATGATCGACGAGAACACCGCCGAGTGCACGGTGGTCGAGACGCCCGCCGACGACGAGACCCGCAAACTCCTCCACCGAACGATCGACACGGTGCGAACCGAGATGGACGCGCTGCGGTTCAACACGGCGATCGCGAAGCTGATCGAGCTGAACAACGCGGTCACGAAGCTCGACGCCACTCCCCGCGAGGTGGCCGAGCCGATGGTGATCATGCTGTCGCCGCTCGTGCCCCACATCGCCGAAGAGCTGTGGCGCCGGTTGGGCCACCACGACACGATCACCTACGTGTCGTTTCCCGAGGCCGACCCGGCGCTGCTCGTCGACGACACGATCGAGGTGCCGATCCAGATCAACGGCAAGGTCCGCGGTCGCGTCGATGTCGCCGCCGACGCGGCGCCTGACGCGATCGAAGCGACGGCGCTCGCCGACGACAAGATCAGGGCGCTGCTCGACGGCGCGACCCCGAAGAAGGTCATCGTCGTCCCGGGGCGCATGGTCAACATCGTCGTCTGATCAAGGTCGCTTCAATCCATTGCTTTTCGGCGGCGACGGCGCGACGATGTCAGTGGGCCCGACGAGGTGCCACACAGGGATCCAGGAGTGAGACCGGTTCACCGGTTCCACTGACTGATCCAAGCCTTTCCCCGCTAACGGGATTGCACCTCGCGGGCCCGTTTCGCGGCTCCGGTGCAGCCGCCGTTCAACGGGCGGGCATCAACGAGCGCAGCCTCGCGGTGGTTTCGTCGCTGTGCAGCCGGCAGTACTCGACGCGCACCGTTCGGGCGCCCCATCCGGCTTCGCCGGTGTCGGGTGGTCCGGTGTCGGGTGGTCCGGTGTCCTCGAGGTCGACCCGGCGACCGACCGGGGCCATCGGTGTCCCGTCGGCGCGGAGGTCGACCGTCGTCCCGTGGCGGGTTCGTACGGTGCGCAGACCGGTTGCGGTCTTGAGCGGATTGTGAGTGCCGCATCTCGGCTTGCCGTTGCGCTGGTCGGTGACACCGCCGTCGCGTTCCCATTCGTCGATGTGGTCGACCTCACAGCGCCGAGCTGCCACCGTGCAACCGAGATGGCCGCACTCGTGCGCCAGCAGCAGCGCCATCTCCCGGGCGACGCCGGTGAACAGCCGCCGCTTGCGGCCTGCGTCGACCACCACGCCAGCGGCATCGACGACCACTCGCCGGACGTGGCCCACCAGGCTGGCGGCGAGCACGTCGGCTGGCGAGACGACGACCCCCGAGTCGGACTCGATCCGTTCGAGGCGCAGATCGAGATCGTTGGGCGCCGTGTCGTCACCGGCCACCTTGCGCTGAATCAGTCGCTCGAACGTGTTCGACCCGACCAGCAGGTTCAGCACGGGCTGGGGCGCGACACCATCGGCAGGAGCGACGACGGCCGCTCGAAAGATCGCAACCATCGCATCGAAGCGACGTTGCGCGTCGGTTCGCGGCAGCTTCGAGGCCGGAGCGTCGGGGCCGAACTCGGCGGTCCGGGCGGCAACGTCGGCATCGAACTCCGCCTGGAGGAAGCGTTGGAAGATCGCCTCCATCTCTGCGGTCACGAGTCCGGAACCGCCGGTGGCCCGGATGTCGATGCCGCCGGCCGTCGGCACGACCGAGGCGGTACGACGTGCGTGCGACACCTCGTCGTTGCGCTCGGCGCCGTCGAGGTCGGCAAGTGTCTCCCACCGACGCGACACGACCCGGAACTCCTCGAACGAGAGCTGTTCGGCGTGGCCGAGCAGGAGCGGTGCCGCCGCCGGGAACTGGTCACCGACACGTGGATGGGCGGCCAGGCGGGCGAGCTCGTCGCCCTGGGCCCGACCGATGTGTCCTGCCAGGAGTGCGTCACCGACGCCGGCCACGGTGTCACAGACCGCTGCCAGCCGGCGGAGCCGGGCGGCCTCGCCGACCGGGCAATTGATCTGAGCGCGGATCCACTGGCGGATCGAACGATGGCCGTCGATCGAGTGGATGCTGCGGCGTTCGCCCTCGCGGAGCAGCGCCGCCATCTCGGCATCCGCCCGTCGCCGGACGAGTTCGAGCTCCCGGAACCGTTCGGTGAGCGCCGAGTCGGAGAGGTCGATCGCATCGGCGCTCAACTCCTCGAACATGGTTCGAGTGTACCATACGTGTGTACGAAGATCAACTCATGATCGATCACATGTTCGCCCCATTCGGATCGAGCTCCCCGGCCGGAGGCGACGGGACCGGCCCGACTAGCGTGCTCTTCACGCGGAACATCCGAGCGAGGGGGGTTGCATGAGCAACGACACGACACCGGGGCCGAGCGACCGGCAGGCACCGGTCGCCGACTGGACCACCGACTACGACGTGCTCGATCCGGACTACGTCGCCGATCCGTACCCCGTGTGGGACGACCTGCGCGAGCAGTGCCCGATCGCCCACACCGAACGCTGGGGCGGATCATGGTTGCCGACCCGCTACACCGACGTTCAACGGTTCGCCCAGGACCACCACGGCTTCAGCTCGAGCGACGTCGGCGTCCTGACGTTCGACGACGAGGAGCGGCCACCGCCTCCGGTCGAGATTCCGCTTCCGCCGATCGACCAGGATCAGCCGGACCACACCTGGACCCGACGACTGATGCTCCCGTGGTTCTCGCATTCGCGCGTCGCGCAGTACGAGCCGTTCACGCGGGAGTTGTGCAACCGGCTGATCGACGGCTTCATCGAGGACGGAACCGCGGATGCGGCCGGCGACTACGCCCGGCAGATCCCGGTGCGCGTGATCTCGCTCGTGCTGGGCGTGCCCGACGACATGGCCGACACGTTCACCGGGTGGGTGCAGGACTTCCTCGAGTTCGCCCACGAGGAGGCGCGTGCCACCCGGGGGCGTGATGCCATGACCCTGTACCTCATCGAGCAGTTGGAGCACCGGCGCGTCAATCCCGGCGACGACCTGATGAGCGCCTTGCTGCACACCGAGGTCGAGGGCAAACCGGTCGACGACCTCACGATCATGGGCATGGCGGCGCTCACGCTGATCGCGGGCGTGGACACCACGTGGTCGGGCATCGGCTCCGCGATGCTGCACCTCGCGACCCATCCGCAGGATGCGAAACGCCTCGTCGACGAGCCCGAGATCATGCCGCTGGCGATCGAGGAGCTCCTGCGGGCCTACTCCCCCGTCACGATGGCTCGCATCGCCACCGACGACGTCGAGGTGGCCGGGTGCCCGATCAAGGCGGGCGACAAGGTGCTGATGAACTTCCCCGGTGCCAACCGCGACCCCGACGTCTTCGAGAACCCGGACGAAGTGATCCTCGATCGCGCCCAGAACCGCCACGTCGCGTTCGGTGCCGGCATCCACCGCTGCGCCGGATCGAACCTGGCCCGCATGGAGATGCGTGTGGCGGTCGAGGTCTGGCTGGAACGGATCCCCGAGTTCCGTCTCGCCGACGACGCCGAGGTCACCTGGGCCGGCGGCCAGGTCCGCGGACCGCGCCAGGTGCCGGTGGTGTTCTGAACTCCGCCGCGATGCTCCCCTGACCGCCACGGTCTGCAACACTGTTCCAATTCGTCTCGAACCGGAGGTTGGTCAGTGAGCAACGACACATCGCACGTGGTCCCCACGAACGGGCCCGTCACCGAGCCGGTCACCGACTGGGCGTCCGACTACGACATCTTCGACCCGCAGTACGTCGACGATCCGTACGGGATCTGGGACGAGCTGCGCGAGACCTGCCCGATGGCCCACACCGATCGCTGGGGCGGATCGTGGCTGCCCACGCGCTACGAGGACGTGTACGCGATCGCCCACGACATCGAGACGTTCCCGTCCGGCAACGGCATCAGCGTCGTCCCGATGCTGCCGGTCGGTGACGACGCCGACCCCGGTCACATCCCGGCGCCGGTGCTCACCTCCGGGGTGCCGCCCATCAGCGCCGACCCTCCGTTGCACACCTGGACGCGCCGCCTCGTGCTGCCGACGATGAGCCCCGCCCGGGTCGCCGAGTACGAGGTGTTCACCCGTGAACTCTGCCGTCGGCTCGCCGAGGAGATCGCCGTTCGCGGCGAAGGTGACGCCGCCGCCGAGTACGCGCAGCAGATCCCGGTGCGGGTGATCGGCCACATCCTCGGTGTGCCCGAGTCGATGGCGGGCACGTTCACCGAATGGGTTCGCGACGTGCTCGAATTCGCCCACGACCCCGAACGCCGTCGACGCGGCATCGTCGGGATCATCGGCTATCTCCAGGAGGCGATCGCCGAACGCGAGGCCGAGCCGACCGACGACTTCATCAGCGAGCTGCTCAACTCGGAGCACGACGGCGAGCCGATCACACGAGACGTCGTGATGGGCATGTGTGCGCTGCTGCTGATCGCCGGCATCGACACCACCTGGTCCTCGATCGGATCGACGATGTGGCACCTCGCGAGCCACCCCGACGACCGCAGGCGGTTGATCGCCGAACCCGACCTCATGCCCACGGCGATCGAGGAGTTCCTCCGCGCGTACGCCCCGGTCACGATGGCCCGTCGTCTCGTCGAGGACGCCGAGTACAAGGGCTGCCCGATCAAGGCCGGCGAACGGATCCTGATGAACTTCCCCGGCGCCAACCGCGACCCCGAGGTGTTCCCCGACGCCGACCAGGTGATCCTCGACCGCCAACAGAACCGTCACCTCGCCTTCGGCGCCGGCATCCACCGCTGCGCGGGCTCGAACCTGGCCCGCATGGAACTGCGCGTCGCCGTCGAGGAGTGGCTGGCCCGCATGCCCGAGTTCGAGCTCGTCGACCCGGCCCTCGTGACGTGGGCAGGTGGCCAGGTCCGCGGGCCCCGGTCGATCCCGGTCGTCACCCGTTGACGCACGAACAGGGCACACGGGCCCTGGTGATCGACGGCGGGCAGCGCGATGCTGGACCTATGAGCGACCCCGACGACCTCCTGTCCGCACGCGACGTCGACGTCGACGCCGAACGGTTCGTCGATCCCGCCGACGATTCCGACGTCCCCGAACGGCTCGGTCACCCCGACGAGGGCTCCGATGCCGACGTCCTCGACCAGCACCTCGAGGTACCCGCCGACGACGACGTGTGATCAAGGAACTCGCTGCTCACTGAGTGCGAGCAGCTCGGCCATGCCCTCCTCGATCCCTGCGGCGAGCACGTCGATGTCGGGCACGCTGTCCCAGTCGCCGGTCACCCCGAACGAGATCTTGCCGTTGTACGAGAGGATCGCCACCCCTGTGCGCACGCCGTACGAGAGCGGCACGAACGGCCGGTAGTCGAGCATCTCCCGACCGCACGCGTACAGCGGCACCTGCGGACCCGGAACGTTGGTGGTCACGGTGTTGACGCTGCGTTGCGGGGCGCGGCGCAACACCGTCACCGCCGTCCGGAACCCGATCGCCAACAGCAACGGCGGCGTGAACGCGGCCAACTCCGAGATCGCGCCGCCCGCGTCGGCCTGGTGCGACTCCTTCAACTCGGACATCTGCACCCGGACGGCGCTCAGCCGTTCGAGTGGATCAGCGATCCCGACCGGGAGTTCCGCGATCATGCCCGACACCTGGTTGTTGTAGCTGTGATCGCCGGACATCCGCACCGACACCGGCACCAGCGTGCGCACCACCACGCCTGCGACGTCGTCGCCGCGGTGCACCAGCAGATCACGGAAGCCTCGAGTGATCGCCGCGAGCACGACGTCGTTGACCGTTCCCCCGACGGCGCCGCGGATCCGCTTCACGTCGGCCAGGGTGCTGCTCGCCCACGTCCACCGCCGGTGGGGGCCGATCGTCCCCTCGATCGACAATGCGACGTTCGGCTGGAGCCGAGCTCCCAGCGCCACGACGCCGGACGCGATGTCCCTCGCATTCGAGAGCAGCCGCCGCGGTGTACGCAAGGACGACCGCGCCCAACGCGCCATCTCGTTCGGATTGACGATCGTCTGGGCGATCGCGTCGCGGACGAGTTCGGTGTCGGTCGGCGCGGGCTCCGGTTCCCACTCGTCGTCGATCGGCGACGAGCCGTCCGGTGACGGGTCGAGGACGACCGCCATCAGATCGGTGCCCGACACACCGTCGACCATGCAGTGATGGACCTTCGAGATCATCGCCCACGTCCCGTCGGCGAGGCCCTCGACCACCCAGGTCTCCCACAGCGGTCGATGACGGTCGAGTTCCTGCGACATCAGGCGGCCCATCAGCGTGCGAAGGTCGTCATCGGAGCCGGGAGACGGGAGCGCGGTGTGGCGAACGTGGTACTCGATGCGGAAGTGCGGATCGTCGACCCACACGGGACGGCCGAGACCACCCGGCACGAACCGGACCCGCTGGCGATACCGCGGAACGAGCGGCAACTTGCTGCGGATCAGCGCGACGAGCTCGTCGTAGTCCGGCGCCGGACCCTCGAAGATCGCGCACGATGCGATGTGCATGTGGCTGATTCCGTCCTCGACGTGAAGAAACGTCGCATCCAGCGGGCTCATCCTGTCCATCCGACCCTCTCCTCTCACCGACCGCGATCCCGTCCTCGATCGTGGACCCTGTCGTGCCGCCCCGACAGGGCACTTCGTCCCCGAGAACCGGTGGACGGTGCCACTCCCGGCGGCGGAGCTCTCGGTAACCTGCGACCCGTGATCCCCCGTGCCAGCTCCCTCGTGCTGGGCGCTTCCTTGCTCCTGCTCAGCGCGTGCAGCGCCACCGCGCAGAACAGCCTCGCCGACACGCTGGACGCGCCGCCCACCGACCCGGCCGACACCACGACAGCCACCACCGAGGCGACGACGACCACGTCGACGACGGTGCCGCCGCTCGACGTCTACGATCCGCTGTGCGTCGTCCAGGTGCAGCCGGGCGAGTCGCTCAGCCTGATCGCCGACCGCTTCGACGACGACACGGTTCGCGTCGACACGATCGTCGCCGAGAACGACCTCGACGGCAACACGATCTTCCCGGCCCAGCTGCTCGACGTCTGTGTCGACAACGGCCTCGACGACCGCACCGGCGAGGCCCGAGAGCCCAACCAGGCGCTCGTCGCCGAAGCGACGCGCGCCAACGTCGAGATCCAGCAGGCGAAGCTCAACGAACTGTTCGCCGGGTACGGCATCAACGAACTCGTGATCGACGGCGTCTCGGGTTCGGCGACTCGTCAGCGGCTCTGCGCCGCCCGGCTCGGGCTCGGCCTGCCGGTCAGCACGGCCGACATGGCGGCCGGCAGCGAGGAGGAGCAGGTGCTGATGGCGGCGACGCAGATCAACATCCCGCTGTCGGCACCGGTCGACCGGGAACGTTGGGTGCTGATCGACCAGACCTGCCAGATCATGTTCGTCGGAGCATCGAACCAGCAGCTCCAGTTCGTGTTCCCCACCTCCACCGGCGAACCGGGCCACGAGACCCGCCTCCAGGACCGGTCGATGGTGTACCGCTACGACCCGGCCTTCGACAACGGCGGATGGCACGACAGCACCGACTTCCCGGTGCCCGAGGACAATCCCCTCAACGGCAACATGTACAAGCCGCTGTACTTCGACGGCGGCCAGGCGATCCACGGCGCGAACAACGTGCCGACCAGCCCGCAGAGCAAGGGGTGCGCTCGCCTGCGCCTCGAGCACCAGGACGCGCTCCTCGCGTGGCTCGGCATCGCCGACGTGACCGCACCGATCGGCGGATCGGGCTTCGACCTCGCCGTCAGTGTCCAGGGCGTGTTTGCACCACCGGCAGAGAGTGTGTAGGGGTGCGCTGATCGGAGGATCCCCGGATCGCATCGCGCCGGCTGCATCCATCCGTTCCACCCACACGGACGGCCCGACGAGTTCGACCCAACCGACGAGGCATACGGCTTCGACACCTCCGGCACCGTGACGGTCGAAGCGAGCGCCGGCAGCGTGGTCCCGAGCGTGGTCCCGACCGGGTGCTGATTCGCCCCGCTTCGGGCGATTGGGGCAGACGAAGGCACGCCACGGCGGACAGGGCCATTGGTCACCATCTCGACCGCTGGCTTCACCACGGGGGTCCGATGGGGCAAGACTGCAGTTGTGGAACGACCAGCACCCGCGATCTACGAGCTGTCGGCGATTCCCGAGTTCGGCGCGTTCCTCCTGTCGGCGCCGTGGCTGGCCACCGCACCGCGCGGGAGCGGACAGCGCGTGCTGGTCCTCCCGGGTTTCACTGCGGGTGACGTGTCGACGGCGCCGCTGCGTCTCGCCCTGCGAGCACTGGGCCACCGGCCGTCACCGTGGGGGCTCGGCCTCAACGTGGGTCCCGACGACGAAACCGTGCGCCAGTTGCTCCGGCTGCTCGACCAGCTCGTCCAGCAGAACGGCGGGCCGATCGACATCGTCGGGTGGAGCCTCGGCGGCATCATGGCGCGATTGCTCGCACTGCACCATCCGGACCGCGTGCGTCAGGCGATCTCGCTCGGCAGCCCGATCCGCGTCGAGGACCCGCACGCGAACCTGAGCGAGAGCGTGCGACGGCTGTCGCAGCTCGCCGGTCTCCAACGGGGTCGTCGCGGTCACGACCTCACCGAGGTACCGGTGCCGTCGACGGTCATCTACTCGCGCCAGGACGGCGTGGTCGCTGCCGCCTCGTGCCTGCAACCGGTCGGGCCGACGTCGGAGAACATCGAGGTCCGCGGCGCCCACATCGGTCTCGGCCACAATCCGGCGGTCGTCTGGGCGGTCGCCGACCGCTTGGCGCAGCGCACGGGCGAGTGGGCCCCGTTCGTACCACCGTCGACCCTGGCGTGGTGCTATCCGGAACCTGCCGCGCACGGCGATGTGATCGCACCCACCCCCCGGGTCGCAGGGTTCTGATCGCCGTGCCCACCTCACAGATCGCTCGCGGACACTCACGGCTGCTGGCCATCGAGACGCCGACGGCGCTCGGCCACACATCGACCCTCACCGTCCTCGACGCCGCCAACGCCCCCCATCGGCTCGACGCCGCACTGCTCCGCCAAGAGGTGAGCGCCCGGCTCGACGACCATCCGATGCTGCGCCAATCGCTCGTCGACGTCCCGTTCGGACTGGATCGGCCGTGGTGGCGTGATCATCCCGGCTTCGACCTCAACTACCACCTGCGCCACATCGCGGTGCCCGATCCTGACGACCCGAACTCGCTGGCCGAACTCGTCGCACGCATCCACAGTCGTCCGCTCGACCGTGACCGTCCGCTCTGGGAGCTGTACCTGATCTCGGGGCTCGCCGACGGCCACGCTGCCCTGCTGTTCAAGATGCATCTCGCTGCGCTCGCGGCGTCGACGGGCAACTCGCTGTGTGCCGGATTGATCGGCGACTCACCCGACCTGATCGGCGCCCCCGACGACGGGGCCGGCCAGTGGCGACCGCAACCGGGGCCGTCGCTGCACGACATCGGCACCCGAGCATGGATGAATGCGCTCGTCGACCCGATGCGCACGCTCACGACGGTGCCGCGCACCCTGAACTCCGTTCCCGGTCTGCGCAGCGTCCTCAATCCGGCGTTGGCGCTGATGAACCAGCGGGCTCAGCGCTCGATCGTGATCGCCGAACAGTCGGGCATCACGCCACGCACGTCGTTCAACACCCGCATCGGCCCGCACCGCCGTTGGGCGAGCACCGAGCTCGACCTCCGCCGCATCGCCGACGTCCGCTCGCGATTCAGCGTCAGCACCGTCGACGTCCTCACCGCTGTGTGTGGTGGAGCGCTGCGGTGGTGGCTCCTCCAGCACGACGAACTGCCTCGTGAGACGCTGAAGGCGCTGGTGCCGCTGTCGGTCACCGACCCCGATGCGATCGAGGGGATCGCCGGCGTCGTGGTCAGCCTGAGCACCAACCTGCACCGGATCCCCGAGCGGCTCGAGGTCGTGCACGAACAGATCGGCGAGGCGGTCGACCGTCACGGGGCGATGACCGCCGCCGAGATCCGGGGCGTGGGCGGCGGTACCCCGCTGCTCGGCATCGTCGCTTCCCGTCTGCTCGAGCGCAGTCCCCTGGCGGAACGATTGATGCCGCCCTTCAACACCACGATCACGTCGGTGCCCGGGTCGGACCACGCCGAGTACGCCCTCGGCGCCGAGGTGACGGCGATCTACCCGATCCTCGGCGTGGTCGACGGGATGGGGCTGCACTTCGGCGCCATCTCCGTGGGCGACCGCCTGTGCCTGAGCCTCGTGTCCGATCTCGCACAGATCCCCGACCTGGCCGATCTCGCCGCTCGGATCCCGATCGAGTTCGACCTGCTCGAGAAGTCGCAACCGGCGCGCAGCACGATCGCCTGACGGTCAGCCGCCGGCGGTGTCGGCGGGCGCCTCGACGGCGGGTGTCGTCTCCGGCGCCGGCTGCTCGGGTTCGGGTTGGACGACCGTGACGTCCGGGGTGTCCTCGCTGGAGCTGTCGTTGGAGATGATCACGAACATCATCAGCACGAAGAACAGCACGGCCAGCACGCCGAGGACGACGCCGACTGCGGAGTTGTCGGGCGACGAGACGGGCGAGGCGGGCGGACCAGGAGGTGGCGCAACCGGCGGAGCGACCTGGGTGCCGGGGGTCGGTGGGATCTGCGCCTGGTTCGGGTCGATGTAGACGTTGAGGACGACACCCGCACGGTTGACGGTCTGGGTCCAGCTCGTGCCGTTCCAGTAGCGGGCGTTGCCCTGTCCGGTCGGATCGACGTACCAGCCCTGGGGGGTGTAGCTGTCGGTCATGGTCTGCTCTCCTCGGCTCCGTGTCACCCGAGAACGGATCGTCGTCGGGACTTCGAGCGTATCGACTCGTCGGAATCGGGCCGCGGACCGCCATCGTCTGCGCTCGGCGGACGCATGATCATCGCCTTCGATGACGGTCGCGGTCCACTGAGCGGCCAACATGCATCGAAGTGCAACCCGACGAACAAGGAGACGCTGATGGCGTGGGACTTCTCGACCGAACCGGAATTCCAGGAGAAGCTCGACTGGGTCGAGCAGTTCTGCAAGGACGAGGTGGAGCCACTGCACTACGTGTTCCCGTACGCGGTGCGCTCGCCGGATCCGAAGGTGAAGCAGCTCGTCCGTGACCTCCAACAGCAGGTGAAGGACCAGGGGTTGTGGGCGATCTTCCTCGACGAGGAGCTCGGCGGCCCGGGTCTCGGTCAACTCAAGCTCGGGCTGCTCAACGAGATCCTCGGCCGCTATCCCGCTGCCCCACAGCTGTTCGGCGCCGCTGCGCCCGACACGGGCAACATGGAGATGCTCGCCGCCTACGGCACCGAGGAGCAGAAGGAGCGCTGGCTGACGCCGTTGCTCAACCAGGAGATGTTCTCCGCGTACTCGATGACCGAGCCGCAGGGTGGCTCCGACCCGAACCTGTTCAAGACCACCGCCGTTCGCGACGGCGACGAGTGGGTGATCAATGGTGAGAAGTGGTTCACGAGCGCCGGCCGGGTGGCCGACATCCTGTTCGTCATGTGCACCAACGGCATGTACGTGGTGCCCCGCACCACGCCGGGCGTCGAGATCATGCCCGAACCACGCAACCACAACCACATCAAGTACGTCGACGTGCGCATCCCGCTCGATCACCTGCTCGGCCCCGAGGACGGTGCGAAGGTCCTCGCCCAGCGCCGCCTCGGCGGTGGTCGCATCCACCATGCGATGCGCACGATCGCCCAGTGCAAGTTGGCCTTCGACATGATGTGCGAACGGGCGCTGTCGCGGGAGTCGCACGGCAAGATCATCGGCGAACACCAGATGGTGCAGGAGAAGATCGCCGACAGCTACGCGCAGCTGCGCATGCTCCGGCTCTTCGTGCTGGAGACCGCCTGGAAGATCGACAACACCTCCACCCAGGAGGCCCGCACCGACATCGCTGCGGTGAAGTTCACGATGGCGAAGGTGCTGCGGGAGATCTCCTTCAACGCACTGCACATTCACGGCTCGCTCGGCACCACCGATCTCACGCCCTTGCAGGACATGTACGCCGGCGCCCCGACCATGGGCCTCGCGGACGGCGCCGACGAGGTGCACAAGTCGACGGTCGCCCGGCGCGTGCTCAAGGAGTATCGCCCGCACGAGGGCTACTTCCCGCGCGAGTACATCCCGTACAAGCGCGAGGAGGCGTGGGAGAAGTTCCAGCCCAAGTTCGCCGCCGATCCCGAACTGCTCGCATCGGCGGAGCAGTACAAGAAGTACTTCGCCGGCCGACGCTGACGCGTTGGGGCGCCCGGTCAGTTGCGGGCCGAGGCGAGCCAGCCGGCTGCGCCGAGCGTGACGCCGACATCGGGCACGTGGCGTTCGGCGAGCGCGGACCTGACGTCGGCGATCGCCTGCTCGCGCTCGTCGCCGTCGACGCGGCCGAGCACACCTCGCACCATCCCCATGCCGAGAAGAAACTCCAGGGACTCCTCGACCGTGCCACCGCCTCCGAGCACCAACGACGTCTCGATCGGTGCGACTTCAGCCTCTGTGAACCCCGCAGCCGTCAGCAGGGCGACCGTCTCGTCCGGCCGCTTCAGCGCGAACATTCCCGGACCCGCAGCGCGCCCGCCGAACTCGGGAACGTCGGCGTGGTCGGCCACCGCATCGCTGACGATCCGCAACCACTCGTTCGCCTGCAGATCCTGCCAACAGACGAACGAGAGCCGGCCGCCCGGCGCGAGCGACCGCCGGATGTTCTCGAACGCACCTTCGGGGTCGTCGAAGAACATCAAGCCGAACTGGCTCATCACCAGCGTGAACTCGCCGTCGGCGAACGGATGTGTCTGGGCGTCGGCGACGATGAACTCGGCGTTGCCGACACCTGCCGCCGCGGCTCGACGAGCAGCGATCTCGATCAACGGGTTGGAGATGTCGAGCCCGAGCACGCGGTGCGCGTCGGCGGCCGCCAGGAGGGTCGTGACACCGCACCCGCAGCCGATGTCGAGCACCACGTCGTCCGAGGTCACGGCCGCCTGTTCGAGCAGGGCCGACGTGAACGATGCCAGCTGCCGGTCGTATCGGTCGGCGTGGGTCACGTAGTGAACCGACTCGCCGCCGTTCCAGGCCTCGACCTGGCCCTGATTCGGGTTCATGGCACTCCTTCGAGCGGTTCGTGCGCCCGGATCGAGCAGCGCGCAGATGCTACTCCGCGCTCGATCGCCGGAATCGCTGGGCCGTTCCGACCGAGCGAGAGCTATCGCTCGGAGCGCATCACGACCATGTACTGGCCTCCACCGGGCTCGACCTCGGTGGTCACCTCCAGGTCGGGCTCGAGGCGTGAGATCCGATCGACGAGCCACGCGGCCGCGGCGACGGCGTCGTCTTCTGCCGAGCAGTGCCCCATGATCTCGCGTCCGCCCTTGCGGCCCGCTCGGTCGACCGCGGCGAGGATCACCGCCGGGTCGGCGACGAGGAGGTCGTCGGGCCATTCGACCACCGGTTTCGTGCTCCCCTTGCCGGTATTGCAGGACCGGTGGGCGAGCCGTTCCTGACCGGTCCCCTTGCCCTTGCCCTTGCCGGTGCCCTTCGACTTCGCCTTGCGCTCGGTGGTGCGGCTGTCGATGCTCGGCCCGCGAGGGTCGTTCACCGACATGTCCGGATCGACCGGTTGGTCACAGAGCCAGCACCGCCAGCCGTCCTGTTCGCCGATCTCGCTCAAGCGCGCCATGGGTCAGGCTGCCGTCGATCGGTCGTCGGGCCGAACACGTTCGTGGATCATGCCACCAGTATCGCCAGGTAGGACGTGATGTCGTGCTCCCGCCCGAGTTCGACCGATGGCACATCACCGCTCGATCGGCCGATGGAACTCGATCCGAAACGCCACCGGACCGACCAACTCCACGTGATGCACGAGCCCAGGAGGGATCACCACGCTCTCGCCCTCGGCGACCGTTCGCCGCTCGTCGAAGTCGGTCGGCGCTCCCGCCGCTCCGGCCGGGTCGTCCTCGACGACGAAGACGAGTGCGCCCGTACGAACGACGAGTCGACCCCAGACCCCGCTGGCGATCCGATGAGCGGACAACAGACCTCCGGGCACGGACGTCTCGTCGAACTCGCCGGTGCTGCGCACCAGCTCCAGGCCGCCAGGGAGTTCCATGCCGTCCAGTATCGCCGTACACGGCATCAGCGTCGGTCAGCCGGCGTCGACGAACGACATGATGCAACTGGATCACGACGGGCCGGCGCGGATCGTGCTCAGAGTGGATTGACGTGCGGACGCCCGCAGTCGAACGCACCGAGCCGAACCGCACGTTCGAGAGCGAATGCCGCTTCGCCATCCTCGGTCGTCACGAATCGGTAGGTCAGTTCGGACACGATGAAGTCGCGGACCAGGGCGTGGAATCGGAGTCCGCCGGAGGCGACCCGTTCGATCTGATCAGCGGACAGTTGCTCCAGCACCAAGAAGTCCACGTAGACGCCGAATTCGTCGCAGGTCCGCTGTCCGGATGCGACAGCCTCGAGTCGTGTCCGAAGTCCTTCGGTCCGTCCCAACTTGCGTGACGTCTCCAGGATCTGCCGAGTCAGTCCGCGGGCAGACATGCCGACGTACACGAACTGAGACCCTCGCCAGATCGTGTAGACGCCGGCGGCGACACGCGGGCAGTCGGTGTTCGACCAGTCGGAGAATCGGCGGATCCGGCCTCGCTCGAGATCAGCGAGTGGCGGCCGTGTGGAACGCATGACGACAGCAGTGGAGCAGCAGACCCTCGATGTGTGGAGAGTACCCGGGATCCGAGCCTGTCCTCGCGGTCGTGCGTGTCGACCGCCGCGTTGCAGCTGGAACCGGTACCGGTGGACGAGGCCGTCCACCACCCGAACAGGAGGGCCGTGCGCACTACCGTCGCCGCATGGAGAACCTCACAGGGAAGACTGCGGTGGTCACCGGAGCAGGGTCCGGCATGGGCAGGGCGTTCGCCGAGCGGTTCGCCCGCGCGGGCATGAACGTCGTCCTCGCCGACGTCGAGGAGCCCAAGCTCGACGACGCGGTCGCCGCCATCACCGCAACCGGAGCACAGGCGATCGGCGTGCCGACCGACGTCACCGACGGCGATGCGGTCGACCGGCTCCGAGATGCTGCGATCGAGGCCTTCGGGCGCGTCCACGTTCTCTGCAACAACGCCGGCGTCGCGGGCGGGCCCGCATCGGGCGGCGAGTGGGTGCTCGAGAACGAATGGCGATGGGTGCTCGAGGTCAATCTGTGGGGTGTGATCCACGGACACCGCGCATTCCTGCCGCACCTCGTCGAGGGCGGCGAGGGACACATCGTCAACACGGCGTCGATGGCGGGGCTGTTCCCGGGCCACTCGGCATACAGCGCCAGCAAGTGGGCGGTCGTCGGCATCACCGAGGGCCTCTTCCAGACGATGCGGATGCGGGGCACCGGAGTCGGCGTGTCGTGTCTCTGCCCGGGTTGGGTGAACACCGAGATCGACCGGGCCGAACGCAACCGGCCCGAATGGGCCGCCCCGGGTCTGGGTGTGGAAGCCACCGCCGAGGAGGACGCCATCCGTGCGTTCGTGTCCGAGCAGTTGCGCTCGGGCATGCAACCGGACGCCGTCGCCGACCTGGTGCACGATGCGATCGTGGCCGACCGGTTCTGGGTCTTCACCGACGACCAGATGGTGCAGTCACTCGCCGGCGACTACGAGGCGCTGCTCGCCGGCACCAACCCGCCCGAACGGGTGCTCGGCGGCTGACTCGATGTTCTCGCCCGAACTCACCGACCTGTCCCGGCGCATCGGCGCGCTGCTGCGCGAGCGCGGCGAGACCGTCGCGGTCGCCGAAGGGTCCGCTGGCGGCCTGATCTCGGCAACGCTCCTCGCCACGCCGGGCGCTTCGGCGTACTACCTCGGCGGCACGGTGATCTACACCGCTGCTGCCGGGCGGGCGTGGATGGCAGGAGAGGTCGAGGTGCCGGCCGGAATGCGCGGCGCCACCGAGACCTTCGCGAGGTATCTGGCGGCATCGGTCCGCCTCAAGGTCGCGGCGACCTGGGGCCTCGGTGAGGCGGGTGCGGCCGGTCCGGCGAATCCGTACGGCGATCCGCCGGGTCACAGCTGGCTCGCGATCGACGGCCCGGTCGCGGTCACGCGCAACGTGTCGACCGGTCTCGACGACCGGGCCGAGAACATGGTCGCGTTCACCACCGCCACGCTCGAGTTGTTCGTCGAGACACTCGACAACGCCTGAGGTCAGGTCGTCCTGCGTTCAGCAGATCCGCGGGAGCTGTTCGCCGAGTGGCAGGTCGACGACCCGCGATGCGCCGAACGCCGTCCGCGCCACCACGACACCCGGGTGCTCCTCGACGACCCGCCCGATGATGCACGCCTCTCGTCCGAACTCGTGGCCGTGCATCGCCGCCATCACCTCGTCGACGACATGCGGCGGCACGATGGCGACGAGCGTTCCCTCGTTGGCGATGCTGATCGCATCGAGACCGAGGAACGAACACGCGGCTGCCACCTCGGGCGGAACCGGTAGCCGGGTCTCCTCGAACTCGATGCCGAGGTGCGCGGCGTCGGCGATCTCGCAGAGCGACGCGGCCACTCCCCCACGGGTCGGGTCGCGCAGCACGTGCAGATCGGTGCTCGCGTCGAGCATCGCGCCGACCAGGCCGTTGAGTGGAGCCGAGTCGGTGAGGATCTCCGTGCCGAACTCCAACCCCTCACGCTGCGACATCACGGCGATCCCGTGCTGCCCGATCGGGCCGCTGACGATCACGACGTCGCCGGGGCGGGCGCGGCTCGGTCGGATGTCGACACCCTCGGGGATGATCCCGACACCGGCGGTGTTGACGTAGAGCCCGTCGGCCAGGCCCGCATCGACCACCTTCGTGTCGCCCGTGACGACACGAACGCCGGCTCGCCGTGCGGCCGCACCCATCTCCTCGGCAATGCGGCCGAGGACGTTCATCGGCAGGCCCTCCTCCAGGATGAACCCGGCGGACAATGCGATCGGTTGTGCACCGCGCATCGCGATGTCGTTCACGGTGCCGTTGATCGCGAGGTCGCCGATGCAGCCCCCCGGGAAGAACAGCGGTCGCACCACGTAGGAGTCGGTGGAGAACGCGAGCCGGTCGGCGGCGCGCACGTCGAGCATCGCCGAGTCGTGCAACTCCGCCTCGGGCGACGTGTCGAACGCCGGCAGGAAGACGTTCTCGATCAGCTCCGCCGAGAGCTTGCCGCCACCGCCGTGCCCGATCACGACACGGTCCTGACCGCGCAGTGGGAGCGGGCAGGACCACCCCTCGACGTCGATCGGGTCAGCCACCGCCGACACCGCTCAACGTGACCGGCACCGGATCGGCCGTGACGTCGAGGCGACGGTACTGGTGGTACGCCGCGCAGGCCCCTTCTCCCGACACCATCGTGGCGCCCAGCGGGCGGCGCGGGGTGCACTCGGTACCGAACGCCTCGCACTCGTGCGGCTTGATCAGCCCCTGCAGGACCTCGCCGCTGCGGCACCGCGACGACTCGGGCGAGTCCATGGTGGCCACGTGGAACCGGGCCTCGGCGTCGAAGTCCGCATACCGGGGGGACAGTCTCCAGCCGCTGAGCGGGATCTCGCCGATGCCGCGCCACTGACGGTCGCACACCTCGAACACGTCCTCGACCATCTGCTGCGCGGCCACGTTGCCTGCCTCGGTCACCACCCGAGAGTACGCGTTCTCGAGCTCCGCGGTCCCGACCTCGAGCTGGGCGACCACGCGGCGGATCCCCTCGAGAACATCGAGTGGTTCGAACCCCGTGACGACGATCGGTACCCCATGCTGTTCGACCAGCGGGCCGTACTGCCGCGTTCCCATGATCGAGCACACGTGACCGGCGGCGAGGAACCCGTCGACTCGGTTGGTCGGCGAGCTGACGATGGCCTCGATGGCCGGCGGCACGAGCACATGGCTCACGAGGACCGAGAAGTTCGTGAGACCACGCTGGCGGGCCTGGTGGACCGCCATCGCGTTGGCCGGCGCCGTGGTCTCGAACCCGATCGCGAAGAACACCACCTCGCGGTCGGGGTGGTCCTCGGCGAGCTTCACCGCATCGAGCGGCGAGTAGACGACCCTGACGTCACCACCTTCGCTCTTGACCTGGAACAGGTCGCGGCTGGTCCCCGGCACGCGGAGCATGTCCCCGAACGAGCAGAAGATCACGCCGGGCTGCGAGGCGATGTCGAGCGCCTTGTCGAGCATGCCGACCGGTGTCACGCACACGGGGCATCCGGGTCCGTGGATGAGGTGAATGTCGTCGGGCAGCAGCTGGTCGATGCCGTTGCGGATGATGCTGTGGGTCTGGCCGCCGCAGACCTCCATGATCGCCCACGGTCGGGTGGTGATCCGTTCGATCTCGGCGAAGAGCTGCCGGGCGACGACCGGGTCGTTGAACTCGTCGAGGTACTTCACGGCGACACCTGCTCACCGATTGCGTCGTGGTCGCCGTCGTCGTCGATCGAGGCGCCGAGTTCCTCGTCGAGGACGCCGAGTTCCTTGAACATCGCCAACGTCTCGAGTGCCGACGCCTCGTCGATCTTCGAGATCGCGAATCCGACGTGCACGATCGCGTAGTCGCCCACGTCGACGTCGGGAAGATAGGCGAGGCAGATCTCCTTGCGGATGCCGTCGAAGTCGATGGTCGCCATCCGGGTGCCGCGGTCCTCGCGGATGTCGACGATCTGGCCGGGTACTGCGAGGCACATCTAGGGCTCCGTTCGGTGGGCGGCGATGTATGCCTGGCCGAGTGCCAGGCCACCGTCGTTGGGTGGGACGAGATGATGGGTCAGGGCGACGAATCCGGCGCCCTCGAGTCGGTCGACGCACGCCGTGGTCAAGAGGCTGTTCTGGAAGACGCCGCCTGTCAACGCCACGGTGGCCAGCGCCCGGTCCGACCGGATCCGCTCGGCGACGGCGACGACCAGTTCCGCCACTGCGAGGTGGAATGTCAGGGCGATGTCGGCGACCGGCTTGCCGTGACGGAGGTCCTCGACGATCGCGCGAACCACCGGACGCGGGTCGACGTCATCGCCGTCGGCGGTGGAGTCAATGGTGAAGTGGTACGGGTCGAGGGGCGTGCCGGCCGTGGCCGCCATCTCGAGGTCGATGGCAGCTTGCGCCTCGTAGGTGATGTGGTGGCGCAAGCCGAGCAACGATGCGACGGCATCGAACAACCGTCCCATGCTCGAGGTCGGCACGCAGGCGACGTTGCGTTCGAGTTGCTGTCGCAGGAGGTTCCGTTCGATCTCGTCGAGCGCCGCAACCGGCGCGAATCCGAGATCCCAATCGACGTCGGCCGACCACAGGTGGGCGAGCGCGACACGGCACGGGTTGCGGATCGCAGCGTCGCCACCGGGCAACGGTGCGTACGACAGGTGCGCCACCCGCTCGTACCCCTCGGCGTCGGCGATCATCACTTCGCCACCCCAGATCGTGCCGTCGTCGCCGTACCCCGTGCCGTCGAAGGCGATGCCGATCACCGGCGCTCGTGGATCGAGGCCGTGTTCGGCCATCACGGCGGCGACGTGTGCGTGATGATGCTGCACCTCCAGCACGCAACCCCGTCCGCTCGTTCGCGCCCACTTCGACGACAGGTATCCGGGGTGGGCGTCGGCAGCGACCAGGTCGGGGGTGACGGCGTACATCGTCTCGAAGAGTTCGACCGTGGCGTCGAAGGCATCGAGGGTCTCGAGGTTCTCCATGTCGCCGATGTGCTGGCTCACCCACGCGTGGTCCCCCGACGCGACACAGAACGTGTTCTTCAGTTCGCCGCCCACGGCGAGCACCGACCGGCGACCGCCGGGCATCGCCACGGGAATCGGGGCGTAGCCGCGTGCACGGCGGATCGGCAGGAGTCGACCGCCGACCAGCCGCACGACCGAGTCGTCGCACGGCACGTGGATCGGCCGGTCGTGCGTGAGCACAGCGTCGCTCAGCGTCTCGAGGCGGTCGCCGTCGTCGTCGCGATACGTGATCGGTGTACCGCCCTGGTTGGCGCTGGTCATCACGAGCGGGGGCATCGACCCGTCGAGCACGAGGTGCTGCACCGGCGTGTACGGCAACATGATCCCAATCAGCGGATTGCCCGGCGCGACCAGCGCCGAGAGTGGCGTCCCACGACGTGCCGGGAGCAGCACGATCGGTCGAGCCGGCGACTGGAGCAGCGCGGCTTCGGCGCTGCTGATCTCGGCGAACTCCGTGGCATGGGTGAGATCGCGGACCATGATCGCAAACGGCTTGTCCGGTCGATGCTTTCGAGCCCGCAGCCGACGAGTCGCCTCGTCGCTGGTCGCGTCGCATGCGAGGTGGAATCCGCCGAGCCCCTTGACGGCGACCGTCAGGCCCCTGGCCAGTGCCGCACGGGTGAGGTCGATCGTCACGGCGCCTTCGACCACGTGTTCGTCGACGTAGCTCAACACCGGTCCGCAGTCGTGGCAGGAGATCGGCTGGGCGTGGTATCGACGATCGGCCGGATCGGTGTACTCGGCGGTGCACGCCGGGCACATCGGGAACGACGCCATCGTGGTGGCGGGTCGGTCGTACGGCAACGATCGGATGATCGTGAACCGTGGCCCGCAGTTCGTGCAGGTGATGAACGGGTGCCGGTGGCGGCGATCACTCGGGTTCCGGAGTTCGGCGAGGCAGTCGTCGCACACCGCGGTGTCCGGTGCCACGAGCGTGCGCGCGCCGGACGCCGATCGACTCTCGACGATCACGAACTCGTCGGACGCCGACGGCGTGGCGCGCCGGCGCTCCACGTGCTCGATGACGGCCAGCGGAGGGGCCTCCGCCAGCAGACGCGACGCGAAGGCCGCGACCTCGTGACCGGGGCCGCAGACTTCGATGAACACCCGGGTCGTGTCGTTGCCGACGTGGCCGACCAGACCGTGTTCGCGGGCGAGCCGGTGGACGAAGGGCCGGAACCCGACGCCCTGCACGATGCCCGAGACCGTGATGTGCTCGGCCACGCGCTCGTCGACCGGAATGCTGGTCATGGGTTCGGATTCCACGCCGTCACCCCACCGTTGCCGGAGTCGCTCGCTGCAAGGCGTCCACCGTGGAGCAAGAGCCCGCGGGGCCAGCAGAAGGTGTCGACGGCCACATCGGACAAGCATTGCACGACCTGCGGAGCCGTCCCCACCGACGGAGTATCCTCGCTGGGCACATGACTGACCGATCCCTGAACGGAGAAGTGGTCACGCTCCCCGACGGTGGCCGCATCCTCGTTCGCCACCTCCAACCGTCCGACCGTGATGAACTCGCGCAGCGCTACCTCGAGCTGTCGCCCGAAGCACGGCGCCTCCGGTTCTTCAACGCCCCTGGCCATCTCTCCGAGCGACTGCTCGACTACCTGATGGATGTCGACGTCCCGAACCGCTCCGCGCTCGTCGCATTGGCGCTCGACGACGACGGCGCTCCGGGGGTGGGCATCGCCCGGTACGCACGGAGTCGGGAGGAGCCTGAGACGGCCGAGGCCGCTGTGACGGTGTTCGACACCCATCAGAACCGCGGGATCGCCACGGCCCTGCTCACCCGGCTCGCCGACGAAGCACGCGCCTACGGCATCACGACGTTCACCGCCAGCGTGATGTGGGAGAACCGCGATCTGCTCGACGGGTTGCGCACAAACGGTGCCGACGTCCGGCCGAGCGAACCGGGAGTCGCGTCGGTTCGCATACCGCTGCCGCAGCCCGAATCGGCGAAGCCGGTGTCAGCGCTGCACGGCGTCCTGCGCGTGTTCGCCGACCGCGTCGACGGACCCATCGGCCTCAAGTTCGTCCGCTGATCCCGTCGATGATGCGTCCAGCCCCGATCGAGGCGCACTGATCGCCGCAACCGCACTCGAACACGGACTCAGCCTTCTCACGCAGCACCGTTCCGACTTCGACAAGATCCGACAGCTCCGCCTCGAGAGCGCCACTTGAACGGGTGTCATCGCCTCGCAATCGATCGAGCGGAGGGGTCGGGCGAACGGCGTCCTCGTAGAGTGCGGGCGATGCCCATGATTTCGACGGACGACACTCGTTGCGGTGAGTGATCTCGCGCGCGACCCGGCGGACTTCCTCGACAATCAGTTCGTTCACGACGGTCGCATCATCGCAGTCGACGTGCTGGTCGCCTCGCCGAGGCTCGCCGTGCTGTCCGGCCTGTTGTCCACTGCGGAATGCGAAGCACTGATCGCTGCGGCGCGCGAGCAGATGGCTCCATCGTTGGTCATCGACGAACGCAACGTCGGCAACACCGTCGACGACACGCGGACGAGTTCGGGCACGCACTTCCCACTCGGCACGTCGAAGGTCGCCGACGAGATCCAGCGTCGGATCATGTCTGTGATCGGGCTCCCGATCGATCGAGCCGAGCCGCTCCAGGTGCTTCGATACGGCCCCGGTGACGAGTACGACCCCCACTTCGACTACTTCGACGTCGACGAACCGAGCGGCACCGTGGGCGATGGACGGGCGACGACCGTGTCCCGCTTCGGACAGCGCGTCGCCACCATGATCTGCTACCTCTCAGGGGTCGAATCGGGCGGCGCCACGGTGTTCCCGGAGATCGGGCTCGAGGTCCGGCCACTGCCGGGCCGAGCGGTGTACTTCACCTACCTCGACGCGGACGGTGTGGTCGACCCGATGTCGCTGCACGGTGGCGCGCCGGTTCACGCGGGAGAGAAGTGGATCGTCACGCAGTGGTGCCGCGAACGTCCGTACCGCTCGGCCGACTCGGCGCCGTGGGACCCTCCGACCGATTCACCGCGAATCGACCCCGAGCGGTGACGCGGAGCGGGTCCTGTGCCGCCAGCTCACGTTGGTCGGGAAGGTGCGGACACCGAACCCGTCAGCCTCGGCCAGCCGCCGCCAGCTCCGGATTCTGCGTCGCCCTCTGTACATCCCCCGTGTCCGGTGATTGCCCAGGCCCATCGGAGGCCCGCGATTCGGGATTCCTGCTACGCGTCGAGATCTGATCCGGGTTCGTGGGGTCCTCATGGCGCCTGGACCGGACGATGACCGCTGTGACGACCCCGGCGGCCACGATCACGCCCACACCGATCACGATCCGCCTGGCGCTCAGCCGTCGAGTCAGCTTCGACGAAGCGCCGGCCGCACCACCGACGAACGCTCCAGGGAAGTCGGCGATGCGGTCCGCATCGACCGAATGCAGCGCGTCGATCGCGGCGCCAGACACATCGGTGACCGCGGCGCCGGCCGCGACCCCTGCGTCGTGGGTGATCGATCGAAGGTGATCGAGAATGGGTGCGCTCATGATGCCTCCTGAGGTGATGAGTCGAAGTCGAGTGGGGCTTCCTACGGCCCCGCACGGACTCAGTGTTCCCGTCGGCGAGAGATTCAAACGTGGCGAACCGCGCGACATCCATCGACTCGCCGAGCAACCAGAAGATCGCTGTCCGGTTTGGGACGTGCCGGTTTCGGGCAGTCCCCCGCCATGGCAACGTCAGAACAGACCAGCAACGATGTGCGATCCGAGATCGAGCGCCGATTCGACGAGTTCGAGTCCGCCGTCACCGAGCGGTTGGACGAACTCGAACGTCGTCTGCCGCCGATCCCTCGCAAGGCCCTCACCCTCGGGCGCGCGAGTGCAGCTCGCATCGGCGCGACGACCGGCGGGATCGCACGCGACTTCGAGCGCCAGTTCTCGCGTGTGACCGCCGTTGCGGGCGACGCCGTCAACACCTCCAAGGGTCAGACCCGGTCCGCAGTCGACCGGACCGCCACCACGTTGCGCCGCAACACCAACGAGGCCGTCGGGCAGACACGCGCCCAGATGAAGCGGTCGGCCACGGCCGCCGAGCGGGGCACGGTCGCGCTTCTGGACGACGCGACCAGAGCGGTCGAGACGAACGAGCACTCCCCCGCCGCACTCGAGGAATGGACCAAGGCCGACCTGTACGACCGGGCCCAAGAACTCGACATCCAAGGACGGAGCACGATGGCCAAACGCGAACTCATGGACGCCATTCGCGCCTCGTGACGAGAGCGACGTTCGGTGTGTGGTCGGCGCCGTGCAGGTCGAATCCGTCGAGATTCGACGCCTCCGAGTCGGATGCCGCAGAAGCTTCGCCAGCTCGGTCCGGAGCGAGCGCCAGCGTCGGTCGATGCCTCTACCGGACAGCCGATGGCGATGTAGTCCGGTGACGTGATCCACTCGTTCAGATGCCAGCCCTCGAAACCGAGTACCTCTCGGCAGAGCAAGCCGGATGGCGCGTCGAACGGCAACAGTTGCTCCCCACGCGAGGCCGCGAGACGAGGCGTGGTGCCGTTGTCGTCGAGGATGATCAGCAATGGCTCGCCGACATCAGCGGGAGAGGCTGGGCCCGCCCTGCGCAATCATCGCACTCCGACCCATCTCCACACTCGGGCGGCAACGAGTGACCGGTGTCAGCGGACCTCTGACCCTGGCGGCGGTCACGCGGCGCGCTGAGAGTGGGATGTGAAGTCAGTTTCGAAAGGATCTCCATGCTGCATCGACCAGCAACGATCATGGTGCCCCTCGACATGTCCGAACTCGCGACGCGAGCGCTCGACACAGCGGCGATGCTCGCAGTCGCACTGGGGTCACGACTCATCGTCTTCATCGCTGTGGGCACTCAGGAGCACGACGCGTTGCAGGCCTACGCGACCAGCGAACACATTGCCCTCGACGAAGCCACAGATGCCTATCTCACACGCTCCATCACGGCGGTTCCCGCCGACATCGACACCGAGGTGCATCATCGAATCAGCAACCATGCCGCGGAAGCCATCTTGGACTTCGCCCAGCACGAGAACGTATCGATGATCGTGATGGCCAGCCACGGCCAGTCAGGCGTGAGGCGCTGGGCTCTCGGAAGCACGTCAGAGAAGGTCCTTCGCTCCTCACCCGTACCGGTGCTCGTCATCCCGGTTCGCGAATGAGTCGGCCCCGCTGCCACAGCTCGCGGGTGTAGACGACATCCTTGGCGCCGCCGATGACCAGTGTGGGCGCGCTGACCCGGTCCAGCTGCTCGCCGACGTCGAAGGCGTCCTCGGCGTCGAGCGTGACCAGCATGTCCGTCGGATCCTCCGGGGCCATCGACCGAAACAGCACCCGGGCCACCGGGTACACGGGGCCGCGGAGCGGCGCCGGCATCAGGGCGGTCATCACCTGTGCCCACCCACCGGCGGCATCCCCGGATCTCGTCAGCCGCGCCAGGTCCTGCTGGATCCGGCGGCCGCGCGGTCCGAGCCGGCAGGCCGAGGAGACCAGGACGAGGCTGATCGACGTCCTTGGTTGCGGTCTGGTACCTGTCGACGATGCGCTTGTTGGCGACATACTCCGATCGCGTCGCCTTGGCGGAGTAGTCGATGGGCAGGACGAACCGCGTGGTCCACTCATGCCATGGAAGCGCTCTACCAACTGAGCTATAGCCCCGAGACTGCGTGGATCTCGGACCGCCGGGCCCGGAAACACCCGGGTCACCGGCGAATTGATCGCCGTGCGAATCTAGCTCCTTCGGCCGACGGCTCCAACGTCACGACCGCACATCGACGGTCAGTCAGCGTCGGGCTGTTCCCATTCGATGCGGGGTGCGTCCATGTAGAGGCGCTCGATCTCGTAGAACTCGCGCACCGACTCCAGGAACACGTGTACCACGACGTCGCCGTAGTCGATCAGCGTCCACTGCTGCTCGCGCACGCCTTCGGTGCGCACCGGCGGGCGACCGAGTTCCGACTTGACCCGTGACTCGACCTCGTCGACGACCGCACGAACCTGCCGCGTGTTGGAGGCTGCGGCGATCACGAAGTACCCGGCGATCGACAGGACCGCACCCACGTCGAGGACGACGACATCGGTCGCCTTCATGTCGGACGCCGTCCGAGCGGCGAGAACGGCGAGATCGAGCCCGCCGTCCGTCGTGTCGTCGCGGTCGTCACTCATGCGGTTCATCCATCCGCATCGACCGTACTGGCGGGAGCGGTGTCATCGGGCACGAGCCCGGCGGCGCCATCGTTGTTGTCGACCTCACGTTCGAGATACGGCGTCCCGAGCGTCACGACGATGTCAACACCCTCCAACACGGTGGTGGCCAGGCGCACCTCCGACGGTCCGAACAGGATCTCACTGGCCCTGATCGACTCCTCGAGCAGACGCGGATCGGCCACCTCCACGATCGTCAGGTCCGGAGCGCCCGACGCAGTGGTGTCGACCGACACGACGTTCGCCTGCAGGAAGAGGAGCCGCCCGATCAGCTCGCGGGCGAGATCGGAATTGCTCTCGATCAGCCCATCGGTCGTCGCGAGCTGGCCCTCGTCGAACTGACTCTCGATCCGCATCTTCAGGCCGGTGTTGGGTGTGGACACCAACGACGGGGAGATCTGGGCGAACACGAGCATGACATCGCTGCGCTCGAGCACGACGACGTCGGCGTCGGTCGGATTCGTGCCGGCACTCGCCGGGGTCGCTGCCAGGTCGCGAACCCCGACCTCACCGGCGAACAGCAACGATGCGAGTTCCTCGACCGATGACGGAGGCACGGGACGACCCTCGCCGTCGGTCGTCACCGGTTCCGGTGGGATCTGCAAGGGGGCGAGATCTGCGATCGCCGACCAGACTTCGACGTCGAGCGCATGCTGCTCGTACGCCGGGACCGACTCGTCGATCGCTGTCAACACTCCGACCAACTCTGCCGGGCCGAGAATCTGCGGGCCGGCCGTGAACACGATCCCGTCGACGCCGACGGCCTCGTCGACCGCCGGATCGTTCGACGACCCGCCGCCGCCCGGTTCGGAACCATCGGGCACCGAACCCTCGGGAACGTCCAGGACCGTGTCGTCGGGCACCGAATCGTCAGGGAGGGAGTTGTCAGGGACGACCGACGTCGCACTGGTGCCCTCGATGGCGTCGGAGTCGACCACCGCATCCGGGAGCACCACCTGTACGGACTCGAACTGTTCGAGGATCGCTTCCAGCCCGGCAGGATCGACGACCGCGGACAGGTCGATGCCGATCGAGAGCATCTCCTCGACGGCGACGACGAGCTCGTCCGGCGCATCGGGATCGAACACCTCGTTCAGCGGACGGCGCTGCAGCCCGAACCCAGCCGTCGCGTCGGCGTTCACCGGCACCGTGACGATGCTGCCACCCTGACCCTCGGGGAGCAGGGTCATCACCACCACCGACGCGAGTTGGCCGGCGTCGTCGGTCACCGCCAGCAGTGCGTTCGGGGTCGAAGGAAGCGCCACCCGCGGCCGATCGTCGACGCCCACCGCCTCGCCCTCCTGTGAGTTCGACAACGTCACGACGCCAACGGTGAACAGCACGGCGGCCACGATCACGAGGCCGATCGCTCCGGTGAGCGCAGCGATCGTACGACGTGTCCGCCGCTGGGCGATGGCGGTCATGCAGCGGCTCCGTAGAGCCCGCGCGCACGGATCACGTCGAGCACCGGTTGGGTCAGCAGGTAGTCGAGCGGTCGGCCATCGGTGAAACGCGCCCGCAGGTCGGTGCTCGAGACCTGGAGGCGCGGCACCTCGACGCGGATCCAGTCGACGTCGTCGGCGAGCTTCACCGGCTCACCCGGTCGGTCGACGACGACCAGATGCGATCGTTCGAGCACCTCGTCCCATCGCGTCCACGTCTGCAGGCCGGCAGCCGCGTCGTCTCCGATGATCGTGTAGAGCTCGGCGCCGGGATGCTCCGAGGCGAGCACCTCCAACGTGTCGGCGGTGTAGCTCGGCCCGCCGAGATCGATCTCCTGTCGGCCTGCGAGCAGACCGGGGACGTCGCGAACTGCGGCATCGACCATCGCCAGGCGATCGAGCGCCGGTGTGATCTGGCGAGTGCCCTCCTTCTGCCATGGCACATTGGCCACCATCAACACCACGAGATCGAGGTCGAGGGCGTGGCGCACGTTCACGGCGGTCACCAGATGGCCGACATGAGGGGGGTCGAACGTTCCCCCGAAGAGCCCGATTCGGCGCAGCTGTTGGGCGGATCCGGGCACGATTCCCCCACTTTATTGCCGCCGCGGCGATTTCCGGCTCAACCGACCATGCCAGGGGTTGACAGGTCTGTTACTGTGAATCGCTCCCCCATATACCCCCGAGTACACGGTTTACGACGGTTTCCCCTGGGAATCTCCTCGTAGTCGGCGTCTGCCGCTCTTCGATCACATCGCCGGTCACACACGAACCACGTGCGTGCACGACGTTCCTTCGATCCGCATGGCCGATGCAGTGTGTCCGATGACACAGCCTTGGCCCGGAATCATCACGAACACGAACGGTTGTAGGAAACATCATGAACGACTCCATTGGTCTCTACCTGAACGACATCGGCAAGGTCCCGCTGTTGACCGCCGAAGACGAGCGCGAACTCTCCCGCGTCATCGAGGCCGGCCGTGAGGCCCAGGAACAGCTCGACGCAGGCAAGCGCAGCGCCGCCCTCAAGGCCAAGGTCGCTGCCGCCGCCGACGCAAAGGATCGGTTCATCCGCTCCAACCTCCGACTGGTGGTCTCGATCGCCCGCCGCTACCCGCTCCCCCAGGGCATGGACCTGCTCGACCTGATCCAGGAGGGCAACCTGGGCCTCGAGCACGCCGTCGACAAGTTCGACTGGCGCCGTGGCTTCAAGTTCTCCACCTACGCCACGTTCTGGATCCGCCAGGCGATCGGTCGTGCGCTCGACCAGAAGGCCAGCCTCATCCGCATCCCGGGTGACCGCTCCGCCAGCCTCCGCGCGGCGCTGCGTCAGGCCTCCGGCGACGGCGAGACCCTCGACCAGACCAACGCCGAACTGCACCGCCTCACCACGCCGGTGAGCCTCGACAAGACCGTCGGCGACGACGGCGACGCCACGCTCGGCGACCTGATGGCCAACGGCGACGGCACCCCCGAGGACCACGTGATGACGCTGGTCGACAGCGAGCTGCTCGACGAGCTGCTCGGCACGCTCGACGCCCGGGCCCGTTTCGCCGTCGAGTCCCGCTTCGGACTCGTCGACGGCGAGCGCAAGAGCTTCCGCGAAGTCGGTGAGCAGCTCGGTGTCACCGCCGAAGCAGCCCGCCGCCTCGTGAGCCGAGCGGTTGCGGGCCTTCGCGACGACGCCGAACGCATCCTCGCCGTCTGAGGAATCACGCCTGGGGCCAGACCCCAGACGTGATCGTGAGTACAACCGAGCTGGAGCGGTCGGAGAAATCCGACCGCTCCGGTCGTTTTCGGCGCCGGTAGCCTGAGCTGATGCCCGAGAGCCGAGCCATCTGGTCGCCGACGTCCTGGCACGACATGCCCGTCGGCCAGCAGCCCGACTGGCCCGACGCCGCCGCGCTGGAGCAGTCGCTGAAGCACATCGCGTCGATGCCGCCACTGGTGTTCGCCGGCGAGGCCCGCTCCTTGCAGGCCGAACTCGCCCGCGTCGCCAGCGGGCGCGCGTTCCTCCTCCAGGCTGGCGACTGTGCGGAGAGCTTCGAGGAGTTCTCCGCCGACAACATCCGGGAGAAGCTGCGCGTCATCCTCCAGATGGCCGTCGTGCTCACCTATTCCGTCGGCGTCCCGATCGTGAAGGTCGGGCGGATCGCCGGCCAGTTCGCGAAGCCCCGCTCCTCCCCCACCGAGCTGGTCGGCGAGCTGGAGCTGCCCTCGTTCCGCGGCCACATCGTCAACGACCCCAACGCCTCCGAGGCCGCCCGCATGCCGAACCCGGACCGGCTGGTGCAGGCGTACCACCAGTCCGCATCCACGCTCAACCTGCTGCGCGCCTTCACCAAGGGCGGATTCGCCGACCTGTCGAGGGTGCACGCCTGGACGCAGGAGTTCGTGGCATCGAGCCCCGAGGGCGAGCGCTACGAGAGCGTCGCCGCCGAGATCGAACGGGCGCTTGCCTTCATGCAGGCCTGCGGTATCGACACCGAGTCGAACCCGAATCTGTCGCAGGTCGACATCTTCACCTCGCACGAGGCGCTGATCCTCGGCTACGAGGAGGCGCTCACCCGGCAGGACTCGCTCACCGGCGCATGGTTCGACTGTTCGGCCCACATGCTCTGGATCGGTGAACGCACCCGCGACCTCGACGGCGCCCACGTCGAATTCCTCCGCGGCGTCGGCAACCCGATCGGATGCAAGATCGGCCCCACCACGAGCGCCGATTTCGTACTGGAGTTGTGCGAGGTCCTCAACCCGTCGCGCATCCCGGGTCGCCTCACGCTGATCACCCGTATGGGCGCCGACCAGATCGAAGGCGGGCTGCGACCGCTGCTCCGTGCGGTCACCGACGCCGGCCACCCCGTGGTGTGGGCGTGCGATCCGATGCACGGCAACACCTACACCACAGGCAACGGACGCAAGACACGCCACTTCGACGACGTCGTCGCCGAGATCGGCGGGTTCGTCCGAGCGCACCGCGCCGAAGGCACGTGGCCCGGCGGCATCCACATCGAGCTCACCGGCGAGAACGTCACCGAGTGCCTCGGCGGCGGCGACGACCTGTCCGACGCCGACCTCGACCATCGCTACGAAACGGTGTGCGACCCACGGCTCAACGCTCGCCAGAGCGTCGACCTGTCGTTCCGGGTCGCCGAACTCCTCCGCCAGTTCACCTGATCGGCGGGCCTCGGTGACGGCGCTCGAACTCACCGCCGCCTGGCCCGTTCCGCACGTGTCCGCTGCCGTGCTCCGCGCGGGACACGTCGTCGAGACGACCGGCGATCCCGATCGCATCCAGCGTTTGGCCTCGATCTCCAAGCCGATGAGCGCCTGGGCGATCCTCGTCGCGGTCGAGGAGGGCATCATCTCACTCGATCAGCCGGTCGGCCAGCCCGGCTGCACCCTGCGCCACCTCCTCGCCCACGCCGGCGGCTACCCGTTCGAAGGGGCAGAACCGATCGCCCGACCGGAGACCACTCGTACGTACTCGAACAGCGGGTTCAGCCTCGCCGCGCAAGCGGTGGAGCACGCCGCCGGCATCGCTTTCGCGGACTATCTCGACGAGGCGGTGTTCTCTCCGCTCGCCATGACGTCGAGCGTCCTGCGCGGGTCAGCCGCCGCCGGGGTTCGGTCGGATCTCACCGACACCTGTCGATTCGTCGCCGAGGTGATGCGACCCACGCTGATCCACACCTCGACCGCTGCGGACGCCCAACACACGCACTACCCGACGCTCGCAGGTATCGTTCCTGGCGTGGGTCGCTATGCGCAGTGCCCCTGGGGACTGGGATTCGAGGTTCGTGGCAGCAAGGAGCCGCACTGGACCGGAACGACCAACTCGCCGCGCACGTTCGGCCACTTCGGCGGATCGGGCACGATGTTCTGGATCGATCCCGACCGTGACCTCGCGTTGGTCGCTCTGGCCGACCGCGAGTTCGACGAATGGGCGCCCGTGGCGTTGGAGGCGTGGCCCACACTGTCCGACGCGGTGATCGCCGAGTACGCCGACCCACCGGGAGCCATCCGGTGACGACGTTCAGCCACGGCGACCGGATCCGTTACGCCACCACCGGCGAAGACGGCCTGCCGCTCGTGCGCTACGGGTTCATCGGTGGGGTCACCAGCCCCGACGGCCCGATCGTGGTGATGCTCGACGGCGAGCTCGGTGGCGACGTGGTCGAACCCGACCACGTCGAGCCCGTGCACATCTGCAACGTCACGCTCACCCTCGCGGGCTCCGATCTGCTCGACGACCCGTCCCTCCGCCAAGGACTCGTGAACCTCTGGGCCGCCGAAGCCGAGAGCGCGGGCCTACAGATCGCCTCGCTGCACTGCATCGGCACCGGCGTCCGCGACTCGAGCGAGGGATACGCCCTCGCCGAGCTGTCGAGCGGCGGCGAGCAGTACGTGCTTCGCGCCACGCTCTGCCTCAAGCAGTACGACGCAATCGTGGTCCACGCCGACCGTCCCAACCGCTGGGAAGTCCTGTAGCTCCTGCTGCTGGTACGCCGCATGTGACCAGCGCCTCATTGACAAGTAGATTGTCGATCTGACAATCTACTTGTCATGCAGCCGTCCGTCGCCGAACTCATCGACGAAATCCGTCTCGCGTTCCACTGCCTGACCAACGTCTCCGAACGGCTCACCGGCGACCTGGTCGAAACGTCGGGGCGGGCCGTCCTCGAACACCTCAGCCACCACGGCGCCACCACCGTTCCCGACATCGCTCGAGCCCGCGGCGTCTCCCGTCAGCACATCCAGACGATCGTGAATTCGCTGTCGGAACGCGATCTCGTCACCACCGAGCCCAACCCGTCGCACCGACGCTCCCACCGCATCGCTCTCACGCCATCGGGCGACGAGCTGATCCGAACGGTGCTCGTCCGCGAACGCGATGCTCTCGGGCCGACGACGTCATCGTTGACCGGCTCCGACATCACGACGAGCATCGACACGCTGCGCAGGTTGCGCGTACAGCTCGACCAGATCGCATCATCCACGGAAACAGAGGAACCCCAGTGATCAAGACTCAGCTCATCAGACAGTTCAGCAATCCGCACGGGCCACTCGGCCGCGTCGCCGGACACATCATGGCCACCCGCGACACGAACGTTGCCCGCAACGCGTGGATCGCCGAACTCCTCGATCCGCCACCAGACGCGCAGATCCTCGAGATCGGCCACGGCCCCGGGCTCGCGATCGAGGCCATCTGGCCTCGGCTCACCACCGGCCACCTCTACGGTCTGGAGGTGTCGGAGCTGATGAGCCACACTGCGCAGAAGCGCAACGAGGCCGGCGTCGAGGCCGGCAAGTTGACGTTCCGGCTCGGAGATGCCCAACGGCTCCCCGACGATCTACGCGACTTCGACCTGATCTACGGCGTCAACGTCTCGATGTTCTGGACCGATCCGCCAGCGACGATCGCTGCGCTCGCCGATCGCCTCCGACCGACAGGCCGCTTGACCTTGAGCTACATGCCGCCGCCCACCTCCGACGGCGCGGCCGAGGACATGGGGCGCGAACTCGCCGACCACTTCGATGCGGCCGCGCTCGTCGACGTTCGAGTCGACACATTCGACTACGAACCGCCGGCAGTCGCCGTCGCCGGCCACCGCCGCTGATCGTCAGGAAGTCAGGCTCCGACGGTCACGGTCGATCAGCTGAGGCGTTCGATGATCATGGCCATGCCCTGGCCACCACCGACGCACATCGTCTCGAGACCGATCGTCTTGTCCTCGGCCTGGAGGTTGTTGATCAGGCTGGTCATGATGCGGGCACCGGTCATGCCGAACGGGTGACCGAGTGCGATTGCGCCACCGTTGACGTTGACCTTGTCGAGGCCGAACCCGAGGTGCTTGGCCGACGGGATGACCTGCGCGGCGAACGCCTCGTTGATCTCGACGAGATCGATGTCGTCGGCGCTCATGCCGGCGCGCTCCATCGCCATCCGGCTCGCGCCGATCGGCCCGAGGCCCATGATCTCCGGGTTGAGACCGGTGACGCCGGACGAGATGATCCGAGCCAGCGGTGTCAGGCCGAGCTGGGCGGCCTTGGTGTCGCTCATCACCATCACGGCCGCGGCGCCGTCGTTGAGCGGGCACGCATTGCCCGCGGTGATCTCGCCGTCGGGGCGGAACACCGGCTTGAGCTGGGCGAGCTTCTCGACGGTGGTGCCGTCACGCGGCCCATCGTCGGTCGACACGACCGTGCCGTCCGGAAGCGTCAACGGCGTGATCTCGTTCTCGAAGTGGCCCCGCTGAACGGCGGCGACGGCACGTTGCTGGCTGCGGGCGCCGAACTCGTCCATCTCCTCGCGGGTGACACCCTCGATCTCACGGACGTTCTCGGCGGTCTGCCCCATCGCGATGTAGTAGTCGGGCAAGCCCTCGGGCGGCGTCCACGTCGGCTGACCGCCCTGGGCGCGCAGTGCGGTGCGCTCACCAGGACCGGCGAAGATCGGGTTGGGGGCGGTGTCGCTGGCCCCGTTGCCGTAGCGGCTGACGGCCTCGACGCCCGCGGCGATGAAGCAATCGCCCTCCCCCGCCTTGATCGCATGGGCGGCCATCCGGATCGTCTGGAGGCTGGAGGAGCAGTAGCGGTTGACGGTCACGCCAGGGACGTCGTCGAGCCCGGCCATGCCGGCGACCATCCGGCCGATGTTGAACCCGGCCTCACCGGCGGGCTGGCCGCAGCCCATGATCAGGTCCTCGACGTCCGACGCCGAGACCTGGGGCACCTTGGCCATCAGCGCCCGGACGATCTGGGCGGCCATGTCATCGGGCCGCAGGTCGACGAGCGACCCCTTGACGGCGCGTCCGATCGGGCTGCGGGAGGTGGCGACGATCACTGCTTCGGTCATGCGACCGAGCGTACCGATGCGGCATGCGATGAGCGAAAGCACCGGATGCGGGGCTCTCGCTCATCGCCGGCCTGGTGGAGTCGCCGCACCGGCGTGCGGTGAGCGAAAGCACTAGATGCAGGGATCTCGCTCATCGCTCGCGGGAGCGGGGAGGTAGGTTCGGCGGCGATGGAACCGGTGGTGGCAGCGCTGGACGTGGGTGGGACGTCGATCAAGTCGGGGGTCGTGCGGGGCGACACGGCAGCTGATCCCGTGGTGGAACTCGGGCCGGCACTGCCGACGCTGGCTCAGTCCGACGCAGAGACCATCCTGGCGCGACTCGCCGAGATGGCCGATCATGCGCTTGCGCTGGACGATGCGGCGACCGGACTGGCGATCGCGATCTGCGGACCGTTCGACCTCGAGGCCGGAGAGTCGCGGATGCGAGGCGTTGCCAAGTTCGAGGACATCTACGGCATCGATCTGCGAGCGGTCCTGCGCGAGCGGACGAGGATCGGCGATCGGCCGGTCAGGTTCGCGCGCGACGCCGAATCGGCCGGCACCGGGGAGGCGCTGACCGGCGCCGGTCGTGGTGTCGATCGCATGATGACCATCACGCTCGGCACGGGCATGGGCACCTGCGTCACCGACCATGCGTGGCCGGTGGAGTTCATCGACGGCTTCGGTGTCGAACACCTCGGGATGCGCCCGACACCGTGGGACGGGCGGTCCGACGACGTGCTGTCCGCGCGGGGCCTCGCCGACCGGCTCGGCGTCGCCATGGCTGACCTCCAGGCAGCGGTCGATGATCCCCTCAATGCCGAGGTGGTGTACGACCACGGTCATCGGCTCGGCGAGTTCCTGGCCCCGGTGACCGTCGAGTTCGACGTCCAGCTCGTCGTGATCGGCGGCGGGTTGTCGGCGGCGTTCGACCGGTTCGGCCCGGCGGTCCAGGCACATCTCGACGTCCCCGTCCGGCCGATCGCGCTCGGCGCCGCCGGCCCCATCCTCGGCGCGGTCCACCTCACGTTCTCCTGACCACGCGATGAGCGACCGCCCCGAATACGGGGGTCCGGCTCATCGCACGGCCGGTCGGACCTGCTCAGCGCGTGTCGAGGACGCGGAAGAGCTCGGCGCTGCGGCCGTCGGGGAGGCCACGTTCGGCGGCGATCTGCTGAAAACGCTCGCGGATGCGCTGCTCCATCCCATCGGGATCGGTGAGCTGGCTGACGTGGCAGCGCAGCGCTCGCATCTTGCGGTCCACCTGCTCGGTGATGTCGATGTGCTCGAGCCCCTCGGAGCCGCCCATCGGGCCGGCCTGCACCCACACCTCCTGCACCTTCCAGTCATCGAGCTCGGCGCAGGGCGTGCCGGGGTAGGCGAACGGGTTGCGGGCGTCGGGGTACACCGCACACATCGTGGCCTCACCGGTGGCGGTGTGGTCGGGGTGCGACCCGTACGTCGAGGCGAGGTTGCGGATCGGCGACTGGGCGATCACCACCTGCGGGCGCACCTGGCGGATCACGAGGCTGATGTCGTGGCGGAGTTCCATCGTCACCTCGACGGTGCCGTCCATGAACCCGAGGAACCGAAGATCGGTCACACCGACCTCTGCCGCCGCCTTCGTCTGCTCCTCGCGCCGGATCGCCGCCATCTCGCTGCGAGGGATCGAGTGGTCGAACCCGCCGGCCTGGCCGTCGGTCACGAGGCAGTAGACGACCTCGACACCGGCATCGGTGAGCGCGGCAACGGTGCCCGCCGAACCGAAGTCGACGTCGTCGGGATGCGCGGTGACGACGAGGACACGTTCGATCTCGGAGAACTCCAGCATCCGAACAGTCAACGCCGGATCGGCGCCGTTCTCAACTCGGACGCGGGATGACACCGGCCCGGTCGGCTGCAGCGACCAGGGGACCGTCCCGTACAGTCGGTGGCCATGACCATGCTCGCGCCCTTCGACCAGGTCGGACTCGACGACTTCGACCTCTCCGACCCGGAATTCTGGCTCGCCCCCCGCAGCTTCCGTGAGGGCGCGTTCAAGACCCTGCGCGACACGCCCGGCCTCGTCCGTTACGACGAGCGTGATCTCCCCGAGCTGCCGTTCCCACCCGGCCCCGGCTACTGGGCAGTGACCCGCCACGACGACATCTGGCACGTCAGCCGCAACCCGAAGCTGTTCTGCTCCGGGCAGGGATCGAACATCGGCGACCTCCCGCAGGAGATGAACGAGTTCTTCGGCTCGATGATCAACATGGACGACCCGAAGCACTTCCGGCTCCGCTCGATCGTGTCCAAGGGCTTCACGCCCAAGGAGATCACGGCAGTCGAGGACGTCGTGAAGACCAAGGCGAACCAGATCATCGACCGGCTGTTGGCCGACTTCCCGGACAAGAGTTGCGACTTCGTCGAACACGTCGCGGCAGCACTCCCCCTCGAGATCATCTGCGACATGATGGGTATCCCGGCCGACGACTACGGGAAGATCTTCAGGTGGACGAACACGATCCTGGGTGTGGGCGATCCCGACTTCGTCACCTCGTACGAGGACTTGATGGGCCAGTCGCTCGAGATGTTCATGTATGCCCAGGCGCTCGGTGAGGATCGGAAGGCGAACCCTCAAGACGACATCACGAGCGTGATGATGGCCGCCGAGGTCGACGGCGAACAGCTGACGGCGCAGGAGTTCGGATCGTTCTTCATCCTCCTCGTCGTCGCCGGCAACGAGACCACGCGCAATGCGATCAGCCATGGCATGAAGGCATTCACCGACTTCCCCGACCAGAAGGAATTGCTCTACGACGACTTCGACACCCACTCGAAGACGGCCGTCGAGGAGATCGTTCGGTGGGGCACCCCGGTGATCCACTTCCGGCGCACGGCCACCGAGGACACCGAGTTGGGAGGTCAGGCGATCAAGGCCGGCGAGAAAGTGGTCATGTGGTACAACTCGGGCAACCGCGACGAGCGTGTCTTCGAGCATCCGTACACGTTCGACGTGACCCGCCAACCGAACCCCGCACAGATCGGCTTCGGTGCAGGGGGGCCGCACTTCTGCCTCGGCGCCAACCTCGCTCGCCGCGAGATCACCGTCATGTTCGACGTGATCCGCGACCGGCTCCCCTCCCTGCGGATCACCGGCGAACCCGCCTACCTCCAGAGCAGTTTCATCAACGGCATCAAGCGGCTGCAGTGTGCCTGGGACTGACCTGACGCCCGAGCGCCGGGTCGACCTCGTCCGCAACCTCACGATCGCCGGCTGGCTGCTGCTCGGCGGCTCTCTGGGCTTCATCGCGTTCCAACTCGAACGCGTCCGCGGCGTCGGCGAGCAGCCGTTCGCGAGCGTGTGGGACCAGCGGATCGAGGTGCTGAGCTTCCTGATGCTCCCACCGAATCTCGTGGTGCTGGCACCCGCGGTGTTCGTGGCGGCGATCGCGACGTGGCTTTCCGGCCGCGATCGCGAGCCCTGGATCAGCACGCTCTTGCGGCTGGTCGCGGCGATCGCCATCACCATGGGCGCGATCGGGGTCGTGTCGATCCTCAGCATCCTGACCCGAGACGAGACCGGCCCGAGCGACATCGAAGGCGTGATGCTCCGACTCGGCGGCATCTGCCTCGCCGCCGGCCTCGCCGTGATCTGCCGCACCGCCGATCGCCTCTCCTCCTCCTGACGGACTCCGCCAGAGGTTGTGACGAACGACCGATTCCGGGCGCTTCGGAGGGCAACCGCTGACCCGATGACCCTCGTCTACAGTCATCGGAGGGGACGGAAGGGGGACCGTGGCAGACGACGCAAGTGCGCAACTCGAGGGATCGCTTCGGCGTGAGGCCGCCCTGGCCGGCGTGTTGGCCGCGGTCGCCCGGGGCGGCAAGCTCGCAACCCTGCTGCACGAGATCGCCTACTGGGCCACCGGTCTCCTGGGCGCGTCAGGTGGCGCTGTGTTCGTGGGCGATGGTGACGTGATCGCGCTCTACGGAAACGGCCCGCACCGCCAACCGCGTCGCGGCGAGCGCCCGTTCGGCGACGACTCGGCGCTCACGAAGGTGCTTCGTGAGCGCGTCCCGCTGGCGTTCGACGATCAATCCAACATCGCCGACCCCGCCTACGCCCAGTCGGTCGAGGCCGCGAGTGCGGCGGGTGTCCGATCGTCGGTGTTCGTGCCGCTCACGAGCGACGGGCCACCGGTCGGCGTTTTCGTGTTCCGCAACACGATCGACCCGTTCACGCCCGACGAGATCGAACTGCTCGAGACGTTCGTAGCGCAGGCCGGCAACGCCGTGACCAACGCCCGATTACTGGCCGACATCGAGCAGCGCAACGCCGAACTCGCCGAAGCGCTCGCTCTCCAGACGGCAACGAGCGAGATCCTCGAACTGATCAGCGAGAACCCCGGCCAACTCGGTGTCGTGCTCAACGGCGTCCTCACCAAGGCCATCGAGTTGATCGGAGCTGACCAGGGCGTGGTCATGCTCCGGCACGGAGACTTCGTCCGGGTGGAGGTCGGAGTCGGGGGCTCGGTCGCGAGTGTCGGTACGGAGACGGCCTTGGCGGACGCTGCGGGGTTGACCATCTTCGACGAGCCGACGCTCTTCGAGGACCGCACGACCGAGGACCTCGACGAGCGCCTCGCCGAGTTCTTCCGCTACGCCGAAGTGCGCTCGAGCGCGAGCGTGCCGCTCACGATCGACAACGAGTGGATCGGCCAGATCAACCTCAGCCGCACCGAGGTACGGCCGTTCGACGAGAAGCAGGCTGCGATCCTGCAGACCTTCGCCGACCAGGCAGCGATCGCCATCCGCAACGCCGGCCTCTTCAACGACCTCGAGGAAGCGCTGCAGCTCCAGACCGCGACGAGCGAGGTCCTGGCGCTCATCAGCGAACACCCGGGCGAACTGACGATCGTCCTGGAGGGGATCCTCGCAAAGGCTGCCGAGTTGTCAGGCGGCGAAGCCGGGTCGATCACGATGTTCGACGACGGCCTGGTTCGATACGTGGCCTCGCACGGGCCCGCGATGGCGCCCTACATCGGCACCTACGTGCCCTACGAGTCGGGTATCCCGCGCGAACTCATGACGGTGTGGCCCAACGGGGTGAGATCGCTGGACGACATGGCGACACTCGGCGCCGAGTACCCCTACTTCGAGGAGCTGTCCCGCGTCGCCCGATGTCGAAGCTACGCCTTCGCATGGCTCATGCTCAACGGGACGGCAGCGGGTGCGCTCCACATGTTCCGCCACGAGGTTCGGCCCTTCGACCAGGCCGATCTCACGGCACTCGGATCGTTCGCCGAACAGGCATCGCTGGCGATCGGCAACGCCCAGCTGTTCAACGACCTCGACGCCGCACTCGAACGCCAGACCGCCATGGCCGACGTGTTGGAGGCGGTGAGCACTGCCCGCGACGACCTTCAGCCCGTCTTCGACACCGTCGCACGTCATGCCCGTCATCTGTGTCCCGGCTCGGGCGTCGCGTTGTTCGTCAGAGATGGGAACTCGATCACCGGAGCCGGAAGCGACGGACCCGAGCACCTCCCGATCTTCGGCGATCACGAGGAAGCACGCGAGTACCTGATCGGACGATCGTGGTCGATCGACGACGACATTCCCATGTCCGAGGCATGCCGCTCAGCGCAACCGGTACACATCCGGGACTGGGACGAGGTGCCACCGGACCGCTTCCCCGATACCGCGATGAGGACGTGGGGGCGTCGGAGCACGCTGTCCCTCCCGCTGCTTCGCAACCGAGAGGTGGTCGGCGTCTTCAACATCTCGAAGGTCGAGCCCGGCGGCTACACGGACGACGAGCTCTCGGTGCTCCAGGCCTTCGCCGATCAGGCAGCGATCGCCGTCGACAACGCCCGACTGCTCCGTGAGATCGAGGAGCGCAACAGCGAGCTGTCGGAGTCACTCGAACTCCAGACGGCAACGAGCGAGGCGCTGCGCCTGATCAGCACACACCCCGGCGATCTCGCCACCGTGCTCGATGCGATCGTCACGAAAGCCGCCGATCTGTGCGACGCACCCTTCGGCAGCGTCCTGCTGAAGGATGGACCGGTCCTGCGGATCTCCGCAGCGAAGATGGGCATCGGTGGCGACATGGCGGTCGGCATGGAGTTCCCCGCCGATGACGGCAACGTCAACACCCACGCGGCAACCAGCAACACCGCGCTGGCCTTCGACGATCTCCACGTCATCGCCCCCGAACTGGCCTCCACCTTTCCGAACTCGCGGAGCTACGCGACGGTCGCGCTGTTCAGCGAGGCCGAGTGGATCGGCAACATCAACGTCGTTCGGTCGGAGGTTCGTCCGTTCGACGAGGCCGACCTCACGACCCTCCAGGCGTTCGCCGATCAGGCCTCGCTCGCCGTCTCGAACGCACGCCTGTTCAACGACCTCGACGCCGCGCTCGAACGCCAGACCGCCATGACGGACGTGCTCGAAGCGGTCGGCACGGCGCGCGTCGACATCCAACCGGTCTTCGATCGCATCGTCGACCACGCTCAGCGGCTCTGCGACGACACGTACGCGTACGTCACGGTCCGTCACGACGCCGAATTCCAGACGGTCGCGATGGCGGGCCCGAGCGGTTTGCTGGATGCAGGGGAGGTCGCGGGTGGCGCGATCCCGGAAAGCAGAACCACCGACGACCGCAGCTCGACGACGGGCACGGTGTACATCACCGGCGAACCCGTACACATCCACGACTGGGACGAGATCCCCGCTGATCGCTACCCCAACTCGCGCGCACGAGCATCCGAGGCGCGAACGTTGCTCGCGCTCCCGATGCGTCGGCGCGGTGGCGTCGTCGGCGTGATGACGTTCGTTCGCGTCCACGCAGGCGGGTATCGCGACGACGAAGTAGCGCTCCTCCAGGCGTTCTCGGATCAGGCCGCCATCGCCGTCGACAACGCCCGCCTGCTCCGCGAGATCGAGGAACGGAACCACGCGCTGTCCGAATCGCTCGAACTGCAGACAGCGACCTCCGACATCCTGCGGCTGATCAGTGCCCATCCCGGCGACCTGAGCACGGTGCTGCACGGCATCGCCGTGCGGGCCGCGGCATTGTGTGACGCCGAGGGTGGGACGGTCCTGCTCCGCCACGGTGACATCCTCCGCATCGAAGCCGAGAACGAACCCCTGGATGGGGCGCCGAGTCTCATGGGCCGCGAGTTCGTCGCCGAGCGCACCATCAACCGCCGGGCGCGGGACGCGAGAGAGCCCGCCTTTCTCGACGACTTCCAGAACGTCCGCGACTCCGTGGGACTCGAGGTCGCCAGAGATCTCCCCAACCTCCACAGCTTCGCCTCGATCGCGCTGATGCTCGACGACGAATGGATCGGCAGCCTCAACCTGAGTCGCACCGAGGTTCGACCGTTCGATCCGAAGGTTGCCCCGGTCATGCAGGCGTTCGCCGACCAGGCGGCGATCGCCGTCGCCAACGCCAAACTGTTCAACGACCTCGACGCGGCCCTCGAACGCCAGACCGCCATGACCGACGTCCTCGAGGCGGTCAGCACCTCACGCTCGGACCTCCAGCCGGTGTTCGATCGGATCGTCGACCATGCCCAGCGGCTCTGCACCGACACGTTCGCCTACGTGACGTTGCCGGACGCGAACGTCTCGGTGGTCGCTGCTGCAGGAGCGAACATCCCGGGTGGTGACACGTTCGAGAACCGGTCGGTCCCGCTCGACATGAACTCGACGACCGGAGCGGTACATGCGACCGGTGAGGCGATCCACATCCGTGACGTCCACGAGCTGCCCGCCGACCGGTTCCCCAACACACGCGCCCGCCAGATGGGTGCACGGTCACTGCTCGTGCTCCCGATGGGCCGCCATGGCGAGGTGATCGGCTCGATCGGCTTCATGCGCAGCGCACCCGGCGGGTTCTCCGACGACGAGATGTCCCTCCTCAAGGCCTTCACCGACCAGGCGGCCATCGCAGTGGCCAACGCGCGGCTGCTCCGCGAGATCGAGGACCGTAACAGCGAGCTGTCCGAATCGCTCGAACTGCAGACCGCTACCTCGGACATCCTCGAGTTGATCAGCGCGCATCCCGGAGACCTCGACGCCGTCTTCGGCGGAATCGTCGACCGAGCAGCTCGGCTCTGCGAGGCCGACCGCGCCGCCGTCATGATCCGTGAGGGCAACGAGCTCGTCGTATCCGTCGTGGGAGGTGCTGCGAGAAACGATGAGGTCGGCATGCGCTTCCCTGCGAGGGCGGAAGCCGACTACCGCCAACCGATCTTTCTCGACGACGCCCTCGGACACCGCGGCTACGACGCAGAGGCACCCGCTCGCAGCATGATCTCGGTTGGGATGTTCGTCGACGGTCGCCACTACGGACAGCTCAACGTCAACCGTGGCGAAGTTCGCCCATTCGAACCCCGGCATGGTCGAATCGCCCAGGTCTTCGCCGAACACGCAGCGATTGCGATCTCCAACGCCAAGCTGTTCAACGACCTCGACGCCGCCCTCGAACGCCAGACGGCGATGACCGAGGTCCTCGACACGGTCAGCACGGCTCGACTCGACCTGCAACCGGTGTTCGACATGGTCGCCCACCACGCCGACCGGTTGTGCGACGGATCAGGCGCGCTGGTGGTCGTCCGTGACGGCGACGACTTGATCCTGTCGGCAATTGCCGGACCGATCCCGATCGAGCCCGATCGGGTCGGCAGCCCGGCGGTACCGGTCGACGACACGTCGATCTCGGGAGCGGCGGTGCTGCGGGGCGAGACGATCCACGTCCGCGACTGGGAGAACGAGTCGGCCGCCCGATTCGCCGACTCACCCGCTCGCCGGATGGGCGCCAGTGCCCTGTCGGTGCCGATGAAGCGCGGCGGCGAGGTCATCGGCGCGATCGGTTTCACCCGTGCGGCCGCCGGTGGGTACACCGACGACGAGATCGCGCTCTTGGAAGCCTTCACCGATCAGGCGGCGATCGCCGTCGAGAACGCTCGCCTGCTCCGCGAGATCGAGGAGCGCAACCACGACCTCTCCGAATCGCTGGAGCTGCAGACCGCCACGTCCGAGATCCTGCAGTTGATCAGCGCCAATCCGGGTGACCTCGACGCCGTCTTCTCCGGCATCATCGAGCAGTCGATCCGATTGTGCGACGCCGATGGCGGAGCGGTCCTGGTGCGTGACGGCAACGATCTGGTGATGACGTCGACCGGTGGACGGAACTTGGGCCAGGTCGGACGTCGATACGACGTCACCGACGTCGATCTCTCCGCACCCGTGTTCGTCGAGGACTACAACGCCATCGCGCAGAGCGACGAGCACGGACAGGCGGGGAGCTTCGTCATGGCCCCCCTGGTGGTCGAGGGTCGGCACTACGGACAGCTCAACGCCAGCCGGCAGGAGGTCCGCCCGTTCGAACCCCGCCATGGACGCATCCTGCAGACGTTCGCCGAGCAGGCGGCAATCGCGATCTCGAACGCCAACCTGTTCACCCGGCTGGAGGAGCAGACCCGGCTCGCACAGGAGGCCAACGAGGCCAAGGGGTCGTTCCTCGCCACCATGAGCCACGAGATCCGCACGCCGATGAACGCCGTGATCGGCATGAGCGGGCTGCTGCTCGACACCGACCTGCAGCCCCGCCAGCGGGAGTTCGCCGAGATCATCCGCTCCAGCGGCGAGTCGCTGCTCGGGATCATCAACGACATCCTCGACTTCTCGAAGATCGACGCCGGTCGCCTCGAGCTGGAAGTCGCGCCGTTCGATCTGCGGGGATGCGTCGAGTCGGCGTTCGACCTCGTCACCGAACCCGCCGCCCGCAAGGCGCTGGAGCTGGCGTTCCTGATCGATCCGGCGATCCCCGACGGCATCTCGGGCGACGTCACCCGCCTGCGCCAGGTGATGGTCAACCTGCTCGCCAACGCCGTGAAGTTCACCGAGGTCGGCGAGGTCGTCATGACCGTCGATCCGGGCGACGCACCCGACGAGATCCATCTCGCGGTTCGCGACACTGGCATCGGCATCCCTGCCGATCGTGCCCACAAGCTGTTCGAGGAGTTCAGCCAGCTCGACTCCTCGACCACCCGCAAGTACGGCGGCACGGGCCTGGGCCTCGCCGTCAGCAAACGCCTCGCCGAGCTGATGGGCGGCACCATGTGGGTCGAGAGCGTCGAGGGCGAGGGCGCCACGTTCCACTTCACGATCGCCGCCGAGCCCGCCGAGGTGCCGTCACGCCGAGCTGCCGCCGGGATTCCCGCCGAACTCACCGGGAAGTCGATCCTCGTCGTCGACGACAACGCGATCAACCGGCGCATCCTCGACCTCCAGAGCGAGGCGTGGGGTCTGCGGTGCCGCTCGTTCGAGACGGCGGAGGCGGCGCTCGACAGCATCGACGACGGCGACGAGTACGACCTCGCGATCCTCGACATGCACATGCCGGGCATGGACGGCCTCGAACTGGCCAACCGGCTCCGCGCTGCCCGACGCGAGCTGCCACTCGTGCTCTACACCTCGCTCGGCGGTGCCGAGGCCAACGACCCCGTGTTCGCCGGCGTGCTCGCCAAGCCGGTCAAGCAGTCGCAGTTGTTCGACATGCTCGTCTCGGTGCTCACGGACGTCGGCACGAACGACATCCAGGCCGAGATCGACGGTGCAGACGCCGAACCGACCGAGAAGCTCGGCGAACGCCACCCGCTGCGGATCCTGCTCGCCGAGGACAACACCGTCAACCAGCAGATCGCCACGCTCGTCCTCGAATCGCTCGGCTATCGCGCCGACGTGGCCTCGAACGGGCTCGAGGCCGTCGAAGCGGTCGAGCGACTCCCGTACGACCTCGTGCTGATGGACGTCCAGATGCCCGAGATGGACGGCCTCGAGGCGACCCGCCAGATCCGCGCCCGGCCCACGCCACCCGAGCGCGGAAACCGCCCGATACGGATCGTGGCGATGACCGCCAACGCGATGCAAGGCGATCGCGAGGCGTGCCTCGCCGCCGGCATGGACGACTATCTCGCCAAGCCGATCCGTCCCGAGGAGCTGGCCGCCGCACTGGAGTCCACGCCGAGGCGGTCGGCTCCGACCGACCCCATGCCGAACGATCGATCCCACGGCGGTGCCGAGGCCAACGACCCGGATCGCAGCGTCGCTCTTCCGCTGCGAGACGCCGTGATCGACCAGGTGGCGGTCGACCGGTTGCGGGCGATCGCCCCCGACGATGCAGCGTTCGGCCAGCTGATCGTCTCGTTCGCGAGCAACGGCGCCAGCACTCTCGCCCAACTCGTCGACGCAGCAGGAGGCGGCAACGTCGACGACGTCACCCGGTTCGCGCACACGCTCAAGTCGAACGCCGCCAGCTTCGGCGCCGTCGACCTCGCCGACCGATGCTCCCTCCTCGAGGCCCAGGCCCGGGCCGGGTCGATCGATGACCTCGACGACCAGGTGGCGTCGATCGCCGGCGCCTTCGAGCAGGCCAGAGACACGCTCACCCGGCTCGGTGGGCAAGGATGAGTGACGTGTCCTCCCCCAGCACACCGGCTCCGAACGCTCCGGCGACCGTGCTCGTCGTCGACGACGACCCACTGAACCGTCAGCTGTTGTCGATGTCGATCGGGCATCTCGGCCACACCGTCATCGAGGCGGGCAATGGGCTGGAGGCGATCGAGACACTGGGCCAGCACTCCGTCGACGTCGTCCTGACCGACATCGAGATGCCCGAGATGGACGGCTACGGCCTGCTCGAGCACCGAGCCGGTCACGACCGGCTCAAGGCCATCCCGTTCATCGTGATCTCCGGCGTCGACGAGATGGCATCGATCATCCAGTGCATCGGGCTCGGCGCCGAGGACTACCTCCCCAAACCGTTCGATCCGGTGCTGCTGCACGCCCGGCTCGGAGCGTGCCTCGACAAGAAGCGCATGACCGACGAGCTCCAGCAGCTCAACGAGCACCTGGCGGAACGGGTCGACGAGAAGGTGGCCGAGGTCGAGCGCCTCAACAGCCTGCGCCGTTTCGTCAGCCCGCAGCTCGCCGAGGCCCTTGCCGTCGGCGGCGAAGCGATCCTGGCGAGCCACCGGCGAGAGATCACCGCCTTCTTCTGCGACCTCCGCGGCTTCACGGCCTTCTCCGAGACCGCCGAGCCCGAGGAGGTGATGGACGTCCTGCGCGAGTTCCATCACGCCGTCGGCCCGATGATCTTCGAGCACGACGGCACGATCGCCCAGTTCACGGGCGACGGGATGCTCGTGTTCTTCAACGACCCGGTCAAGCTCGATGATCCCGCCTGGAACGCTGTGCGCCTCGCCGTCGCCATGCGTGACCGCACCGCCGAACTCTCCGCCGAATGGAAGCGGCGGGGCCACGAACTCGAACTCGGCATCGGCATCGCGGTCGGCTACGCAACCTGCGGCGAGATCGGCTTCCACGGCCGAACCGAGTACACGGCGATCGGTACCGTCGTGAACCTGTCGGCGCGAGTGTGTGCCATCGCCGCCGGCGGCCAGATCCTGGTGACCAACAAGGTGTTCGCCGCGGTCGAGGATCGCGTGGACGCGATGCCCATGGGCGACGTGGAGTTCAGGGGGTTGAGTCGACCGGTCCCGATCCACGAGGTCACCGCCCTCAAATGAGCACGATCGGCTGGGCCTGCCCGGAGTGCGGCCGGGTTTTCGGCCGAACGGGTCAAGCTCACGACTGCGCACCCGGGCTCTCGTTGGAGGAGTACTTCGAGACCGGTCCCGCCCACGAGCGGCCCGTCTTCGATGCAGTGATGGCCCACGTCGAGACACTCGGTCCGGTCCACGCTGACATCGTGTCGGTCGGCATCTTCCTGAAGAACCCGCGCAAGTTCGCCGAACTGCGCCCGATGCAGCGCTGGGTGGCGGTGTCGTTCGGGCTCCGGCGGGAAGCCCGCCACCCGACGATCACTCGCAAGGTCGGCCACTACGGCGCCACGTACTGGCACACGGCCAACGTCGCGACCCCCGACCAGGTCGACGGCGCCCTCCGCGACCTCCTCACCGAGGCCTACAGCGACCGCTGAGTCGCTCCTCAGGCGCCGAGGTCGCCGGTGCGGAAGTGGGCCCGGCAGAGCAGTTCGTAGCGGACCGAGTCGCCGAACAGCGGGGCCTCGTGAGCGTTGGTGTCACCGACCACGACCGTGTCGCCCTCGTACACCACGTCGCCATTGACGACGCGGGCGTTGTGTGTCGCACGGGCACCGCACCAGCACCGCGCCTCCACCTGTAGGGGTGTGTGCTCGTCGGCGATCTCCAACATCCGTCGCGTGCCCTCGAACAGACGGCCACGGAAGTCGGTGAGCAGTCCGAACGCATAGACGTCCACGTCGAGTTCGTCGACGACCCGGGCCAGCTGATCGCACTGCTCCGGCGTGTAGAACTGGGCTTCGTCACAGATGATGTAGTGGATCGGCCAGTACTTGACCGCGAGAGCGTGCAGGTCGAGCTCGGGGGTGACCTCGATCGCCGGCGCGGCGACCCCGAGGCGACTCGTCACCTGCCGACCCTCCCGGTCGAGCGTCGTCAGCAGCAGCCCGTAGAGCTGACGGTTCGACAGGTTGTGGTGGATCTGCAGCGCCACGGTGCTCTTTCCGGAGCCCATGGTGCCGAAGCTGAATCGGAGTGACGCCATGTCGGTCGACGACCCTACCCGCGAGCGTCTCAGCCTCCGTCGTCCGTCACCGACGGGGGCGCTGGCGTGGTGGGCGGCACGGTGGCGAACGGATCGAACGACGGGTCGACCTGGGCCGGGCCGTCGATGCGATCGAGACCGGGTGGCGTGTCCGGCCCCGACGAATCGCTGCACGCCGCCACGGTCACCGCGAGCAGCACAGCGGTGACGACACCGAGGATCCGGTTCACGACGTCACCGCACCGTCGGCGGTCCGGCCGTACAGGATCAGCTCGTCGCCCACCAGGAGGTCGATGTCGACGGGCGGCTCGCCGAAGAACTCGCCGTCGCGGCGAACGCCCAGCACCGTGAGTCCCGGCAGTGCATGGGCCATGCCCCGCAGGCTCCGGGCCTCCTCGACCGACGCTTCGAGTCGCACGGACTGGATCGCGAACTCATCGGAGAGCATCAGCAGGTTCTCCCGCCGCTCCGACAGGGCCGGCACGAGGTGCCGGCGGACGTAGCGCTGCCCGACGCGGACCAGCCATCGCGTGACGGGCTTGTTGGTCAGCGCCATCGCGACGAGGAACAGCCCGGAGACCGTCACCAGCACGCGCATCGTGGTCGAACCGGGACCGGGGGCGACGATCCCCAGGAGCACCGTGACCACCAGCGTCGGCGTGCCGAGGCTCCCGACGAGCATCGTGGTGCCGATGATCCGTCGTCGCACCGGCTGGTTGACGACGTTCTCCGCCTCCGTGGTGGTGAACCCGGCGCCGCTGAACGCCGAGCGGGCCTGGAACGCCGCTGCCTCCGGAGGGACCCCCGTGGCGATCAGTGCACCGGTCGCCAGCTTCGTGAATGCGACCGTGATCACGGCGACGACCAGGAACGTGGCGACGGCGTACATGGTCCGATCATCGCGCAACGAGTGTTACATCTGGGGTCTGACCCCAGATGTAACAGGCACAAGGTCACATTCGGTCGGCCGTCCCGGTGTCGCCGGCACCTGAACGCTACGGTGGCATCCGGACAGGCCCGGCAACGGCGCCGGGCAGCGACACTCCTGAGGGGGAGAACATGACGGACACGATCGACCGGCCGGCGGCCGACGATGACCACGTCCTCGACCACCTGATCATTCGCTTCGCTGGCGACTCGGGCGACGGGATGCAGCTGACCGGGGACCGATTCACGTCGGTGAGCGCATCGTTCGGCAACGACCTCTCGACCCTGCCCGACTTCCCGGCCGAGATCCGCGCTCCCGCCGGCACCGTCAACGGCGTCTCGGCGTTCCAGGTCAACATCGCCGACCACAAGATCACCACGCCCGGCGACGAGCCGAACGTGCTGGTCGCCATGAACCCCGCTGCGCTGATGGCCGACCTGCACCGCCTCGAGCCGGGCGGCACCGTGATCGTCAACGAGGACGCCTTCGAGGAACGCAACCTCGACAAGGCCGGCTACACGGCCAACCCGCTCGACGACGACACCCTGTCGAACTACCGCGTGCTCAAGGTTCCGATGTCGAGCCTCACCAAGGAGATCTGCGCTCCACTCGGGGTCAAGCCCCGCGATGCCGAGCGTTCCAAGAACTTCTTCGCGCTCGGGCTCGTGTCGTTCATGTACACCCGCCCGGTCGAGCCGACCCTCGACTGGATCGCCGAGAAGTTCGGCGGCAACGAACAGGTCGAGGCCGCGAACAAGGCAGCGTTCCTCGCCGGCTTCAACTTCGGAGAGACGACCGAAGCGGTCGGCGTCCGTTTCGAGGTCAAGCCCGCCAAGCTTCCCGCCGGCGAGTACACGAGCATCACCGGCAACACCGCGCTCGCGTGGGGCATCGTGGCCGCCGGCCAACTCGCGAAGCTCCCGATCACGTTGGGGTCGTACCCGATCACGCCGGCGTCCGACATCCTGCACGAGCTCTCGAAGCACAAGCACTTCGGCATCCGCACGGTGCAGGCCGAAGACGAGATCGCGGCGATCGGCATGGCCCTCGGCGCCGCGTTCGCCGGCCATCTCGGCGTCACCACCACCAGTGGCCCCGGCGTCGCCCTCAAGAGCGAGACGACGTCATTGGCGGTGTCGATCGAGCTGCCCCTGTTGCTCGTCGACATCCAGCGCGGCGGGCCATCGACCGGTCTGCCGACCAAGACCGAGGCGTCCGACCTCAACATCGCCCTCTACGGCCGCCACGGCGAGGCGCCGTTGCCGGTCGTCGCCGCCTACACCCCGGCACAGTGTTTCCATGCCGCGATCGAGGCAATCCGGATCGCGCTCAAGTACCGCACCCCGGTGATCCTGCTGTCCGACGGCTACCTCGCCAACGGTTCCGAGCCGTGGAACCTCCCCTCGGTCGACTCGTTGCCGGACATCTCGGTGCCGTTCGCCACCGAGCCGAACCACGTCGACGACGACGGCAACGAGGTGTTCTGGCCGTACCTGCGCGACGACACCACGCTCGCCCGCCCGTGGGCGATCCCCGGCACCCCGGGGTTGATGCACCGCGTCGGCGGCCTCGAGAAGGCCGACGGCACCGGCAACATCGACTACACCCCCGACAACCACGAGCACATGGTCCATCTGCGAGCGGAGAAGATCGCCGCGATCGCCGCCGACATTCCACCGACCGAGATCAACGGCGACCCCGACGCCGACGTGCTCGTCCTCGGCTGGGGCTCGACGTGGGCGGCGATCGACGCGTCGGTCCAACGCAGCCGTCGCGCCGGCAAGAAGGTCGCGTCCGCGCACATCATGCACCTCAACCCGTTGCCACCGGACCTCGGCGACATCCTGAAACGGTTCGAGCGGGTGATCGTGCCCGAGCTCAACATGGGGCAGCTCACCACCCTGATCCGCGGCAAGTACCTCGTCGACGCCCGCTGCCTCAGCAAGGTGCAGGGCATGCCCTTCAAGTCACGTGAGATCGAAGCCGCCATCGACGAGGCGCTCGCCTCGATCGCCAACTCGAACGGAGCAGCGTCATGAGCACCGCCCAGGTCGCGGTCACCACGAAGAAGGACTGGTCGAGCGACCAGGAGGTCCGCTGGTGTCCGGGATGCGGCGACTACGGGATCCTCCTCGCCGTCCAGACCCTGATGCCGGAGCTCGGCATCGCCCCGGAGAACACCGTGTTCATCTCGGGCATCGGCTGCTCGAGCCGGTTCCCGTACTACATGAACACCTACGGGATGCACTCGATCCACGGCCGCGCCCCAGCGATCGCCACCGGTGTCGCGGTCGCCCGGCCCGACCTCGACGTGTGGGTGATCACCGGTGACGGCGACGGCCTGTCGATCGGCGGCAACCACCTGATCCACGCGCTGCGCCGCAACGTCAACCTCAACATCCTGCTGTTCAACAACCGGATCTATGGCCTCACCAAGGGCCAGTTCTCACCGACGTCGCCCGTCGGCAAGGTCACCAAGTCGACCCCGATGGGTTCGATCGACCCGCCGTTCAACCCGCTCTCGGTCGCGCTCGGCGCTGAGGCGAGCTTCGTGGCGCGCACGCACGACCTCGACCGTCACCACATGATCGAGACCTTCCGAGCCGCCCACGCACACAAGGGCGCGTCGTTCGTCGAGATCTACCAGAACTGCAACGTGTTCAACGACGGCCAGTTCGACGAGGTCACCAAGAAGCAGGCGCGCGACGAGATGATGATCAACCTCGTGCACGGCGAGCCGATCACCTTCGGCGCCGAGCAGCAGCGAGCCGTTGCGATGGGTGTCGACGGGCAGCTTCGCCTGGTCGAGCGCGCCGACGTCGACGCCGACGAGATCCTCATCCACGACGAGCACCGCCACGATCCCTCGCTGGCGTTCGCCCTCGCCCGGCTGAGCCACGACGACCACTCCCCCACGCCGTTCGGGGTGTTCCGCAACATCGAGCGCCCCGAGTACAGCCACGCCGTCGCCGATCAGGTGATGGAGGCCAGCGAACGCAAGGGACCGGGCGACCTCGACGCACTCCTGCGCTCCAACGGCACCTGGACCGTCACCTGACGCGCACCACGTCAGACGATCGCGAGGTCGGTCTCGGGATCGAACACCGTCAGATGATCGAGTCGAAGGCGAACCTGGTCGCCGCTTGCGACCGCGGATCCGGGCTCGATGGTTCCGGTGACCAGCGTTCCTGCGACCGAACACTGCACGCTCCCGGTCGGAACGGGGATGCGCCGCTCGACCGTGGCCGGAATCGCGCCGGTTTCGTTCACGAGCAGGTCATGGGGGCGCACACCGACCACCACGTTCGAGCCGACGTACCCTGCGAGACTCGGCGTCCAGGCCCGGATCCTCACCAGCTCGCCACCGCGTGGGTCCTCGCGCATCAACCAGAACCCCTCTCGGTCGGCGACCACCGTCATCTCGATCACCGTCAGCGAGCCTGTCGCCGCCGCAGCGCCCAACGACGCCGGTGAGCGCCGCACGGCGGCGGCGGGGCCCGCCTGGACGATCCGACCGTCGTGCAGCACCACCACCGACTTGGCCAGCGTCGCCACGTCGAGCGGATCGTTGGTCGACATCAGCGTCGTGACGCCGTACCCCTCCTGCAACATGCCGATCTCGGCGCGCATGCGATACCTGAGCGGTTCGTCGAGCGAGGCGAACGGTTCGTCCAGCAACAGCACCCGAGACGTGCGCACGAGCGCACGGCCGATCTGCACCATCTGCTGCTCGCCATGCGACAGGTGCGCCGGGTTGCGGTGCATCAGCTCTCCGATCCGCAGTGCCCGCACCTCGGCGTCGACCCGATTGCGGATCTCCTCGGGGTCACGGCGACGTACATCGAGCGGGAACGACACGTTGCGACGGACGCTCAGGTGCCCGAGCAACGCCGGTTCCTGGAACACCAGACTCACGTCACGCTCGCCGGGGCTCGAGGTGGTGACGTCGAGCCCGTCGAATCGGATCGCACCCGACGCGAGACGCTCGAGACCCGCAACCGTTCGCAGCAGCGTGCTCTTGCCGCTGCCCGACGGTCCGACAACACCGACGAAGTCGCCTTGCGCCACCGCCAGCGAGACGTCGTCGAGACGGCGCGTACGCCCCGAGATCACCGTTGCGCGCTCCAGTTCGACTCGCGCCATCAGCCCATCACCCCCAGTACCCATCCCTCCTCGTCGACGACGCCGGGCCGCAGCTCGTCGGACACGTCGGGGGTGAACAACTCGCCGATCTCGTCACGCCGGTCGAGCGCGGTCAGCCAGTCGGCGACCGCCACCACCTGCTGCGCGTCACGCACCGCGGGCTCCGCCAACGCGAGTGGATGCATCGACGGCCAGACCTCGGCGACGACCACCGAGTCGGCGTCGAGTTCGGGCACCCGGACGCCGTCGGCGAACGGCCACACCCGCACGCGCTCGCCGAGGCGGGCGATGAGTCGCATGATCATCGGAATGCCGAGCAGGCTCTGGCTGCCGACTGCTCCTGCGCCGAGCAGTTGCCACGACGAGAACGGTCGATGCCCCCGCTCGCGCAGCAGACGCTCCACACTTCGCCACTCGGGCAACGACGGCTGCCCGACCGGTTTCGTCGACTCGAGCGTCGCCGTGCGACGCGAGGGAGGACAGCCCCAGAAGGGTGCGGCCGAGCCGGTGATCCGTTCGTTGAGTGCGCTCGCGACCTCGAAGCGGTTGTTGGTGTTGTCGGCGCCATCGACGATCAGCTGAGCCAGCAGTGACGTCATCGCTGTCCACGAACAGCCGGTGAGCCCCAGGGCATCCGCAGTTCCCGCCGGGAACCCGAGCGAGAAGTCGACGGCGAGCAGCGTGGAGCCGCCGCCGCTCAGACGCTCGACGAGCGTCCCCTCGGCCTCATGACGCGTCCCGGGGTTCGTCACGCTCAGGCCGGCAGCGTCTCGTGTGGCGATCCACACCGAGTCGCGACCACGCTTGGGCGTCGAATTGGCGCTCCAGTCGACCACGACGAAACGGTCGAACACGGCAGCGACCCGCTCAGGCGACGACGACGTTGCTCACTGCTGCGAAGTGCAACACGGCCGCCACCACGACCAGCAGGTGCCACACCTCGTGGTACCCGAAGGTCGTCGGCCACGGGTCGGGGCGTCGGCGCACCAACACGGGAAACCCGATGGTGTATGCAAGCCCACCGGCCACGATCAGCCCGAGCTGCAGCGCCGTGAGACTGTCGATCAGCACCGGTGAGGCGATCACCGCCACCCACCCCATCACCAGGTAGAGCGCGTACGAGACGTAACGGGCCCCGTGGAACCAGGCGAGCTTGAGCACCATGCCGAGCACCGCGAGGCCGCCGATGACCACGAGCAGCGGAACACCCCAGGCCTTGGGCAGCGCCACCAGGCACAGCGGCACATAGGTGCCGGCGATCAGCAGGTAGATCATCGAGTGATCGAGGCGCTGCATGATCTGGCGGGCCTTCACCGAGTGTGCGAGGCGGTGGTAGGCGGCCGAGGTTCCGAAGAGCAGCAACAACGAGACGGCATAGATCGCGGCGCCGACGCGTGCTGCGGTGCCGTTGGCGACCGCCACGAGGACCGCACCGGCCGGAATCGCGGCGAAGAACGTCCAGGAGTGCATCTTTCCGCGCCAGACCGGACGATCCAGAGCAGGAACAGGAACCGACGCGACACTCACATCAGTCACCGTACCGGGTCGGCGAGGCCACCGGGGAGCGGCACCCGGCGGCGGGCCCTTCAGTCGGCGGTCATGCGGCACATCAGCGCGACGACGGCGTCCCCGTAGCGCTCCAGCTTCGCCGGGCCCACACCGGAGATGCGGCCGAGGTCGCGCAGCGACGTCGGTGCAGCGCCGGCGATGGCGGCGAGGGTCTTGTTGTCGAACACCACATAGGCAGGCTTGCCGTCACGCAGGTCGTTGCGCAGGTCGCGCAGCGCAGCGAACCGTTGCTGGCCCGCGGCGTCGAGGTCGGCGGCCGGGTCACCCGGCTTCGTCGGCGAACGTGTCGACGCCGCAGCCGGCGCCGGGCGGTGCGACGACACGACACGACGCTGCCGCGGGTCGGCGGCCGGCTCGGTCGTCAGCTCGGCCACGAACGGGCTCGGATGGGCCCCGGTGACGATCGTGGCGTGACTGCTCGCCCGGGTGATCGCCACGTGGAAGAGCCGGCGTTCCTCCTCGACATCCTCGGCCAGCCGGTGGGGGTACTGATCGACATCGGCGAGGTGCACCACGACGTGCGGCCACTCCTGCCCCTTGACTCGGTGCACCGTGGAGAGCAGCACGCCCCCGGGAGCGCGCGTCGCGGCAAGTTGTGATCGCAGCCACCGCTCGAACGTGGAGGGATCGTCGTGGAGTGCGGCCAGGTGCGTCACGGCCGTGAGGTCGTCACCCTGAGCCGAGCGGTTCATGCCACGCCGGTTCGCGTCGAGCGTCGCCACCGACCCGGCGAGCCCGATGTCGTCGATCAGCATCAACACCACGTCGGACGTGGTGGCGCCGGCCTGTACCGCCTTCTGCAACGTCTGGATGTCGGCGGCGAAGTCGACCACCCGCTCGGCATCACGCTCGTTGGTGAGACGTCCCGAGAGCCGGTTGAGATCGACCACGCTCCCCTGTTCGGACACCCAGTCGGTGATCCGTGGGTGGAACGAGCGCGACGGCCGGCGAAGTGCCTCGCGGATGTCGTCGGGTGCGAACGATCCGTTCCGACCCGCGACCGCCAGACGCAGCCAGGCGAGCACGGTGCGAACAGCGGTGCGGTCGGCGAACTCGAGACCGACACCGCCGGCGATCGGGATGCCCTCGGACACGAGCGCCACCTGCACAGGAGCGAGCAGTGCGTTCACTCGGGCGAGCACCGCCACCTCGTCTGGCCCGGCCCCACCGGCGATCGCCTCGTGCACCACGCGACGGGAGGACCCCACTGCGTCGACGCCGCCCTCGATCGTCCACCCTCCCGGGTCGGTGGACGCCGCACGGATGGTCTTCGGAACGCGCCGATCGTTGTGGCGCAGCAGCCGGTCGACGACCTCGACGATGCCCGCAGGGCACCGGTAGTTGACCTCGAGCGGGTGCGACCCCGACCCCGGGAACAACTCGGCGAAATCGATCAACCACGCCGGGTCGGCACCGTTGTAGCCATAGATCGTCTGGTCGTCGTCGCCGACGCCGAACACCGCGCCACCCGGCGACGACAGCAACCGGATCAGGAGCAGGTGCGCCGGCGTCAGGTCCTGGAACTCGTCGACGAGCATGATGCGACACGCCCGTTGTGCCACCCGGCGGACGCCGGGGTCACGCAGCAGTACGAGCAACGCCCGGTAGATCTGGTCGTCGAAGTCGACGGCACCGCGCCGTTCGAGCGCCGCTCGGTAGCTCGGCCAGGTCGCGGCGAGACCGTCGACGTCGCCGGCGTAGCGACCCTCGACCTCGTCGGGGTCGACGAGCCCCAGCCGGATGACCGTCAGCGCCTCGATCCAGGGGCCGATGGGATCACTGTTGCGTCGACGGGGGAACGAGACGAGGTCGCCGATGATGCGCCGGACATCGGGTTCGTCGATCGTGCGCCACCTGGTGGGCTGAGGCGCGAACGGCGGCGTTCCGTTGACGATCGCGAGGGCGATTGCGTTGAGCGTGCGCACCTGCAGGCCGGGGAGGTCGGCGGTGCGCTCGACCATCTCCTCCTGGGCGCGCTTGTTGAACGCCACCAGGCTCACCGCACCCGGTGGCAGTTGCCAGTGGGTGAGCAGGTGTCGCGCCCGCTCGGTCAGCACCCGGGTCTTGCCGGATCCCGCCGGGGCGATGATGCGGGCGCCGCCGCCTCGGTGGGTCACCGCGGCGAGCTGATCTGGGGCGAGATCGGCAGCGCTGCGATTGTCGCCGAACGGTCGCAGGGACGCGTGCTCGATCGCCACGGCGTGGACGACCGGGAGACCGTCGACGGGCTCGGTGTGGCGGAGCGGACCGCCATCGAGCCACACCACGGTCCCGTCGGGCAGTTCGACGTCACCGTGCCCGTCGGTCGGCCTCGCGCCGGCGGCGACCGCCCGGTCGACCACGCCCCACACCGGCCGATCGGCGACTCGATGGTCGACGCTGTTGGACCACACGAGGTGATGCAGTTCCTCGAGGTCGAACGCGAAGGTGGGGCCGAGTTCGTACGGGGCCGCCTCGGTCATCAGCATCGGCTCGCGCTCGAACGGGGTGGCGAGCTCGATGACGAGCCGCTCGCGGGCGTGGTGGGCCGCCCGAAGCGCAGCGAGGGAGCGGTCGGGCCGAGCGAGCGACGAGTCGTCGACGACGAGACGCTGGGCGTCGGCCCACGGTGGCGGCACCGCACCGCCGGGCTCGATGACGAGGTGACGACCGAGCGCGTCGGGGCCCGCTCCCGCGGCAGCGACGCCGCGAGGGATGTCGCGCGCCGGCGCAACCGCTGCGACCGGCTCCTCGGCGGTCCCGCCGTCGTCGAACGGGAGCGGATCGTCGCCCGAGACCGGAACTTCCTGGCGTCCGTTGTCCAGCCAGCACTGTCGTACCTCGGCCGGGGAACCGTGCTCTCCGTTGCAGTAGGCACACGCAATCGCCATCGGTTCGACCTTACCGAACCAGGCGATCGATCGCACACATGTTCGGTCCCCCAGGGGGCAGACTGGCGTCATGGCGGAACCTCGTCGTCCCGAACTCGTGCTCGTCCGCCACGGCGAGACCGAGTGGAGCCGGGAACGCAAGCACACCGGACGCACCGACATCGCACTGACCGAACACGGCCGGGCGCAGGCTCGACAGATCGCGGATGCCGTGGAGTCGTTCGACTTCACCCACGAATTCGCCAGTCCGCTGTCGCGCGCCCTCGAAACCGCCCGCCTGGTCGGCCTCGATCCGCAGATCGAGCCCGCCCTGCTCGAGTGGGACTACGGCCGGTACGAAGGGCTCACCACTGCCGAGATCCGTGTCACGGAGCCCGGATGGTCGGTGTGGACCCATCCGATACACGACGGCGAGGCGATCGGGGACGTCGCCGCCCGGGTCGATGACCTCCTGGAACGCCTCGTCGGCCTCGACGGTCCGATCGTGCTCGTCGCGCACGCCCATCTCCTGCGGATCCTCGGCGCCCGATGGCTCGGCCTCGATGCCATCGAGGGCCGCCGGTTCACGCTCGACACCGCCACCATCTCGATCCTGGGATGGGAGCGGGAGAACCGGGTGATCCGCCGATGGAACGACCCGTGCGGTTGGGGCTGATCCGTCGGCTGCTCACCAAGCGATCTCGGGAAACCCGTACGTGACACAGAGACCGGCCCCGTTGACGATGACCAGCGAGGCGATGATCGCCGACACCGCCACCACCCGTGGACGCGTGCGCCGGACGGATCCGGACACGGGCATGTACCACTCCGGAAGCAGCGCCGCTCCCGACGAGGGCACACCGAAGGGCACGGCGTCGTCTGCGATCGGCGCGTCGGGGTCGGCCGCCAACGCCAGCTCGGCGAGTTCGTCGTCGGTGAACGCCTCCACGTCGCTCACGGTACCGCCGACGACGAACGCGTGCCCGACCGTTCCACGACATCACCGCGCATCGGACGATCAGGAGATCAGCGGCCGTTTGGTGATGCGTCGGCCGAGGTTGCGCACCGGCGTCCTCACGGCCTCGAGACCCAGGTAGAAGGCCGGGAAACACAGCAGCACGAAGAACGTCGAGCTGACGAGACCGCCGATGAGCGTGAAGCCGAGCGACTCCCAGAACGGGTCGCTCAGCGCGAGTGGGAGGAGACCGACCACCGTCGTGAGGGTCGTGGCCACGAGCGGGCGGAATCGCCGCGTCACGGCGTCCTGAATGGCGGCACCGGCCGTCGCACCGCTTCGACGCGCGCGGTTGGCCGCATCGATCAAGAGGATCGTGTTGTTGACCGCAACACCGATCAGGGCGATGAACCCGACGGTGACGAGGAAGCTCAGCGGGTTGTCGGTGGCCGACAGGATCGTGAACACACCGAGGAAGCTGAACGGGATCGCCAGGAAGATCAGCAGCGACTGCGCCAGCGACCGGAACTGCACCGTGATCACGACGAGCATCAACAACAGCGCCACCAGGCCCGCCACACCGAGCGCCGCGAAGTCGTCCTGGTTGTCCGACTCGAGCCCGAAGTCGAAGCTGAGCGCATCGGCCGCGAGACCCCGCGACGCCAGCTCGGCGGGCGGGTACAGACCGGCGAGGTGATCCTCGGTGGCGTTGAGATTGCTGGTGACCTCGTCCGTGTCGTACTTCGCACGCACCTCGAGGTAGCGATCGCCGTCGGTACGAGCGATCTCACCCTCGGTCGAGATGATCGAGTCGATGATCGTGACGTCCCCGCCGTCGAGCTCGAGTCCGAGCAGCCCGGCGCGGATCTCCTCGGCGAGAGCCTGCCCCTCGTCGACGGTCGCATCGTCGACGGCGATCTGCGCGGCGAACGGGAACTCGACGACCGGCGGGCCGTTCTCCAACGCGCCGACGGTGATGCGCGCCCCGGCGATCTCGGCGACGCCGGCCTCGATCTGCTCGACGAACTCGGGGGCTGTCGGGCGACCGCCGATCGGCGTCAGGTCGATCACGGTCTCGATGAGCCGCTCGTTCCCGCGGAGGTACTGCGAGCGGTCGAGCTCGTCGCCGAGCACCGACAGCACGACGGCATCGATCTCGTCGGCGATGACCTCAGCCTCCTCCAGCGTGGTGCCCGGAGGGAACTCGGCATTGACGGCCAGGCCGGTTGCATCCTTGCCGGCCGGGAAGATCGAGAATCCGAGGGTGCCGGCGATCGAGCCCGCCACCATCACCATCACGATCGCGAACGCCGCGAGACCCCAGCCGACTGCCCATCCCTTCGGTCCGTTGCCCGACGGATACGCGGCCAGGCGTCCCGCTCCGCGCGAGAGTCGCCGTTCGACCTTGGCGACCGGGTTGCGGATCGGCCGGTCGTTGACGAGGAACACCCGGGCGATCGCCGGGATGAAGACGATCGAGAAGAGGAATGACAGCAGCAGGGTGACGATCACCGTCGTCGGGATCGGGCGGATGAACTCGCCGAGGATGCCGCCCACGAACAGCATCGGGGAGAACACGACCACGGTGGTGAGCGTCCCGGCGAAGGACGCCGAACCGACGCGATCGATCGCGGCCCGGATCACACCGACCGGTTCGTCGCTCGCGTCCCGGTTCGCGTCGATCGACTCCGAGATCACGATCGCGTCGTCGACGATCAGCCCGAGCGTGAGGATGAGACCGAACAGGGTGATCGTGTTCAGCGAGTAGCCGATGCCCCACAGACCGGCCAGCGACCCCAGCGTCACCAGCCCCATGAACCCGGCGGTCAGCACGGCGACGCGCCACCCGATCAGGATCAGGCTCACGATCGCCACCGCCGCGAGGCCGGTGAGCAGGTTGGTGGTCAGCGACGAGAGCTGCGACCGCACACCATTGGCGAAGTCCGCGGTGACGAACGCCTCGTAGCCCTCCGCGACCGGCGAGCCGTCGCTCGTGAGGAGTCCGTCGAGCCGATCGCTGAACTCCAGCACGTCGAGGCTGTCGTCGGCCTCCCGGACGATGCCGATGCCGATCGCATCCTCGTAGCCCGCACTCGAGAGGGCCACGCGTGTGAAGCGCGTCTGGCGGATCTCGTCCTCCCCGGTGGTCGGGTCGATCGACTCGGTCACGAGGTTGCGGACGTCGGCGGCGGCGATCGAGCCGTCCGCTGCCAGGTACTGAGCGAGCGAGGCGGCCTGCGCTTCGAGTTCGACCGCCGTTGCGTCGGGTGGACCGACGATCGACACCAGCGAGTCGTACTGCCCGACGAGCTTGGCGGCGTTGACCGGGGTGTAGAGGACGTCCGCACCTTGTGGCACCTCGACGCCCAGCGCGACGAGGGCCGCCGTCCCGACGTCGGAGCTGATGTCCGATTCGAACTCGACGACGACGGCGAACGAGCTCGGCCGCGCCTGCGATTCGACGGACTCGACGCCTTCCACCTGCGAGAACGCGTCGACGAGCGGCCCGACGAGCTCCTCGTCGACCACCTCCGCGTCGTCGACGAACCACGTTCCCGACACGATCGAGATGGGGGTGTTGATCGGCGGGAAACCTTCTCGGTTCAACCCGAACCCGAACGCCGAGACGCCGGCGATCACCACGACCGTCAACAGCGCGAGCGTCAGCTTCCAGCGCACCGTGAAGAACAGGGCGATCGTCGTGATGATCGACCTGCGTGTGGACGGGGAAGACGGCGCGCGCATCAGTTCTGCTCCGGGATCAGGGGGGTCAGGAGTTGGCCTGCCCTGTTCTACGGGACGGTACCGAGTTCCGGATGAACTTCTGGTCGGCGGGAACACACCGGGCGAGCGCCGGGCCGCCTCAGGTGCCGGTGAACTCGGCGGGTCGACGCTCGAGGAATGCTGCGACGCCCTCGCGATGATCGTCGCTCTTGAAGCAGGCCGCCAACGCCGCCGTGTGGCGGGCCATGTGATCGCCGACCGGGGCCGTCAGGCCCTCGTGGACCAGCGACTTGACCAGGCCGAGACTGTGCGGCGATCCCGCCGCGATCGTGTTCGCCAGATCCATGGCGCGAGGCAGCACGTCGTCGCTGTCGACGACGTCGAGGACGTACCCGAGACGCAGCGCCTCGGCAGCGTCGATCATCTCGCCGGTGTAGAGCAGCCGCAGCGCCTGCTGCACCCCGACGATGCGTGGCAGGAGCCAGGTTCCGGCTCCCGTGTCGGGAACGAGTCCTCGGTGTACGAAGTTCCATGCGAATCGGGCCTGGTCACCCGCCAGCCGGAGGTCGCACTGCGACGAGAACTCCGCGCCCATCCCGACGGCCGGTCCGTCGATCGCACCGATCGTCGGCTTGCGCGCCTGGGCGATCGGCCACCACTTGTGCCGCTCCTCGGCCTCGCCCCGCAGTCCGCGGACCTCGCCCGGCACCGTTGCGAGGTCGGCGAGGTCGGTGCCGGCACAGAACGCCCCGTGCACCCCGGTGATCACCAGCACCGTCGTGTCGGGATCCTCGTCGGCACGCCCGACCGTCTCGATGAACTCGCCGAGCATCGCGTACGTCATCGCATTGCGCTTCTCCGGGCGGTCGATCGTGATGACTCCGACCTTGCCCTCGACGTGGTAGCGGATCAGGTCGTCGGCCATCGCCCGACGGTACCCATCGACCTCGAGCACCGCCGATTCGTGGGCGCCCAGGGTCGGGACGCCTGGTCAGGAGCAGCCGCTGGTGCTGCCGCAGCTGGTGCAGACGTAACAGCTGCCGGCGCGGATCATCGAGATCCCGCAGGTCATGCACATCGGCGAGTCGTTGACCGGCCGCAGGTCGCCCACCGCTGCAGGGTCGGGCTCCGGCAGGTCGTCGAACAGCGTCATCGATTTCGGATCGGGTGCGAGATCGGACCCCTGGCTGGTCGGCGTCACCTGTTCCTCGACGCCGGGCAGCGTGGGCTGGAGGCGCTCGTCGACCGAGAAGATGCCGAGTTCGGCGCGTTCGTCGTACGACATGTACTCGATCGCCAGGCGGCGGAACAGGTAGTCCATGATCGACGAGGCGAAGCGGATGTCGGGATCGTCGGTCATCCCGGCGGGTTCGAAACGCATGTTGGTGAACGCCTCGACGAACGCCCGCAGCGGCACGCCGTACTGCAGGCCGTAGCTGACCGACTTGGCGAAGGCATCCATCACCCCTGCCATCGTCGAGCCCTGTTTCGACACCGTGAGGAAGATCTCGCCCGGCTGGCCGTTGTCGTATTCGCCGATGGTCGCGAACCCCTTGCAGTCGGCGACCCGGAACTCGAACGTCCGACCGCGGCGCGTCCGCGGCATCTTCTGACGCACAGGGTGGTGCACGACGCGTTCGACGATCTCGGGTGTCTCGGGGTCTCCCTTCGCCTTCGACGTCGACAGCGGCTGGCCGAGCTTGCAGTTGTCGCGGTAGATCGCCACCGACTTCAGGCCCAGCTCCCAGGCCAGCATGTGCAGCCCTTCGACGTCCTCGACGGTCACGTCCTCGGGCATGTTCACGGTCTTGCTGATGCCGCCGCTGACGAACGGCTGGACGGCACCCATCATCCGGACGTGGCCCTCGTAGTGGATCGTGTTGTCACCCATCGAGCAGGCGAACACGGCCAGGTGTTCGGCGGCGAGGTGCGGCGCGCCGATCACCGACATGTGCTCGTCGATGTAGGCGACGATGTCGTCGACCTCTGCGGGTGAATGGCCGAGACGGCGCAGCGCACGCGGGATCGTCTGGTTGACGATCGACATCGTCCCGCCGCCGACGAGCTTCTTCGTCTTCACCAGTGCGAGATCGGGTTCGATCCCGGTGGTGTCGCAGTCCATCGCCAGACCGATGGTGCCCGTGGGCGCGATCACCACGGCCTGACTGTTGCGCACGCCGTGGACGGCAGATTCACGCAGCGCGGTGTCCCACGCCTCGCGCCCGGCGTCGAGCAGGTCGTGGGGAACCGCGCCGCCGCCGGCGAGCGCCTCGGCCGCGTCGCGATGCATCTCGAGCACACCGAGCATCGCCTCGGACTCCTGTGCGAACCCGTCGAACGGCCCGACGCGAGCCGCCGTGCGTGCGCTCGTGGCGTACGCCGAACCGGCCATCAGCGAGGTGATCGCACCGGCCCACGCCCGTCCCTCGTCGGAGTCGTAGGGCAGCCCGAGGGCCATCAGCAGCGCTCCGAGGTTGGCGTAGCCGAGCCCGAGCTGCCGCAACGCCCTCGTGGTGTCGCCGATCTTCTCGGTCGGATAGTCGGCGCGCCCCACCAGGATCTCCTGTGCGGTGATCAGCGTCTGCACCGTGTGCACGAAGGCCCCGACGTCGAAGCCGCCGTCGTCCTGCAGGTACTTCAGCAGGTTGATCGACGCGAGATTGCACGCGCTGTTGTCGACGTGAAAATACTCACTGCAGTTGCGTACGACGACGCCGTTCACCACGTACGAGTGATTGCGTGGCTCCGACAGGTTGTACGTCAGCTCGATGCCCTCGTCGGTGCGCTCGACGAGACGGATCGAGGTGTCGACGTCGTATGCGTCGTGATCGGTGACCGAGGTTCGCAGCGTCGCAGCCTTGCGCGACAACGAGAAACCGATCTCGGCAGCGAAACGTTGCATACTGCGGCCCGTGATCCGCAGGTCGAACGAGGCCTTGTTGACGTAGGTCGCCTTCGAACCGTCCTTGCGCTCGTACGAGAACGACTTCGACCCGGCGCGCTCGACGTTGTAGACGCGCGACGAGATCCCGAACGTCGACAACAGGCGCTGCACCCCCCGCAACAGCTCGATCGAGATCGAGCCGAGCCCGACGTACGACCCCTTCTGGGGGTCGTGCACGGCGCATCCGTCGGCATCGAACAAGCCCCGGAGGAAGCCCGCGACGATCTCTGGCGGCGCCTGCTCGATCGACCAGGGGACCGTCTTGTGCTCTCCGGTCACCGACTTGACACCGAGCGCCTCCAGATACGTCTTCGATGCCCGGCGGGTGAGTCGTAGCTGGACAGTCCCGTTGTCCTGCTCGCTGAGCTTGATCGGGCGACCCGCGTTGACCTCCTCGAGGAACATCTGGTGGCTCGGGAGGATCTCGTTGCGATCATCTGCGGAGCCGTAGATCGTCACGGTCGATGACCCAGACGTGGACCCATCGCCGATCAGCCACCCGAGGTAATGGGCGAACTCGTCGTTCCAGACATCTGGCAACTCGAGGGGGAGGTCGCGGTCGCCCTTCGTCCGGTAGTCGTCGCCGTCGGACGACACCGGAATCGACCAGTCGGCGCCGAGTGCCGCAGCAGGCAGGTCGAGCGAACGAACCCGATCGTCTGGCGTGAGATCCTGAGCCTCGACGTAGCCCCGGTCGAGCGTGAAGATGCGATGGGACGGGGTGCAGCGAAGTTCCATACCGTTGCTGAACCGCAGGCGCTGGACGGGGTTTCTGCCGGTGATCATGAACGCCTCGGGAGTGGTGAGGTGCATCTCCTGGGCGGGTGCATCGGCGTGGGTGACGTCGTGGGTCCACACGCGGAACTCCTCACCCGTGTTCGCCCGAGCGAACAACTCGTCGAACCGGATCAGGCCCTTGTCGGTGTGGACGAGCGAGTCGCCGGTGAAGCATGGATTACTGGCGGTGATCCTGCCGTGGTTCGGGGCGGTGTGCCAGCGGTTGATCGTGGTGTCGAACTGGAGACCCGGGTCGGCGCACTCCCATGCCGCTTCGGCGATCTCGCGCCACAGGGTGCGGGCCTTCACCGTGCGCAGCACCTCACCCGTGGTCACCGCGGTGAGGTCCCAGTCGGCGTCGTCGACCACGGCCTGCATGAACTCGTCGGTGACCCGCACCGAGTTGTTCGCGTTCTGGTACTGCACCGAGAACGAGTCGGCACCGTCGAGGCCCATGTCGAAGCCGGCGTCGCTCAGCGCCCGGGCCTTGCGCTCTTCCTTGGCCTTGGCCCACACGAACTGTTCGACGTCGGGATGGTCGGCGTCGAGGATCACCATCTTCGCGGCACGCCGGGTCTTGCCGCCGGACTTGATCGTGCCCGCCGATGCGTCGGCGCCGCGCATGAAGCTCACCGGACCCGACGCCGTCCCGCCACCCTCGAGCGGCTCGAGGGACGAGCGGATCCGCGACAGGTTGACCCCGGCACCGGAGCCGCCCTTGAAGATGATCCCCTCCTCGCGATACCAGTTGAGGATCGAACTCATCTCGTCCTCGACGGCGAGGATGAAGCAGGCGCTCGCCTGCTGCGGCACGCCGGCCACACCGATGTTGAACCACACCGGACTGTTGGGGGCGGCGCGCTGGGTGACGAGGATGTACTTCAACTCGGCCCGGAACGCATCGGCTTCAGCGCCCTCGAAGTAGCCATCGACGACGCCCCAGTCGGCGATCGTGTCGACGATGCGGTCGACGACCTGCTTGAGCGACCACTCCCGCTCCGGCGATCCGAGCGCACCACGGAAGTACTTCTGGGCCACGATGTTGGTGGCGTTCTGCGACCAGGTGATCGGGAACTCGACGCCGAGCTGTTCGAAGGCCACCGACCCGTCGATCCAGTTGGTGAGCCGGGCATCGCGGCGCTCCCACACGACCTCGTCGTACGGGTCGACGCCCGCCGACGTGAACAGGCGCCCGAGCCCGATGGTGCCGTCTGCGATCCGATCAGCTTCGAGCGTCATGGGCATTCCTCCGGGAGTCGAGTGATTCCAAACTACAGCCGTGTCGGACACGGGCCACCGAGCCGGCGCTGCACGCGGACCGCCGACCACAGCGCGGCGTCACAGGTCGAGGGCACACCCTAAGCGAACGCCATCCTGGGCATCCCGAGAGATGCCGGCGCTCGCCGTCTCATCCGTGCGTCGCGCCGTGGTCGGCACTGGGAGCGCACTCTACGGACCGCAGCCTGTGGGGGGAAAGAGGGACAACCATGTGAATTTCGGTGACCTGCGTGCGGACAGCGTGTGGACACGAGGTGAACAACACCGGGTTGTCCACATGGACACACCTGACCCCGCCGATGCAAATCAGCCTGCCGGCACGACCCCCACCGGGATCCCGTTGAGCACCGAGGTGCCCGACAGCGGGTCGATCGCCTCGTCGTCGGACAACACGTTGGAGTTGACCCCTGCGTGTTCGGCGGCCACCCGCAGCTGCGTTCCGGGCACGTCGTGTCCCCAGCCGTGCGGCAGGCTGACCACACCGGGTCGAATCGACTCGGTCACCTCGACCGGCACGGTCACCGCACCAACCCGCGACGTGACGGTCGCCGCCGTCCCGTCGACGAGGCCGAGCAACGTGGCATCGTCGGGATGCACCTGCAGGGTGCAGCGAGGTCGGCCCTTCACGAGCACCTTCACGTTGTGCATCCACGAGTTGTTGCTCCGCAGGTGGCGACGGCCGACCAACACCAGCTCGCGGGTGGCCAGTTCGTCAGCGGCAGCCGCGAGGCGATCGAGATCGGCGACGAACGGTTCAGGCGACAACTCGATCCGTCCGCTCGGTGTACGGAGGATCTCGGGGATCCGCGGTTCGAGTGCGCCGAAATCACGGCCGTGCGGTCGCGCGATCAGGTCGTCGAGCGAGGTGCCGTCGGGGTCGACGCCGAAGCCGTCACCGTATGGTCCGGTGCGCAACATGAAGTCGAGCATCCGCTCGGGCCCACGCCGCCCGGACGCCGACAGCTCGGCGAGCAGTTCGTCGGGGTCACGGCCGGACACGATCGAGTGGTCGTTGGAGACGGCACTGCGCACGATCGCCTCGATCGCCGCGTCGTCAGCGACCGAGGGCTCGGCGTCGGTTCCGAGGCCCTGCGCGATCGCCGTGAGCTTGGCGATGATCTCCCACTCGTCGGGCTGGCCGTCGTCGAGCGGCAGTACCGGCGGCGAGTAGTTGGCGACGTTGCGGACGGCGAACTGCAACAGCAGCAGGTCGTAGTGACTTCGTTGGAGCTGCGAGGGGGGCGGCAGGACCACGTCGGCGTGACAGGTGGTCTCGTTGAGGTAGAGATCGATGCTCACCATGAAGTCGAGTTCGTCGAGGCTGCGAGCGAGCTGCTCGCTGTTCGGTGTCGACAGCACCGGGTTCCCGGCGACGGTGACCAGCGCCCGGATCTGGCCCTCGCCGGGCGTGAGGATCTCCTCGGCGAGGATGCTCACCGGGTACTCCCCCATCACCTCGGGATGCCCGCTCACCCTGCTGTGGCCACGCCCGACCGTGAAGCCTCGCCCGGATCCGGGCTTGCCCCGTGTGGTCGCACCGCCGGCGACCGGGAGCGGGAACATCGAGCCTCCCGGCCGGTCGAGGTTGCCGCTGAGCACGTTGACGACGTCGATGAGCCACGACGCCGTCGACCCGAACTCGGTGGTGGTCGTGCCGATCCTCCCGTAGACCGCAGCCGTGGGCGCAGCCGCCAGTTCCCGGGCGAGCCGTCGGATGGTCTCGGCGGGGATCCCGGTGGGCGCCTCGGCGAACTCGGCGGTGAACGGCGTCAGTGCTGCGCGGAGTTCGTCGACCCCGGCGAGGTGCTCGGCGATGTGATCACCGGGGTCGGCCAGACCCTCCTCGAACATCGTGTGGGCGATCGCTGCGAGGAGCAGCGCGTCGGTACCGGGCCGGATCGACACCCATTCGTCGGCTTCTTCCGCGGTGCGTGACAGGCGCGGATCGACCACGACGAGCTTGCCGCCGCGAGAGCGCACGGCCTCGATGCGTCCCGGGAAGTCCGGTGCTGTGCACACGCTGCCGTTGGACGCATACGGATTGGCCCCGAGAATCATCAGGTAGTCGGTCCGGTCGAGGTCGGGCACCGGGATCGCCACGGGTGAACCGAACACGTGGCCCGATGCCACATGGCGCGGCATCTGATCGACCGTCGACGCGCTGAACCGGTGCTTCGTGCCCAGCCCGGTCAGCAGCACGCGCGAGAACGTCATCGCCGAGAGGCTGTGGGCGGTGGGGTTCCCCACGTACGCCGCGAGCGCTCCTCGGCCGCGAGCGGCGATCACACCACCGAGTCCTTCGTCGATCACCCTCCACGCCTCGTCCCACGTGACCGGCACGTGGACACCGTCACGCTTCACCATCGGCGAGCGAAGCCGATCGGGGTCCTCGTGGAGTTGCTTGAGCGTCGAGCCCTTCGGGCAGAGGTAGCCCTTCGAGAAGACGTCCGAGCGGTCGCCGCGAATGCGCTGCACTTCCTCGCCGCCGGCGCCATCGGAGCGCAACGTGATCTCGAGCCCGCAGCTCGCCTCACAGAGCGGGCAGGTGCGGAACGCAGTGCGGGTCGAGGAAGCGACATCAGGCATGCGCCCATCGTCGCAGACCGCGGCGAGCGCGGACGCAGCGGTCCGCAGCGACCAAGATGGCGACATGCGCCGACTGCTGCCCGAGCCCGCCGACGATCTCACCGTGGACGCTGCGTACTCCGGAGCGCTCGGGAGCCACCCGGACCGACCCTGGGTCGGTCTGTCCATGGTGTCGTCGATCGACGGCTCGACGGCGGTCGATGGCGTGTCCGCCGGACTGTCGAGCCCGACCGACACCGCCGTCCTCTGGCGGTTGCGGCACCTCGCCGACGTGATGGTCGTGGGCGCCGGCACGGTGCGGGACGAAGGCTACGGAGCCCCGCGCAAGGAGGGCCAGCGCATCGGTGTGGTCACGCGCTCGGGCAACGTCGATCTCGACAGTGTGCTGTTCACGTCCGGAGCCGGCTTCCTGATCACCACCGAGGACGCCACGTTCGACACGACGGGCATCGATGTGATCCGCGCCGGTGTCGAGTCGGTCGACCTCGGCGTGGCGGTGCGCCGCCTCGTGCAGGTCGTTCCGGTGTGCAGCGTGGTGCAGGCCGAGGGTGGCGCCCACCTGAACGGCGCCCTCCTCGATGCCGATGTCGTCGACGAGATCAACCTCACGACGTCCGCGGCGGCCGTCGGAGGGGACGGACCTCGGCTGGCGAGTGGCGCCGCCGATCACCAGCACCGGTTCGACCTGCGTCAGCTGGCGATCGACGAGGAATCGTTCCTGTACGCGCGCTGGCTACGTCGGCGTGGCTGACTTCTCGAGCAACGCCAGCTCCCGATGGAAATCGGAGGCGCCGTCGAAGTCCTTGTACACGCTGGCGAACCGGAGGTACGCCACCTCGTCGACCGACCGCAGCTGGTCGAGGACCGCGACGCCGACCGTGGCGCTCGTGACGGTCGAGCCGTGCAGGCGCACCGTGTCCTCGACCCGAGCGGCGATCTCGGCGAGCTGGATGTCCGACACGTTGCGGCCCTTGGTGGCGGCCGTGAGGCCACCGATCAGCTTCGCCCGATCGAACGGTTCGGTCCCACCGTGCGACTTCACCACGGTGAGCGGAGCATGGTCGACACGTTCGAAGGTGGTGAATCGGTGCGAGCAGGCCAGGCACTCCCGGCGGCGGCGGATCGCGGTCCCCTCCTCGGCCACACGAGAGTCGACGACCTTGGTGTCGTCATGGCGGCAGGACGGGCAGAACACGCTCCGGAGGCTATCTCGCCCCCTGTGCATGCGCCGGTCGTGGACGCTGACGCCTGCGCCGCGACGCGACGATCAGGGCAGCCGGATCGCCTGGCCGACCAGCACGTCCGTGCCGCCGTTGAGGCTGATCAGGGCGTCGACGTAACGATCGCGGCCGACCGGGCCCCGATACAGATCGGCGATCGACCACAGGCTGTCGCCCGCTGCGGCGACGTGGATCGACCGTACGAGCTCGTCGCCCGCTGCGGTCGTCGTGACCTCGGAGGCCGCGGCAGGACGGCCCCCGAGGTCGACGAGCGCGCCGGCCGTCTGCACGACGGCGACGGCGGCGGCCGCCAGCACGGCGAGTGCGACGGCGGCGACCAGCGTGCGGCGGACCGCGTAGTTCGGCGTCGGACCATGCTGGTGCCGCACGATCTCGCGCCGATCGGCGGCTGGATGGCTCCTCACGTGGGCCGGCACGCCGACCGTGCGCTGGAAGTTGCTCGCTGGGTGGAAGGTGGCCGTCATCGCTGCTGCTCCGGTGGGTGCTGATCGTTCGGTCTGCTGCGTTCTGCTGCTGGTGGCGCTGTTCGGTGCGGTGTTCTGTTCGTGGCTGCTGTACCAACAGGTGTTCGTAGAACGACTGTTCGTAGTCAACCATCCGCCCGACCTGGATGTCAACCCTCGATCGAACAATTGTTTGCCAAACAGATGTTTGACCGTTCAGCCGCCGGTCCGTACACTGTTCGTATGGCCCCCACGATCAGCACGCGGCAGCGAGACATTCTCGAGTACATCGAACAACAGATCCGCGAACGCGGCTATCCACCATCGGTCCGCGAGATCGGTGATGCCGTCGGGCTCACCTCCCCGTCGACGGTGCACACCCACCTCAACACCCTCCAGCGGCTCGGCTATCTTCGCCGCGATCCCACCAAGCCCCGTGCGATCGAGGTGCGCTACGACACCAACAGCGGAGCGATGATGGAACGTCGCCCGGTTCGCCACGTCCCCCTCGTCGGCGACGTCGCGGCCGGCACCGACGTCCTCGCCGAGGAGAACGTCGAGGAGTTGCTGCCCGTCCCCGTCGACTTCACCGGCGACGGCGAGCTGTTCATGCTGCGGGTGCGCGGCGAGTCGATGATCGAACTCGGCATCCTCGACGGCGACTTCGTGGTCGCCACCCAGATCGCCAACCCCAACAACGGCGACATCGTGGTCGCCGGCATCCCGGGGGGCGAGGCGACGATCAAGACCTACAGCCGCTCGGGCGCACAGGTCACGCTGACGCCGGCCAACTCGACGATGGAACCGATGGAGTTCAGTGCCGACGAGGTGGAGATCTACGGCAAGGTCGTCACCGTCATGCGTCGCTACTGAGCGACGGCGGCCCCCATGCCGGGGGTGACGTTGGCCGGCCAGGCGACGGTGGCAGCGGTGGCGGGTCCGACGTCGGTGGGCCGGCAGGGCCGGTTGCGCCGGTCGTGGGCGGCGGGGCCGGAAACCCGGGCGGGCTCGTCGGCCATGCTGCTGCGGGCTCGAACGGTGCGTCGACCGCACTGGGCGGAGCCGAGCGACGGCTTCCGAGCACGAGCAGCACCCCGCCGACCACGAACGCAGCGATCGCGGTGAACACCGCCGACCAGCGCAGGAGACCGACGCCGTCGTCGGGATCCCCGCCGACCGCGATGGCGAACGCGTCACCGTCGGCGGCGACGGTCAACACGTGATCGCCGGGCTCGGTGATCTCGACGACGCCCGTGGAGGTGCCGACGAACGTGCCGATGTCGTAGTCGACCCCGGTGCTCGCCTCGATCGTCACCGGGGCGCCCTCGGCGTCGACGAGGGACACGTCGATCACGGGGACGCCGTCGCGTTCGTACTCACCCGGTGCTGCACAGTCTCCAGCGAGGTCGTCGATGCTCCCGGTGGTCTCGATGTAGAGGGTGAAGACACCGGCACGATCGAAGTCGAGCGTGGTGGCGCACCCGGACGGAGCCCGGGCGAAGCTCGCCACGTTGTCGTCGCGGCGTTGGCCAGCCGCATACCAGAGCGCTCCGGCCGCGACGAGGCCCGCCACCAGCACCAACACGCCGACCACGATCATCCACCCGCGCTTCGGCGACGCGTTGCTCATCGTCGGGCCGGGCCGGTCGACGGGCCGGATGACCGCCCGGATGGTGAGTCGGGTGAAAGGCAGGGGTGCAGCATCGTGGGGGTCAGCCGACTGCGGTCAGCCGTTCGGCGACCAGTCGGATCCTGTCGTCTGGTTGTACCACGGCGACGCGCACGAACGGTGTCCCATCCGCGCCGTAGAACTCGCCCGGGCTCACGAGCGCGCCACCGTCACGGGCGAGCCGCTCGGCGTAGTCCCAGCCGTCGGTCACCGGGATCCAGAGGTAGAAGGCGCCGTCGGGCAGCGCGACCGGCTCTCCCGACCAGTCCGACAGCACGCCCGCGAGCAGCTCGAGGCGACTGCGGTATCGGGCTCGTTGCTGCTCGACGTGGTCGTCGTCGTCGAGTGCCGCGGTGCCGGCCGCCTGCGCTGGGCCCGGCACCATCATCCCGACGTGCTTGCGGATCTCCTGGAGGTAGCCGACCAGCTCGGCATCACCGGCGTAGAACCCCACGCGAACACCGGCGAGGTTCGACCGTTTCGACAGCGAATGCACGGCGACGACACCGTCGAGGCCGGATTCGAGGATCGTGCGGCCACGACCGGACCACGTGAACTCGACGTAGCACTCGTCGGAGAACACCGGCACGCCGCGTTGCCTCCCCCACGCTGCGGCGGCATCGAGATCGTCGAGCGCACCCGTCGGGTTGCTCGGGCTGTTCACCCACAGCACGAGCGCACGCTCCGCATCGGCGGCATCGATCGAGCCGAGGTCGAGCCGCCCGTCCGGGCCGGCCGGCACCGCGACCGCCCGACAGCCCGCGAGGATCGCTCCCATCTCGTACGTCGGGTAGGCGATCGCCGGGTACAGGACGGTGTCGCGTGACGGATCACGCAGCTGCAACCACTGCGGGAGCGTGCCGACGAACTCCTTCGTCCCGATCGAGGCGCCGATCTGGCCAACCGGAACGTCGACGCCGAAGCGACGGTCCATCCACCGCCGTGCAGCATCACGGAACGATGCCGTGCCGATGCTCGGCGGGTACGAACGCTCCGAGCCACTCGATGCCAAGGCCTCGATCACACTCGGCGGAGGAGGGTCGAACGGCGTGCCGATCGAGAGGTCGACGGTGCCACCCTCGTGGGCCTCGGTCAGCGGTCGGAGTCGATCGAGTCGGTCGTACGGGTAGGGCGGCGGGACGAAACCCTTCACGACCCGGTCGCTTCCGGCGTCGCGAACTCCGAGAGTCGGCCGGCTGACGCATCGGAGAGTCGGGCACGCACGGTCCAGGCCTCGATTCCGTCGCCGACCGACACGACCTCACCTTCGCGATGCACTGCAGCGAGGATGTCGCCGCGATCGTACGGAATCACCAGTTCGTGGACGACCGTCAGCGTCCGCAGTCGATCGGCCAGCGTTCTCAGGAGTTGGTCGATTCCCTCGCCCGTGACGGCCGAGATCGCCACCGACCCCGGATGGTCGGCCGCGAGCTCCTTGGCCACACCGGGCGCGAGGTCGCACTTGTTGAACACGAGCAACTCGGGGACCGCCGCGGCGTCGATCTCGCCGAGCACCTCGTGGACGGCATCGATCTGAGCGATCGGATCCGGCGCGCTGGCATCGACCACGTGGACCAGGTACTCCGCCATCGCGGCGACCTCGAGCGTGCCCTTGAACGATTCGACCAAGCCGTGCGGGAGCCGGTTGATGAACCCGACCGTGTCGGACAACAGCACCGGCTCACCGCCGGGAAGCGAGAGGCGACGCGTGGTGGGATCGAGCGTGGCGAACAGCCGATCCTCGGCCAGCACGCCCGAGTCGGTCAGCCGATTCAACAACGACGACTTGCCGGCATTGGTGTACCCGACGATGGCAACGGACGCGAGTCCACTTCGCGATCGGCCCTTGCGCTGCAGTGAACGGGTGTCGGCGAGTGAGTCGAGGTCGCGTTCGAGCTTGTTGATGCGCCGCATGATGCGACGACGGTCGACTTCGATCTTCGTCTCGCCACCACCGAAACGCGCGCCCACACCACCGCGCTGCTGGGACAGCTTCGCGTCGGCACCGCGACGCAGTCGTGGGAGGCGGTAGCGCAACAGCGCCAGCTCGACCTGGGCCTTGCCCTCCAGCGTGTGGGCGTTCTGGCCGAAGATGTCGAGGATCACGGCCGTGCGATCGAGGGCGGTCCGGCCGAGCAGCTTCTCCAGGTTGTACTGCTGTCCGGGCGAGAGCTCGTTGTCGAACACGACGGTGTCGGCATCGACGGCGAGGCAGAGCTGCTTCAGCTCCTCGGCCTTGCCCTTGCCGACGTACCAGGTGTGGTCGGGGGCGTCCCGGCGCTGCACCATGCGCGCCACGGCATCGGCACCAGCGGTGTCGACCAGGAGCGCGAGTTCGTCGAGGCTCGCGTCGACGTCGTCCTCGTCCTGACCCGGGAGTGCCACGGCCACGAGCACGATCTTCTCCCGGATCGTCCGGTCGATGAGCGTGCCGGCGAGCGCCTCGTTGTAGGGGGTGTTGCTCATGGCACCTCGATCTCGATCGTCGCAATGTGGGAGGCCGGGCCGCTCAGCACCGCGCTGGCCGGCGTCTCAGGGGCGAAACTCACGGTGGCCGTGCCACCGTCCATGTGGACCACGACGTCGCCGTCGCCCCGTGCCACCAGCCCCCACGATCGGGCGGCGAAGGCCGCGGCGCAGGCACCGGTCCCACAGGCCTCGGTGATCCCGGCACCGCGTTCGTGGACACGCATCGTGATCGCGTTCGGTTCCGGGCCCGGCTCGATGATCTCGAGGTTGACCTGAGGCACCTGGCCACCCAGCAGTGCGAGATCGACGACAGCGACCTCGTCGACACCGACGACGCTGTGCGGGTTGCCGAGGCTCAGATGGGCGACCGGCCGGTCGGGGTGGCATCCGAGCGCGGCCCAGCCGTCGGGTTCGGCGACCGTGGACACCTCGCCCATCTCGACGCGTGCCTCGATCGTGGAGGGGTCGTCGGTGGCGGCGAGGACGACGAGGCGGTCGCCGGCGTCGGTGAGGATCAGTTGGTCGCTCATGTCGCCGCGCCGAGCGGCCAGCGCCTGAGCGAAGCAGCGGATGCCGTTTCCGCTCATCTCCGCGCGCGAGCCGTCCGCGTTGAAGAGGGTCATGCGGGCGGCGTGCCCCTCGGCCGATTCGGCCACCAGCAAGCCGTCGGCTCCGATCCCGCGGCGCCGATCGCACAGCCGTCGGGCCAGCGCAGCGAGGTCGTCGACGTCGGGATGGAACACGACGAGGAAGTCGTTGCCGAGTCCGTGGTGCTTCGTGAGCGTCAGTGAGGTCATGTCTCGAGGGCCTCGACCACGACCGCTGCAGCCTCGGCCACCGGATCGTGCTCGATTCCGATCCAGCGTACGCGGGGATCACGGCGGAACCATCGTTCCTGGCGGACGGCGAACTGTCGGGTGCGGGTGATGATCGTGTCGATGGCCTCATCCTGACCGATCCGACCCTCCAGCATGTCCAGGATTTCCTTGTAGCCGAGCGCCTGGGTCGCCGTTCGCGACAGCCCACGCACGGCCAGCGCCTCGACCTCGGCGACGAGACCATCGTCGATCATGCGCCGCACGCGAGCGGCGATGCGTTCGGCGATCACCGGACGCGGCCACCTCAGCCCGATCTGCGCGACGTCGGAGTGCGGGTAGTCGTCGACGCCGGGACCGAACGAGCTGAACGGCCGGCTGCCACCGATCGTCACCTCGAGCGCCCGCACGATGCGTCGCCGGTTCGTCGGCTCCATCTTCGCCGCGGCGTTCGGATCGAGCTCGACGAGGCGGGCGTGGAGCCGAGCCGTGTCGATCTCGGATTCCAGTTCGGCGCGCACGTCGGGCCACTGCCCCGGCAGGTCGAAGTCGTCGATCACGACTCGGTGATAGAGGCCCGTGCCGCCGACCAGCAGCGCCCGACGATCGAGCGCTCCGATCGTCTCGATTGCGTCGGCGTAGGCGATGCGGAACTCGGCAACGGTGAAGTCCTCGGTCGCCTCGACGAGATCGAGCAGATGGTGGGGGATCTCGGCCCGCTCCGCCGCGGACGGTTTCGCGGTACCGATGTCCATCCCGCGATACACCTGCATGCTGTCGATCGAGACGAGGTCGACGTCGCCGCACTCGCGTGCGACCGCCATGGCGACGGCGGACTTGCCGGACGCTGTCGAACCGACGAGCGCGACCCGGGGCGGCAGCGGGTGTCTCAGAGGTGCTCGCCCTCGGCGATGCGCTGGTGATGGTGGATGACCTCGGCGACGATGAACCGGAGGAACTGCTCGGTGAAGACCGGGTCGAGGCCCGATTCCTCGGCGAGCGCACGCAGCCGCTCGATCTGGATCCGCTCGCGGTCGGGGTCGGCGGGCGGTAGATCGACCGTTGCCTTGTACCTGCCGACCGCCTTGGTGATCTTGAACCGTTCGGCGAGCAGATGGACCAGCGCGGCGTCGATGTTGTCGATGCTGGCGCGGTACTCGGCCAACTGCGGATCGACCTCGCTCATCCCGACGACGCTACTTCCTCGTCCGACCTCAGAGGGCGGCGACGGGGATGCGGAGTCGGTGGGTCGGCTCCGACAGGAACTCGACGAAGCGACCTTCGAGGAAGTGCGGTGCGCCGCGCGTGACCTCGACCGTGGCATAGCTGCCCGTGCGCATGGGCCGCGGGGGCGCGAAGTGCACCAACTTGTTCTGCCTGGTCCTGCCGCTCAGCACCGACGGGTCGCGCTTGCTCGGACCCTCGACCAGGACCTCTTCGATCCGGCCGACACGCGCTTCGTGACGACGCAGGGCGGAGCGCTCCACCACCAGTCGAAGTCGCTCGAAACGCTCACCCGCGACGACCGGATCGACGAAGTCTGCCTCCATCGACGCCGCCTCGGTGCCCTCGCGAGGCGAGAACAGGAACGTGTAGGCATAGTCGTACTCGGCGGCGGCCGCGACCTCGAGGGTCTGCTCGAAGTCGGCCTCGGTCTCGCCGGGGAAGCCGACGATGATGTCGGTCGACACGGCGAGATCGTCGATCGCCGACCGGGCCTCGGCGAGCCGGGACAGATATCGCTCCGAGGTGTACCCGCGGTGCATCAAGGCGAGCACACGATCGCTTCCCGACTGGAGCGGATAGTGCAGGTGTTCGCACACCGCGGCCGTCTCGGCCATCGCGGCGAAGGTCTCCGGACGCATGTCCTTGGGGTGCGGGCTGGTGTAGCGCACCCGTCGGATGCCCTCGATGGCGCCGACGTCGCGCAACAGGTCGGCGAACAGGGGACGCAGTCGAGCCGTGTCGTCGCCGGCCTGACGTGCCGTCAACTGCAGATCGCGCCCGTAGCTGTTGACGTTCTGGCCGAGCAGCGTCACCTCGGTGACGCCTTCGGCAACCAGCTGGCCGACTTCGCCGAGGATTTCGTCGTACGGGCGGCTCATCTCCACGCCGCGCACCGACGGCACGATGCAGAACGCACAGTTGTTGTCGCAGCCGATCTGGATCGTGACCCATGCGTTGTACGACGTGTCGCGCCGGGCCGGCAGGGTCGACGGGAACAGGGCCTGGTCGTCGATCACGGCTTCGGTGAGGATCTCGGTGATCGGACGATCGGCACCGCGGGACGCGGCGAGGAGTTCCGCCGCCCGGTGCACGTTGTGGGTCCCCATCACCACGTCGACGTGGCCCGCACGCTGGGCGACCAGTTCCTGGTCCTTCTGTGCGAGGCACCCCGACACGACGATCTGGCGACCCTCGCGCTCGGACTTCCACGTCTTGAGGTGGCCGAGATTGCCGTAGAGCTTGTTGTCGGCGTTCTCCCGGATGCAGCAGGTGTTGAGCACGACCACGTCGGCATCGGCCTCCGACTCGACGCGAACGAGCCCGTCGGCCTCGAGGAGACCCGAGATGCGCTCGGAGTCGTGCTCGTTCATCTGGCACCCGTAGGTGCGCACGACATAGCTGCGGGACATGGCAGCCCAGGCTATCGATGGCGACGACCTGCGTGCCGCCCGTCATGGGCTGTCGCGGAGCCGACGCCGCTATCGTCCCCGCCGTGCTCGCCATCCTCGTCGTCGAAAACAACGATCTGTACCGGATTCTCTACTTCGTCCACCTGCTTGCGGCGATCGCCGCCTTCGGCCCGCTCTTCCTCTACCCCCGTCTGCAACGGGCAGGCGCAACCGCCGATGTGGCTCGTCTGCACATGGTGTTGGTCTTCCCGGCGCTCGTGGTGCTGTGGGTCGCCGGCATGGGGATGGCCGGAGTGGGCAAGATCAGCCTCGTCGGCACCCCGTTCGTGACGGCGACGATCGTGCTGTGGCTGGCTGCCCTCGCAGTGAGCTGGTTCATGATCCGCCCGGCGCTGACCGAGACGGGCGACGACGCCCGCAAGATCATGGCGGCCGGCATCGGCATCACGCACTTGATCCTGGTGGTGTCGATGTACCTGATGATCTTCAAGCCGGGTGGCTACGAGTTCAACACCTGATCGCGCCGCCGGTTCAGCCGCCCATCACCAAGCGGCCGTCGTCGTCGAGTCGGGCGTACGGATTGTGCGCCAGCTCCCACAGGTGTCCGTCGAGGTCGGCAACGTAGGACGAGTACCCGCCCCAGAACGCGGTGTGCGGCTCGACGACCGGGGCGGCCCCGGCAGCCACCCACTCGGCGAACACCTCGTCGACCTCGGCGGTCGAGGCGAGGTTCATCGCGAGGGTGACGCCCCGGAACCCTGATCCGTCCGCGGGCACCTTCGCATCGTCGGCGAGCGCCGACCACTCGTAGAGGCCGAACACCGGACCGACCGTGTCGAAGAACGTGATGGTCGGCATCGACGCCGACGACTTCGTCCAGCCCAGTGACTCGTAGAACGCAGTGGCCCGGGCGAGATCGGACACCCCGAACGTGACGATCGAGATGCGGTTGGGAACGGTCATGACGGCCTCCTTCGTCGGATGTCCATCATGGCCGCTCCCCCGCTGTCGAGATCAGCCGAGGTCGATCGGCGCCTCGTCGGCGTCGGTGAACTCGTCGGCGAGGTCGGCGACGTCCGGCTCGTCGTCGGACTGCTTCAGACCCGAGATGGTGAGCACCTTGTCGCTGATCTCCATCATCACCTCGGGGTTCTGCTTGAGGTAGTCCTTGGCCTTCTCGCGACCCTGGCCGAGCTGCTCACCTTCATAGGTGAACCACGCGCCGGACTTCTTCACGATGCCGAGATCGACCGACATGTCGATCAGCGACCCCTCACGGCTGATGCCCTGGCCGTACATGATGTCGAACTCGGCCTGGCGGAACGGGGGCGACACCTTGTTCTTCACCACCTTGACCCGGGTGCGGTTGCCGACCACTTCGGCGCCGTCCTTCAACGACTCGATGCGGCGGATGTCGAGACGCACCGACGAGTAGAACTTCAGCGCCCGGCCGCCCGGCGTGGTCTCGGGTGAGCCGAACATCACGCCGATCTTCTCGCGCAGCTGGTTGATGAAGATGCAGATCGTGCCGGTCTTGCTCAGGTTGCCCGTGAGCTTGCGCAGGGCCTGGCTCATCAAACGGGCCTGCAGGCCGACGTGCGTGTCGCCCATCTCTCCCTCGATCTCGGCACGAGGCGTGAGGGCGGCGACCGAGTCGACCACGAGCACGTCGATCGCCCCGGAACGGGTGAGCATGTCGGCGATCTCGAGCGCCTGCTCGCCGGTGTCCGGCTGGGAGATGAGCAGCTGGTCGACGTCGACGCCGATCGCCCGGGCGTACACCGGGTCCATCGCGTGCTCGGCGTCGATGTAGGCGCACACGCCACCGTTGCGCTGCGCCTCGGCCACGACGTGCATCGCCAGCGTGGACTTGCCCGACGACTCCGGGCCGTAGATCTCGACGACGCGACCCCGCGGCAGACCGCCGACACCCAGGGCGAGGTCGAGCGACAGCGCCCCGGTCGGGATGACCTCGATGGCCATGTTGGTGCGCTCGCCCATCTTCATGATGGCGCCCTTGCCGAACTGCTTGTCGATCTGGGCCAGCGCCATGTCGAGCGCCTTGTCACGGTCGTTGCTCATGTGGTTCTCACTTTCGTCGTGCGGTGGGCGAACCCGTTGCGGTTGATGGTGTGCACCGTAGAGAGGGGGTGTCACAGGGTTGATCGGGTGGGCGGTCGACGGTGTTCGGGGGGTGGCTGGGTTGATGTGGCCGCTCGGCACGACCGAATGACACGAGTGTAGTTGACGAACACAGGTTCGTACAAGCATTGTTCGAGCGAACGTGCGGAGCGTTCGCCGCGGCGTCCGGCATCACGGCACCAACCGGTCACGGTTCCCTCGCCCGCGCCGCCTAGGTTTCGGGCATGCACAGCGCCACCCGCGAGTTCGACACGTCGGACGAACTCGTCGAACACCTCCGGGGCTTGGCCGCACTGCGCTCCGACGAGGGCCTTGCGTTCTCCGAGCTCGACCATGGCCTGCAGACCGCCGCGCTCCTGGAGGCGACGCACCCCGACGACCTCGAGCTGCAGGTCGCCGGTCTCGTCCACGACATCGCCCACCCGTGGGACGGCCCCGGTCAGCCCGAGCACCACCGGCTCGGCGCCCGTGCCGTACGCGACCTGCTGGGCGAGCGCGTGGCCTTCCTCGTCGAAGCGCACGTCGACGCCAAGCGATACCTCGTCGCGACCGATCCCGGCCACCGAGACGCACTCTCGCCCGGCAGCATCGCAACCCTCGCCGCCCAGGGAGGCCCGATGTCGGCCGACGAGGTGCGACAAGCCGACACCACCGCCGATTGGGACGCAGCGGTCGCGCTCCGCCGCGCCGACGACGGCGCCAAGGTGCCCGGTGCCGACGTTCCCGCCCTCGATCACTGGCTCCCGGCGATCGACGCCGTGGCGGCTCGCCGGCCGTGAGCCGTCCCAACGTCCTGCTGATCACCCTGGATCAGTACCGCGGTGACAGCCTGAGCTGCGCCGGTCACCCGGTGGTCCGCACCCCGAACCTCGACGCGCTCGCTGCCGAGGGGGTCCGTCTCACCAACCACTACGCCCAGGCCGCCCCGTGCTCACCGGGCCGCGCTGCGCTCTACACCGGCACGTACCAGATGACCAATCGGGTCGTGGCCAACGGCACGCCGCTCGACGATCGATTCGACAACGTGGCCCGCGCTGCTCGGCGGGCAGGGTGGGCGCCGACGTTGTTCGGCTACACCGACCAGGGCGTCGATCCGAGGACGGTGACCGACCCGGACGATCCTCGACTGTCCGACTACGAGGAGATCCTGCCCGGTTTCGACGTCGGCCTCGACCTGCGGGGCAACGGCGAGCTGTGGGTGCGGTGGCTCGTCGAACAGGGCCACGACCTCACCGACGGCACCCACGCGCTCGAGACCGAGCCGCAGCGGCCTGCGGAACTGTCACACTCCGCGTTCCTCACCGATCGACTCCTCGACTGGATCGACCGCCAGGACGAGCCCTGGTTCGCCCACGCGTCGTACCTGCGGCCTCACCCCCCGTACGCCGCCGCCGGTCACTGGTCGCGGGCCTACGATCCCGATGAGCTTCCCGCACCGGTGCCGGTCGGCGACGAGCTCCACGGCCTCCACCGGTCGCTGCTGCAGCATCCGGAAGCTGCCGCGCCGACCGATCCGGCCGAACTCGCACGACTCCGGGCGCAGTACTACGGCATGTGCAGCGAGGTCGACGACCAGTTGGGTCGGGTGTGGGATGCGCTGCGTCGGTCCGGCCAGTGGAACGACACGATCATCGTGGTGACCGCCGACCACGGGGAGCAGCTGGGCGACCAGGGTCTGATCCAGAAGGCCGGCTTCTTCGAGGCGAGCTACCACATCATCGGCATCGTGCGCGATCCGCGCCGCTCCGGCAGCGCCGGAACCGTGGTCGAGCGGTTCACCGAGAACGTCGACGTCTTCCCGACGATCTGTCACCTGCTCGGCGAGGACGTGCCGGCACAGTGCGACGGGCACCCGCTCACGCCCTTCCTCGACGGTGTGACGCCCAGCGTGTGGCGCGACGGTGCCCACTGGGAGTGGGACTGGCGCGACGCCCTGGTGTCGGCCGGCCAGACCGACGATCCGTGGGACCGACGCAGCGATCGCAACAACCTCGCGGTGGTCCGCACCGCCACGCATGCCTACGTCCAGTTCGGCAACGGCAGCTGGCGTTGCTACGACCTCGCCGAGGATCCGACGTGGCGGACCGAGGTGCGCGATCCCGGGGTCGTGCTGCCGCTGGCGCAGGCGATGATCACCTGGCGCCAGGAACACCTCGACCGCAACCTCACGGGCTTCTGGCTGCGCGATGGCGGCATCGGGCGCCGCCCCTACGCGGCGAGCTGATTCGTCAGTCGGGCTCTGGCGCAGCAGCGCGATCGGACGTCCGGGTGGTCGTCGCCCCGTCGGCATCGTGGTCGCCGACGATCTGGAAATCGAGCGGCGTCGGGGCACGCATCATGATGTCGATCGCCTGCCACATCAGATACGCCGACCCGTACAGGAGCAGCGGGAGGACGAGCGCCAGCACGACGAGCACGGCGAACATCGGTCCGACCGCGACGTCGGGCCAGGTGTAGGCGACCATGCCGCCCAGCACGAGCATCAGCGGGCCGAAGGTGATGATCGCCGTGATCGCCGCCGCCCCGAGTTCGTAGCCCACGTCGTTGCGGCGCCACTCGAGCCCGCAGGTCTGGCAGCAGTCGGCCTTCTTGAACCAGCCGACGAAGAACGCACCCCGCCCGCCGCACCACGGACAGCGCCGGAACGCCCCTCGGATCAACATGTGGAACAAGCCGGGTCGCTTCACGATTCAAGGTTACGCGCAGGATTTGTCAGACTCTCAAAATGCGCCGCTCAATCGGAGGCCTCGTGTTGATCGTCGGCGCCGTCCTGATCGCGCTCGCGATCGGCGCCTGGTGGCTCCAGCGGGTGGCGTTCACGCCCGCCGACGACTCCGGCGTGGCACTGTCGATCCTCGGCGACGAGGACATCCGGGGCCAGATCGCCACGATCGTCGCGAGCGCCGACGCACCGACCCTCCAACAGTCACCCCCGCAGCTCAAGGAGTTCATCGAGGAGATCGCCCGCATTCCCGACGGCGCAGCACTGATGAGCCGCTTCGTCGCCGAGGGCCACGCCCGGCTGCTCGGTGAGACCGACGAACTGGTCCTGATCACGGCCGAGGAGCAGGTCACGATCGTGCGTGACGAGCGCGTCGGCGAGGCCGACTCGCTCACGCTCCCGGTGCAGCGCGTCGGCTCGATGGCCTTCCTGAACGACTGGCTGGGATGGTTTGCGCTCGGCGCCGGCGCACTCGGGCTGCTCATCGTCCTCATCGGCGTGATCCTGCGGCCCGAACGCGGCGAAGGGACCTTTGCGCTGGGAGTCGGGTTGGCGAGCCTGGCGGGTTCGCTCGTCCTGTTCGGCTACCTCGTCCCACTCGCCGTGCTGCCGGCCTTCTCCGACGATCCCTGGATGGGGCTGATGCCGAGGCTGGCGAACCACCATCGCAATCTGACGCTGCTGCTGGCGGTCGTGGCGCTCGTGGTCGCAGCGCTGATCGTGTTCGCGACCAGCAGCCGGCGTCAACGCCGCCAACACTCGACTCCGCTCAACGTCGGCCGCTACCGCGACGACCGCAGCTGGAGCCGCTGACGCCGCCGTTCACCGCCGTTCACCGCCGTTCTCGTGAACAAGGCGCGCACAGGGGGCGCATCTTGTTCACGAGAACCTGTTGCGTACGATCAGTTCGACGGTTCGAGACCCGAGGAGGGCATGCGATGTTCCAGTGGAGCGAAGAACACCAGATGATCCGCGAGGCCGTGAAGCGCTTCGTCGACGACGAGATCCGCCCGCACGTGGACGAACTCGAACACGGCGACCTGCCGCCGTACGACATCCTGCGCAAGATGTTCGCGACGTTCGGCATGGACGCGATGGCCCGCGACGGCTTCAAGAAGGGCATCGAACGCGAACGGGCGATCGAAGCGGGCGAGGACGTCCTGGACAAGTCGTCGGGCGGCGGCGGTGGTGGCGGCGGAATGTCGCTGATCCCGATCATCGAGCTGTGTCGGGTGTGCCCGGGCATGGTGACGGCAATGGGCGTCTCGATGGGGCTCACCTCGGCGGCGATCATGTCGAAGGGCACGATCGCGCAGAAGGAACGCTGGGCGCTCGACCTGCTCACGATGGACAAGGTCGGTGCCTGGGCGATCACCGAGCCCGGCAGTGGCTCCGACGCGTTCGGTTCGATGCGATCGACCGCACGCCGCGACGGCGACGACTACATCCTCAACGGGTCGAAGACGTTCATCACCAACGGCCCCTACGCCGACACGACGGTGTTCATCTGCAAGCTCGACGACGGTGAGACTCCGCCTGAGCAGCGCAAGGTGCTGTCGTTCGTGCTCGACCGGGGCATGCCGGGCTTCGAGCAGTCGAAGCCGTTGCGCAAGATGGGGATGCACTCCTCCCCCACCGGTGAACTGTTCCTCGACGACGTGCGTGTCGGCCGCGATCGCCTGATCGGCGAGACCGAGGACCTGCCCGCCGGCGGGCGCGACGGTGCGAAGGCAACGTTCCAGCAGGAGCGATCCGGCGTCGCCGCGATGGCCCTCGGCATCATCGAGGAGTGCCTGCAGCTGAGCGTCCAGTACGCGAAGGACCGGGTGCAGTTCGGCAAGCCGATCGGCGAGTTCCAGCTGATCCAGGACAAGCTCGCCCGCATGGAGGTCGCCCGCCTCAACGTGCAGAACCTGGTGTTCCGCACGATGGAGATGGGCGCCGCCGGCGAGACGATGACGCTGGCCGAGGCGTCTGCCATGAAGCTGTACTCGGCTCGCGCCGCCACCGAGGTGGCGCTCGAGGCGGTGCAGCTGTTCGGCGGCAACGGGTACATGAGCGAGTTCCGGGTGGAACAGCTCGCCCGCGACGCGAAAGTGCTGCAGATCTACGCCGGCACCGACGAGATCCAGATCGTCGCCATCGCCAAGGACCTCCTGCGAGCGTGACCGACCTCGAGCGATGAGGCTTCGGCGCACCTGTCGCGCCAGAACCTGATCGCACGGTCGTTCTGGTGCTTCCCCTGGGACTCGAACCCAGAACCAATGGATTAAGAGTCCACTGCTCTGCCAATTGAGCTAGAGAAGCGAGCGCTCCGAGAGGGTACCGAGCGATCGCTCGCTCCGCACCCTCTCAGCGCGTTCGAATGGGGTGGCCAAGGGGACTTGAACCCCCAACCGCCAGGATCACAACCTGGTGCTCTACCTGTTGAGCTATGACCACCATGTGGTCGCACAGTGTGCCAGGTGGGACCGCATTCGACACACTCCGATTCCGCCGGCCGGAGCGTGATCAGTCGCCGCTCATGCGGTCACGCCAGTCGTCGGGCTTCAGACCGAGCTGGACCATGCGTTCCGCCGCCCAGATCGGTGGCTCGAAGTCACCACCCGCCTCCAGACTCGCGACCTGTGGACCGTCCTCGGCCCACACGTGACACGTGTTCAGGTTCATCTGCCACGACATCCGCCGCTGCTCGGGCGACATCTGGGCCGGGTCGGCGCTGGAGCCGTCGCGACGGGCGCTCGACGCCCGCATCGACCAGATGCACTGGATCGCGACCGGCGCCATCGCCTGCAGCAACGCCGTCGTGTGGGTGCAGCCGCGCGGGCCACCGAAGAGCTCGCGGACCTTGTGGGTGAAGCCGCGGGCGATCGACAACCCGACGAGCTTGTCGTAGTGGCTCTCGATGTTCGGGCACTCGGCGTTCGGGTGCACCTCGATGCCGACCTCCGCACCGATGATCTCGAGGGTCGGGAACGCGATCTCGAGGTCGATCTGCATGTGGTGGATCGTCAGCGGATCCGGATCGGTGTCGAGATACAGCCCGGGCGGCTTCTGGTCGCGCACCGCGCCCCGGATGAAGATCACGTCGTCCGCCTTGCGGAACGCGCGAACCCGGTACTCGCGATCGTGGAGCACCTCCAACGGTGTCCCGGCCTCGTCGAGGGGGTCGGTGGGCAGGATCGTGGAATCATCGAACAGATCGTCGACGGTCGGAGCAGCCATCGGTGCACGGTACCGCGAGCGTCCCCGCAGAATCCGACCGACGTCGCAGTGCCGTCGGTGCGCAACACTGGTCCGGTGCACCCACTCGACGTCGATGCGTTGTCCGGACAGTTCGTCTCACTCGAGCCGCTGCGGGTCGACCACGTCGACGACCTCGCGGCGGCGGGCAGCGGCGACCGCTCGACGTTCGCCTACACCCAGGTGCCCGACGGCACCGCCGACGCAGCCGCCTACGTCGACTGGCTGCTCGACGACGCCGCCAACGGTCGAGCAGCGCCGTTCGTCCAACGGCGCGTCGCCGATCGCACCGTGGTCGGATGCACCCGGTTCCTCAACCCCCTGTGGCCACTGTCCCGCACTCACCCCGACGAGGTCGAGATCGGCGGCACATGGCTCGCCGGCGACGCCCAGCGGAGCCCGATCAACACCGAGGCCAAGCTGCTCCTCCTGACCCACGCGTTCGAGGTGTGGCAGGTGCAGCGCGTCGCCATCTGCACCGACGCCCGCAATGAGCAGAGCCGGCGCGCGATCGAGCGCATCGGCGCCGAGTTCGAGGGCGTGTTGCGACGGCATCGCCGCTCGACCCACGCCGGCGACGGCGACCGGCTCCGCGACACCGCCGCCTACTCGGTCACGATCGACGACTGGCCCGGGGTCGCCGAGCGCCTGCGGGGGTTGCTCCTCCACCGCTGATCCACCGCTCGCCGTCCGCCGGAGCAGACCGAGGAATGCGTCGAGTCCGGCTCGGGCACCTATCGTCGGCGTCGGTGCCGCTCTCGAACAGTTCCGTCAAGCTCAGCCATGCCGCACTCGTCGGCGTGGCAGCCGGGCTGCTGGGTGGTCTGTTCGGCGTCGGCGGCGGCCTGATCATCGTGCCCGGGCTCGTCGGCTTCGCTCACATGGAGCGTCGGCTCGCCCACGGCACCTCGCTCGCCGCCACGTTGCCGATCGCACTCGCGAGCCTCATCACCTACCTCGCCCATGGCAACGTCGACTGGCCGGTCGCGCTCTTCCTCGCGATCGGCGCGATCGGCGGAGCGATCGTCGGCACCCAGCTCCTGCACGTGATTCCGAAGAACGTGCTGGTCATGGTGTTCGTGATCACGGTGCTCGCCACCGCCACCCGGCTGCTGATCAGTTCCGATGCGACAGGGCGCTCCGAGTTGACGATCCTGTCGGCCGTGCTGCTGGTGCTCGTCGGCTTCTTCACCGGCACGCTGGCGGGGCTGCTCGGCATCGGCGGCGGCGTGATCATGGTGCCCGCAATGGTCGTCGGGCTCGGGATGGTCCCCGCACTGGCCAAGGGCACGTCGGTCGCGGTGATCGTGCCGACCTCGATCATGGGAACGATCCGCAACCGCAAGAAGGCCAACGCCGACATCCCCGTCGCCGCCGTCGTCGGTGCCTGCGGTGCGGTCACCGCCGTGATCGGCGCGACGATCTCGGACCGGATGAGCGATTCGCTGTCGAACATCATGTTCGCCGCGCTGCTGCTGTTCGTGGCGATCACCCAGTTGCTCTCGCTGCGCTCCAAGCCATCGGATCGCGATGCGGTTCCCGTGCTGCCCACCAACGACTGACGATGCTCGTCGCCGTCGTCGTCGCCCACCCGTCGGCCGACAGCTACTGCCATGCGCTCGCATCGCGGGCTGTCGCCGGGCTGCGCGCCGCAGGTCACGACGTCGAGGTCCTGGACCTCTGCGCCGAGCGTTTCGTCGTCGCGATGACACCCGACGAACGACGCGCCTATCACGGCGACGAGCCGGTGCGCGACCCGATGGTCTCCCGTCACGCCGAGGTCGTGACGGCAGCGGACGCACTGGTCTTCGTGTACCCGACCTGGTGGAGCGGTCTGCCCGCGATCCTCAAGGGCTGGCTCGAGCGGGTGATGGTGCCCGGCGTCGGTTTCCGGTTCGACGAGCGCACCGGCAAGGTCCGTCCCGGGCTCGGCCAGGTGCGTCATCTCGTCGGCATCTCCACCTACGGCTCGCCGCGATCGTACGTGCGGTTCGTGAACGACAACGGTCGACGGATCATCACCCGAGCGCTGCGGTTGTCGTGCGGCTTCCGCGTCAGGAGCCGGTGGCTCGGCCTCTACGCGATCGACACGTCGACGCCGGCGCAACGCGACGAGTTCGCTGCCAGGGTCGAACGCGAGATGGCCGGGCTGCGATGACGAGGGCACTGGTCGTCCACTGCCACCCGATCGAGGAGTCGTTCGTCGCCGCGGTTCGTGACCGCACGCTCGCAGGCTTGGTCGCCGCCGGGGCCGAGGTCCGGTGCACCGACCTGTACGCCGAGGGCTTCGACCCGGAGTTCACCGCCCTCGACCACGCGCGTCACCTGGAACCCGGTACCGATCCAGCGCTGTCGGGCCACGCCGAGGATCTGCGCTGGTGCGACACGCTCGTGCTGGTCTACCCCACCTGGTGGTCGGCGCAGCCGGCGATGATGAAGGGCTGGATCGACCGCGTGTGGGTGAACGGGGTGGCCTGGACGCTGCCCGACGGAGCGAATCGCCTCCGCCCCGGGTTGCGCAACATCCGACGACTGGTCGCGGTCACCACCCACGGGTCGTCGAAGTGGATCAACATGGTCGAGGGCGAGGCGGGCAAGCGAACCCTGACCCGGAGCCTGCGCACGATGTGCCACCCGGCAGCGCGCACCACGTGGCTGGCGATGTACGGCATCGACTCGGCTTCGGATCGGGATCGGGCGGCGTTCCTCGACCGCGTCGAACGCAAGATGCGTCGCCTCGGTTGAGGCCATCTCGGGCGTGGACGCGGACGTCAGGACTCCGCGATCGCCACGGCGACCCGAGCGGCCACGGCGGCGTTGTTCTCGGCCAGTGCGAGGTTCGCCGGGATGCTGCGGCCCTCGGTGGCGGCCCCGATGCGGCCGAGCACGAACGGCGTCACCGCCGCACCGGTGACGCCGGCGCGTTCGCACTCCTCCAGCGCCTCACGGAGCACCGCGTCGAGTTCGGCAGCGTCGAGTTCGGCATCCTCGGGGATCGGCACCGCGAGCAGCATCCCCGACTCGGGGCGACTGCGGGCCGCGAAGATGCGAGCGACCTCGTCGGCCGACTCGACCCGGTGCGGCACGGGAAGCCCCGACGAGCGGGTGTAGAAGGCGGGGAACCGATCGTGGCGCCAACCGAGCACGGGGACGCCGGCAGCCTCCAGGAACTCGAGGGTGCGGGGCAGGTCGAGGAACGCCTTCGCTCCCGCCGAGACGGTGACGACCGGATGCGATGCGATCGCGTCGAGGTCGGCGGAGATGTCGCCGGTGATCTCGGCGCCGCGGTGCACGCCGCCGATGCCGCCGGTCGCGAACACCGACACGCCCGCTGCGGCCGCGATCGCCACCGACGCCGACACGGTCGTCGCGCCGACATCCCACCGCTGACCGACCGCGACGGCGACGTCGCGTTCAGCGGCCTTTCGAGCCGGCCCGAGAATCCGTTCGTGCTCCGCGTCGGTCAGCCCCAGACGAACCATCCCGTCGAGCACCGCGGTCACGGCCGGCACCGCTCCCCTGCTGCGCACCGCCGCCGAACAGCGCTCGAGCGCCTCCCGGTTGGCGGGCGACGGCAGCCCGAGGTGGGAGAAGATCGTCGACTCGAGCGCCACGACCGGGCGTCGCTCGTCGATCGCGACACGAACTTCCTCGGAGCACACCGGTGTCAGCACGCCGCCAGGCTACGACCCGAGTGTCCCCAGCGATGAGCGAACGGTCCGTATCCGGTCGGTTCGCTCATCGCCCGGCGGTTCGACCTCCCGCCGATGAGCCAAGTACCCGTATCCGGTCGGTTCGCTCATCGCCCGGCGAGGATGAGGGCCTCAGGTCAGAAGGCGCCGACGAAGGCCCCTTCGGGGTTGCCGTCGCTGACGACGCCCGGGTACTGCTCGATGGTGATCGCGAGCGCAGAGACCGCTCCTTCGACCGTGAAGGTCTCCAGCTCGGGATTCGGGCCGAAGATGCCGAGCGAGATCACCTGACCGTCGTCGACGATGCCCCAGAGCTGGTACGTCTGATCGTCGGGCAGCATCGGGAGTTCCTGCGCGACGACGAATCCGTGTCCGTCCTGGTCGATGACCGCCTCGGCCGATGCGTCGGACGTATCCGACACCAACACGGTCGTCACCGAATCGCGGTCGGCGAGCGCTGCTTCGAAGGCAGTGGCGATCGGTTCGTTCGGTGCGTCGGCGCGATCGGCAACGAGGCCGATCGCCACGAAACCGATCACGGCAGCCGCAGCCGCCGAGACGATCCAGGGTGCCGCTGCAGCGATGCGCCGACGGCGGGGGTGCTCGTCGAACGACATGACCTTCGCGAGCTCGGGTCCCGGCGGAGGCGCCTGTTCGCCGATCTCGTCGGCGATGCGCCCCCAGAGGTCGTCGGGAGCATCCATGCCGGTGAATGCCAGCATGGTGGCCACTTCGCGGTGGGCCTGCACCTCTGCCTGCGCACGGGGGTTCACGGCCAGGTAGTCCTCGATCCGGTCGCGTTCGTCATCGTCGACGGCATCGAGGGCATAAGCACCCAACAGCTCGTCGATGTCGTAGGTGTCTCCGGGGGATCCGGCCATGTCGTCCATCTCTCCACTCATCGTCAATCAGCCCCGATGCTGACGCCGGCTTGTACGAGTTCCACACGGAGGCGCTTGAGACCCGACCGGATCCGGCTCTTGACCGTGCCCTCGGGTTCGCCCAACCGCTCCGCGGCTTCTTTGTAGGTGAGACCGCCAAAGTAGGCGAGCTCGATCGCCTCGCGCTCGCCCTGCTGCAAAGTTTCCATCGCTTCGCGCACGTGACCGGCGAGTGCGATGTCCCACACCTCGTGGGAGATGTCGTAGCCACCAACGGCCTGTTGGCGAGCTTCCTTCTCCTCTCGATTGCGCCGGGACGCATCGGCACGGATCAGATCGACCGATCGGCCATGCGTGTGCGCGAGCAGGAAACTGCGCAGCGTGCCCCGTTCGGGGTCGTACCGGTTGGGTTCGTTCCAGAGCCGGACGAACACCTCCTGCACGATCTCTTCAGCGCGCGAATGGTCGCTGAGCAGGCGTTTTGCCAGCCCGAAGCAGGCTCCGGCATGACGACGGTACGCCTCGGCGAGCGCGGCTTGCTGATAGCGGCCGATCGACACGACCAGTGCCGCGTCGGATGCCTCGGTGTACTCGCGTCTCACATCGTCTATTCGTTGCACGGCATCCTCCCGGATGAAGATTCGTCCACAGTATTTCAGGTCACTGTCGGAACGAACCTGGTCACGGTCTCGACATGGTGGGTGTTCGGGAACAGGTCGAGCACCTCGACCCGTTCGGGTCGGTAGCCGTCGTCGGCCATCAGCATGACGTCGCGGGCCAGCGAGACGGGGTCGCAACTCACCAGCACGACCACGGGTGCCTTCGCCGCGGTCAGCGCTGCCACGCCGGGCCGGCCCAGTCCCGGCCGGGCCGGATCGGCGACGATCACGTCGACGGGCGGCGTCGGGCCGGACCCGTCGGGAGGCGTCCATCCGGTGACCTCGGCGCGAACCACGCTCGCCCCGCGCCCCTGCAGGTTGTGTTCGGCGTCGCGACACGCCGACGCGCTGGACTCGATCACCGTCACGTGCTCACACGCCGCCATCGCCGTGGCGGCGAACAGGCCGACCCCGCCGTAGGCGTCGACCGCGTGGCGAGCGGTCGCGAGTTCGGGCGCCGCCTCCGACACCGCAACGACCAGCAGCTCCGCCGCCTGATGGCCGGACTGGAAGAACGATCCGGCCGACACCTTCAGGTCATGGCCGGCGACACGCTCGACCAGCCAGGCGCGCTCGCCGATGTGGACCTCGGACGGGATGCCGCGGATCGCCTTGCGGAACCGCTTGTCCCAGATCGCCGTCACCGCCCCGGTGGCGACGGAGGTCCGCAGCGTCAGCTCGGCGCCCTCGTCGGCCTCGATCACGGAGAGCAGACGCGACAACTTCGACTCGGCCACGGGGCAGCTCGTCACCGGGACCACCCGATCGGACGCGTGCTCGCGGAATCCCACCGATGCGTCGGGCCCGCCGACCACGCGAATCGTGGTGCGGTAGCCGAACGGCGACACCGCTCCACCGCGATGCACGATGCCCTCGGCGATCGTCTGGTCGAGCCGGCCCACCCGACGCAGCGACTCGATCACGATCTCCACCTTGGCGTCGAGCTGGGCCGTCGGCTGCAGGTGCATCCAGTCGCACCCGCCACACCCGGCGCGACGGTGCGCGCACGACGGCGAGTCGCGCAACGGCGACCGCTCGATGATCTCGACGACGGTGGCCGTGGCGAAGTCCTTCTTCGTGGACACGATCTCCACCTCGACCAGTTCGCCCGGCAGCGCCCCGTCGATGAACACCACCCGTCCGTCGGCGGCTCGAGCCATGGCGTCGCCGCCCGCGACGAGGCGGTCTGGGGTCAGCTGCATGCGACCAGCGTACGGCGACCCGAGTGCGACAGCGTGGGTGCGACGACGGCCGGAGCCAGCCGGGCACGACGGGTGCGCGACACTGGATTCATGAGTGACGACACCGAGTGGTACTGGGATCTCGAACGGCGGGTGGCGGTTCCCGCCTCCGAGCGTGGCGCCTACGACCAAACGCTGGGACCGTATGCCTCTCGGGCGGAGGCAGAGCACTGGAAGGAGAGGGTCGAGGAGCGCAACGCCGGCTGGGAAGAGGCCGACGACGAGTGGAACCGCGAGGCGGACACCGACCGGCAGGAACAGTAGGTTGCCCGGTCGATGAGCCGACCGATCCAGATCGCACCGTCCGTCCTGCCCGCCGACTTCTCCCGACTCGGCGCGGAAGTCGCCGCCCTGGAGGCCGCCGGCGTCGATCTGATCCAGTGGGACGTGATGGACGGCCAGTTCGTGCCCAACCTCACGTTCGGGCCCGACGTGATCGCGTCGGCTCGTCGGCACTCCAGCGTGCCGTTCGAAGCGCACCTGATGGTGTACACGCCCGACGTCATGGCCGCGCAGTACATCGAGGCCGGCTGCTCACGCCTGATCGTGCACGCCGAAGCGTGCACGCACCTGCACCGCACGCTCGGCAACATCAACGACCTCGGCGCCAACGCCGCCGTCGCGCTGAACCCGGCGACGCCCGCCTCGGCGATCTCCCACGTCCTCGACCTGGTCGACCTCGTGCTGGTGATGACCGTCAACCCGGGCTTCGGCGGCCAAGCGTACCTTCCCACGATGGAGCCGAAGATCGCCGAGATCCGCTCGATGATCGACGCAGCGGGTCTGTCCGACACGGTCGACCTCGAGGTCGACGGCGGCATCGGCCCCGCCACGATCGCCGGAGCGTCGGCGGCGGGCGCCAACGTGCTGATCGCCGGCAGCGCGCTCTACAAGGATCCCGAGGGCCTCGAACACGCCGTGAGCGACCTGCGCGCCCGCGCCGAAGCCGCCCGCACCACCTGACGACCCCGCTTCTCGTGAACGAGGTGCGGCCCAGGTGCGCACCTTGTTCACGAGAACGGTCAGTTGGCGGGGCGGTACATGCCCCACATGTGCGGGCCGCCGGCGAGGTCCCACTCGGAACGGACGTCGAAGCCGCGACCTCGGTAGTAGGCGACGTTCTCGACCGTCTCGGTCTCCAGGTAGCACGGGAGGCCCTCCGCCTCCGCCCGCTCGAACACCACGTTCATCAGTGCGGCACCGAGACCCTGGCGCTGCCAGTCGGGATGGGTGCCGAGCAGCTGGAGGTACCAGTGCGGCTCGTCGGGCGTGTGGGCCGCCATCGCCTCGCCGATGATCCCGAACCGTTCGAGCCGGTCGGGCGGCGGCGGCGGTGCGCCGAGGTCGTCGGCGAACTCGATCTCCGGACGGCCAGGCGGGATCCACACGGCGAGTGCGGCCACGTCGTCGCTGCACCAGACCTCGCCGAGCCCGATCCACCCCGACATCGCCGGACGCAACACGGTGCCACCGGGGGCGAGGAACACGTCGTCCTCCGGATACAGCCACCGCATCACTGGATCGTCGACGAACGCGCGCATCGCCGTGACACAGGCACGTCCGGTGTCCTCGGGACGGGCTCGTCTGATCAGCACGAATCCAATCGTAGAGCGCGGGCTGTGACACCCCTTCCCTACCATCGGGGGCGTGACGATCTCGGCGGCTCTGGTCGCACCTCCCGACGCGCTGGGCGCCCTCGCCGCGGCGATCGCCGGGGCGAAGAGTTCCGACCCACTCGCGCCCGTCACGGTGGCCGTGCCCACCAACACCTGCGGGGTGATGACGCGGCGGGCGCTGGGCCGTGCGGGAGGGGTCGTCGGCGTCGACATGGTCACGCTCAACCGCCTCGCCGAGCTCGTCGCCGGCCCCACGCTCGCAGCCGCCGGACGTTCGCCGATGTCCACGCCCGTCGTCGACCTGGCGATCGGTGCCGTCCTCGCCGCTGATCCCGGTCCGTTCGGTCCGGTGGCGACACATCCGTCCACCGTCGTCGCGCTGCGAGAACTCCATGGCGAACTCCGCCTCGCCGGTCCGGCGGCGCGCCGCCGTCTCGGTGACGAGTCGGCGCGTGGGCGCCAGGCACTGCGGGTCAGCGATGCGGTCACCGCCGCGCTCGAAGCGGACTGGTACGACGAAGCCGATCTGTTCGCGCTCGCCACCTCGATCGTCGAGCGTGCGCTCCCAGACGGTCTGCGCAACCTCGTGCTGTACCTACCGACCGAGCTGCCCGGCCTCGCTCTCGCCTTCGTGGGCGCACTCGGGCGTCAGCTCCCGGTCGACGTGGTGCTCCAGCTCACCGGTGACCCGTCCGCGGATGCCGACGCCCACACGGTCGTCAGCGAACTCGGAGCGACCGTCCGGGCCGACGAACCGGTCGACCGGTCTGCGCCGTCGATCGGGCCAACGGCGATCATCTCCAGCACCGACGCCGACGACGAGGTCCGCACGGCCGTCCGCGTCGTCCTCGACGCCGCTCGTTCCGGCACCGCGTTCGAGCGCATCGCCGTCCTGTGGCCCGCGCAGCGCCCGTATGCGCGCCTGGTCGAACACCACCTCACCGCCGCCGAGATCCCCTGGAACGGCCGTCCCGGCACCACCGTCTCCGAGCGTCTCGCACCGCGGCTCGTGCTCGACCTGCTCGACGTCGACCGTCGGGGGCTGCGGCGGCGCAACCTGTTCGACCTCCTTGCCGACGTGCCCGCGCGTGACGCCGATGGCGCCTACCTGCCCACGGCGAGCTGGGAGCGCGTGAGCCGGGCCGCCGGCATCGCACGCGACGACGACTGGAACCGACGTCTCGGTGCGATCGCCCTCGGCGAACGGTGGTCGAGCGCGGCGTCGTCGTTGCAGGCGTTCGTCGCTGAACTCCGCTCCGAACTCGGCCATCCAGCTGCCCTGCGCTCCTGGGCGGAGTGGTCGCGGTGGTGCAACGACCAGGTGGAACAATGGCTCGGCAGCCACACGATCGAGCGGCTGCCCGAAGCGGAGTACCGTGCCTGGGAGGCGCTGACTCTCGCCCTCGACCACCTCGGCCACCTCGACCCGATCGGCGAGCCCGTCACCCGTCACCAGTTCCGCTCGACCCTCGAGGCCGAACTCGCCGCCAGCCCGGCCCGGGAGGGCCGGGTCGGCAATGGCGTCACCGTCGGCCCGCTCGCCGGCGGCGTGGGGCTCGACGTCGACATGGTCGTGGTCGTCGGCGCCGCCGACGGTCTGCTCCCGCCGACGCCGCGGAGTGACCCGCTGCTGTCGGAGGCCGATCGCGAACTTGCAGGCCTCTCCTCCCCCGACGCCCTGTCGACGAGGATCCATCGGGTCCTGCTCGCCACGCTCGCCACGAGCACCGTCACCCTCACCCATCCCCGCGGCGACCTGCGCGCCACCGCGCAGCTGCAACCGTCACGGTGGATCACCGACTGGATCGACACGGTCGGCGTCCGAGCGATCGCCTCCCACCACGCCGGCATCGAGCACACCGAGTTCCCCGCCACCGTCGCCGAACACCGGTTGCGCGGCCGCTACCAACAGGTGCGCAGTGGGACGCCGCTCGATCGGATCGTCGATCCGTCCACCGACGAGGTGCTCGCCCGGGGTCTCGCCCTGCGTGCCGCCCGCGAAAGCGACGAACTCACCGAGTTCGACGGCGATCTCAGCGGTGCCGAGCTCCCGGTGCTCGACGGCCCGGTGTCGCCGAGCCGACTCGAGGCCTGGGTCGCGTGTCCGCATGCGTACCTCGCCCACTATCTGCTCGAGGTCGACCCGATCGAGGAACCGGGTGCCGAGATCAGCATCACCGCACGCGATCGCGGCTCGGCGCACCACCGGGCGCTCGACCTCTTCCACGCGCAGGTGGTCGACGGTTCCCTGCCGCAGCCGTCGGCCGAGGGCTGGACCGGCGAACACCGCCAGGCGTTGATCGCCGCCTTCGACGAGGTGTGCGAGACCACCGAGCGCCGCGGGCGAACGGGCCGGCCCGCGTTCTGGGCCGACGAACGCACGCGCATGTGCGCCGACCTGCTCGACTGGCTCGAGCACGACAGCCGTTTCGTCCGTCAGCGCGGGTCGACGGTGTTGGCCTCCGAGCTGCGCTTCGGCGGCGACGGCGCGGTGGTGATCCGACTCCCCGACGGTCGGCCGATCGAGCTGCAGGGTTCGATCGACCGCGTCGACCGCACCCGCGACGGCGCGCTCGTCGTCACCGACCACAAGACCGGCGGCCGATCGAAGTACAGGGACCTGTCGGCCGACGACCCCACGGCAGGCGGCACCCTGTTCCAGCTGCCGAGCTATGCAGCCGCCGCCCGAGCGCACTTCGGCAGCGACGACACCGTGGTCCACGCCGAGTACGGCCTGATGCGCAAGGGCGGCTACGAACGCCCGGGCTACCTGATCACCGCGGAGGTCGACGCTCGTGTCGCGACGTCCCTCGCCGCCGTGGTGGCCGGGATCGAGACCGGGTTCTTCCCGAACCGCCCGGAACGGCCCGGATTCCGGTTCTACGTCTCGTGCGAGTACTGCGAGCCGGACCGGCTCGGCACCGCCGAGCGATGGCCCGAGTGGGAGCGCAAACGCCACGACCCGCGGCTCGCCGCCTGGTTCGGACCGGCCGAGGACGACACATGAACCGTGACGAGGCATGAACCCGCCCGACCAGAACGCACGGGTGCGCATCAGCGACGACCTCGACGCCACCCTGTTCGTCGAGGCCGGCGCCGGTGCCGGCAAGACGAGCTCGCTCGTCGCCCGAATCGTCAACCTCGTGAAGTCCGGAGTGCCCATCACGGCGATCGCCGCGATCACGTTCACCGAGAAGGCGGCGGCGGAGCTGCGCAGTCGAACCCGGAGTCGGCTTGCCGACGACGGGGGCGCCGAGGCGCTCGCCGCCCTCGACCGGCTCGACCACGCCCCGATCGGCACGCTGCACTCGTTCGCCCGACGCATCCTGTTCGACTTCCCGATCGACGCCGGGCTCCCGCCGGGGTTCTCCGTGCTCGACGAACTCGAGAGCGGTCTGGCGTTCGAGGAGCAGTGGGACGACCTGCTCGACCGGCTGCTCGACGACCCCGATCCCGCGGGTGGGCTCATCGGAGGCGGCCGAGCACTCGTCGAACTGTGCGAGTTCGACGGCTTCGGGCTCGACAAAGGCGCCCGCCGGTTGGCGGAAGACTTCCGGGCCAACTGGGACCTCGTGCACGATCGCGTCGATCTCACCGATCCCGGCCCCCTGCGCGTCGACCTCGACCCCGTCATCGCGATCGGTCGGCTGATCGCCGCCACGCCCGTCCCCGGCGACGACACCCAGGCCGGGCTCACCGCCGACATCGGAGCGATCGTCGACCAGCTCGCGTCCACCGACAGCGTTCGCACGCGCCTCGAGATCATCGCCGAACTCGATCGCCGCTTCGGGCACTGGGGCGACCTCAAGCAGCGTCCCGGAGCGAAGGGCAAGTGGAAGGCGGCGTTCGGAGCCGACGGTCCCGCCGACCTCGAAGCGCTCCAGTCGCTCGAGATCGAACTCGGCGTCGCCGCCCGGCGTGTGCTCGAACACGCCCGGCGGCACCGCCGGCTCCTCCTCGGGGCAATCCTCGGGCGGTTCGTGCTCGACGCGGCCGCGGAGCGCGCTGCGGCCGGCCTTCTCGAGTTCCACGACCTGCTGGTGCTCGCCCGTCGGTTGCTCGCGGAGCGTCCCGGCGTCCGCCGGCTGCTGCACGAGCGGTACCGACGCCTGTTGCTCGACGAGTTCCAGGACACCGACCCGATCCAACTCGAGATCGCAGTCCGCCTCACCGCCGACCCGGACGACCCGGCTCAGGACGTCAGAGCCATCGACGGAACCGCCCCACCAGCCTGGCGTCGACTCGTGCCGCTTCCGGGACGTCTGTTCATCGTGGGCGATCCGAAACAATCGATCTACCGATTCCGCCGCGCCGACATCGCCCAGTATCTCCGCGCCGCCGATCAGGTCGCCGCCGATCGTGTCGCCCTATCGGCCAACTTCCGCTCCACCAAGGCGGTGATCGACTTCGCCAACGACGTCTTCGGGCGTCTGATCACCTTCGAAGCCGACGCACAGCCGGCGTTCCAGCCACTGGATGCGTGCCGACCAGACGAACTGCTCGACCACGGCACGGTGTCGGTGCTCGGCGTCGAGCGCCACGACGACCTCACGTCGCGGGGCCGGGTCGGCGAGCTGGGCGCTGCCGATGCGTTGCGCGGGCGCGAGGCACGCGACGTGGCGGCCACCGTGTCGACTGCGCTCTCGGAGGGCTGGCCGGTCCACGACGAGGTCGACGGGGGCCTGCGACCATGCCGCCCCGGCGACATCTGTGTGCTGCTCCCCACACGGATCTCACTCCCGTCGCTCGAGGCCGAACTCCGCCGAGCTCGTCTCGCCTACCGGGCCGAGAACTCGTCGGTCGTGTACGCCACCACCGAGATCCGCCATCTCCTGATGGCGCTGCGCGCCGCCGACGACCCGACCGACGAGTTGACGTTGGTCGAGGCGTTGCGCAGCCCGCTCTACGGATGCAGCGACGTCGAACTCTGGGAGTGGAAACGGCTCGGCGGTTCCTGGAATCCATGGGCGACGCCGCCCGGACACCTGGTCGACCACCCGGTCCACCAGGCGATCGGGCACGTCCGGTCGATCGCCGAACGGATCGGTTGGACGTCGCCAGCCGATCTGCTGGCCGCGGTCGCCGACGAACGCCGCTCGTTCGACCTGGCGCTGGCAGGCGCCGACGTGCGCGATGTGTGGCGACGTCTGCGGTACGTCATCGAACAGGCGCGGGCCTGGGCCGACGCCGGCGGCCACGGGGTGCGCCGGTATCTGCAGTGGGCCGCGCTCCAGGCGTCGGAGAGCCGGATCGCCGACACGATCCTGCCCGAGCACGACCACGATGCCGTCCGGGTGATGACCATCCACGCTGCCAAGGGGCTCGAGTTCCCGATCACGATCGTGGCGGGCCTCACCACCAAGCCCCGACGCGTCACCACCAACGGCGTCGTCTGGGCGAACGACACGTGGATGCTGGCCGGACGCGGCGACGACGGGGTGTTCGTCGCCCACCAACCGATCGACGAACAGATGGGCGACGCCGAGCGCCGTCGCCTGCTCTACGTGGCGTGCACCCGGGCATCGGATCACCTCGTCGTCTCGCTGCACCGCGGCGCGCCCACGAAGGCGAACGACACCTACGACGACTGGGGTCCGCTGACCTCTGCCGAGCTGATGTTCGCAGCAGGGGCCGCTGGCCCCACCTCGGGGGCGCAGTCGGTGGCCTTCGACATCCGGGAGATCGAGGCTCCCGTCCCGGTCGTCGGCGACCTCGAGTGGAGTGAGCCGGCCCGCTGGGCCGCCGAGCGAACCGACGTGCTCCGCCGGGCCTCGCGACGTACGGGCATCGCGGCCACCCGCCTCTCCGAGGAACTCGCGGCCGTCGCTGACCGCGACGCGATCGACGATCCCGGCCTCGACAAGCGCCCGGTCAATGTCGATCTGCCGCCGTGGCAGCGTGGCCGGTACGGCACGAGCATCGGACGGGCCGTCCACGGGGTGTTGCAGTTCTGCGATCTCGCATCCGGAGACGACATCGAGAACCTCGCACGGGCGCAGTGCGCTGCTGAGGGCGTGATCGGCCTCGACGAGCGGGTGGCTGCGCTCGCCCGTTCCGTGCTCACGACGCCGATCGTCCGTCAGGTCGTCGCGGGAGCGCCGCACTGGCGCGAGTTGTTCGTCGCCGCACCGGTCGGCGACCGGATCCTCGAGGGATACGTCGACCTCCTGGTCCGAACACCCGACGGGCTCGTGATCGTCGACTACAAGACCGACCAGTGGTCGGGTCCGGTGCAGACCGCGGAGCGCGTCGGCCGCTACCGGATGCAGCTGGCGGCCTACGGGGCCGCACTGACGACCACGCTCGGTGAGCCGATCAGCGGCGGCATCCTCGTGCGATGCGTCGCCGACGGTCACGCCGAGCAGATCGACATCGACGACTGGGCCGGCGCGCTCGCCGAGATCGCACGGGCGGTCGGCTCCACCGCCGCCGGATAGATGCCTCAGTCCACCCCGAGACGGATCACCGGGATGTCCCAGGCTGCAGCGAGCGAATCGAGGGCGGCTCGGTGTTCGCCGTACACGAGCCCCACATGGTGTTCGAGCCCGCGACCGAACACCGTCGCCAGCACCGAAGCCACCGGCTGGTCCCACCGAAGCACCGCGCAGGTCCCCTGGAACGGACGGGGCCGCTGAAGGATCTCGCCGCCGCCGATCACCATCGACAGGTCGCCACCGGCCTGGCTCAGCCGGGCGATCGTCACCCGGCCCGGCCGGAGCGCGAACTGGTTGGCCAGGGCACGGTGTCGGTTGGGATGGGTGATCGCCACCGGGCGTACGTTCGGGTCGGCGAGCGTCACCGACGCGACGCCGCAATGCCAGACCACCGAAGTGTCGTCACCCTCGTCGCTGTCGACCAGGTCGGCGACGAACGGGTCGGACCCCCCGATCTCGCGCAGGAGGAGCGCCGTGGCAGCGCCGTAGAGGTCGGCCTCGCACACACCCGGCACACCGTCCTCGGTGAGCATCGCCATCGGTGTACAGACCGCTCCCCCGTACTCGGTCATGCACTCCGGCCAGCATCGTGTCGCGAGCGCTGACCATCCGTGGCGATCGGCGAGCGCACGCAAGCCGGCGTGGAGGGCGACGCTCTCGTCGAGGCCGGCGCCGGCGGTCTCGGCGTCGAGATCCATCGCCGACCGGACCCGCTCGATCGTCGCGGCACGTACCGGAGCGGGAGCAGCATCAGCCTCGGCGAAGAGCGTCGGGAGCGGAACCCGGTCGACCTCGATGCCCGTGACGTCGCGCATCTCGTCGACGTTGCCCGCGCACGGCTCGAAGCCGATCGGCGGCTCACCGACCACGCCGATGCGACGGCTGCTCAGCTGAGCCGCGATGGTGCGACCCGCCGCGACGCTGACCGCTGTGCGAGGCGGGACGTCGTGGACGACCGCGGGCGAGTCCACCGACACCGCCCGGTCGATCGCCGTGCCGACCGTGTCGGCGGCAACCGGGAGGGACGGATCCACGTGTACGAACTCGACACGGTGGAATCGCCGTCGCAACAGGTAGGCCGCCAGATTGGCTCCGCAGAGCGAGTTCAGGCGCAGGCGGGCACCGGTACGAGCTTCCGGGAACGACCACACGACGATGGGGACACCCAACCGCTCGGCGACCCGTCCGACCAGGGATGAGTCGCTGAACGTCGCCTGCAGGACGACCGCCACGTCCGGGGCGCCTGCGGCGCTCTCCAGTGCATCGTCGAGCGCCGCATCGACCTCGCCGATGTCCGTCAGGATCCGTTGATCACCCACGTGCCCCGCATCGAGCCCGGCGAGCACGGCCGTCGCCGCGGTCACCTGTTGCGCGGCGAGTTCGAGGTCGAACGTGGGCCGTCCGATCGGGACCACGAGGATGCGGTGTCGGTTGTTCGTGCTGGTCATGTTGCTGCCACCTCTCTGGCAATCGGCGAGCGGTCGATCAGGCTGTCGACCTCGATGCGGTTCGGGATGCCTGCCCGTGCGCCAGGTCGAGTGCACTTGAGGGCGGCGGCCGCCGATGCGAAGGCGAACGCGCGAGCCTCGTCGGCGCCTTCGGCGAGCGCGAGCGTGACGGCGCCGTGGAACACGTCACCGGCCCCCGTGGTGTCGACAGCGTCGACGGGAAACGCACCGAGGGAGCGCACGTCGTCGCCGTCGAACCACAACACGCCCCGAGCGCCGAGCGTGACCGACACATGGGCGGCGGTATCCCGCGCGATGCGACGGAGTCCATCGGTCGGCGAGGGTGTCCCGGCCAGGTCCCGCAGTGCGTCCTCGCTGAAGACCAGGTGCGACGCGAGATCGAAACAGGTGGCGATCACCGCGGCGTCGACGGCCGAACGGTCGACGTCGACCACGCCGGGAACGTCGCGGCGACGGGCGAGCGACAGGGCACTGGACGTTCCTGCAGGCCAGCGCCCGTCGACGAGCACCGCGTCGCATGCGACATCGTCCAGATCGGGACACGGGTGGACGAGCAGTTCAGCCGGGCTGTGGTTGACGATCGTTCGGGCGCCGTCCGCCGACACGATCACGGCCGAGAACGACGTGTGCACGTCGCGGGCCTGCTGGACCAGACCGGTGTCGATGTGTTCGCCGTGGAGCCCGGCGAGCACGCTGTTGCCGGTCTCGTCGTCGCCGATGACGCTCGCGAGCGCAGCCGCGCCTCCGAGACGCGAAACGGTGACCGCTGCGTTCGCCGCCAACCCGCCGCCGACGACGTCGTGGCGCTGCGCCGCGTGCTTGCGACCGACGACGAGGTCGTCAGCGACCGTCAGGACGTGATCGAGCGTGGCCTGGCCGACGCACAGCACCGATGCGGGGCCCGCCACGGCGCGACGACGAGAACCCATGCCACCAGTGTCGGTCGGGACCAGGGGCGGCGCCAGGGACGAACGACCCGCGTTCAGTGAGCGTCGGTCGACTCACGCTCGGCGACGTCGAGCTCCCTCGGGCGGTGCGAGCGCACCCGCACGGCCCGGTGGTCCGGCACCGGTGTGACGGCCGCCCGACCGAGTCGCCACATACCGGACATCGCGAGACGGCCGAACATCTTGAGCACGACCAGCGCGAGCAGCGCAGCGAAGACCAGCGCGGCGGGAACGGCCAGGGTGGCGAGCAGGAGGCGCCGATCGTCGGTCATCAGGCTCAGAACCCCCGAATCGACGCTCGTGCCGTCGACGTTCAGCGTTCGCACCGGGTCGTCGAGCTCGGGGCACACGACGGCGGTGTCGTCGACCCCGACGACGTCGTTGCCGCCGAAGGTGGGCTCCGCCGGCCGAACCGCCGACGACAGACTGCCGTAGACGGGGTCGTACCCGGCTCCGACGAGGTACTGGTCGCCCTCGACCAGGAAGCGGTAGTCGTCGCCGTAGCGGACGTCGATCAGCCCGTCGACCGCCCAGGAACTCGCGGAGCCGGCTCGGATCTGGTCGATCCGGAAGCGCACGACCTGTATGACGTCGTCCTTGCCGATCATCGTGCCGACGAAGACGACGGCGGCAGGATCGGGACGCGGGCAGCCGACCGGCACAGGGATGAGCGGCTCGGTCTGTTGGCCATCGGAGGGATCCGGGAGCGGGGCCGCACCGGCGAGCCCTGCCGGGACTGCGAGCGACGCCGCGCATGCGAGGCCGATCAGGCCGATGCGGAACAGTCGCCGAGTCACCGGGCCAGGCTAACGATCCGGTCGTGCCGGCGAACGTCAGCCGGCACGCAGCGGCGCGAGACCGTCGGTGGCCCGGCGAGGAAGCGGTCGCGACGTCCCCCATGCCCCGGCCCCGTGACTCGACGAACTATCGGTCGCCCGCCGTTTCCAGGTGCGTGAGGAACCAGTCCCGCGCCAGACCGGCCGCCGCGTCGAGAGTTCCGGGCTCCTCGAACAGATGCGTGGCACCCGGAACGACCACCAGATCGCTGATGGCGTGCAACTGCTGGAGCGCCTGGCGGTTGAGTTCGAGCACCGCACGATCCTCGCCGCCGACGATGAGCAGCGTCGGGGCGATCACCTTCCGGAGTTGGGCTCCTGCCAGATCCGGTCGACCGCCCCGCGAGACGACCGCGGCCACGGGTGAGTTGGGCTGCGCTGCTGCGGCCAGCGCCGCCGCGGCGCCCGTGCTCGCACCGAAGCAACCCACGGGCAGCCCGCGCACGTCGGGCCAGGCGACCACGCTGCGGATCACGTCGGACAACCGATGTCCGAGCAGATCGATGTCGAAGACGTTGCTGCGATCGCGTTCTTCGTCCGACGTCAACAGGTCGAACAACAGCGTGGCGAGTCCCGCCCGAACCAGGACGGACGCGACCCGCTGGTTGCGCGGGCTGTGCCGGCTGCTGCCACTGCCGTGCGCGAACACGACGACTCCGGTGGCGTCGCGGGGCACGGAGAGGTGACCATCGAGGGTGATGGCGCCGAGCGGGATCCGAATGTCCTCGTCGCGGACGAGACGCGGTCGAGCTGCGTCGTCGAGCAGCGCGACCACGTCGTCGTCGCTCGTCTGGGAGAAATCGCGGTAGAACTGGCCGACACCGGAGAAGTCGTGCGGCGTCTCGACCGCCACGTACTCGTCGGCCGCACCGCCGAGCCGGTGGGTCCAGTCCGATGGGGCGACCGGAACGGCCAGCACGACCCGACGCGCTCCTTCCGCTCGGGCGACCTGACAGGCAGCGCGTGCGGTCGAGCCGGTGGCGACCCCGTCGTCGACGACGACGACCGTGCGTCCGGCCAGCAACGTCCGCGGACGGCCCCGTCGATACCGATCGCCACGGCGCTCGAGTTCGGCCCGCTCACGGGCCTCGACCGCCGCCACGTCGGCGGCGCTGACACCGACCATCCGCACGATGCCGGAATCGACGACTCGCACGTCGTCCTCACCGATGGCGCCCATCGCGAGTTCGGGCTGGAACGGCACGCCGAGCTTGCGGACCAGGATGACGTCGAGCGGGGCGTCGAGTGCTTCGGCGACGCAAGCCGCGACGGGCACCCCACCTCTCGGGAGCCCGACGACCACGGTGTCGGGGCCTCGCAGGTGACCGAGTACACCCGCCAGTTGCCGTCCGGCATCGATGCGGTCACGGAACATCGTGTAACGGTTCATGCCGACTCCTCCGTCTACGACCGATCCTTCGAGACCAGTCGAACACGAATCGCCGCAGCCCACCAGGGGCGTCGGACCCGTCGCGGCCCGTTCCGCCCCGTTGCGTTCAGCGACCCTCGAAGACGGGATCGCGCTTCTCCATGAACGCCTTGATCGCCTCGACGGTGTCGCGGGTGCCGAAGTTGACCGTCTGCGACAGACCCTCGTCGTCGAGCGCTTCCTCCATCGTGACCGCGAGGGAGTTGTTGAGCAGCCGCTTCGACATCGCCAGGGCGATCGGCGGGCCCCCTGCGAGGCGGCTGGCCCAGTCGTCGACGAAGGCATCGAGTTCGTCATCGGGCAGTACCCGATTGACGAGGCCCATCTCGGCGGCACGGTCCGCGTCGATGATCTCGGCGAGCAGCGCCAACTCCTTCGCGCGGTGCATGCCCACGAGTCGCGGAAGGAGCCAGGAACCACCGAAGTCGAGGCTCAGTCCACGCCTGGCGAAGATCTCGGAGAACCGGGCGTCCTCGGAAGCGACGATCAGGTCACAGGCCAGCGCCATGTTGAGTCCCGCACCGACCGCGACGCCGCGGACCTTGGCGATCGTCGGCTGCGGGATGCGGTGCAGCGCCAGGCAGACGTCGGTGATGTGGCGCATTGCCGACAACTGGTGGAGGGGGACCTCGCCGGACCCGCCCTGCCACAGGTCGGCACCCGAGCAGAAGTTCCCGCCGGCACCCGTGAGCACGACGGCGCGATCGGTGGCATTCCCGGCGATCGCGCGGAACTCGGCGAGGAGTTCGTTCCACATCGCCCCGTCCGCGGCGTTCTTCTTCTCCGGCCGACGCAGGGTGATCGTGACCACCCCGTCGGTGCGTTCGACGGTGATCGATTCGAGTTCGCGGGTGTCGGTGGCCATGTCGGCCGACGATACTGACCGCCGTGGGATACAACCCGTACCGGAAGTTCAAGGCGAAGCCCGCCGACTACGTCCTCGTCGCGGCCGCCCTCCTCGTGTCCCTCGGCCTGCTCGTCTGGGCGTTCGCCGGCTGACTGTCACGCCTGGGCCGAGACGCCTGGACAACTGGGGTCAGACCCCAGATGTCCCACTCGCTCTGCGGGTCAGAAGGCGGCGGCGATGAGTTCGAGCCGACTGCCGGTGATCGCGACGACGTCGAACCGGATCGAATCGGCGCGCAACTCGTTGGCTCGGAGCCACTCGACGGCGAGATGGCGGATGCGACGCTGCTTCTCGACCGTGACCGCGGAGGCTGCGGGACCGAACCGGTCGGTGCGGCGGGCCTTGACCTCGCTGAACACGATCGTCGCGCCGTCGCGCACCACCAGATCGAGTTCTCCGGTCGGTGAACGCCAGTTGCGGTCGAGCACCTCGCAGCCGAGGCGCCGATAGTGCGCAGCGGCGAGGTCCTCGCCCCATCGACCACGGGCGCGATTGGAGAGATCGGGTGTGGATGGGACACGTGGGGCCATGGCAACCTCCGTCAGGGTGATGGGAGGGGCCCGATGCCCGAGGGGGACGCCGCCGAGGCGTCCGATCAGAGCCGACGGCTCAGAAGTCGCGCTTCTCGCGGATCTTCGCAGCCTTGCCCTTGCGATCGCGCAGGTAGTACAGCTTCGCCCGGCGGACGTCGCCGCGCTTGACGACCTCGATCTTCTGCACGGTCGGGGTGTGCAGCGGGAACGTGCGCTCGACGCCGACGCCGTAGCTGAGCTTGCGGACCGTGTAGGTCTCCTGCAGCCCGCCACCCTGGCGTCCGATCACGTCGCCCTGGAACACCTGGATGCGCTCCTTGCCGCCCTCGACGACGCGAACGTGCACCTTGAGCTCGTCACCCGCCTGGAAGTCGGGGATGTCGTCGCGGAGCGAGTCGTGGTCGATGAGGTCAGTGGCTTTCATGGCGTCTACCTGCGTTGTCGGGGCTGCGAGTCTGGATGCGAGCCGGATGGCCGATGCGAATTCTGTGCGCTGATCACGGACGCACGCTCGCGCCGATGGGGCCCGTCAATGATACGGGACGGCAGGGAACTCTTCCAACAGGCGCGCGTCATCTGTCGAAAGACCGCCGAGGCGCTCGATGAGGTCGGGCCGGTCGCGAAGCGTGCGGTGGAGACGTTGGGCACGCCGCCACCGTTCGATCCGCGCGTGATCGCCACTGCGCAACACCTCGGGCACTGACCAGCCGCGGAATTCTGCGGGCCGCGTGTACTGCGGCTCCTCCAAGAGGCCGGACTCGCCGAAACTCTCGGTCACCGGGCTGGCCGCATTCCCCATCGCCCCCTCACGCAACCGGGTGACGGCCTCGATGACCAGGCATGCAGCGACCTCTCCCCCGCTGAGCACCACGTCGCCGACACTGATCTCGCCGTCGACGAGATGCTCGCGCACCCGGTGATCGACGCCCTCGTACCGTCCGCACAGCAGGCTGAACCCGTCGCCAGACGCGAGTTCGTCGGCGAGTGCCTGATCGAACCGGCGACCGCCCGGGCCGAGGAGGAACAGCGGCCGGGGTGGGCCGGCGGCCTCGACCGACTCGAAGATCGGCTGGGCCCGCATCACCATGCCGGCGCCACCACCGAACGGTGCGTCGTCGACGGTGCGGTGCACGTCGGTGGTCTGCTCACGGATGTCGTGACACCGGAGGTCGAGCAGTCCCTGTCCCCGGGCCTTGCCGAGCAGGCTCTCGGAGCAGAAGTCGTCGACCAGGGCGGGGAACAGCGAGAAGACGTCGATGCGCAGCGTGTCGGTCATGACGATCCGAGATCGAAGAGCCCCTCTGGCGTGTCGACGACGATGACACCGTCCGCGTTGGAGACCACGAAGTTCGACGGCACGAGCGCGCCGGAGTCGAGCTCCAGGAGGTCGGCAGCGGGATTGGCGATCACCGCGACGCACTCACCGTGCTCGGTTCCGTCGATCTCGATCACACGCCGGCCGATGAGTTCGTGCACCCACAGCGCATCGGGATCGTCGATCGGTCGGCCGTGCAGCAGCCGGTTCGCATACGACTCCGCGGTCGTGCGGTCGGCGATCTGGGCGAACTTCACGACCCGACGGCCGTTGGATGCCACTCGGGAGGATTCGACGACGAGCGTCTCGTCGCCGGCGATCAGTTCGGCACCGGGGGCGACCCGTGTGTCCGAGTCGGAGATCAGCTGGACGAAGACCTCGCCGCGCAGACCGTGAGCTCGCCGGATGTGACCGACTTCGAGCAGGCCGTCGTCGGACAAGTCGACTCAGTCGTCGAGGAATTCGATGTCGACCTCGACACCGTCTTTGCTCGCCGCCGCACGCGTCACGGTGCGGATGCTGGCCGCGGTGCGACCGCGACGGCCGATCACGCGACCGAGGTCACCCTCGCCACAGCGAACGTTCAGCGTGGTGCGGCGACCGGAGTCGTCGACCTCGACGGTGACGGCATCGGGATCGTCGACGATCGACTTCACGATGTGCGTGAGGACCGCAACGGCCGTCGGGACGGCCTCGTCGCTCTCGACGGTCGAGTCGGTGTCGACGTCGCTCACTTCGACGCCTTGGCGGCCTCGAACTGCTCGATGGCGCCCGAGATCTGCAGGAGCTTCGCAACGCGCTCGGTGGGCTGCGCGCCGTCGGCGAGCCACTTCACGGCCTTGTCGTTGTCGACGGTGAGCACCGACGGATCCTGGCGCGGGTCGTAGTGCCCGAGGATCTCGATGAACCGCCCGTCGCGGGGCGAGCGGGAGTCCGCAACCACGATGCGGTACTGCGGTTGCTTCTTCTTGCCGATGCGGGTGAGGCGCAGCTTGACTGCCATCTGAAATCGATACTCCTGGGTGCAAATGAGAACGTCGCAAGGCTAGCGGCGCTGGGAAGGATCCCCTCGCCGGAACGACGGGTCGGTCGACACGGGTTCAGCGGGGCAGACCGGGCAGACCTGGCATGTTGGGCGTGCCGGGCAGACCGGGGAGATCCATGCCGCCGGTGGCGTTCGGATCGAGCAGGCCCGGAGGGAGTCCACGCCCCTTCGGTCCGCCGCCCTTGCGGCCCTTCTTGCCCTTCTTGCCCGGCTTCTGGCCGGCCATGCCCATCTTCTTCATCATCTTCTGCATCTCGCCGAACTGCTTGACGAGGCGGTTGACGTCACCGACCTGGGTACCGGAGCCGTTGGCGATCCGCTGGCGACGGCTGCCGTTGATGATCACGGGTTGGGCACGCTCCTCCGGAGTCATCGCCCGGATGATCGCCTCGATCGGCTTGAGGTCGTCGTCGTCGATCTTGGCACCCTTGAGCTCCTTCGGAACGCCCGGCATCATGCCCATCAGACTGCCGAGCGAGCCCATCTTCTTGATCTGCTGCATCTGCTCGAGGAAGTCGTCCAGCGTGAACTGGCCCTCCATGAGCTTGGCTGCGGCCTGCTCGGCCTGGTCGGCTTCGAAGGCGCGTTCGGCCTGCTCGATCAACGTGAGCATGTCGCCCATGCCGAGGATCCGGCCCGCCATGCGATCCGGGTGGAATTGTTCGAACTCGGTCAGCTTCTCACCGGTGGACGCGAAGGCGATCGGGCGACCGATGACCTCCTTGACCGACAGCGCCGCACCACCGCGGGCGTCGCCGTCCATCTTCGACATGATCACGGCGTCGATCTGGAGGGTCTCGTGGAAGGCCTCGGCGGTCTGGACGGCGTCCTGGCCGGTCATCGCGTCGACCACGAGGAAGGTGTAGTCCGGATCGACCGCGGCGGAGATCTGCCGGACCTGCTCCATCATCTCGGCGTCGATCGAGAGACGCCCCGCGGTGTCGACGATCACGATGTCGCGACCGAGGCGCTTGGCTTCCTCGAGGCCGGCAGCTGACGCCCGCACCGGATCGGACGGGTCGGAGAACACCGGCACGTCGATCTGGCGCCCGAGTGTGCGGAGCTGCTCGACGGCGGCGGGACGCTGGAGGTCGGCCCCGACGAGCAGTGGCTGGCGACCCTGGCCCTTGAACCAGGCGGCGAGCTTGGCAGAGTTGGTGGTCTTGCCGGAGCCCTGCAGGCCGGCCATGAGCACCACGGTGGGCGGCTTGGACGAGTAGGTGATGGCCAGGGTCTCGCCGCCGAGGGCCCGCGTCAACTCGTCGTTGACCGCCTTGACCACCTGCTGGGCGGGGTCGAGGGCCGATGACCGAGTGGCACCGATCGCGGTTTCGCGGATGCGGTTGCAGATCGAACGGACGACGGTGACGTTGACGTCGGCCTCCAGGAGCGCAGTGCGGATCTCCTTCATCACCTCGTCGACGTCGGCCTCCGTCAGGCGACCCTTGCCCCGGATCTTCTTGACGATGCCTTCGAGTCGTGTGGAGAGATTGTCGAACATCAGACGAATGAGGCTACCGGAGGGGCCCGAACCCGAATGAGACGCGGGGTCAGACCCCGCGTCTCATTGTCGGTGGGGTCAGTTGCGGGGGACCTCGTTCCACGGAACCGACTTGTCCACTCGGGGCTCGCCGGGCAGGCCGAGGACCTGCTCGCCGATGATGTTGCGGAGGATCTCCGACGTGCCGCCCTCGATCGAGTTCGCCCGCACCCGCAGGAACGAATAGCGCGTGCCGTGCATCGTGCCGGTGACGTCGAGGTCGCCGGGGCGGCGGAACGTGTAGTCGTATCCGATCAGCGCATCGGCGCCCATCAGGTCGATGCAGAACTCGTACAGCGGCTTGTTCAGTTCGGAGAACGCGAGTTTGGCGATCGTCATCTCCGGGCCGGGATTGCCGGCCTTGGCGTTCTCGCCCGCACGCCGGTTGGTGAGCCGGTTGACCTCGGCCTGGCACCACAGCTGCATGAGACGGTCCTTGCGGGCACCGTCCTGCTCCGACGGATCGAGCGTCTTCCAGATCTCGACCGCGTCGTTCGCAGCCGCGCCGCGGCGCGCCACCGAACCGCTGCCGGCCCCGCTGCCGGTGCCGATCGCATTGCGCTCGTTCATGAGCGTGGTGAGGCTGGCACGCCAGCCCTCGCCGACCGCGCCGATCCGGTGCGCATCGGGCACCCGGGCGTCGGTCATGTAGACCTCGTTGAACTCGGCTTCGCCGGTGATCTGGCGCAGCGGACGCACCTCGACGCCGGGGGCGCGCATGTCGAGCGCGAAGTAGGTCATGCCCTTGTGCTTGGGCGCCTCGGGATCGGTGCGCGTGACGAGCATGCCGAAATCAGCGATGTGCGCCATCGTGTTCCAGACCTTCTGGCCGTTGACGATCCACTCGTCGCCGTCGCGCTCGGCCTTCGTGGCCAACCCGGCGAAGTCGGAGCCGGCGCCGGGCTCGGAGAACAGCTGGCACCAACGTTCTTCACCGGTGAACATGGGACGCAGGAACCGGTCCTTGGCCTCGTCGCTGCCGTGAGTGACGATCGTGGGACCGGCGAGCGCCATGAAGAACGTGCTGGGATCGGTCGGCTTCGCACCGGCCTCGCGCAGCCGGGTCTCGACGAGCTTGTTGAGTTCGGGGCGCACACCGAGACCGCCGCAGCCCCTCGGGAAGTGCACCCACGCCAGGCCCGCGTCGTATCGGGCGCCGCGGAACTCGATGTTGTCGGTCGTGGCCGGATCGTGCTGTCCGAGCAGCGCATCGAGCGCCTCGGTGACCAGGATCGTGTCGGCATCAGCGCGCGTCTCGGTGATCGTCATCGCACCAGTCTGACAGGCGCCCCCGCTCCCCGCCGAAGCCCGAGCCCATCCCCACACCCGAGAGGCGGGGCGAGGTGGGGTCAGGGAGCGGTGAGGGCGGTGACGAACTCGGTGGGATCGAACGGGATCAGGTCGTCGATGGTCTCGCCGATGCCGACCAGTTTCACCGGGATGCCCAGTTCGGTCTCGATGGCGAACACGATGCCACCCTTGGCCGACCCGTCGAGCTTCGTGAGCACCACGCCGGTGACGTCGGTGGCGTCACCGAACTCGCGGGCCTGTGTCAGCCCGTTCTGGCCCGTGGTTGCGTCGATCACGAGCAGGGTCTCGGTCACCCGACCGGCGCCCTTCTCTGCGACGCGCCGGACCTTCTTCAACTCCTCCATCAGGTTGGACTTGGTGTGCAACCGCCCGGCCGTGTCGGCCATCACGAGCTGCGTGCCACGAGCCGCCGCCCGCTCGACGCCGTCAAAGATCACCGAGCTCGGATCACCGCCCTCAGCGCCTCGAACGATCTCGGCACCGGAGCGCTCCGCCCAGGTCGTCAGTTGCTCGGCTGCGGCCGCCCGGAAGGTGTCACCGGCCGCGAGCAGCACGGTTCGACCCTCTCGCATCTGCTGGTTCGCGAGTTTGCCGATCGTCGTGGTCTTGCCCACGCCGTTGACACCCACGAACATCCAGATGTTCGGACCTTCCGCGGTCGGGTCGAACGCGAGCGTCCGATCGGACCCTTCGAGACGCGACACCATGTCGGCTTCGAGTGCATCGATCAGGGCCTGTGGTTCGGTGATCTCGTTGGCCGCGACCCTGGACCGGAGGTCGTCGAGCAGTGCCGTCGTGACGCCGATGCCGACGTCGGCACGCAGCAACGCCTCCTCGAGGTCCTCGAAGCTCTCCTCGGTGATCCCCGACCGGCCGAGCACCCCGGTGAACGCGCCGGTGAAGGCGAGCCGAGCCTTGGCGAGGCGATCGCGCAACGATGGCGGTGCGACGGGCTCCGGCTCGACCTCGACCGGCGGCTCTGCCACCAGCACGTCGCCAGCCCCCTCGCCGTCGGGCTCGGGCGGAGGGGTCGCCGGTCGAGCGGGCCGGGCCGGCGGCGCCGACGTGGCGGCCGAGTTCCGACGGCTGACGACGATCACGCCGATGCCGAAGGCGACGACGGCGATCGCCAGGATCAGAAAGAGAATCTCGATACCCATTGCCCGCCGACGCTACCGGCCCCGACCGATCCGGCTTCAGCGTCAGCACAGACAGATCGATCGGACGTTGTCGCTGACGCTCAGGCAGGGCCGGCGAAATCGGATGTTCTGTGTCAGCGACTGGACCGAAATCGGAGGTTGTCGCCGACGCCGAGCATCGAGCGGCGCGAGTTCGGCTCAGTTGGGCGAGGGGGCTGTCGACACCCGTTCGGTGACGACCTTGCTGGAGCCACCTGGTTGCATGCTGACGCCCAGCAGGCAGTCGCCGGCCTCCATCGTGCGCTTCTGGTGCGACACGACGATCAACTGTGCGTCCTTGCGGAACTCCTGGATCAACCCGAGGAACCGGTGCAGGTTGACGTCGTCGAGCGCGGCCTCGACTTCGTCCATCACGTAGAACGGCGACGGGCGCGACCGGAACACGGCGAACAGGTACGCCAGCGCCGTGAGGCTGCGCTCGCCGCCCGACAGCAGCGACAGCTTCTTCACGTTCTTGCCGCTCGGTTTCGCCTCGACCTCGATGCCGGTGTTGAGCATGTCGTCCGGTGCGGTGAGCTTGAGCTTTCCGACCCCACCGGGGAACAACAGGCCGAAGAGTTGGGCGAAGTTCTCGGCGACGTCGTGGTAGGCGGAGGCGAACACGTTCTGGATCTCGGCGTCGACGGCGGCGATCACCCGCGACAGCTCGCGGCGCGTCGAACGGACGTCTTCCAGTTGCTCCTCGAGGAACGTGTGACGCGTCTGGAGTTCGTTGAACTCCTCCAGCGCCAGCGGATTGATCGGCCCGAGCAGCCGCAACTCGCGTTCGAGCTCGCGCACCCGTCCCGCCGGCGTGGCGCCCTCCGGCAGCACGGGGAGCGGTGCCGCCTCCGCCACCGACGGTTCGATGTCGAGGTCACGCCGCAGCGTCTCGATCGCCGTCTCGAGACGCAGTTTGGCCTCGGCCTCGCCGAGTTCGGCCTGGCGAGCACGCTCACGCGACGCGTCGAGCGCCTGTTCCTTCTCGCTCCGAGCGCGCCGGTGCCGGTCGAGTTCCGTGGTCAGGCCCCTCACCTCGTCGCTCTGCCGACGGCGCTGTTCGACCAGATCGGTGTGCAACACCTCGACCACGTCGCGGTGCGCTGCAACGACTTCGACCAGGCGGTCGATCGCGGCGATGTCACGCTCGATACCGACCCGTTGCCCCTCGGCAGCGACACGAGCTTCGGCATCGGCGGCGAGCCGGCGTTCGGTCTCCTCGAGGCGCCGCTCCAGCAACTCGTGACGCTCGTGGAGCCCGGCATTGCGCACCTCGAAGTCCTTGCGGCGCGACGCCAGTGCCGCCGCCCGGGCCTCGAAATCGGCGCGGAGCTCTCCGCGTGCACGAGCGGCATCGGCCTCCGCCTGCTCGTCTGATTCGAGCGCCGGCAGGAGCGCTTCCAGTTCGGCGACGCGCCGGTCGTCACGCTCGATGTTGGCCTCGAGGTCGGCGATCGAACGCTCGAGATTGGCCAGCTCCCCGAGCACTTCACGGTGCTCGCCCTGCGCCCGGGAGAGACCCTCCGAGGCCGCGCTGAAGTTCGCATCGTTGGCATCCAACCGGCGGGTGAGTTCGGCCTCGGCCGCCCGTGCCGCCTGCACGGCCTGTTCGGACGCGGCGAGCGCTTCGACCGCGCGGGCGAGTTCGCCCTCCGCCTGCGACGCCAGTTCGATCGCCTCGTCGAGGGCCGCAGCGGTCGCTCCGCTTCCCGCCGCACCGACGCGCCAACCGCTGAGCCCGAAGCGGTCTCCGCCTTCGGTGACGATCACCGCCTCCGGGTGCGCGAGCGCCGCGTCGACAGCGACGCCGACGTCGTCGACGCGAACCGCCGCCCCGAGCAGCCCGTCCAGCAACGCATCGACCCCTGGCCGCGGCGATCTGGCATGCGGGCGAACGGCGTCACCGAGCGGCGGCGTGGCCGCGCTCGCCGGTCGAGCACCGAGTGCGATCACGGCGCCGCTCGTGTCGGAACTGCGCAGCGCCGTCAGCGCTCGGCGACCGGCGGCCGGGTCGTCGACCACGACTGCCGTCAACGACTCGCCGAGTGCCGCTTCGACCGCCTGTTCCCAGCCCGCGTCGATCTCGATCAGGTCGAGCAGCGTGCCGAGCACTCCGTCGACGCCCGACAGGCGTTCGGCCCCAGCCCGGGCCCTGGCGGCATCGAGAGCCATCTGCAGCGCGTCGACACGTGCCGTCGCACGCGAGACCGCGTCGGCGGCATCCGCACGGAGCGACTGGCGTGCCTCGTGGGCCGACTCGGCCTCAGCCCGAACCGCCTCGGCCTGCTCGAGTTCTGCGACCAGCGGCTCCTCGATCGAACCCGCCGCATCACACTCGGCTCGGAAACGCACCTCGTCGTCGGCGCACGCGTCACGCCGTGCGGCGAGCGAGTCGAACCGTTCCCGGACACGGCGCAGATCGCCGTCGGCGCGCTCGCGCGACGAGCGCACCGAACGCAGTTCCCCGCGTACCTCGGCCGCTGCGCTGGCGGCCTCGGTTCCCGTTGCGTCGACGCTCACCGCGTCGAGCACCTTTGCCCGCTCGGACCGGAACGACTCCTCCTCGTCGAGCAGTGCCGCCGCTGCGGGCTCGATCTCACCGAGCGCAACGACGACCGCCCCGAGCTCCTCACGGAACCGTGCGGCGTCGGATTCGAGGTTCGCGACGACGCCGGCGTCGAGCAACTGACCCTTGTCGCGCTCCAACGAGCGACGACGTTCGACCAGCACTGCGGACAGCCCGCGGGCACGCTCGCGAAGCTGCTCGACCCGAACGAGTCGGTCGCTGACGTCGCTTTCGCCGCGCGCCGACAGCTGCGCCTCGATGCCCATCACCTGCGTGTCGAGCGCGGCGAGCGCGCTCTTCAGCTCCGCCTCGGTGGTGGCGCTGTCGAGACGGGTGGCCGCCAGCGCTTCGAGCTTCGCTCGCCAGGTCGCGATCTCCCGACCGGCAACGTACGTCTTCACCTCGGCCAGCTCCGCGATCAGCGAGCCGTGGCGCTCAGCGGCCTGGGCCTGGCGTTCGAGCGGCCGGAGCTGGCGGCGCACCTCGCGCAGCAGGTCCTGCACGCGCAGCAGGTTGGCTTCGGTTGCGTCGAGGCGACGTTCGGCCTTCTCCTTGCGTTTGCGGAACTTGAGGACACCGGCGGCCTCCTCGATGATCGCCCGCCGCTCCTCGGGCCGAGCGTTGAGCACCGCGTCGATCTGCCCCTGGCTGACGATCACGTGCTGTTGGCGGCCGACACCTGCGTCGGACAGGAGCTCCTGCACGTCGAGCAGGCGGCACGGCGCGCCGTTGATCGCATACTCCGAGTCGCCGTTGCGGAACAGCACGCGTGTGACCGTGACCTCGCTGAGCTCCACGCCGAGCGTGCCATCCGAGTTGTCGATCGTGATGCTCACCTCGGCGCGGCCGAGCGCAGGGCGCGTGGCGGTGCCCGCGAAGATCACGTCGTCCATCTTCTGGCTCCGGACGGCCTTCGGCGCCTGGGCGCCGAGCACCCAGGCGATCGCGTCGACGACGTTCGACTTGCCCGACCCGTTGGGTCCGACCACGACGGTGACGCCGGGCTCGAGCACCATCGTGGTGCCGTCGGCGAACGACTTGAACCCCTTGACGTTGAGACTCTTCAGAAACACAGCAGGTGCGAAACTACCTGCTCGACCACGATCGGGACCGAATACCCGTCAGCGCTGGCACACACCGCAGAAGTGCGTGCCTCGTCCGCCGGTGACGACACGCTGGATCCAGCCCCGCCCGCACGTGCTGCACCGCTCGCCGCCGCGCCCGTAGACCCGGTGTTCGTCCTGGTAGGAACCCCCGTCGCCCATCAGATCGACGTACTGCGCATCGCTCAGGGTCGACCCGCCCGCGTCGATCGCTTCACTCAACACGTCGACGATCGCCCGGTGCAGCTCCCCCACCCGTCGACGGTCGAGCGACGACGCCGGCCGATCCGGCCGGAGCCGAGCGCGGTGCAGGATCTCGTCGGCGTAGATGTTGCCGATCCCGGCGATCACGTGCTGGTCGAGCAGCACCGGTTTCAGTGCGCGCCGCGAGGAGCCGAACGCCCCCCGCAGGATGTCGACGTCGAACCGCTCGGCGATCGGGTCGACGCCGAGCCGTGCGAGCTCGGGGACCTCGCGCTCGACCCGACCGGGATCGAACACGACGACCTCGCCGAACGTTCGAGGGTCGACGAACCATGCCTCGCGGCCGTCGTCGAGGTGCATCACCACGTGGGTGTGCGGTGGCCGTTCCGACCCGCGGGCGGCGAGCAGCACCTGCCCGCTCATGCGGAGATGGATCATCAACGTGTCGCCCGAGTCGAGCGGGAGCAACAGGTACTTCCCCCGTCGATCCGCCCGCTCGACCACCGTGTCGGACAGGCCGTCGATCAGCGCCTCACGTGACGTTCGCCGCACCGTTCGTTCGCGTCCGACATCGACCGTCACGATCCGCCGTCCGACGAGGTGCCGTTCGAGACCTCGCCGAACGGTCTCGACCTCGGGGAGTTCCGGCACGACGCGGCAGGCTCAGGAGAGCGCCAGGCACGCCCGGCCGGCGGCCGCCTGCTCGGCGGCCTTCTTCGAACGACCCTCTCCGACGCCGACCACTTCACCGTCGACGAGCACTTCGGCGCGGAACGACTTCGCATGGTCGGGGCCGCGAGAGGTCACCTCGTACACCGGTGCGCTGCGGCCCGCCCTGGCGCTCAGTTCCTGCAACTGGGTCTTCTGGTCGAACTGGTCGAGCGAATCCGCGGTGTCGGGCATGCGCGGCACCACGAGCCGCTCCACCATCGAATACGCGGCGTCAGGGCCGCCATCGAGGTACACGGCGGCGAGGACGGCTTCGAAGGCGTCGGACAGGATCGACGGCTTGTCGGCACCTCCCGCTGCCGCTTCGCCACGGCCGAGCAGGATGTGGGGTCCGAGCCCGATGTCCTGGGCCACCTCGGCGAGCGCGATCGCATTGACCACACTCTTGCGAAGATCGGTGAGCTGGCCTTCTGCGACGTCGTAGCGGTGGAACACGATGTCGGCGATCGCCCACCCGAGCACGGCATCGCCGAGGAACTCGAAGCGTTCGTTGCTGAGCGCGCCGGGGGTCTCGGCACACCACGAGCGATGGGCGAGCGCCCGGCGGAGCAGGTCGACGTCGGTGAACCGGTGACCGATGCGTTCGCTGAGGGCGTCGAGGTCGGCGCCGTCGTCGGACATGCTCGGCCCGTCGTCTACTTCGCCCGTTCGTGCACGTAGTCGACGGCGTCGCGCACCGTCTTGAGGTCTTCGAGGTCCTCGTCCTCGATGCGGAACCCGACGGTTCGTTCGCTGAGTGTCTCCTCGAGGGCCTCGACCAACTCGATCAGTGCCAGGGAGTCCGCATCGAGGTCGTCGACGAACGACTGGCCCTCGGTGATCGTCGACGGTTCGATCTCGAGGATGTCGGCGAGGCGGTCGCGAACGATCTCGAAGATCTCGTCGCGCTGGAGTGGGCCCTGGTCGGCTGGGGTCTCTGCTGGCACGGGTGGCGAGTCTACTTCTCGCAGCGTTCAGCCCGCGTTGCGGGCGATCGCGGAGCGGATCTCGGCGACCATGTCGTGCTCGACCATGTCGCGAGCGACGCCGATGCCGTTGGCGATCGCCGCTTCGCCCGACGAGCCGTGGGAGATGATGCACACGCCGTCGACACCGAGCAGCACGGCGCCGCCGTAGGTGTCGGGGCTCAGCGTCTCGTACAGGGACAGCAGCGCCGGCATCAGGGCGTCGGCGTGAGGCTTGTACTCCTCCTCGGCGGCGAACGCGTCGAGGATCGCCCGCACGATCACGCGCATGCCCCCTTCGAGTGTCTTCAGCACGACGTTGCCGGTGAACCCGTCGGTGACACACACGTCGAGGTCGGCGCTCATCACATCTCGTCCCTCGACGTTGCCGACGAAGTTGAGATGCGTTGCCGCACCGAGGAGCTCGTAGGTCTCCTTGCGCAGCGCATCTCCCTTGCCGGGTTCCTCGCCGATCGACAGCAAGCCGACGCGCGGCGACTCGACACCGAAGCGGCTCCGGGCGTAGACCGAGCCCATCAGCGCGAACTGGACGAGCCACTCGGCCTGCACCTCGGAGTTCGCGCCGGCGTCGAGCAGGATCGTGGGGTTGGCGCCGGGCACCGGAATCGGCGTCGCGACCGCCGGGCGTTTCACGCCGGAGATCCGACCCATGCGCAGCAGCGCAGCAGCCATCGTGGCGCCGGTGTTTCCGGCCGAGATCATCGCACTCGCACGGCCGTCGCGGACCGCCTCGGCGGCGCGCACGAGGGTGGAGTCCTTCTTGCGACGGACACCCTGGGCGGGGTCGTCGTGCATGCCGATGACCTCGCTCGCCTCGATCAGATCGAGCACCCGGCCGTCGGCCGCTTCGCGACCCGCGAGATCGGCCGGGCCGACGAGCACGACCGGAATGCCGGACGCGAACGCGCGATGGGCACCGGCGAGAATCGGTCCTGGCGCATCGTCGCCGCCCATGGCGTCGACGGCAACGGGGAGCATCGTTGCGGAGATCAGCCGACGTCGACGACGACGCGGTCGCGGTACCAGCCACAGGACGGGCACACGGTGTGCGGTGTCTTGGCGTTGCCGCAACGCGGGCACAGGCTGCGCGCCGGTGCGTCGAGCTTCCAGGCACTCGCCCGACGGCTGCGGGTCTTCGACTTCGATGTCTTCTTCTTCGGAACGGCCATCGTTCGCTTTCCTCGTTGGGACGCCTCGGTCGACTCGACCGGTTCGTGGGTGGATTCGCGCCAGCAACCGAGCCGAGCCCGGCCACAAGGGCTGCATCACGTTATCGGCGCCGCACCCCAATGACCCCCTGGGTCTCCGGAGCTGCGGTCGAGGCGCCGTTCAGCGCTCGTCGTCGGGGACGAAGCCCTCGAGCGCGGCCCAACGATCGTCGCGGACGGTCGGATCACAATCGCACTCGGTCGTGTTCCGGTCGACGCCACACACCGGACACAGACCGGCGCACTCGTCACGGCACTGCCGTTCGAGATCGAGTTCGATCAGCACCGTCTCTCGCACCAACGGCACGAGGTCGAGTTGGCCGTCCTCGATCAGGTAGGCGTCGGGATCGAGTGGTTGGATCTGATACAGCTCGTCGACGTCGCCACGAGCGACTCCGGCCACGTCGGCCAGGCACCGCCGACACACCGTCGCCCAGCGCGCCGACACGGTTCCCGTGACCTTGATCCCGTCGTTGAGTGCTTCCAGGCGGAGCTCGACGTGGACGTCGCCATCGAGTCGTTCGTGCAGCGCGTCGAGCGGAACGGCCTCGACGACGACATCGACGTCTCGTACCGCGCCCGGCTGGCGGAGCAGTTCGACCGCATTGATCCTCAGCGGACGCAACTCGTCGATCATCGTGCAGCGCGCGATCAGTGGTCCTGGTCGAAGAAGCCCTTGGTCGGGTCGTCCTCTTCCTCGATGACGGCGTCGTGCTCGGGCGCGGTTCCGATCGAGAGCCGCTGACGGCCTGCGCCGACGGTCTTCTGCAGCTTGTCGAGCAGGATCTCGAACGACCCGAGCCGCTGATCGAGGAAGTCCTCGGTCTCGTGCCTGAGGCGGCGGGAGTCGGCCTCTGCGGTCTCCATCACCTGACGGGCCCGCTGCTCGGCGGCGCGCACCACCTCGGTGCGCTGCACCATGCGCTCGGCCCGCACGCGTGCGGCCTCGAGCAGCTCGTCGGCTTCGCGGCGGGTCTTGGCCACGAACTCCTGGCGTTCCTTGAGCATCCAGCGTGCCTGACGGAGTTCCTCGGGGAGGCGGTGCAGCGACTCCTCCAGGAGTTCGATGATCTCGTCGCGGTCGATGCGCGGGGACGACGACAGCGGCATCGTCGGCGCGGTGGCAACGATGTCGATCGCCCGCCGCAGCAGCGTTTCGGCGTCACCGACGTACCCGCCCGGAACGCCGGGCTCGGGATACTCGTCGTCGATGTCGTCGTAGTTGTCGTGGTGGTCGTCGTACTGGCCGCCGTCGCGGTCGTCGTAGCTCATGGTTGCTCAGTTCTGCTCACCGTCGAACGTGCGGCGGAGTGCGTCGGCGACGATCGCCGGCACGAGGTGATCGATCGCTCCACCGTACTTCGCGATCTCCCGCACGAAGCGGCTGCTGATGTACCCCAGCTCGGGGCGGCAGGGAAGATACACCGTTCGAACGCCCGTCACTGCGTAGTTGTTGTGGGCCATCTGCTGTTCGATCTCGAAGTCGCCGGCGGTCCGCAGCCCCTTGACGATGAAGTCGACGTCGGCTCGTTGCGCCGCTTGGACGGCGAGACCGGTCTGAGCGACCACCGAGACGCCGTCGAGATGGGCGAGTGACTCCCGTGCGAGTTCGACGCGTTCGGCGACCGGGAACAGGCCGGACGGCTTGGCGAGATTGTGCATCACCGCGACGACGACGGAGCCGAAGAGCTCGTACGCCTGCTCGATGACGTCGACGTGGCCCAGGTGGATCGGGTCGAAGCTCCCCGGGTACAGCACCCGGGCCGTTGTGGTTCCGCCAGTCATTCGGAGTCCGACCCTACAGCGACCGGCGCTGCGCGTTCGAGGAACGTGACCCGCGTGCGTCCGTACCGCTTGGTGCGCTCGACCGACCAGCCGGGGGGCGGTTCGATCTCGGCACCGGACTCGGCGACCACGAGGTCGGACGTGACGCGCCCGAGGAGATCGGCCCATCCGTCGAACTCGTACGGCGGGTCGGCGAACACGATGTCGGCGTCGATGGTTGCGGCAGCCGTTGCGGCGTCGGCCGCCACGACGCGGCTGCGGTCGCGCAGGTCGAGCGCATCGAGGTTGTCGTCGAGGGCCCGCAGCGCAGCGCGGTCACGTTCCACGAACACGCAGTGCGCAGCACCGCGCGACAGCGCCTCGATCCCGATCGCTCCGCTGCCTGCGAACAGGTCGGCGACGATCGCACCGTCGAGCACCCCGGCGCTGCCCAACGAGTTGAAGACCGCCTCGCGAACCCGGTCGGTGGTCGGCCGTGTCGACGTCCCGTCGGGCGCAACGAGTCGTCGTCCACCGAGTTCACCTGCAACCACACGCATTGTCGGAACGATACGAGCAGATGCACGCCACGGCGGCGCCACCGGCAAGACTGGTGTCGTGCTGAGGCCGACACCGGAGATCATCTGCATCGACTGCGGCGGCCGGTGCTTCCTGCTCACCCATCCACCCGAGGACGGGATCTGGGAGCCCGGCGACGTGATCGCCTACCGCTGCGAGGACTGCCTCGATCGCTGGGATCTCGTCATGTCCGACGAGGACGACGCCGAACTCGCCCGCGGCGACACCCCACCACGGTGACGTCAGCTCTTGGAGAGGAACGCTTCGTCGCGCTCGCTGAACAGCAGTGCGAGTTCGTCGGCGAGACCGGGGTGGGCGGCAAGGTCGGGATCGGCGTCGACGATCTCGAAGGCGACCTCGCGGGCGAGTTCGACCAGGTGCCGGTCGCGACGCAGCGACGCGAGCTTGAGGTCGCTGCGGCCCTTCTGCGACGTCGACATCAACGTGCCCTCGCCCCGTAGATCGAGGTCGACCTCCGCGAGTTCGAACCCATCGGTGGTCGCCACGAGCGCCTCGACCCGAGGGTTTCCGGCGCCGATCTCGCCGTCGGCGGGCTGCTGGGTCACCAGCCAACATCTGGAGGCGTGAGCTCCGCGGCCCACGCGACCGCGCAGCTGGTGGAGCTGCGCGATCCCGAACCGGTCGGCGTCGAGGATCGCCATCACCGTTGCGTTCGGCACGTCGACGCCGACCTCGATCACCGTCGTCGCCACCAGCACGTCGAGCTGCCCGGTTCGGAACGACTCCATCGTCGCTTCCTTCTCGGCTGACGTGAGCCGACCGTGGAGAAGTCCGAGCCGGAGACCAGCGAGTTCCACGGCAGCGAGCCGCTCGAACGTCTCCTCGGCAGAGGCGACCTCGAGCTTCTCGCTCTCACCGATCAACGGACACACCACATAGGCCTGACGGCCCGCGGCCACCTCGTTGCGGATGTCGGCCCACACCTCGGCCTCGAGCAACGGTCCCTCCGCCCACTTCGTCACGATCGGTGTTCGACCCGGCGGAAGCTCGTCGAGCACGCTCACGTCGAGATCGCCGTACACCGTCATCGCCGCGGTGCGCGGAATCGGCGTCGCCGTCATCACGAGCATGTCGGGAACCGCGTCGCCCACCGTCTTGGCGCGCAGCGCCGCCCGCTGCTCGACACCGAAACGGTGCTGCTCGTCGACCACGACTGCGCCGAGGCTCGCGAAATCGACCGCGTCCTGGATCAGCGCATGCGTGCCGATCACGATGTCGACCATGCCGTCGGCGAGTCCGGTGAGCACCTCTCGGCGCTCGGCACCCGTGACCCGATTCGTCAACAACTCGACACGCAACGGCCGGTCGCCGAACAGGTTGCCGGGATCGGGCACACTCACACCTGTGAGCAGCGCCCGCACGCCCGCGGCGTGCTGATCGGCGAGCACCTCGGTCGGCGCCATCAGCGCAGCCTGATGACCACCCTGCACCGCCGCGAGCATCGTCGCCACCGCCACCACCGTCTTGCCGGATCCCACGTCACCCTGCAGGAGACGATGCATCGGGTGCGGCGCTGCCAGATCGGCCTCGATCTCGCCGATCGCGCGACGTTGGGCGCCGGTGAGTTCGTACGGCAGTGCGTCGTAGAAGCGCCGCACCAGTTCGCCGTCGATGGCGTGCACGAGCCCGCGCTGCTCGCGTTCCATGGCCCGCTTGCGAAGCACCAACACGAGCTGGACCCGGAGGAGCTCGTCGAACGCCAGACGGCGACGGGCCTCCTCCTTCTCGGCGATCGACTCGGGAAGGTGGATGCTGCCGAGTGCGTCGTACCGCGCGCGCAATCCGAGGCGATTGCAGATGTCAGCCGGCAGCGGGTCGGCGATCCCACGATCCCGACACCGTCGCAGCGCCTCCTCCACCCACCCGGCGATCTCCCAGGTGTTGATCTGCGCCTTCTCGCTCTGCGGGTAGATCGGCACGATGCGGCCGGTCCGGTCGCCGATCAGGTCGACGACCGGGTTCGACATCTGGAGCCCACCCCGATACACGTCGGGCTTGCCGAACAGCGCGATCTGCAGACCCTCGCGGAGTTGGCGTTCCCGCCACGGCTGATTGAAGAACACCACCTCCATCCGACCGGAGCCGTCACCGACGTTCGCGGTCACCATCGTCCGGCGGTTGCGGGTGGTGCGCTTCGTCACCGAGCGCACGGTGACGAGGACGAGCGCCTCGGACCCCGGAACCAGATCGGCGATGCGCGCCTCGTTCGAGCGGTCGACCCAGCGGCGCGGGTAGAACGTGACCAGGTCGAGGAGGTTCTCGACGCCGAGCAGCGCGAGCGACGATCGCTTCTTGTCGCCGACACCTCGGAGTCGACCGACGTCGATGTCAGCGAGATCGCGCAGCGCCAGTGCGGTCACTCGACTCCGAAGAGGTACGGATAGAGCGGCTGTCCGCCGCGGTGGACCTCGACGGCGACGTCGCCGCGATGATCGACCAGCCACGCGCGGAGTGCGTCGGTGGTCGCGGAGGCAGCGTCGGCACCGGTGATCACCGTGACCAGTTCGGCGTCGTCACCGACGATCCGGTCGAGCAGCGCCATCGCCGCGGCGTCGACCGTGCTCGCAACCGAGATGATGCCATCGCCGCGAACGAGCCCGATCCAGTCGCCACAGATGACCGGACCGACAGCGCTCGCGCTGTCGCGAACCGCCTGGGTGATCTCCCCGGTCACCACGGACTCGGCCGATTCGGCCATGTCGGCAGCGGTGTCGACCGCATCGGCTCCCGGGTCGTAGACCACGAGCGCCGCAAGGGCTTCGGGCATCGACCGGGTGGGCACGACCACGACCGTCTTCTCCGTGAGAGCGCCGACCTGTTCGGCCACGGGAATGATGTTCTTGTTGTTCGGCAGGATCACGACCTGGTCGGCGTTGACGCGCTGCACCGTCTCGAGCAGCTCGGCCGTGGACGGATTCATCGTCTGACCACCGGTGACCACGCCCTGCACGCCGAGTTGCGCGAAGAGTTCGACCAGGCCGTCGCCGGCGCACACCGCCACCACGGCGGTCGTCACCTCGGGCAGCACGTCGGCAACCGGGGCATCGTGCGCGGTCGCGGCCAGTTCGGCCTCCCGCTTCGCGTGCTCTTCGTCGACCTCCTCGAACAGGTCCGTGACGCGGATCGCCTTCGGACGGCCGTCGATGTCGAGCGCGACTTCGATCGCCGCGCCGATCTCGTTGGTGTGGATGTGACAGTTCCAGAGTCCGTCGCCGCCGACGACGACGATCGAATCGCCGATCGAGCCCCACCCGGCCTTGAACTCGCGGATCCGGTCGTCTGCGAGCTCCAGGAAGTACATGACCTCGTAGCGCTGTTCGCTCACGTCGAGTTCACCTGCGACCGACGAATGGCGATGCGCGACGGTGTCGAAGGCCGCTCCCACCGCACCCGTCGTGCCGTCGTCGGGCTCCGGGACCGGCAACGGCTCGCCGTCGACGACGTAGAGGAGCGAATCGAGCAGCAGCAGGAAGCCCGCCCCACCGGCGTCGACGACGCCGGCGTCCTTCAGCACCTGGAGCTGCTCGGGGGTGTTGTCGAGCGCCGTCCTGCCGGCGGAGCGCGCGGCTCGGACGACGTCGACCAACGATCCGCCGGCATCGGCGGAGACCTTCGCCGCCTCAGCACTCTCACGGCACACCGTCAGAATCGTTCCCTCGATCGGCTTCAGGACGGCCTCGTAGGCGCCGGTTGCGGCGGCCTGGAGAGCCTCAGCGAACTTCGCGCCCTGCACGTCGGCGTGCTCCTTGAGCGTGCCCGCGAAACCCCGCATGATCTGGCTGAGGATCACGCCGCTGTTGCCTCGCGCCCCCATCAGCGAGCCGTAACTGATGGCCTCGCAGGTGGCGTCGTGGTCGTTCTCGGCGGCGGTCTCCATTTCGGCGACGACGGCGTCGAGCGTTCGGGCCATGTTCGTCCCGGTGTCGCCGTCGGGAACCGGGTACACGTTCAGGCGGTTGAGCCCTGGCGCGTGGTCGCGGACGGAGTCGCGAAAAGTTCGGACGGACTCGCGGAGCGCAGCGGTGTTCAACCGTTCCAGTGTCGGCACGGTCGACGAGCTTACGAGGCGCCGGGGCAGTCGGACGCCTCTGTGGCCGCAACCGACGATCCTCGCTCGCGCCGCGTGGCGCCGCCACCTCGTCTTGGTAGCATTTCATGGCTGTCCCGACAGGCGGAAACCTCGTCGGGCGACCGCGGGTCGAACAACGACCCGGGAAACGTGATCGAGCCGGGGTTCCCGGCGGCCCGCAGGAGACTCCAATGGCATCGAAATGTGAAGTGTGTGGCAAGGGCCCGTCGTGGGGCATGTCGGTGTCGCACTCCCACCGCCGTACCAAGCGTCGCTGGAACCCGAACATCCAGCGTGTGCGAGCCAACGTCAACGGCGCCGCCAAGCGCGTCAACGTCTGCACCGGCTGCATCAAGTCCGGCAAGATCGTCAAGGCCGGCTGAGCGACCAGCGACATGCAGGGCGTCATCAAGGCCTACGACCCCGCAAGCGGTGACGGACTCGTGATGTCCGACACCGACCTCAACGACTACGAACTCGCCGCCGACGCACTCGACGGCTCGATCTTCCGCATGCTCCGTCAGGGCCAGCGCGTGGTCTTCGAACTCGACGATGCCGGGCAGGCCACGCACCTGCGCCTCGGCTCCGAGGTCGACATGCAGACCCCCGGCGCCTGATGCCGCCCCCGGCGTCCCGCGCAAGATCCTGACTTTCGGCCCCCGTCTGTGTTTCGCCTGCGGCGCCGACGCGCCCTACGCTGGGTGGTGTACACGCGCCGGCACACGAGCTCGGGCCGGTTCCCCCGCAACACCCCCCAACACGAACTCAACCCTGGAACTCGACGAGGAGTCACGAGATGAGCGGAACCACAACCAACCAGCGACTGAAGGACTGGGTCGCCGACTGGGCCGCGGTGATGCAGCCCGCCGACATCTACTGGTGCGACGGATCCGCCGACGAGTACGAACACCTCTGCCAACAGCTGGTCGACTCCGGCACCTTCACCAAGCTCGACGAGGCCAAGCGTCCCAACAGCTACTGGGCCCACTCCGATCCGGGCGACGTGGCGCGCGTCGAGGACCGCACCTACATCTGTGCCGCCACCGAGGACGACGCCGGCCCCAACAACAACTGGCGTGACCCCGCCGAGATGCGTGCCGAGATGACCCGTCTCTACACCGGAGCGATGAAGGGTCGCACGATGTACGTCGTCCCGTTCTCGATGGGACCCCTCGGCTCTCCCATCGCGCACATCGGTGTGGAGCTGACCGACTCGGCCTACGTCGCCGCCAACATGAGGATCATGACCCGCATGGGTCAGGGCGCCCTCGACGCTCTCGGCAACGACGACTGGGTCCCGTGCCTCCACTCGGTGGGCGCCCCGCTCGCCGACGGGGCCAAGGACGTGCCGTGGCCGTGCGACGCTGAGAACAAGTACATCGTCCACTTCCCCGAGACCCGCGAGATCTGGTCGTACGGATCGGGCTACGGCGGCAACGCCCTGCTCGGCAAGAAGTGCTTCGCACTGCGCATCGCCTCGGTGATGGCGCGCGACGACGGGTGGCTGGCCGAGCACATGCTGATCCTCAAGCTCACCAACCCCGAGGGCGAGTCGAAGTACATCGCAGGCGCATTCCCGTCGGCGTGCGGCAAGACCAACCTGGCGATGCTCGTGCCGACGATTCCGGGCTGGAAGGCCGAAACGATCGGCGACGACATCTGCTGGATGAAGTTCGGCGACGACGGACGTCTCTGGGCGATCAACCCGGAGGCCGGCTTCTTCGGCGTTGCGCCGGGCACGAGCTACCAGACCAACGCCAACGCAATGGACACGTTGTGGGGCAACTGCGTCTACACCAACACGGCGCTGACCGACGACGGCGACATCTGGTGGGAGGAGATGACCGACACTCCCCCGGCCCGTGCCACCGACTGGAAGGGCAACGCCTGGAATCCCGAGATGGATCATCCGGCCGCGCATCCCAATGCCCGCTTCACGGCGCCGGCGTCGCAGTGCCCGTCGATCGCCGCCGAATGGGAGGATCCGGCCGGCGTGCCGATCTCGGCGATCCTGTTCGGTGGACGGCGACGCACGACGGTGCCGTTGGTGACCGAAGCGAACGACTGGGAGCACGGCGTGTTCCTCGGTTCGATCATGGCCTCGGAGAAGACGGCCGCTGCCGAGGGCACGCAGGGCGAACTGCGCTTCGATCCGATGGCGATGCTGCCGTTCTGCGGCTACAACTACGCCGACTACTTCGCCCACTGGTTGGGCATGGAGAAGGCCACCGATCCGGACAAGCTGCCGAAGATCTTCTTCGTCAACTGGTTCCGCCGCGACGACGACGGCCGCTTCCTGTGGCCGGGCTTCGGTGAGAACAGCCGGGTGCTCAAGTGGGTGTTCGAGCGAGTGAACGGCGATGCCGACGCGATCGACACGCCGATCGGCAAGCTCCCGACGAAGGACTCCCTGGATCTCGAGGGCCTCGAGGTCGACGACGCCGACATCGACACGATCCTGTCGCTCGACATCGACGGATGGAAGGCTGCGATCCCGCAGATCCGCGAGCACTACGCCCGCTTCGGCGACAAGCTGCCCGCCGCTCTCAACGTCGAGGTCGACACGCTCGAGGCCAAACTGGCAGACGCCTGAGCCGTTTCGGTCACCCGATCGCGTGCCTCGAAGATCTGAGGTCACGCTCACCGGCGCGATCGCCATCGGCATCGGTGGCATGGTCGGCGGCGGGATCTTCGCCGTCCTGGGTGTGGCCGCCGAGCAGGCCGGCGGCGCGACACCGGTCGCGTTCGCCGTCGCCGGCGCCATCGCGGCGCTGACCGCATACTCCTACTCGAAGCTCTCGGTCCGGTATCCCACGGCGGGCGGGACCGTGACGTTCATCGATCGGGTCTTCGGCGTCGAGCCGCTGACCGGTGGTGTCAACATCGTGCTGTGGGCCGGCTACATCGCGGCGACGGGCCTCTACGCCGCGGCGTTCGGACACTATGCGGCGACGTTGTTGCCCGGAGACGCCGAGACGTCCGCGCTGGCGTTCAAGTCGCTCGCCGTACTCGGGGTCCTGGTGCCGTGGATCATCAACCTCGCCAACGCCGGTCTGATCGCCCGAACCGAGCGTGCTGTCGTCGCACTGAAACTGACGATCCTGCTCGTCGTGGTTGCCGCCGGGATCCCTGCGGCGACCATCGACCGGCTCGATCCTTCGTCGTGGTCGTCCCCTGGGGCGATCGTCGCTGCCGGCATGCTGATCTTCGTCGCGTACGAGGGATTCGAGCTGATCGCCAACTCCTCGGCCGAGGTCCGGAATCCGTCGCACACGTTGCCGAGGGCGTACGCGTGGACGATCGCCATCGTCGTGGTCCTGTACGTCATGATCTCGGCCGTCGTCGTCGCCTCGCTCACGCCGGCGGAGATCCGGGCGTCCGCCGACTTCGCACTGGCCGAGGCGGCCTCGGCGTCGCTCGGGGGTGCCGGGTTCACCATGGTCGCTCTGTCGGCGGTCCTGGCAACGTTCTCCGCGATCAACGCGACCCTCTACGGCACCGCGCGGCTGAGCTTCACGCTGGCGACGGAGGGCGAGCTGCCGCCGGAGTTCCAGCAGCGGGAATGGAATCAACCGATCGGTCTGCACATCACTGCGGTGCTCGGGGTCGCGATCGCCGTCGGTCTACCGCTCGAGAGCATCTCGAGTCTGTCGAGTTCGATCTTCCTGATCGTGTTCGGCGTGGTGAATCTGGCGGCGTACCGCGCCGATCACACGACACGGGTACGACGGCCGATCTCACTGGCGGGCTTCCTGGGGTGTGTCTCGTCGTTCGTCGTCCTGACCGCTCACAACGTGCGTGGCGACCGTCAAGCACTCGTCGTGCTGGTCGCGCTGATCAGCAGCGCCCTCGTCGGCGAGACGTTCGTCCTTCGCCGGCGGAGGCAGGCGCAGGACGACTCGACCGGGAGCTGAACGAGCTCACCGTCCGTGGCGCCCGATGCGGCATCGGACATCGGGACGCGAAACGGCCCGGTCTCCGTGCGGGGACCGGGCCGTTCCTGCGATCTGGATCGGGTTGGATTCAGGCGTCGACGGGCAGGACGCTGACCGTCTTGCGGCCCTTGGTCTGGCCGAACTCGACGGTGCCGTCGACGAGGCTGAACAACGTGTCGTCCTTGCCCTTGCCGACGTTCTTGCCGGGATGGAACTTGGTGCCACGCTGACGCACGAGGATCGTGCCGGCCGTGATCGAGCTGCCGCCGAAGGCCTTCACGCCGAGGCGCTGGGCGTTGGAATCGCGGCCGTTGCGGGTGGAACCGCCACCTTTTGTCTTGGACATGAGTGCTCTACTCCGTTCGAGTTCAGTGCAATCGGCGGGTCAGACCGTGATCGAGGTGATCTCGACGACGTGGTACTGCTGACGATGGCCGTAGCGACGATGTTGATTGGTGCGGCGCTTGAAGGTGTAGCCGTTGATCTTCGGACCCTTGACCTGGCCGACGATCCTGCCGGTGACCGATGCGCCCTTGAGCTCATCAGGCGTCGCGAGAACGGTTGCTCCATCGACCACCATGACCGGGGTCAGCGACACGTCGCTGCCCTCGTCGGCGTCGAGCAGTTCAACTCGTACCTGCTGGCCTTGGGCCACCTTTTCCTGCTTGCCGCCTGAGGCGATGACTGCGTACATAGCGTTGTCCGATGCTAGCGGCCAAACTCCCCGGCTCAACCCGAGACGGCCTCTGATTCCCGGGCGGCACCGGCGAAGATGCCTTTCGCCATCAACGACGACTCCGACGACCGGCGTGCTCGGTAGATGACCGCTCGCATCGCGTGGACACCCGCATCGGCCGGTGCGGCCCAGCCCGCCAGGTCGGCCAGATGGCAGGCGAGCCGGAACTCCCCCGCTTCCGACAACGCCGTCGCCCGATCGATCAGCACCGTTGCACCACCGGCGAGCGCTGCGAGTTCCACCGCGAGTGCGGCGTCGGGCGCCGGCTTGAGCCGGCTGGGGGCTCCGTCCCACCATCCGCCGAACTGTCGCCAGACGTTGCGCACCACGAACTCCGGCTCGTCGTAGAGCGGCCGCAGGTACGGCTTGGCGAGCACGTCGTCAGGAACCTGAACGCTGTGCACGATCGTGTCGAGCACCTCACCGGCGTTCATCATGTCGACCACCTCTGCGACCAGGCGTTCGAGCGCTGCGGCGATGTCGGTCAGCACCAGCGAGATGCGCTCACGACCCTCGATCGGCAGGCCATGCGCGGGCAGGAGGAGCTCGGGGCCCCGCTCGGCCATCGCCCGCAGCGCGGCAGCCCATTCGATCGGGTACCGCTGGACCTTCTGCGGGTTGCCGGCGTTCGGGAAGTTCCAGATCACGAAGTCGCCGGTGAACAGCCACTTCCGCTCCGGGATCCAGCCCCACAGGTGGTCGTCGGTCTCGCCCCGGGCATGGTGGAGCTCGATCGCGTGGTCGCCGATCGTGAGGGTGTCGTGGTCGTCGACCACGTGGTCCGGGCGGAGTGTGGTGGGCGGGATGTACTCGGGCGTCTCCCCCATGCCGAAATCGCCGCGCACCCCGCCGAACTGGCGGGCGTTGATGCGCACGTTCCAGTCGTTGGTGTAGGCGTATCGGTCGAAGCGCTCGTCGACGTTGCGGTGCCCGACCACGCTCATCTGGTCGAACGCGGCAGCGAAGTCGGTGCTGCCCCCGACATGGTCGGCGTGACCATGGGTGTAGACCAGGTGCCGGACGGGCGTCGACGACCATCCCCTGATGGCGGCGACCACGTCCGCGCCGGTGCGGGCGTGCGAGGCATCGAATGCCACGAGCCCGTCGCCGGCGTCGAACACGATGCTGTGGCTGAAGCTCTCGACGATCGCCAATCCGTCGGCCAGCTCCGACAGCTCGTTCGTGATCCGGTTCACCGGTTCGTCGACGACGCCGGAGTCGATCACCCGTGAGGACAGTGCGAGCAGGTCGGCCATCTCGCGACCTTAGATTCGCGATGGTTCAGATCGTGCAGCTGGCGTCGTCGGCCGCGGCACCCGCACCGCGGAACTCGACGGCGAGCGACTTCGTGAGCCGGCCCTTGGTGACGACCCGCATCGACTCGGCCATGCCGATCAGCGGGGGCGAGATCAGGATCTGGAACCGTTCGTGACGAAGCTTGCGGTACGGAGCGAGGTTCTTGCCCTTGACGTTGGTGTCGACCGACACCTCGGCGACCTTGCCTCAACCGGTGGGACGGATGAAGTCGATCGACATCGTCCCGCCCTTGCGTTCCAACAGCGCCCGCGCCTCATCGGTGATCTCGATCTGCATCACCTCAGACTACTGAGACGTGGGGTCTGACCCCTCGTCTCATTCGAGGAGGGAGTAGTCGACGACGACGCCGCGACCTTCGCAGTCAGGGCAGATCTCCGAATACTCGGTGAGCAGCCCTTCGCCGATGCGCTTGCGCGTCATCTCCACGAGGCCGAGTTCGGTGATGTCGAACACCTGCGAGCGCGTCTTGTCGCGGGCGAGCGCGTTGCGGAAGGCCTCGACCACCTTCGCCCGGTTGCCCTTGATCTCCATGTCGATGAAGTCGATGACGATGATGCCACCGATGTCGCGCAGCCGGAGCTGCTTCGCGATCTCCTCCGCTGCCTCCATGTTGTTGAGGAACACGGTGTCCTCGAGGTTCGACTTGCCGACGTTCTTGCCGGTGTTGACGTCGATGACCGTCAGCGCCTCGGTGTGCTCGATGATCAACGACCCACCCGACGGCAGCCACACCTTGCGATCGAGCGCCTTGTGAACCTGTTCGTGGATGTGGTGACGCTCGAACAGCGAGAGCCCTTCCGCCTCGGCGTCGTAGTACTCGATGCGGTCGGCGAGTTCGGGGTTGAACGCCGCGACGTAGCGTTTGACGTCGTTGTGGAGACGCTCGTCGTCGATCACGACGCCGCGATAGTCGGCGTTGAACTCCTCGCGGATCACCCGCACGGCCAGCTCCGGCTCGCGGTACAGCAACGTCGGCCGTTGCGCCTTGGCGGCCTTGGCGGCGATCTCCTCCCACTGCTCGAGCAGGATCGTCATGTCGGCCACGAGCTCCTGCTCGGTCGCGGTCTCGGCGGCGGTGCGCACGATCAGACCGTGCTCGTCGGGCTTGACGCGGTCGAGGATGCCACGCAGGCGCTTGCGCACGTCGTCGGGGAGCCGCTTCGAGATCCCGTAGGTCTTCGAGTTGGGGATCAGCACGACGAACCGACCCGGCAGCGACACCTCCTGGGTCAAACGGGCGCCCTTGTGCGCAATCGGGTTCTTCGTCACCTGGCAGACGATCAGTTGCTTGTTCTTCAGGATGTCCTCGATACGCGGGTTCTTGCCCCGCTCGTCGATGTCCTCGGCGTCGTACTGGACGTCGCCGCGATACAGCACGGCGTTCTTCGGGGTCGCGATGTCGACGAACGCGGCCTCCATGCCGGGCAGCACGTTCTGGATGCGCCCGACGTAGATGTTGCCGTGGATCTGGCTGACGTCGTCGGCGGGCCGACTGACGTAGTGCTCGATGAGGTTTCGACCTTCGAGCACGCCGACCTGCGCCATGCCGGGCCGCACCTGAACGGCCATGAAGTAGCGCCCGATCGGCTTGCCGTTGCGCTCACGACCGCGGCGCTGCTCGAGCATGGCATCGTCGAGCTGCGCGTCGGTGTTCCGGCCCTTGCCGCGGCCACGAGCGCGGCGGCCCTTCTTGCCGTCGCCCCCACCACCTCCGGCCTTCGACGACCGCTGGCCACCCGCACCGCCCTGAACGGGACCGCCGTCGGTGTCCGACGAACGCGCGGATGAGCCTCCCGAGCCGCCGCGGCGGCGGCGCCGCTTCTCGCCGCCGGACTTCGCTCCCGACTCGGCCGACGCGTTGGCACGCGCCGGACCCGGAGGCGGACTGGACGGGATCGGCATCGTGTCGCCGATGCGCGGTTTGCGGACCAACGCCTTCTCGGCAGCCTCGGCAGACGGGCGACCCTCGCGCATCGGCTCGGGAAGCTCGACATCGTTGCGATCTCGGGACGCAGCGTCGGACGACTGGGCGTCGTCGGCGGTGTCGGCTCCACCCTCGGCCGAGTCATCGGCCGAGTCATCGGACGATCCGGCGGCGCCGGATCCACCACCTCGACGGCGTTGTCCACCACGGGAGCCCCGGCGACGCTTCGAGCCCGACGGACCGCCGGCCTCACCCGACGGCGCCTCGTCGGCCGGGGCTGAGGTCGGGCGCTCGGTAGCCGACGCGCTCCCCGCATCTCCGGCCGACGCGGTCGGCGAGGGCGACGGTGTGTCAGACGAGGTGTTGTCCGCCACCTCGGCGGGGGTGTCGGTCTCGGCGTGGTCCATGGTGGAGGCAATCCCTTCTCCGGAGAGCTGCCGTGCCGGCGCTCCCCGATGCCCGAACCATCAGCGAATGAAGGAGGGTTCGGGACGTTCGTGGCGAACGGGAACGCCGATCGGCGAACCCGGGCGTGCGCCGATCGGCGCATCGACAGTGCTGATGGCCGACTCGACAGCGCGACTCGCACGACTCGCCACCGGGTTCACGGGGGTCATGGGGGCTGAGTCCGTCGAAGTTGGCCACTGAGAAGACGATTCTACGCCGTGTGCACGGATGTCGAGGGATGCCAGCGTCAATTCTGCGGGGCCGGGCCGGCTCGCCGGCGTCTCCTGCCGTCGGTGTCGTGGTCAGCGCATGCGCCGCATGTGGACCGATTGCACCAGACCGAACAGCGCGAAGTACACGATCAGCCCGGACCCGCCGTAGGAGATGAACGGCAGCGGCAGACCGGTGACCGGCATGATCTGCAGCGTCATGCCCACGTTCTGGAACGTCTGCCACAGCACCATCGTGAACACGCCGGCGCACAGGTAGGTGCCGAGCAGATCTCGCGACAGGTGGGCGATCCGCCAGATCCGCACGAGCGCGATCGCGACCAGGCCGAGCACCAGCGACGAGCCGACCAGCCCGAACTGTTCGCCGATCGCCGCGAACGGGAAATCGGCCCACATCACCGGGATGTCGCGCCCGTTGGTGAGCGGACCCTGCAGCCATCCCTTGCCCCACACGCCTCCCGTGCCGATGGCACGCATGGCGTTCTCCGCCTGATAGAGGTCGTCGCGGTCGGCAGCGGCGGGGTTGACGAGCGCACGAATGCGCGCCGCCTGGTAGCTGTTGACGAGACGCCCGACGAACGCGGCGAGCACCGTCGCAACCGACAGCACGGTGATCAACACGATGTAGCGGGCCTTGGCCCCTGCCACCAGGAGCACGCCCATCGCCATCGACACGAGCACCGACGCCGAACCGAGGTCGGGCTGGATGATCACCAGGACGGCGGGGGCTCCGACGATCATCAGACCGCCGAGGAATCTCGGATACGACACCTCGTCGCTGCGTTCCTCGGCGAGGTACGTCGCCAGCATGAGCAACGTGGTGAACTTCGCCATTTCGGCCGGCTGGAAGTTGAACGGACCGAGGTCGAACGAGATCCGATCCTCCCCTGCTGCGATCCCGATGAGGAACAGCAACATGAGGATCACCAGGGTCAGGCCGTAGAGGAACCGTGCGCGGTCCTTCCACCACTCGTAGTCGACCGACATCACCACGAACATGACGACGGTTGCGATGATTGCGAAGATCACCTGCCGCGTCGCGAACGCGTAGGGGTCGTCGTTGATGCGGGTTCGGGAGGCCGAGAACACCACGAAACAGCCGATGACGGTCAACGCGAACTGGACCGTCATCAACACCCAGTCGATGTTGCGGCTCGGCGCTGCGGGACTCGCACCGATGTTGCCCAGGCCCGAATCGGGCTTGCGGGAGAGGAAGGAGGTGGCCATGCGGCCTATTCCGTCGTTCGGACTGCGCTGAATCGGCCGTCGTAGCACTTCGTGTCCGCGAGGCCCTGAGGCTGCGCGGGCAGCGTCGACGACGTGTCGAGCGCGTCGGACAGCTCCACGGGGTCGGCCGGGGCCAGACCGGACATCTGCAGGAACATGCACTTCACGACCGGTGCCGCCGCCTGCGACCCGTAGCCGGCCTTCTCCAGGTACGCGGTGACCGTGTACGGCCGCGACGGGTCGCGGCTGTAGGCGGCGAACGCGGAGGAGTCGTTCCAGGGGTAGTTGCCGGCCCCCTGCGCGGTGCCGGTCTTGCCGGCGAGCGGGATCGCGCTGTTGGGGTAGTAGTAGAAGAGGTTCTCGCCGGTGGTCGAGTGGTAGTAGTCACTGGTCGTGCCCCGACCGTAGATCACCCGGGTGAGGCCACGGTCGATCTCCTGCCACGACTCCTCTGCGAGCGGGAGCTGACGGATCAGTTCGCCGTTGACGTTCGGCTCGCGTGCCAGCTTGGCCTCGGTCAGATCGGCGTAGCCCTGGACGTCGGAGTCGGGGACGCCCGGTTGGTAGACCGCCTTGATGATCTCGGGCCGGAGCACGTTGCCCTTGTTGGCGATCGTCGAGTACCCCATCGCGAGCTGGAGCGGCGACGCCGACAGCAACCCCTGCCCGATGGAGAGCTGCACGTTGTCGCCCGTGAAGTAGCCGGAGCCCTCGGACTCGCTGATGACGCCGCGTTCGGCGTACTCCGCCTTGAGTTCGGCATCGGGAACCGTGCCGTCGAATGCGAACGGCAACTCGATGCCGGGATCGGATCCGAAGCCGAACTTGCGGACCTCCTCCTGCAGCACCGGCTCGTAGTCGTTGGTCGTCATGATCAACTCGCCGATGCGGTAGAAGAATGCGTCCGACGACACCGCGAGCGCCGTCTCGACGTCGACGCTGCCGTAGACGCAGGGACGACCGGTGCCGCTGCAGGTGGCGTTGCGGTACACACAGCGGACGAGACCGGAATTGCAGCGGTCGGCGTCGACGGACTCCATCCGGTAGCTGCCCTGGTCGACGTAGTAGTCGTTCACGCTCAGGAGACCGGTGTCGAGCGCCGCGAACGCCGTGAACGGTTTGAACGTCGAGCCGAGGTTGTACCGACCCTGGATCGCGCGGTTGACGAGGATCGATTCGTCGGGGTCGATCGGGTCGCCGTTCTCGTCGACCGACGGGAAGACCTCCTCGAACTTGCCGCCGCTCAGATCGGCCTCGAACCACCGGTTGTCGAAGGTGGGGTAGCTCGCGAGCGCGATGATCTGACCGTTCTGGTAGTTCTGCACCACGACCGACCCGGCAGGCGCCTTGTACGGCACCTCGCGCGGATAGTCGGGGAAGACCAACCTCTCGAAGTTCGTCTCGGGGTCGCGCGGGTTGATCGCCACTTCCCGCTGGCGCCGCTTCAACTGGGTCTCGAGCGCCTGCTCGGCGAACTGCTGCTGGTCGAGATCGATCGTCAGCTGCACGTCGTTGCCGTTGATCGGCGGGATCCGCTCGACCTCGCGCACGATCCGGCTGGCGTTGTCGACCTCGTAGGTGACCGATCCCCAGACACCGTGGAGATCCTCCTCCATGCTCAGCTCGATGCCGAACTGGCCGACGCGTTCGTTGAGGAAGTAGCCCTGCTCCTGGTAGAAGTCCTTCGTCTCGGCGGTGATCCGGCCCATGTAGCCCACCACGTGGCTCGCCAGTGGGGCATACGGGTACACGCGGCGTGACTGCTCGAGGATCGTGACACCCGGCAGATCCTCGATGCGCTCCTCGAGTGCGATCGCCGTGCGTTCGTCGATGTCCTCCGCGACCGGCATCGGCAGGAACGGGCTGTAGACGCCGCTGTCGTAGCGGGCTTCCATCTCCTCGATCGGGACGTTGACCCACCCCGACAGGCGGCGGAAGATCTCGGCGCGGTCGTCGGAACGTCGGATCAGTTCCCAGTCGACCGCCACGGTGAGGACGCGATCGTTGTCGGCGAGGATTCGGCCGTCGGCGTCGAAGATGCGCCCCCGTTCGGGGAGCAGTGGCACGGTGCGCAGTTTGGTGGTGTCGACCTCGGCTTGGAGTGCCTCCTGCTCGACGGTCTGCAGGAACCACAGACGGGCGCCGACGAGCCCGAAGAGCAGGAGCGCGACCAGCGCGAGGACGCCGAGGCGCGCGGCACGCTTGTCAGCAGCCATGACGCACCGTCGGGGCCTGGCGGAGTAGTCGTCGTCGGGTCACCATGCAGATACCAGTGTGCATGTTACAAACGCGTTGCGGGGCGCGGGCGGCCATGGCGGCGGTCACGACGAACTCTTACGTCGACCGCACCCCGACGACCGGCTCGGGTCGGGCGCGATCCGTCGATCAGGGGGTCGGCTCCTTGACGGGTTGGGTCCACTCCGGCCGGCGCAGCCGCAGGCTCCAGCGTGCCAACGGCACGAGCACCGGACTCATGATCGCCGCCGACGCCGCCACGATCGGCACCACGACGTACAGCTCTTCCTGGAACGGTTCGGGTTCGCCGATGAACACCCGCACCACCGGGATCATCAGCGCCCCGGCGGCCGCTCCCAGCCCGGTGAAGAGTGCGGCGAGCCACCAGTGCGGGTCGGCGGCGATCAGGGCGAGCAACCCGCCGACCACGCCGGCGATCGTCATCGCCGTCGCCGTCGAACCGAGCGGGGTCCCCTCGGCGAGGTCGAACATCACCCCGAACACGAATCCGACCAGCGCCCCCCGCTCGCTTCCACCGGCCACGCCGGCGGCCGCAGCGGTGGCGATCATGATCTGGATGATCACGCCGGCCACCTGGACCTCGACGAAGATCGTGCGCTGGAGCGCCAGCAGGAGCAGCCCGAGCGGGATCACCCGCACGAGCGGACCCTGGACGAACGCGGCGAGCATCAGACGGTCGGACCGTGTGGGGTCACTGCTCGACTTCGGACAGCGGCCGGTACAGCACCACGCGCACGAAGTTGAGACGGGCGAGGTCGGCGTTGAGTTCGACGTCGAGCAACGGGCCGCCCGATCCGGGACGGTCGGCACGGTTGAGCACACGGCCGACCGGGATTCCGGTGGGGGCGAGGCTCTCGGACCCGCCGGCCGTCTCCACGAGGTCGCCCGCCTGCAGCTCGGCCAGCGACGGGGAGTCCTGGAGGAACTTGATCTGGGGAAGACGCAGGCGGCCGCGTCCCTCGAGCGCTCCGTACTCCTTCTCGATCACCGGCGGCGTCGTCGTGGCCGTCGTGGTGGTGCTGGCTGCGCCACTGCTGTCAGTCGCCTGCGGGAGCGTCGTCGACGTCGCGGCAGCCGCCTCCGCTGCCGCCAGGTCGCGGATCTCGGCCGCCGTGAGCTGGCGTCCGTTGGCGTCGACGAGTTGCGACAGGTCGAAGGCATCGCTGCCTGGCAGCGTGGTGGCGGGGACGGGAGCGCCGCCCGGCAGCGTTGCTCCTGGCACGAGCGCCACCGGCACGGTGGTGGTCGGCGCGGTCGTCGTGGTCCCTGCGTCAGCGACCTCGTCGGGGTCGAGACCCGACGGCGTGGTGTTGGTCGGCACCGGATCGTCGACCTGATCCGACGACGTGACCTTGACAGCGACCGCGTAGCGGGCATCGGTGACCAACATCACGCGGGCGGAGCTGGCGGTCACCTGGGTCACCTTGCCGACGAGGCCGGCCTGGTTGACCACCGGCATCCCCACGGCGATGCCGCTCCGGCTCCCCTTGTTGATCTCGATGACCTGGTCGAGGTTGTTGGCGGCGTAGCCGACCACGCGGGCCACCTCGGTGTCGATTCCCGACAGCGACGGGAGGCTGTAGAGCGCCTGGAGTTCCTTGCCTTCGATCACGGCGGCCTCCGCGGCGGCCTGGGTCCCGATCAGGCGGTCGACCTGCTCCTGGAGCGCCAGGTTCTCCTGTTCGAGGTCGTCGTAGTTCGTGATGCCGTGCCAAGCACGCTCGATCGGGTTGGTGACCACGCCGGTGGCGGACTCGACCGGGTCGAGGACGACGCCGAAACCGTCACGAACGGCGTCGATCACCGGGTTGCCGCGCAGGTCGAGCGTGAGCAGGAGCACGGAGGTGAGCAGCAGCGCGAGGATGATGCGCTTGCGCCCGACGGAATAGATGGCCATGGCGGTACCCGGTGCCGGACGCGGCGGTCAGTCCTCGCCGCCGAGGGACATCAACCCACGCATGGCGTCGATGTTCTCCAGCGCGCGGCCGGAACCGATCACGACGCTGTAGAGCGGCTCGTCGGCGATGCGGATCGGCATGCCGGTCTCGTGCATCAGTCGCTGATCGAGGCCACCGAGCAACGCGCCACCACCGGTGATGGTGATGCCGTCTTCCATGATGTCGGCCGCGAGTTCGGGCGGTGTCTTGTCGAGCGTGGTCTTCACGGCGTCCACGATGGCAGAGATCGGCTCGGCGAGGGCTTCACGCACCTGTTCGGTGGTGACCTGGATCGTGCGAGGCAACCCGGAGATGAGGTCGCGACCGCGGATGTCGGCGGTGAGCTCGAGTTCGAGCGGCCACGCCGAACCCATCTGGATCTTGATCTCCTCGGCGGTGCGGTCACCGATCGCGAGCGAGAACTCCTTCTTGACGTACTGCAGGACCGCGTCGTCGAGTTCGTCGCCGGCGACCCTGATCGACTGGGCGGTGACGATGCCGCCGAGAGAGATCACCGCCACCTCGGTGGTGCCGCCGCCGATGTCGACGATCATGTTGCCCGACGGTTCGTGCACGGGCATGTCGGCGCCGATCGCGGCTGCCATCGGCTCCTCGATGATGTGCACCGGCTTTCGGGCACCCGCGTACTCGGCGGCGTCCTGCACCGCGCGCTGCTCGACCCCGGTGATGCCGGATGGCACGCAGATGACCATGCGGGGCTTGCTCCACTTCGAGCCGTGCACCTTCTGGATGAAGTAGCGCAGCATCTTCTCGCACACCTCGAAGTCGGCGATGACGCCGTCCTTGAGCGGCCGGATCGCCTTGATGTGGTTCGGCGTGCGTCCCATCATCCGCTTGGCTTCCATGCCGACCGCGACGGGGCGGCCGTCGTTCGCGTTGATCGCGACGACCGACGGTTCGTCGAGGACCACGCCGTGGCCCCGGACGTAGATCAGCGTGTTGGCCGTGCCCAGGTCGATGGCCAGGTCACGCCCGAGACTGAGCGGGTTGTTGCGGGCCATGGACTGGCCACCTTTCGCGAGCTGTCGAGAGAACCGATCCGACACTCCAACCGTGCCATCAACCGGAAACTCACAATGTTACAGATCGGGGAAGAAAATCCCGATCTCGCGCTCGGCGGACGCCAGCGAATCGCTGCCGTGCACCAGGTTCTCGGTGAACAGGATGCCGAGGTCACCACGAATGGTTCCCGGAGCCGCCGTGCGCGGGTTGGTCGCCCCCATCATCGCACGAACGGCTTCCCAGGTGTCCTCGGGGCCCTCGATCACCATTGCGACGACGGGGCCACGGCTCATGAACTCGACCAGCTCGCCGTAGAAGCCCTTGCCGACGTGCTCTTCGTAGTGTCGAGCCAGCGTGTCGACGTCGAGCTGGCGGAGTTCCATCGCCACGATGTCGAGGTTCTTCGCCTCGAACCGCGAGACGACCTCGCCCACGAGCTTGCGCTCGACGGTATCGGGCTTCAACAGGACCAGGGTGCGATCAGACATGCCGGCGAACCTACCGATCCCAACCCGAAAAATGCCTGGATCTGCGCGCTGAGCGCGGCAATCCCGGCATTTTTCGGGTGGTGGAGGGGGTGCGGGTCAGTTGGCGGAGCGTTGGAGGACGGGGCGGGCGGCACCGGCGGTGTACAGGCTGCCGGTCACCAGGATCGCGTCGTCGCCGTCGGCGTACTCCATCACCCGTTCGCATGCCGCCTCGACGGTGTCGAACACGTACACGTCGTCGCAGCCGAGGCGACGAGCGGCGTCGGCCACGTCGACGGCCGGGACACCGCGCGGCGACGGCGCGGTGCACGCGAACACCAGGTCGAACTCATCGGCTCGCAGCGCCGCGAGCATCTCCTCGGGGTCGCGCAGCGTGCCGACCACGAGCAGCCGACGGCCATCGGGGTCGAAGTCCTCGAAGAACACCCCGGCGCAGGTGTCGGCACCCGGAGGGTTGTGGGCGCCGTCGACGATCACGAGCGGCTGACGGCCGAGCACCTCGAACCGACCGGGCATCGACACCTCCCCGAAGCCCTCCATCACCACCTCCTCGGCCAGTGGCGCCGCGAAGAACGTCTCGACGGCCACGAGCGCCACCGCCGCGTTGCTGCCCTGGTGAGCGCCGTTGAGCGGCAGGTAGACGTCGGTGTAGATCGTGGTCGGCGTGCGGATGTCGAGGAGGCGACCACCGATCGCCAGCCGATTGCCCACGAGCTCGAAGTCGTCGTCGACGACGAGCGTCGCCGCGCCGCCCGCAGCGTTGAAGATCTCGACGAGCTGCGGACGGGTCTCGCCCACCACGGTCGCCGAACGGGGCTTGATGATGCCGGCCTTCTCGGTGGCGATGTGTTCGAGCGTCGGCCCGGCGAACTCGGTGTGGTCCATCCCGATGTTGGTGATCACCGCCACGGTCGCATCGACGACGTTGGTGGCGTCCCACCGACCGAGCAGCCCGACCTCGATCACCATCACGTCGACGGCGACATCGGCGAACCACCGGAACGCAGCCGCGGTCATGATCTCGAAGTATCCGGGGCGCACCCCGACGATCGTTTCGAGTTCCGCGATCGCCGCCACCTGCTCGGCGAACTCCTCGTCGGCGATCGGTTCGAGGTTGCGGCTGATGCGCTCGTTGACCCGCTCGAGGTGCGGGCTCGTGTAGGTGCCCACGGTGAGACCGCTCGCGACGAGCAGCCTCGAGATCATCTGGGCGGTCGATCCCTTGCCGTTGGTGCCGGTGATGTGGATCACCGGCGCCGCGTGCTGCGGATCGCCCATCGCCGAACACAGCGCAGTGATGTTGTCGAGCGACGGTGACTCGATCCGGCCGGTCTTCTCGTAGGTGGCGTGCTCGTCGAGATATCGCAGCGCGTCGGCGTAGTTCATGGAGGCGCTCAGGCTACGGACGAAATGAGACCCGGGGTCTGACCCCGCGTCTCATTTCAGGAGGCGGCTTTGCGCTGGCGACCCGTGGAACGCGGGACGAGCGTGGGGTTGACCTTCTCGGTCACGGTGGTCTCGTCGATCATGACCTTGCCGATGTCGGTGCGACCGGGCAGATCGTACATCGTGTTGAGCAGCACCTCTTCGAGGATTGCCCGCAGGCCACGGGCTCCGGTACCACGCAGGATCGCCTGGTCGGCGATCGCCTGGAGACCATCGGGCGTGAACTCGAGCTCGACGTCTTCGAAGCTGAACACCTTCTCGTACTGCTTGACCAGGCTGTTCTTGGGCTCGACCAGGATCTTGACCAACGCCTCGCGGTCGAGGCTGCCGACGGCGCCGATCATCGGGAGTCGGCCGATGAACTCGGGGATCATGCCGAACTTCACGAGGTCCTCCGGCAGGACCTGCGCGAACAACTCTCCGGGATCGCGGTCGGTCTGCGAACGCACGGTGCCGTGGAAGCCGACGCCCTTGTGGCCGATGCGCGACTCGATGATCTGCTCCAGCCCCGCGAACGCGCCGCCGAGGATGAACAACACGTTGGTGGTGTCGATCTGGATGAACTCCTGGTGCGGATGTTTGCGACCGCCCTGCGGCGGCACCGACGCCTGCGTTCCTTCGAGGATCTTGAGCAGGGCCTGCTGGACGCCCTCGCCCGACACGTCGCGCGTGATCGACGGGTTCTCGCTCTTGCGCGCCACCTTGTCGATCTCGTCGATGTAGACGATGCCCGTCTCGGCACGCTTGACGTCGAAGTCGGCCGCCTGGATCAGCTTCAACAGGATGTTCTCGACGTCCTCGCCGACGTACCCCGCCTCGGTCAGCGCGGTGGCGTCGGCGACGGCGAAGGGCACGTTGAGCTGGCGGGCCAGGGTCTGCGCGAGGTGCGTCTTGCCGCAGCCGGTGGGGCCGAGCAGCAGGATGTTCGACTTGGCGAGCTCGACCTCGTCGCGACGACCGACCGTGGTGGCCTGGTTCTGGTGCTGGATGCGGCGGTAGTGGTTGTACACCGCGACCGAGAGGATCTTCTTCGCCGAGTCCTGGCCGACGACGTAGTCGTCGAGGAACGCGCGGACCTCCCGGGGATTCGGAAGACTCTCGAAGCTCAGCTCGGCCGTCTCGGTGAGCTCCTCCTCGATGATCTCGTTGCAGAGGTCGATGCACTCGTCGCAGATGTACACGCCCGGGCCCGCGATCAGCTTCTTGACCTGCTTCTGCGACTTGCCGCAGAACGAGCACTTCAGCAGTTCGCCGGTGTCCCCGAATTTCGCCACTGTCGGTACCCCTTCGTGTCGTTCCTGCGCTGCATCGTGCCGGTTGGAGCCCGACAGTCTGGCGCATCCACCACGTCGAGTCGTGGACCCGCCCGACGGATCGGGCCGATCACCCCCCGATCAGCGGATGGGACCGGTGCGGTCCACCGCCTCGCGAGACGAGATCACTCTGTCGATGATGCCATATTCCATCGCGTCGTCCGCTTCCATGACGAAGTCACGGTCGGTGTCGGCGTGGATCCGCTCGATCGGCTGGCCGGTGTGCTCGGCCAGGATCTGGTCGATCAGCTCACGCATCCGCATGATCTCGGCGGCAGCGAGCTCGAGGTCGGTGACCTGGCCGTAGCCGACCTGGCCGCTCGGCTGGTGCAGCAGGATGCGGCTGTGCGGGAGAGCGAGGCGCTTGCCCTTGGTGCCGGCGGCGAGCAGCACGGCGGCAGCGGAGGCAGCCTGGCCGAGGCAGATCGTGGCGATGTCGTTCTTGATGAACTGCATCGTGTCGTAGATGGCGAACAGCGCCGTGATGTCGCCACCCGGGCTGTTGATGTAGATGTTGATGTCCTTGTCGGGGTTCTCCGACTCGAGGTGGATCAACTGGGCACACAGCAGGCTGGCGATCTGATCGTCGACCGGCGTCTGCAGGAAGATGATGTTGTCCTTGAGCAAGCGGCTGTACAGGTCGTACGCCCGCTCGCCGCGGCTCGTCTGTTCGACGACGTTCGGAACGAGATAGTTCACGGCATCGAGATTCATCAGGTGGTCTCCTCGTCGTCGGTGTCTTCTGGCTGATCGGTGGACTCGTCGGCCGCCGCCTCTGCGGTGGCGGCATCGGTGGCGGCGATGACGGCCGAGGCCGCGGCATCGACGTCGGGCTCGCCGTGGCCACCGTCTTCGTCGTGGCTGTGGCCGAGCAGCGTGTCGCGGTCGATCGGGTCGCCGCTCGGGTCGACGAACTCGACGTTGTGCAGCAGCCAGTCGAACGCCTTCGACTTGCGGATCTGCGCCTGGAGTTCGGGAACGGCGTCGTTCTGCTCGTACGCCTTGCGGATGTCCTTGGCCTTCTGGCCGTACTGCATCGCCATCCGTGCGTACTCGGCGTCGAAGTCGTAGGGCTCCACCTCGATCGACTCGGCGTCGGCGACGGCGCGCAGCGCAAGATCGACCTTGACGGCCTCGATCGAGGCGCCGCGCATCGACTCGATGAACTGCTCCGGCTCCTGGCCGGTGGCTGCGAGCCATTGCCCGAGATCGACGCCCTGGGACTGGAACTGCTGCACGGTGGCCTGGACCCGCTGGTTGAGGTCGGCATCGACCATCGCCTCGGGCACGTCGACCTCGACGAGTTCGGCGAGCGAGGCGTTCAGCGAGGCGACGAGGCCCTGACGGGCCTGGTTGAGCTTGACGTCGACGAGCGACGTCCGCAGGCTCTCGTTCCACTCCTCGACCGTGTCGAACTCGCCGAGGTTGTCGGACACCCACGCGTCGGTGAGTTCGGGCTCGGTCATCTCCTGGACGGCGACGAGGGTGACGACGAAGTCCGCAGGCTCGTCGAGCCCCTTCGGCGTCGAGACGAACTCGAGGACGTCGCCGGTGGACGCGCCGATGAGGTGCTCGTCGAAGTCCTCGGTCACCCAGCCCTGGCCGACCTCGTACGACCAGCCCTCGGTGTTGAGCCCGGCCAGTTCCTCGTCGTCGCGGGTGACGGCGAGGTCGAGCGTGAGGAAGTCGCCGTTCTGCACGGGACGGTCGGCGTCGACGAGCGAACCACCGCGCTTCAACTCGGCCTGCCGGGCCTCGGCCAGGTCGTCGTCGGTGACGGTGAGGCCGGGCAGTTCGACGCGCAGACCTCCGTAGCCGGGCACCGTGACGGTGGGTCGCACCTCGCACGTCGCGTCGAACTCGACGGGCCCGGACTCGGCGCCGTCGGTGATCTCGACTTCGGGCGTGGCGATCAGGTCGATCTCGTGCTCGCGCACCGCCTTGGCGAGGTACTGAGGCACCGCATCGCGCAAGGCCTGTTCACGCGCCGGACCGATACCGACCTGCGCCTCGAGCACCTTCCGTGGAGCCTTGCCCGGTCGGAACCCGGGAAGCGTGACCTCCTTGGCGATGAGCTTGAACGCCCGATCGATGTCGTGTTCGAACTCCGTCTCGTCGACTTCGACGTACAGCTTGACTTTGTTGCCCTCGAGGGTCTCCACCGAACTCTTCACAGGCGAGCGAGTGTACCGGCGGCGCTCCCTCAGCGGTCCGGCCAACCTGGCGACGACCTCCCGGTCGGAACCCCAGAACCACCGACCCCACGAGCGGAGTCGCGCGTTGGGCCGTCGAACGGGCAGAATGGTGGACGATGGAGTTCTGGAAGCCGCACGCCCTCGCCACGCCGCACCCCGATCAGCTCGATCTGCGGATGAACGACAAGGTCCGCACGATCGTCGACATGCACGGCGTACCGGCCGGCACCGAGGGCAAGGTGATCCTGGCCAACGGCTTCAACTGGCAGCGCTACCGGGTGCTGTTCGAGAACGGCGCGGAGGTCGGCGACCTCGACAAGCGCCAGATCGAGCCGATCGGCAAGGCAGCGAAGCGGCTCGCCAAGGCCGCCGCCAAGAAGTAGGCCCGAACGGCGTCAGGCCGACGCCGACTCGGCCGGGGTGTCGTCTGCGTCCTCGGCAAGGTTCGGCGGGTACAGCAGGAAGTGCACGCTCACGATCAGCACCCATGCGGGGAACAGGAGCGTGAACCACAGCGTGAAGCCCAGTGAGAACAGCTGCACGATCGCCACGGTGTAGGTGATCACCACCATCCAGCGGGGCATCGTGCCCGAACGCAGCCAGATCGTGCCCGCGGAGAACATGAACACACCCGCCATGCGCACCCCGAACACGTTGGTGATCCGGAAGATCGTCTCGCGTTCCACTGTATAGATCCCGTTCTCGATCGTGGCCACGGGATCGAGCTGATAGGACGCGATGAGCGCTCCCGCCAGCGCGCTCGCAATGAAGGCCATCGCGATGAACAGCAGGCCACTGCCGAAGAGAACGCTGGAGAAGAACTGGTCCTCGTGTTCGCCGAGCCGGTCGCGGATCACGCCGATGAACCACAGGAAGGCAATCCCGGCGAACGGCACGAGCCACAGCGCGATATCGACTCGGCCACTCCCGGTCGAGAGCCACTCCCCCGCGTCGGTCGGGTCCTCGGGAACCGTCGACCGCAGCAGCACGTAGGTGACCGTCAGCAACACCGAGAACAGGATTCCCGCCAGTGCGGCGGCCCGTGGTGTCGTCAGCCGCCGTCCGACGCGTTTGCGTCGATCCACCCTGTCGACACCCGGCGATCGCTCCACTGGGTCGGAGACTAACCGGGCGCCCGATCACTCGATGAAGAGCACCTCCCGGTACTTCGGCAGCGGCCGGTACCGGCAGGCGACCAGCGTCTCGAGCGTGTCGGCGCAGTAGTGCATGTGCTCCTCGGTCGTCGCGAAGTCGTGCACCCCCATCGCACTGTCGAGCGCATCGGCAGCGGCGATCAACGCGTTCGACTCTCGGCTCGGAGGGATACGACATCGCCGCGGGCTGGAGCAGGGTCTTCGCCATCTCGATTCACTCGATCAACCGGCTTCGTCCGGGAGCACCCACCGGAGTGATGCCGTGCCGGCGCCGTGAGGCGAGGGAGAATGGACGGATGTGGTGGCTGGCGCACGGTGAGCACGAGGTGCCGGTGTCGCTCGGGTGGCTGTCGCTGCACGAGCGCGAGCACCTTGCGTCGATCCGCTTCACGAAGCGTCGCAACGAGTACCTCACCCGCCGCTGGACGGCGAAGCAGGCGATCGCCACCGTGCTGGAGATCGATCGAACGCCGGCGTCGCTCACGCGGATCGAGGTGCGGCATCGACCCAGCGGCGCGCCGTACGTCCACGTCGACGGGCGGGCGGCGGAGGTCGATGTGTCGATGAGCGACCGCGCCGGGTGGGCCGTGTGCCTCGTCGGACCACCGGGCAGTGCCGAATCCGGAACGCTCGGGATCGACCTCGAGGTGGTCGAACCGCGCAGCGACGAGTTCGTCACCGACTTCTTCACCTCGGCAGAACTCGAGCACGTGCAAGGGCTGACGGACCTCGACCAGCGGCACGAGGCGGCAAACCTGATCTGGTCGGCGAAGGAGGCGGCCCTCAAGGTGCAGCAGGTCGGTCTACGCGTCGACACGAGGACGGTCGAGGTGCAGCTGCGCGGCGAGCGCAGGCCGGACGGGTGGGCCCCGATGAACGTGACCGGAGCGGCGGGTCCGATGCCCGGGTGGTGGCGACGCGACGGTGTCTTCGTGCTGACGATCGCCTGCGACGCGCACCGTGAGCCGCCCGAGCTGCTGACGACCGGTTCCAGCCTCTCGGCGGCCGTTCCCGTGCACTCCTGGGTCGACCGCCCGACCTGCTGAGCTGCTGGTTCAGGGTGTCACGCCGTGGCGCGCCATGCCGCGCTCGAGGGCGTCGACCACGTACGGCCGGAGATCGGCGGCGGCGATGATGCGATCGACGGATCCAACGCGCAGGGCCCGCTCGATCGTGTGGATGCCGTCGAACTCGTCGGCGACCTCGCCGAGCTTCTCCGATCGCACCTGCTCGGTGATCTTGGCCAGCTCGGTTCGTCGTCGTGCCGCGTCGGTGCCGCTGGCCGAGGCAGCGGCCTCACGCGCCTCGCGGACCTGGGGGTCGCGTTCGGTGCGCTGCTTGACCTCGCGAGCGAACACGGTGGCTGCCGCCGGGGCACCGCCGATCACCGATGCGTACGATCCCTCGACCGCAGCGATCTCCATTTCCTCGTTGAGTGCCTTGCTGAACACCACGAACGCGCCACCGTGGTAACGGGAGACGACGACGAACACGATCGGACCGTCGAAGTTGGTGACCGCCCGTCCGATCTCGGCGCCGAATTCGAGCTGGCGCCTCCGCATCGATTCGGGTGAGCCGTCGAAGCCGGACAGGTTGGCGAGGACGACCAGCGGCCGGTTGCCGCTGGCGGCGTTGATCGCCCGAGCCGCCTTGCGTGACGAGTGCGGGAACAGGGTGCCGGAGGTCCATGCCGGCGGGCCGTCCGACGGCACGTACCCCTGCCGGCCGACGGTGTGCGACTCGATGCCGAGGAGACTGACGGGGATCCCACCGACCGTGGTGTCCCACACGATCGAGGTGTCGCCGTCGCGCAGGTCCTTCCACCGTTCGAGCGGCGCCGAGTCGGTGTCGGCGACCGCACGCATGATCGAGCGCATGTCGAAGGGTTGCTTGCGCTCGGGGTTGAGCTCGGCGGAGAACACGTCGCCGACGGTGCTGAACGGGCAATTCGCCAGCGCTGCATGACCACTGGCGCGCACGTCGCGATCGATCGGGTCGGCGGTGGGCCGGCGCCGCGGGAAGCGTTCGCCCGGAACGACGTACGTGAGCTCGTAGTGGCGCAGCAGCAGCGAGCAGGCCTCGGCGAACGACGGCGCCCAGTACTGGGCCTGGCCGTTCGGACCCATCACCCGGTGGTAGCCGCCGATCCCGAAGTTGTCCTCTGCGCTGACCGCCCCGGAGAAGTCGAGGGCCTGTTTGCCGGTGAGCACCATCGTCGACGACGGGGTCATCACGAGGATGCCCCTGGTGTGGGTGAGCATCGTCGCTTCCGCGTTCCAGTACGGCTGCCCCCCGACGTTGATGCCGGTGACCACGATGTTGACCTCGCCGCCGGCCTGGGTGAACTCGATCAGGCGTCGGAGCGTGAGCGCGATCCAGTCCATGTTCTCGGTGCCCGAGTCCATCGCGATCAGCGCTCCGCTCGACACCGCGAACCACTCGACCGGCAGGCGGTGTTCGAGTGCGTAGGTGAGCGCCGCGTTGACCCGCCGACACTCCGGTTCGGCGAGGTTGCCGAGGCCCTGGGTCGGATCGGACAGCAGCGCAACTCGCTGCATCCCTTCGGGCACCACCGACGAATGGTTGGTCAGCAGCCCGACGACGATGTGAGCGCTGTTGCCACCCGGCTCGCGGTGCACCGGCACGAGCCGGTCGTTGGCGTCGAGGTCGAGTTCGACGAACGAATCGGAGGGCAGACCGTCGGCCGGCGGGTGTTGGGTGAACAGCCGCACGATCTCGTACGGATACGGCGACCCGAACCGGGCGGCGGTGAGCACCTTCTGCTGGTAGTCGCCCAACGGCCGCACCGGCTCATCCCCGGCGCGCTCCTCGCGCACGATCAGACCGTGCCCGACGTCCTCGATGTGCAGCACCGCGTGCCGCAGTGCCTCCGGCTGCGATTCGTCGGGAATCCGGACCTTGAGCACGACCTTCTCGAGGCCGACCCGCGCTGCGAGCGGGGCGAACCGCTGTGCCAGAGCGTTCGACTCCTGCAACGGCAGCGTCCACGGCGCCTGGACGTCGAGCACGAGCCGGTTGGCGACCGGACGGTCCCGCGGGGTGTACCTCGTGAGCTCGGACCGCATCGCCGCCATCGCCAACAGGCCGACGCGCTCCAGCCGCGGATAGGTCGTCGCGCCGGTCTCCGGGTCGCGCACCGGGGTCAGCCCGCGGATCTCGGCGAGGGCGAACAGCCGGTGATCTCGTGGGTTGTCGTGGGCGACACCGTCGAAGAGGTAGACGTCCTCGGGCGACGGACGGCGTTCGAGCACGAAGTTGGAGAGCCGCCAGATCTCGAGACGTTCGGCGAGCATCGGGTGCAGGTCGCGGTACAGCAGTTCCTCGGTGAACGATCGTTCGTCACCGACGAACGACACGCTGTGGGCTCGGCGCCGTTCGGCATCGGGCTCGTGTGAGGTGCTGACGGTGACATTGACGCGATCGATGCGCCGCCCGAAGTCGCATGACGCCAACAGTTCCCCGACCTCGGCGGCGGTCTCGGCGATGTCGCGGCGGTCTGCATCGCTCCACGTGACGAGATCGACCACGATCATGGCGTCGGGACGGACGAGTGCGAGGTGATCGGCGATCGCGGTGGACCACTCCGGCAGGTCGTCGAGCGGCAGGTAGCCCGCCACGACATGGACCGACTCGTGGTCGTGGCCGTAGTCGACCGCCGCGACGAGGAACCGGTCGCACTGCTCGCTGTTGATCACCCCGATCTCGCGCGTCCGGTAGTAGCGGCGGAGGTGTATCTCGAGGAGCAACTGGCGCAACGTCGACGCAACGTCGGCATCGTGCGCCATCCACGACGCGAGGAGCATCGATCGCATCGGGTGGGGGCACCACACCAACCGGGCGATCCGTTCTTCACGGTCGGCGGTGTCGGGATGGGCGGCGAGGTGGGCGAGGTGATCGGCCATCTCGCCGTACATCTCGGCGGCGGCGGCCTCGATCGGGGGCTCGTCGAAGTAGTGGAAGCGAACATCGCGAGCCAGGTCGGCGACGGGCTGTTGGCGTCCCTGGGTGGCGGTGGCGAGCCGATCGAGCCGGGCGCGCATCTCGGCGTCGGCCGACGACTGCAACGCGTCGCGGTGGGCGAGGCGACGTTCGAGGATCGCCAGCACGACGGGGCTGAGCTCGGTCAGTCGCGAGAACGACCGGAACAGCCACATCAGCGCGGCCTCGAGCTCGGGCGTATGACCGAGCCCGCGGACCCCGAACCGGTCGAGTGCCCGTTCCAGCCGGGCGCAGTACTCGTCGGGGAGCCCGGCGCGGTCGGCATCGAGCCACTGGAGGAACGACACCAGGTACTCCTGTGTGTTCTCGCTGCTCGGCGCGAGGTCGTCGTGCTCCACCTCGGTCTGCGGTCGGTACAGCGACCCGAGCTCGGCGAAGATGTCGAGCAGGCCGTCCTCGCAGGCGAGGAGCGAGGGGTCGGCGGCATCGGCGATCTCGGCCAGGCGACGCTGCTCGGTGAGCAGCCGGCGCAGCTCGGCCGGGGCGAGGTCGTAGCCGAGGAGATAGTCGCCGAGCGGCTCGTACACGCGATCGCACGGCTTGCGGGAGAAGTCGGTCGACCGCTCGAACCCGCTCAGGTCGACCCGTCGACCCGCCGGTGGTGCGACCGTCGAGGCCTGCGGGCGCAACCTGAGCAACGCCGCTCCCCGTTCGACCTGACTGTTCGCGGTGACCAGGAGGTCGAGCACCACCCCGGCGAACGGCGCCACGACGGTCGTCTCCATCTTCATCGACTCGAGCACGACGATCGGTTCGCCCTCGGCGACGACATCACCCGGCTGGACCAGGGCGCCGACGATCAGCGCCGGCCAGCCGGCACGCACGAGGACGCCGTCCTCGCGCTGGATCACGTGCGAGGCGTGGCCGACCTGCAACCGGAATCCGAACTCGGTCGGCGACACGACCAACCGGTGGCGGCGACCGGCACACGTGACGCGTCGTTCGTACTCGTTGAGGCGGTCGACCGTCACGTGGGCGGCGGTACGCCCCGAGCGCACGGAGTAGGTGCGCGGGGCGACGCAATCGACGTCGAGGCGATACGACTCGCCGAGGTATCCCAGCTCGATGCCGGCCCCCACCTCGTCGGGCTGCTGTGGACGACCGCGCTCGGCCGAGGCGTAGAACGCCTCCTGGGCGCGGCGGCGGTCGGCCTCGTACGCCTCGACGGCGGCGGCCAGCAGCACCATCGGGTCGGGCTCGGGCGGCGGCCGCTCGGCGATCATCCGGTCGAGCCACCGGTGGTCCACCTCGTCGCGCTGGAACTGTTCGTTGTCGAGGAGGGCCAGCAGGAACGAGAGGTTCGTGGTGCCCTCGTCGATCACCACCCCGGTGCGCTCGAGGGCCCGCCGAATCCGGGTGAGGGCCACCGATCGGTCGGGTCCCCACGCTGTGATGATGGCGAGCAACGAGTCGGTCTCGTCGACGCGATCACCGACACGGCGGTTGGCGTCGACCCGCACGCCGGTGCCGACGGGGAACGACAGCAGCGCCACACGGCCCGGCGTGACGGTGAACCCGTCGTCGGGATCCTCCGCGAGTAACCGGACCTCCATGGCGACGCCGTCGGCGGCAGGCTCCTGTTCGGGCAGGGCCTCCCCCCGGTGCACCCGCAGGCGCCAGCCGATGAAGCTCGCGCCCGAACGCTCCTCGGAGGTGGCGTGGTCGGGCGGGGCGATGCAGTCGACGGCGGTGACGGCGAAGTCGGTGTGGTCGTGGACGAAGGTGACCATGCCGGCGCCCCGGTACCCGACGTCTCGGGCCAGATCGGACGCCGCAGCGCAGATCGCGGTCGCCAGCTCGTCGGAGACCGCTGCGCACGGAGCCTCGGCGACCAACGAATGGTGGCTGCGGCGAACGCTGACGTCGCGTCCTCCGAGATTCCAGACCGTGCCGTGGTCATCGGCCAGGAAGTCGACCTCCACCCGGCGCAGCGGTCGGCCGTCGAGCAGCGCTGCACGATCGCCGATCGCCGGGAGCTGGGCGGGATCCGACAGTCGGCGCACCGTGTCGGCGTCCGGGCCGACGACGCCGATGCCGGCGGCGGCGCACGCGCCGATCAGGTCCGCGCGCTCCTCACCCGGCCACGACCCGAGCCAGAGCGTGTCGACGTCGGCTGCGCGGAGACACGCAACGACATCGTCGATCGAGCGCTGCTCGACGTTCTCGCAGAGCGGCTTGACCTCGTCGGCCTCTCGGCCGTACCAGGGTTGCGGATCCGGTTCGTCGTGGAAGAGCACCGTCGTGATCGGCGGGGCATCGCCGGCGTCGTTGAGGCCGCCGACGGCGTTCAGGACACGTACTGCGGTCTCGCCCGAGTCGATCACGCCGAGCCGCTGGACCGTCGTCACGGGAGTCACGTCGCTCACACCTCGTTCACACCCGGTAGGTGGCGTGCAGGGAATCGGCGACGGAGTCGGGAATCGGCGCCGGCAACGGGATCGTCTCGTAGCGGTCGAGCCGCGCCACGACCGTCCCCGAGGAATCGACGACGACGCAGTCGAACACCCCGGCTGCGGTCTCGCGGGCAACGGCACGCAGCGGACCGTCCGCTTCCGGCGTGGCCCACCAGCGGGCCCTGCCCACCCGCATCGGCAACGCCAGCCGGTCCTCGAGGCCTGCCTGCCAGAGACCGGCGGTCTGGAAGCACAGTTCGATCAGCCTCGGTGCGGTGGCGAGCGGCTGCTCCGGCGGCACGTGGTTGTCGGGGAGCGGATCCTTCAGCGTCGCCGCCGACGCGTCCCCGTCCCTCCACGCCTCGGACACGACCTGATACGCCGGGCCGTGGAAGTAGAAGGAGTACACCTGCTCGGCATCCAGGGTCGAGCCGGTGGGATCGCCCGGTGGCTCGATCTGCTCCGTTGCGGGGGCCTCGGGGCCCAGCCGCACGCGACCGGTGAAGTGCACCGTGCGTTGTGGTTCGTCGTGCCCGGGCAGTTGACGCTCGGCGCTGAGCGTGCACTGTGCCTCGAGACCGTCGCCGTCAGGGGTGAGCACCGCCTGCACGGTCAGCGTGCGCGGTTCGTCCCGGTAGAACTTCAGCGGCGCGGCGAAGCTGACGTCCTCGACCGCCAGCACGTGGTGGTCCGGCGCCAGCAGTCGAGCGGTCTCGGCGAACGCCTCCATCCCCATCACGCCCGGCAGCACCGGCGTGCCGTCGATGCGGTGATCGTGGAGGAACGGCTGCTGCAGCGGATCGAGCGTCGTCTCGACCACGACGCCGTTGTGGACACTGACCGTGGCGTGCCCGATCATCGGTCCGTGGTCGGCCCCGTCGCCGACCACGGAGGTGAGATCGACACCGCCACGATCGTCGTACTCGGCCGCCATCATGCCGAGCACCCCGGCGACGATCACCTCGCCCCGATACTCGCTCGACACCAGCTCGCGCCGGATCCATGCGACCCCCGCCTCGGGGGGCAGCATCTGCACGCCGGCCATCTCCATGATCTTGGGGATCGATCCACGGGTCGCCATGCCGATGCACACCCCACGCCGTCCAGTCCAGCGCGAGCCCGCAGGTCTCCGGTCGGCTGCGGCGGAAGTTGCTGGTGATCTTGCACAGCAGGTCGTTCGCTGCCGAGTAGTCGGTCTGGCCCTGGTTGCCGAACCGTCCGGCGACCGACGAGAACACCACGGTCGCACCGATCTCCATGTCCTGCGCGGCATGGAACACGTTGAACCAACCGTCGCTCTTGACGTCGAACACGAGGTCGTATTCGCGCGGTTCCTTCTCGGGCAGGTTGCGGCTGATCTCCAGACCGGCGGCGTGCAGCAGCACGTCGATGCGGCCACTGAGGCGGCGCACGTCGTCGATCGCCGTGGCGACTGCGTCGGCGTCGGTCAGGTCGACCGAGTGGTAGTGAACCGTCCCGCCGGCGGCCTCCACGGACTGGATCGCGGTGAGTGCGGCGTTCAGGCGTTCGAACCGGGCGAGCTCGCGCTCGATCGTCACCGGCGTCGGGTGCTCACCGGCTGCCTTCATCCGCTCGGCGATCGTGACCTTCAGACCGTTGCGGTCGGCACGGAACACCTCGAGATCGGGGTCGCCGGGGTCAGGCGTCGGGGTCAGGTCGAGCAGGTGGAACGTGCCGCCCGAGGCGGCGGCGAGGTCGGCGGTGATCGCCGACACGATGCTGCCCGCCGCGCCGGTGACGACGACGACCGAGTCGTGGCCGAGCGTCATGCTTGAACCGGGGACCGGTTGGCCATCGTCGGACCGTTGCGGGAACGGCGCCTC
>CALOFW010000011.1:0-110239 GCA_942492715.1 Ilumatobacteraceae bacterium | reverse complement strand
GGCGGTGAGCACGACGTCGGTCGTGGCCCGCACCGACGCCGATCGAGGAAAGCCGAGGAACGGGCCCAGCTCACCGAAGTACTGATCTGGACCGAGCTTCGTGAGCAGTTCCTCCCCACCGTCGGCGAGCACGCGGAGCACGTCGACCTCACCGGACTTGATCACGTAGACGAGGTCGGCCGGGTCGCCCTGCTCGAAGATCGACTCGCCCGCGCTGAACGTGACGTCGCGGGTCGGCCGTTCCTCGTGCTGATCGGGCGGCACCATCTGCACGATCCGATCGGCGATCGGCACGAGCCGCGAGTCGTGAGTCGACACCACGATCATCCGACCGTCGTCGCGCAGGCTCTGCAGCAGCCGGATGATCGCCTCGGCCTGGATGTGGTCGAGGTTCGCCGTCGGCTCGTCGGCGAGCAGCAGCGGCGGGTTGTGGCCCAGCCCGCGAGCGACGGCGACGCGCTGCATCTGGCCGCCCGACAACTTGCTCGGCAGATGGTGCGCTCGCTCGGCGAGGCCGACCTTCTCGAGCAGCTCGTCGGCACGGGCGAACGCCTCGTGGCGGCGGTGGCCCGTCAACGTGAGCGGCACCGCGACGTTCTCCCGAGCGGTCAACGACGGGATCAGGTTGAAGGCCTGGAACACGAAGCCGATGTCGTCGCGTCGATAGGCATCGAGCTGCTTGCCGCGCATGGCCGTGACGTCGACATCTCCCATACGGATGGTGCCCGACGTCGGCGTGAGGATCCCTCCGAGGCACGACAGCAGCGTGGTCTTCCCGCACCCGGACGGGCCGAGCAGCACGACGAGTTCGCCCGCCTGCGCCTGGAACGACAGCCCGTCGAGCGGGCGGATGGCGTAGCCGTCGTGAACGAACTCGACGACGAGATCGCTGACGGTGAGTGGCCCAACAGTCATGCTGCCCCCGAGAACGCTTGCGACGGATCGGATCTGAGCACCTTGCGCATCCCGATCGCTCCGGCGGCGAGCGCCATCACCACCGCCAGGAGCGGAAGCTGCCAGAAGGCGCTCGACGGAACGGTCACCGGAAGCGGGAACTGCGGGGCGAGGAACACCTGGATGATCGCTGCGAGTACGACGGCGCCCAGCGCGATCAAGACGGCCTGCAGAGCGAGGCTGCCGAGGAGCGAGGCGTTCGACGCGCCGACGGCCTTGAGCACGGCGAAGTCGCGTTGGCGGTCGAGCGCCGACAGGTAGACGACGGCGCCGACGATGATCGCCGCCACGATCCACAACAGTGCCCGCACGAGATCGATCGAGGCGATCGCACCCTCGAGCGGTTGCAGTGTCTGGGCCACCACGTCGTCGGACGCCAGCGAGACGAGGCCGGCGGGCAATGGTCCGACGTCGCCGGCGACCAGTACGGAGCTGATCACGTCGGTCGAGGTGAATGCGAGCATCTGCGCCTCGGGCAAGTCGAGGTAGGCGAACGGGATGCCGGCGAGGACCGTCGTCGCCTCGGTCAGCCCGACCACGGTGAACGGGGCACCGGCGACGGTGACCTCCTCGCCGACCTCGATGTCGAGCGTGCGGTCGAGCGCCACCTCGCCCTCGGCGACGGGAACTCGGCCCTCGACCACCTGCGGCGCTCCGAGCCCGTCCGGTTCGAAACCGACCAGCACGACCTCCTCGGGGAGATCGCCCTGGGCGACGCTCGACCGGGTGATGACCACCGGCGCCTTCGTGGTGGCGTCGACGGTGTCGAGTGCGGCCGCCGGCATCACCGACACCGACGTGAACGGAGCCGACACACCTTCCGGCAGCACCCACTCGTCGGCACCGAACTGCTCGACGGTGTCCGCTGGTTCGAGGTTGAACTGGTTGACGAGACCGGTCATCACGAACAGCAACGCGAACACGACGGCCCCCAGAATCGTCACCACGATGAACCGCACCTTGCGATACGCGAGGTCACGAAAGGTCAACAACAGCATCAGTGCACCCCCAACTCGGGCCGCGACGCAACCCAGTGGTCGATCGTCGCCTTCGACGCCTCGTAGCCCGCGTCGGCCACCTCCTGCGAGCGATCGAACTCCAACAGCCCGACGCCCGGCAGGTGCAGTGTGAGCAGCAGGTCGACCGAACCGTCCTGCATCGACGCCTTCTGGTTCCGCACGGCGCCGGTGAGCATGCTGCGCAGCAGCACCGACGTCACACTCGGGTAGTGCGACTTCGTCCGGCGCAGCGACGCACCCAACGCCTGGAAGCCGGAGACCGACATGCCGTAGTCCGACCGGGCGCGCGGACCCTGATCCGGGGCGACGTCGACGGCGACGATCGTCTCGATCGTGCTGTTGTCGCGCATCACCTCGAACGGCAGGTTGTTCAGCACACCGCCGTCGACGAGCAGGTCACCCTGGTACGGCACCGGTGGCAGGACACCGGGGATCGCCACGCTCGCCCGGATCGCCAGCGCCGTGCTGCCCCGGCGATGCACCTCGAGACGCGACTTCGTGAGGTTGGTCGACACGCAGTAGAAGGGCAGCCACAGGTCCTCGATGTCCCAGGTCCCGAACGTCTCGTCGATGTTGCGGCTGATGCGGGCCCCCTTCACGAGCGACACGATCGGCAGCGTGTAGTCGAGCAACCGGTGGAACTGCTGCTCGGCGCGCACCATCAGCTCGTCGCCGTCGAGGCCGAGTGCGATCGCTGCGGCGACGACCGTGCCCATCGAGCACCCGGCCACCTCGTCGACGGGGATGCCCTGCTCACGCAGCGCCCGCAGCACGCCGAGGTGGGCGAACCCCCTCGCGCCACCACCGCTGAGCACCAGGCCGTAGCCGTGGCCGCTGGCAAGGCGCGCCAGGCGGGCGAGATCGGCGGCGGATCCACTGCGGACGTGGACGACGTCGTCGACCTTCCACTGCGCGATCAGCGATCCGGTTCCGCGGGGACGGTCGACCGAGGACGGATGGAGGACGGCGAGCATCCTGGCGACGTGGCTCGCATCGTCGACCGTGCCGAACAGCTCGCCGATCAGGGCACGCTCGGCGGCGTCCGGGTTCGGCGAGCACACCACGAGGACGCGATCGGCCTGACGAAGCGCCCGCCGCGTCCACGGCGACATCTCACGATCGGTCTGCAGCACGACGTGGTCGTTGCCGACGTCGGCTTCGTGCATGAACTCGGCGAGCCGGGGCACCCCGACGTTGTCGGTGGCGGCCTGCGAGATCGCCGTGCGGTTGAGCACCCGGTCGACGCTGGCACTCGACAGGTGCTTGGCGGTGCCGAACCGTGCGATCTCCTCGACGATCTCGGCGACGATCGCGTCGGCATCGCCGGGAGCGGTGACGGCGATCGTGAGCGACGCGGCACGGTCGAAGCGGCGCTGGGTCGGCTTGCGGATTCGGGTGAGGATGCCGCGCGTGACGTTGAGCATCATCGCCGGCGACGTGGCGACGAGCTCCTCGAACGTCGTGGTCGAGAACGACGCCAGCGTGGTGTCACGGACGGCGCGTACCGTCGCCGATCGCGGCGCCCGGTCGAGCAGGCCGAGTTCACCGACCACCTCACCGCGGCCGAGTTCGGCGATCAGCTGCTCGTTTCCGTCGTCGTCGTCCGCCAGCACGATCACCCGTCCGCCGACGATGAAGTACGCCGCATCGGCGACGTCACCCTCGCGGAACAGCACCTCGCCGGCTGCGAGTCGTCGCCACTCGACGCGGTCGACCACCTGCTGGACGAGTTCACGATCGCTGCTGCCCATCAGCTCGGCGACCATCGTGGCCACGTTCGTCCGATCGACGCGCTCACGCGCCTCGTCGGACACGCTGTCGGCGATCTCGGGGTGGCTGTTGAGCCACGCCTCGAAGTCGCTCCGCTCGAACTCCAACACCTCGACGGGACCGACCGCTCGCAGCGTCGCGGTACGCAGCCCGCCGGCCACCACGGTGACCTCGCCGATCACCTGACCGGCCTCGACCGTCCCGACGAGCACCTCACCCTGCGGCGTGGACTTCGATGCGGCAACCGCACCGGACTCGATGAAGTACACCTTGTCGGCCGCATCGCCCTGCTCGACGAGTACGTCACCATCGGCGAGCGACACCGAGCGAGCCAACGAAGCAAGGCTCTCGATCAGTGCCGCTGCCAGTGTCACTCATCTCCTCCGTCGGTTGTCTGCGCATCCCCCGATGCCCCCGGCCGACAGTAGCCACCCGACCGACCCGCGCCCGCAACCAGCGATCTCGTGAACACGTGCACGGCCCGGGCGCGCTGTTGTTCACGACAAGGCGGGTCTGTTGGGACGTCCGTACGCTTGCACCGGTGACCCGCCACCCCGGTACGAACCGTTGACCGTCGACACCTCGGCGGGCGCCGCTCGACGCGGCCGCGCAACCAGCCGATGGCCGTTCGATCCCGCGCGTTTCGGCTTCTACTACGGGTGGGTGGTGGTGGTTGCGGGCACCCTGGGCATGATCGCTTCGGTACCCGGCCAGACCGCAGGCGTCAGCGTCTTCACCGACCATCTCACCGACAGCACGGGTCTCACGAGGCTGCAGCTCTCGATCGCCTACCTGATCGGCACCGGGTCGAGCGGGTTCCTCCTGCCGCGCGGCGGGCGAGCCATCGATCGACACGGTGCCCGAGTGGTCGCGTGGTCGGCCACGATGGGGCTCGCGGGTGTGCTGGTCGGCTTCAGCTTCGTCGGTCCGATGAACGCGGTCGTCGGGATCGTGGTGCTCAGCGTCGGGTTCGGCTTCCTCCGCTTCACCGGGCAGGGTCTACTGACCCTGTCGTCGAGAACGATGATCGCCCAGTGGTTCGACCGGCGACGCGGGCTCGTCAGCTCGGTGGCCGGCACGTTCATGAGCTTCGCCTTCGCCGCCAGCCCGGTGCTGCTGCTCGCACTGATCGACCTCGGTGGCTTCCGTTGGGCGTGGCGGCTGCTGGCCGTGGTGCTGGCCGTCGCGGTCGGATCGATGATCGTCCTGCTGTACCGCAACACCCCCGAGAGCTGTGGCCTCGTCATCGACGGAGGGCTCGCCGACCCGGACGACGACCGGCCGGTGATCGTCGGCACCGACGAGGACCTGACGCGAGAGGCCGCAATCCGAGACGTGCGCTTCTGGGCGATCGTCGCACCGATCGCGGCGCTCAGCGCGACTTCGACGGCACTGACGTTCCACATCGTCGACTTCGGCGCCGAGATCGGTCTCACCGACGACGAGATCGTGCGCATCTTCCTGCCGATCGCCCTGGTGAGCGTGCCCGTCACCCTCGTCGGCGGGTGGCTGGTCGACATCGTGTCGCCGCTCCTCATCGCCGCAGCGATGAGCGTCGCCCAACTCGTGATGTACTTCGCCGTGGGGCGCCTGGACACGCCGGCGTTCGCGGTGGTGGCGATCGTGGCATGGGGTGTGTCGCAGGGGTGCTTCGGGCCGCTGACGTCGGCGGCGCTCCCCCGGCTGTTCGGCCGGCGACATCTCGGGTCGATCGCCGGCCTGCAGATGAGCGCACTGGTGATCGGCAGCGCGGTCGGCCCGGCGTTGTTCGCCCTGGTCAAGTCGATCGCCGGGAGCTACCAGGCGGCCCTGTGGATCTCGATGGCGGTGCCCGCGCTCGGCCTCGTCCTCGGCGCAGCCGCCCACCGAAGCGGGCCACGGGGCCGAGACGTCAGCGCTGCGTCGTGATCAGCAGCCCGAGCAGTTCGCGGGCGACCTTGGCGGCGACCATCGCCGTCATCTCGTTCAGGTCGCGGGTCGGGTTGAGCTCCACGACGTCGGCCCCGATCACCGCGGCACCGCTGTCGCCGATCTGGCGGAGCGAATCGAGCAACTGACGAGTCGACATCCCGCCCGGCTCGTGGTGCGAGATGCCCGGCGCGAACGCCGGATCGAGCGCGTCCAGGTCGACCGTCACGTACACCGGGCCGGCCAGCGGTGGGATCACCCCGTCCCAGTCGCGGAACTCGTGGACCTCGACACCGAAACGCTCGGCCTGGGCGCGCTGGTGGGGGTTCATCGTGCGAATCCCGAACTGGAGCAGGCGGGCGGCGCGCCCCTCCTCCATGATCCGGGCGAACGGGCAGGCGTGCGAGAACCGGTCGCCGTCGAGGTGGTCGTAGAGGTCGGGGTGCGCATCGAAGTGGACGATCGTGAGGCCCTCGTGGCGGTCGCTGATCGCCTGGACGAGCGGCCACGTCACGATGTGGTCACCGCCGAACGACAGCAGGCCGGACCCGTCGGCGATGGCCGCGGCCGCCGACCCACGGACCGTCGCCAGGACGTCGGCGGCCTCGCCCGGCTCTGCGGACAACTCGAGATCTCCCAGGTCGATCCACGCGTCGGTCACCGACGGGTCGAGGTCGAGGCCGGATTCGTTGCACCAGTTGGCCGAACCGCAGTGGAGCGCGGCACGGATCGCGGCGGGCGCGAGCGCCGGCCCGCGCAGGAACGACGAGTGGGCGTCGTAGGGCACGCCGAGCAACTTGACGGTCATCGTGCGCCAGTCTGGCCAACTCGTGAACACATGCGCGTCCTGGCCGCGCTCTCGTTCACGAGAACGCTGCTGCGGGGGCTGCTCGGCGGCGGAGCGCCTCGGCGTCGACGACGTGGATCCGGCCTCGGCCCGTGGTGATCATCCCGTGACGTTCAGCCTGCCGCAGCAGTCGGTTCGCCGTCGATCTCGTGGTGCCGGTCATCGACGCGATGTCGGACTGCGTGAGAGGAATCGGATCGCCGCCGAACGCGTCGAACTGCCCGGCCAACCGATACAGGCAGCGGTGGATCCGCTCCTCGGCCGACGCGTAGCGAGCCTCGAGCAACTGCTGGTTCGTTGCGCGGAGACGTTCGCTCAACACCAACATCAGGAAGCGGCTGGTCTCCGGTCGTCCCTCGCTCAGGCGTTCGAAACTCCCGGGATCGAGCGTCAGCGTCTCGACTCGGCTGAGCGCCACCGCAGCCGCCGACCGTTCACCGGCACCGTGCACGAGCGCCCATTCGCCGAAGCAATCACCGTCCTGGAGCACGTCGACGATCGCAACGTCGCCCAACAGCGTCGTCAGGCGGATCGTCACGTGCCCGCTGTCGATCAGGTGCAGCGCACCCGCTGGATCACCCTCGTGGAAGATCACCTCGTTGCGCGAGTACCGGCGGCGACGGCAGGCCGAGCGGAGCTCGCGCTCGTCGAGCCCGGCCATCGAGCTGAGCTGTCTCCAGTCCGGTGCCGAAGACGGTGACGACGAGCGGTCGCTCATGCCCGTGACCGTAGTTGGCTCGGTGACGAGCCCGCCCCGGTTGTGTCGCCGAGCGCACAGTTCATGTGTGCGCACGGGGTTTGTCACGTTCGCCGAATGGGCGGACCCTGTCCAGGTGCATCCGCCCGAGGACATCCGTCGCCGCCTGGCAGGCTGGGCCTCCGTCGCGACGATCGCCCTGCTGATGATCGGGCTGCTGTTCGCGAGCGGCGATCCGTCCGCCGGCCGTGGCGCTGCGGGACCTGCTGCCGGGATCCCACCGGTCGCCACGCCGACCAACTCGACCGCGACGGCCACCCCGACCGTCGTCGACGAACGCCAGAGCGCAGGCCGCGGCCATGCGGCAGGCGCCGGCCGAGACCGCGAGCGAGAACACCGCCGTGGTCGCACCGCCGGCACCGGACACCGTTTCGGTCGCCGAACCGCCCGTCCCGGCGGTCGTCGACACGATCGGACCGCTCACCCGACCCGTCGTCGTACTGTACGGCGACTCGCTCGCCTGGGAGTCCCGCGAGTCCTTCGTGGAGTCGTTCGCCGACCGGCCCGACGTGGCCGTGCACACCCGGACCTTCGGCGGTACGGCGATCTGCGACTGGCTCGACGCGATGGCCGCCGATGCCGCATCGATGGCGCCCGGCATCGTCGTGGTCGAGTTCAGCGGAAACAGCTTCACCCCCTGCATGCAGGACGCGAGTGGCGTACCGGTGATCGGGCCGGCGATCACCGAGCGCTACGCCATCGACGCCGCCACGGTGATCTCGACGTTTGCGCCGATCGGGACCCACGTCGTCTTCGCCGGAGCCCCGGTGTCGGGGCCCACATCGGCGGCGGTGGGACGGATGAACGATCTCTACCGCGAGGTGGCCGCTGGCCACGACGGCGTGTGGTACGCCGATGCCGGCGCCGCGGTGCTCGCCGACGACAGCTACACGATCACCCTGCCCTGCCTGTCGTCGGAACCGTGCGAAGGCGGCTACAACTCCGACGGACTCCCGGTCAACGTCGTCCGGGCACCCGACGGGGTCCACTTCTGCCCGGTCAGCGGCGACGCCGTCCAGGGCGTCACCGACAACTGCCCGGTGTGGTCGAGCGGGGCGTATCGATACGGCCGGGCGTTGGCCCAGCCGGTGATCGAAGCGCTCGGCGGCTCCACTATCGGGTGAGGGCCGGGTCGGGTCGCGACGGGGTCCGACCCGCGCTCTCGATCGAAGCTAGGTTCGGCCGACATGATCGATCCCTCGCCGACACCACCGATCGATCGGCCGGGCTCGATCCTCGGCACTCGCGTGCTGCGAACCGAGGACCCAGGTCTGCTCACCGGCAGCCGCACGTACCTCGCCGATCTCGATCTCCCCGATCGGTTGCACGCCGTCTTCGTGCGCTCCGACGTGGCTCACGGCTCGATCGGCACGATCCACGTCGAGGACGCTGCGGGGATGCCGGGCGTCGTGGAGATCCTCACGGCCGACACACTCGGTGTCGCGCCGCATCACGGGTTCGCCGTCGTCCATGAGGACTTCCGTCGCCCGCCACTGGCCGACGGCAAGGTGCGATTCGTCGGCGAGCCGATCGCCGTGGTGCTCGCCGAGACCTTCGAGCAGGGCGAGGATGCCGCCGAGATGGTGTGGGCCGACATCACCGAACTGCCTGCACACATCGACGCCGAGGGCGCGCTCGCAATCGGAGCGGAGCCGATCTTCGCCGAGCACGGCTCGAACGAGGCCACGGTGATCCTCGACAAACCGCGAACCGACCTGTCGATCGCCGACGTCGTGGTGCGCGGGCGCTACGTCAACCAGCGCATGGCCGTGGTGCCGATGGAGCCCGACTGCTGCGCGGCGGAGGTGGGCTCCGACGGACGGCTCACCTTCTGGGCATCGACCCAGATGCCGCACGGGCTGCACGGTCAACTCGCAGGCGCACTCGGGATGGACCCGGCCGACATCCGCGTGATCACGCCGCAGGTCGGCGGCGGATTCGGAGGCAAGGCCGGCATCCACGCCGAGTACTCGGTGGTGGCCGCTGCCGCGCGACGCACCGGCCGGCCCGTGGTGTGGGTGCCCCCGCGCAGCGACGACATGAAGGCGCTCCCCCACAGCCGCGGCCAGATCCAGTACGCCGAGCTCGGCTGCACCGCCGACGGCGACTTCACCGGATTGAAGGTGCGCCTGATCGGCGACGCCGGCGCGTACCCGTCGGTCGGCGCGTTCCTGCCGGGCGGCACCCGACGGATGGCCCAGGGCACCTACGCCTTCCCGACCATCGAGTTCGACGTCGCCGTGGCCGTCACCAACACGACGCCGATGGGCGCCTACCGCGGCGCCGGCCGGCCGGAAGCGACCGCACTGCTCGAACGGCTCGTCGACCAGGCGGCGCTCGAGCTGGGCATCGATCCGATCGAGATCCGGCGACGCAACTTCCTCGGCGACGACGTCTTCCCGTTCCGCACGCTCACCGGCAACACGTACGACTCGGGCCGGTACCTGCTCCCACTCGAACGGGCCGCGGAGGCGGCCGGCTACGCCGAACTCCGGGCCGAACAGGTCGAGCGCCGAGCGAACGGCGACCATCGGCTGCTCGGGATCGGTGTGGCGGCCTACGTCGAGATCACCGCCGGCGGCGGCGCCGACGAGTTCGGCGCGATCGAGGTCCACGACGACGGCTCGGCCACGATCTACGCCGGCACCCAGTCGCACGGGCAGGGACACCAGACCGCATACGCCATGCTCGTCGCCGACCAGACCGGGATCGCGGTGGAGCGGATCACCCTCGTCGACGGCGACACCGACCGGGTGCGCACCGGCGGGGGCACCGGCGGGTCACGATCGCTGCAGCTCGGCGGCTCGGCCGTGCGCGGCGCGACCGAGGCGATGGTCTCCAAGGCCAAGCAGCTGGCCGCCCGGTTGCTCGAGGCCGATGCAGCCGACATCGTCGTCGACACCGCAGCGGGAACGATCGGTGTCGCGGGCGTACCCGCCCAGGCGCTCACGTGGGGCGACCTCGCCGCACGTGCAGCCGACGTCGGCGAGCAACTCGACGGCGAGTTCGACTTCCACCAGGACGGCGCCACCTTCCCGTTCGGCGCCCACATCTCCGTGGTCGAGGTCGACGCCGACACCGGCAAGGTGCGGCTCCTGCGCCACGTGGCCGTCGACGACTGCGGCACGGTGCTCGCACCGCTGCTCGTGGAGGGCCAACAGCACGGTGGCATCGCGGCCGGCGTGGGCCAGGCGCTGTTCGAGGAGGTCAGCTTCGACAGCGACGGCAACCCGGTCACGTCGAACCTGGCCGACTACGGCATCGCGACCGCTGCCGAGCTGCCGTCGTTCGAGACGCTCTCGACCGAGACGCCCACGCCGCTCAACCCGCTGGGGGCGAAGGGCATCGGCGAGGCGGCCACCATCGGGTCGACCCCTGCGGTGCAGAACGCTGTCATCGACGCCGTCGCCCACCTCGGGGTGCGCCACATCGACCTGCCGTGCACGCCCGAACGTGTGTGGTCGACGATCCGTGACGCACGCGCCGGCACGCTCGCCGATCCGTGGCGCGAACCGCCCGACGTGTTCGCCCGGCTCCGGGCCGCGGCGACCGCCCCGACCGAAGAGGACGCTGCGGGCGCCGCTGCCGCCGACGGCATCTGACGGCGTCGACCCCCGATGTGATCAGGCGGGTCGTTGGCAGTCGACGCACCGCACGTCGGCGGGCACGTCACCTGCGACCAGTGCGGCCAGGAAGTCGACGAGGCGTACACCCTCGACCTCCATGTCGTAGAACCCGTCGCTGCCCAGAATCGTGTGGGACGTGCCCGGCGCGATGTACGAGGCGATCGGCACACCGTCGGCCTCGATGTCGGACTCGGTCTGCTCGATGAAGCCGAGCAGGTCGTCCGCGGCGATGCCGGCCAGCCCGGCGAAGATCGCCTGGACGCCGTCGTAGGCGTAGTCGAAACGGCCGAAGGTGATGTCGGGATGCTCCGAGCCCGCCTGGACGTACAGGCCCGGGAAGCTCCACTCCTCGGCCGTGAGGCCATCGTTGACCGGCCAGTCCGGAATGTTCTCGAGCACGCCCCACGCGCCGCCGATCTCAGCATTCAATGCGGGAACGTCCGGGTAGGCGGCCGAGCTGTCGCCGAAGGTGACGATCTCGGTGTCGGGAAGTTCGTCGGCGGCGAGCCCGGCAAAGGTCGGCGTCGCGATCGAACCGCCGCTGGAGCCCGCCACCAGCAGTTGCTCGACATCGGGGTAGTTGGCGAGCACGGTCTGGAGCCCCTTGTCGGCGTTGGGGAAGCCGTTGTGGTCGACCGTCACCGTGTCGGAGTACTCGGTGACGCTGTCGCCGAGATGCACGTCACCGGTGCAGTAGGGCACGTACACGATCGAGTAGTCGGCGATCGGGTTCTCCGGGTTGGTCTCGTCGAACACGCCGCCTCGATCGGGGGCCACACCGAGTTCGAGATTGCGGGTGTACGTCGGGATGAAGGGCACGCACGTCGCGGCGCTGAAACAGGCACCGCCTCCTTCGAAGTAGAGCATCACCTTCGTGGGGTCCGCGGGTCGCTCCCAGATCTCGAAGGGGCTGCCGTCTGAGCACCGACAGTCGTCACCGCCGGGGATCGACGTCCACTCGCCCACGGTGGCGGCGGCGGCGGGCGCTTCCGTGGTCGGCGTGACATCGGCCGTCTCGACGGCGGTTGCGGTGGTCGTCGCCGTCGAGACGGCGCCGCCGTCATCCGAGCTGCACGCGGCGGCGACGGCGAGAACGGCGAGCAGGAGCACGGCGAGACGTCGATTCACCCGGCCATGTTCCCGCGGGCGCGAACCCACCGCCAGTCGCGGGCGAGCACATGGCAGGTCCGACCCCTGAGGTGATCGTCAGTGGGGTGGTCAGTGGGAATGGTAGGTGGCGTCGAGGCGGGGGCGGGACGCGCCGTCGACCACGACCGTGCCGTCGTCGACGAGCTTGACGAGATGTGCGAGCACGCTGCGGCGCGCCGGCTTGTGGAGTTCCTTGCGCACGGTGGCGTACAGCACCTCGACCATCTCGGGAATCGTGGTGAGGCCGCTCCGAACGGCCTCGAGCACCTGACGTTCGCGCTCGAGGCGGTGTGCGATCAGCTCGTCGACGAACGCGGACGGATCAGGGATCGGCGGGCCGTGCGTCGGGATCGCAAGGTCGTCGTGCCGGCCGGCCACCACACGCAACGAGTCGAGGTAGGCGGCCATGTCGCCGTCGGGCGGCGAGACCACCGTCGTGCTCCATCCCATCACGTGGTCACCGGTGAACAGCGTGCGATGCGCACCGTCGTCGAGCGCGAAACACAGGTGGTTCGACGTGTGTCCCGGCGTGTGCAGCCCGGTGATCACCCACCCGTCGGCTGCAGCCACCACGTCGCTGGTGACCGCCACCACGTCGGGCACGAAGTCGCGGTCGGTCGACTCCTCGACGACGGGCTCGGCCGTCGGATCATCGACCGACGCCGAGTCCTCCTCGGCCCCGTCGACGACGGGATCCTCGCCGATGTCCCACTCGTCGTCACCGTGCGGACCGAACGCGACCGTCGGCGCCTCCGACTCGGCCGACAGCCAGGCCGCCAGCGGGGAGTGGTCCGCGTGACAGTGCGTGACCAGGATCGCCCGCACGGTGCAGCCCTCCAGCGCTGCTGCCAGCGCGTCGCGATGGCTGTCGAGCTTCGGCCCCGGGTCGATGACCACCACGTCGCCGCGCCCGTGCTCGTCGCCACCGACGATGTAGGTGCCCGTGCCGTGGTAGGTGAACTTCGACGGGTTCTCGGCGATCACGCGACGCACCAGCGGGGCCACCGGCTGCGACGCGCCGTAGGTGAACGAGTCGCGATCGAGCGTCAGGAACTGCACGACGTCCACCGCAGTGCATCGATCCGACCCACCGGCTCGCCGTGGCCGAGCATCGGCACCGCCACCCGGTCACGGGTGTCCGCGCCGGCGCCGTCGACATCGACACCCAGGTTCCGCAACGCCTCGGGCGTCACCGCGCGGCGTGCGAGGTCCGACCCGTCGGCGATCTTGAACGCCGCCCCTCGGCCGTCGCCCAGACCCACCGCCATCACCCCGGCCGCGCCCTCCTTGGCCATCAGGCCGGACACCGCTCCCATCCACAGCGAGACATCGCGCTCCGAACCTCCGACCATGTCCGGGTTGGCCCGCATCGCCCGGGCCACCGCGGCGTCGCCCGACGCGAGGGTGCCGAACACCCGGGCGAGGTCGTCGAGGGCCAGCGCGTGGGTCGGCGCGCCGCACCCGTCGACGCCGACGTGGTGGACCGTGCAACCGAGGTCCTCCAGATGCGCGGTGATCGCCACTTGGAGTGGGTGGTCGCGGTCGAGGTACGACACCGTCGGCCAGCCTCGCACGACACACGTCGCCAGCATCGCCGCATGCTTGCCGGAGCAGTTCTGCCGCAACGACGACGGCGCGTCCACCGAGCACGGGGCGTGGAGCGGCCGGGCGGGCGTGTTCTGCAGGTCGGCCTCGCCGAGGCCGACGGTCGACAGGATCGCTGCGACGGCCTCGAGGTGCATGGGTGCGCCGTCGTGGCTGGCACAGGCCACCGCGAGGAGCTCGTCGGGCAATTCGAGACCGAGCGCGATCATCGCGTCGGCCTGCATCGGCTTGAGGCACGACCGGGGGTACACGACGAGCGAAGGATCACCCACCGCAGCCACGATCGCTCCGTCCGTGCCGACGGCGACACCGGCGCCGTGATGGAGCGATTCGTCGAATCCGCTGCGCGTCGCCACGGCGATCGGTGCGAATGCATCGTCGAATCGGGTCATGCCGGTTCCGGCTCGGGCGGCGGGTCGCCGTTCTTCGGCCGCTGGTTCTTCGGCGGCGGGATCGCCGTCAGGTGGCTGTCGACCACGTCGTACCGATTCCCCCACTCGTTGACGAACGCCTGAACCATCGCTGCGGCAGGAAGCGCCAAGAGCGCACCGACGAACCCGAGCAACGAGGCGCCGCCGAGCGCGGCACCGAACGCGACCGCCGGGTGGAGTTCCATCGTGCGCGCCGTGATGCGCGGGGCGAAGAAGTAGTTCTCGATCTGCTGGTACACGACGATGAACACGATGATGATCAGGGCGTTGAGCGGTGAGTCGACCAGCGTCAACAACACCGGCAGGATCCCGGCGAGGTACGTGCCGACCACCGGCAGGAACTGGCTGACCAGACCCACCCACAGCGCGAGCGCGATCGGGGCCGGCGTGCCGATCGACTGGAACACGATCCAGTGGAAGAACGTCGACAGGAGCGCGAGCAGCGCCCGGGAATAGAGATACCCACCGGTCTTCGTGATCGCCAGCTCCCACGCCTGCAACACCCGGGCCTGACGAGCGGGTGTGAGCCGCGAGCAGATCCCGGTGCGCAGTCGAGGGCCGTCGGCGACCAGGTAGTAGGTGAACAGCAGCACCGACAAGCCCTGGAAGATCACCCCGACGACCGCGAGCGAGAGCCGGACGGCTTCGTCGCTCTGCGACCGGATGAACTCCTGCACGCGTCCGTTGGGATCGTTGAACTCGGAGATGACGTCTTCGGGGTCGATGTTGGTCCCGAAGTTGTCGTTGAGGAAGCCGACCGTGTCGGTGATGTACCGATCGGAGTCCTGGAGAAGTTCGGCCACCTGTGTACCGACGAGCGTGCCGACGGCGCCGACGAAGATCAGGAACGCGAAGAGCACGCCGAGCAGGATCATGATCGTGGCCCGCCCGCGCCGCCACCCCCGTGCCGCCAACCGGTTGACGCCCGGCTCGACCGCCAACGACAGGAACACCGACACGAGCAGGAGCAGGAGCAGGCTCGACAAACGGTGGAACACGTGGAGCGCCGTGAAGGTCAGCAGATAGCCGAGCCAGAAGATCAGGATCGCCGGGAGCGCCCATCGCGGCAGCGTGCGGTCGGTGGCGCGACGATCGAAGCGTCGCCCGTCGGAGTCGGCTGTGCCCTCTCCGGCAGAGTCGGTCGGCGTTTCCTCGGGCACGTCCGGATGGTACTCACGAGGGCGTGGCACGATGAGACCATGGACCTGCGCACCTGGTTGGGCGATCAGATCCGCTCGCGCGTGATCGGGCCCGACGCGCCCGCGCGTCACGCCGAGTTGTTCGACACCGACGAAGCCGGATGGTTCGACGGGGATGCGCCGATCCGACGGGTCCACGCCGACGCGTCGATGTTCGTCGGCGGGATGCGGGCGTTGCTGTTCCAGTCGCTGCATCCGCTGGCGATGGCCGGAGTCGCCCAGCACTCCGACTACCGATCCGATCCGTGGGGACGGCTGCAGCGCACCGCCGACTTCCTCGCGGCAACCACGTTCGGTCCGGCCAGCCAGGCGCAGCGTGCCGTCGACACCGTCCACCGGGTCCACGAACGAGTCGTCGGCACGGCCTCGGACGGTCGGCCGTACGCGGCGAACGATCCACACCTGCTCGAGTGGGTCCACATCGCCGAGCTCGACAGCTTCCTCGCCGCCCACGACCGCTACGGCCAGCGACCGCTCGTCGGCAACGAACGCGACCGCTACGTCGCCGACGCCGCCGTCGTGGCGCGAGCGCTGGGTGTGATCGACCCCCCCGAGTCCGAGGCCTCGCTGCGCGATCGGCTGAACCTGTTCCGACCCGAGCTCGCCGGCACTCGTGAGGCGCGCGACGCTGCCCGCTACCTGCTCATCCAGCCGCCGCTGCCGCTCGCCGCCCGGCCCGCCTACGGGATGATCGCTGCGTCGGCGATCGCGTTGATGCCGGCCTGGACCCGGTTCCCCCTCCGCTTGCCCTGGCTGCCCGTGTCGGAGGCCATCGCCCTCCGGCCCGCCGGCGCCGCGATCACCCGCACGATCCGTTGGGCGACGCCGACTTCGGCTTGACGATCGGCGATCGTGACGAAGTGCTCTGACGACACACCACACGGGTCGATACCGTCAGGGGCATCATGAGAACGACGACCAGCCCCTCGTCCACTCCGGCCCGCTCCGCGCGGCGCGTCGGCGCGATCATCGCCATCGCGGTGGCGCTCGTGGCCTGCGGAAGCGACAGCGACGGCACCGTCGACGTCCCCGAGGAAGGCACCGGCAGCGCCTACAACGACGCGATCATCGCGTCGGAGTCCCACGACGAGATCCTCCTGAACGGCGGTGACGGTGAGATCGTGGTCGCCGTCGACTGCGACCCGGAGACCGGCGGCACGATCGTGACCGTGGTGGCCGAGGGTCTCGAACCGGCCGTGTACACGGGCGTGTTCGACCCGTCGACCGGAGTCGACCTCACCCTCGATGCCACCGCCGGCGGCCAGTCGATCAGTGAGGCCGAGATGACGCTGGACGCCGAGGAGTACACCGTCACCTTCGCCGACATCGATGGCGGCGTGTTCAACCTGCGCGGTTGTACGAACTGACGGCCCGGTCGAGCGCCTCGGCGAGGTCTCCCCGTCGCACCACTTCGACCCGTTCGAGCCCGAGCCACTTCGCCATCGCGGCGAGTTCGTCCGCAAGTTCTGCCACCACCCGCACCTCGTCGATCCCCGGCTCGCCGAATGCGCTCTGCACGAGGAGTCGCCCGGTACCACGGTCGGCCTTCAGGTCGACCCGGGCGACCAGTTCGTCACCGAGCAGGAACGGCAACACGTAGTAGCCGTACTGTCGCTTCGCAGCGGGCACGTAGATCTCGATGCGGTAGCGGAAGCCGAAGAGCCGCTCGGTGCGGTCACGGTTCCACACCACCGGGTCGAACGGGCTGAGCAGCGCCCTCGCCTTCACGCGCCGCGGCATCACTGCGTCCGGGTGGAGGTAGGCGGGCTTGGACCAGCCCTCCACCGAGGTCTCGATGAGACGACCCTCCTCCACCAGCTCGCGGATCAGCGGCCGACACGGCGGGTTGCGCTGGCGGTGGTAGTCGGTGAGGTCCTCGAACGTGGCGACGCCGTGATGGCGAGCGGCGCGCACGAGCAGCTCCTTGCGAGCGTCGATCTCCGACGGTGTCGGCAGCGCGAGGATGTCGGCCGGGATCACCCGGTGCGCGAGGTCGTACTCACGGGCGAAGTCGTTCGGACGCCGGATCGCAGCGACCTCCCCGGCGTAGAAGAGGTGCTCGAGCGCGATCTTGCCGTCGTCCCAATCCCACCACGTGCCCTTGGGGCCCACCCGTTGCTGCAGGTCACCGGCGACCAGTGGTCCCTCGTCGCGGATGCGGAGCCTGACCTGGTCGATGAACTCCGGACGCCGATGTCGCAGCGCGGCGACCGCCTTCCATCGGTGTTCGGAGTTCATCTGCCATCGCAGGTACGGGTGGAGGCCCACCGGCACGTGGCAGGCCTCGTGGACCCAGTACTCGAAGAGCTCGCCGGCGCGGCTGGCATCGTCGATCAGCGTGCGCGGGTGCGCGCCGAGCCGCGCGAACAGCGGCAGCTCCTGACTGCGCACGAGCACGTTGACCGAGTCGATCTGGATGAGACCCATCCGATCGACGACACGCCGCAGGTGGCGACGGTCGACGCGTCCAGTCGGTCGCGGATCGGTGAAGCCCTGGGCGCCGAGCGCGAGCCGCCGCGCCTGCGAGTTGGAGAGCTCGGCGGACTTCGCCAACGACGGCGCCGACCGTCAGTCGTCGGAGACGGAGATCTCGACCGAATTGATGACCACGTCGGTCTTCGGCTTGTCGCCACCACCGGTCGGGACGCGCTGCATCTCGTCGACGATGTCGAGGCCCTTCACGACCTGGCCGAACAGGCTGTACTGCGGGGGCAGGCCGACACCGGACGGGCCGGACACGATGAAGAACTGACTGCCGTTGGTGTTCGGGCCGGCATTGGCCATCGCGACCGATCCGATCTGGTACTCACGCGGCTTGGGCAGTTCGTCCTCGAACCGGTAGCCGGGACCGCCGCGGCCGGTGCCGGTGGGGTCGCCGCCCTGGCACATGAAGCCGTTGATGATCCGGTGGAAGATCACACCGTCGTAGTAGTGGTGCAACGCCAGGAACACGAAGTTGTTGACCGTCTTCGGCGCCTTGACCGCGTCGAGGGCGATGACGAGGTCGCCCATCGACGTCGACAGGGTGGCGGTGTAGCGCTTCGACGGGTCGATGCCCATCTCCGGAGCGTCTGTGAAGTCCTGCGTCTTGGGCGCGGAACCGTCGAGGGGGGGAAATGCGGTAGCCATCCCAGCGACCCTACCGGCCGAATGAGACGCGGGGTCTGACCCCGCGTCTCATTCAGTTGCGGTCGTTGTAGCTGGTGATCAGCAGGTTGCTGGCATCGGCGGCTTCGGTGAGCGCCGTCTGGGGATCGGCGCCACCGAAGATCGCAGCCATCGCCCGTGACGTCTCCGCCCGGATCTCACGCTGCGGGCCGAGCACCGGAGCGTTCGCCGTGTCATCGTTGACGCCGGACAGCAGCTGCTCGTAGGGCACGGCGAAGCGCGCGTCGTTCGCGTACGTCGACGCAATCGGCTCGAGATCGAGTGCGTCGGTGCGCACCGGCACGTAGCCGGTCGTCGCCGCCCACTGCGACTGCGACTCGGGCCGCATCAGGAACGTGACGTAGTCCCACGCGGCGGCCGTCTCCTCCGGCGACTTGTCGGCCATGATCCACAACGAAGCGCCGCCCACCTGCACCTGCGGCGTCTCACCCGGTCCCGGCATCGGACCGACACCGATGTCCTGCGGCCCGAGGTCGGGCACCAGCCCACCGCCGAGCGCGGCAATCACGCTGCCGAGCGCTGCGGAGGTCGCCATCGTCATCGCTCCCGGCGTCGTCTGGTCGGCCAACTTGAAGAACGCGTCCTGGCCCCCGGGATTGTCCCCGACCGTCATCGCCAGCCCGTCGTCGATCATCGTCTGCAGGAACGTGGTCAACTCCACGCCCAACTCGTTGTCGAAGAGCACCTCGGTCGCAGGAGCGATCCGCCCGTTGCCGTTGTCGGCGAACGGTTCCCCCGCGCGACCGAACCACTGCTCGAGGAACCAGCCGCCACCCGAGTCCGGGCCCGAGTCGAGCACGAGCGCCACCGGCGCCGCACCCGACGCCACGATCTGCTCCGAGGCGGCACGGAGTTCCTCGAGGCTCACCGGCGGATCGTCGGGGTCGAGGCCGGCCGCCTCGAACATCTTGCGGTTGTAGTACAGGACCGGGTTGGACACGTTGAACGGCATCCCGCGTTGGATGCCCTCGTACTCGTAGGCGGTGAGCGTGCGTGGCACGAAGGTCGACGTGTCGAAGCTGCTCGATTCGAGACACGCCTCGGCCGGCACGGTCGTGCCGGAGTCGGCGATCGAACGCAACGTGTACTCGGGGAACTGCGCCAGCGTCGGACGGCTCCCCTGGCCGGCGTTGATGTACTTGTCGAGGAGCGATTCGTAGCCGGTCTGGTTCTGGAGCTCGACGCGCACCTTGTCCTGGCTCGCGTTGTACTCCTCGGTGAGCGCGACCAACGGGGGCTCGAGGTCGTTCGCCATCGCGTGCCAGAACACGATGTCGACCGGACCCGCGGCGGCGTCGAGCGCTTCGGTCGGGCACGGCGCCAAGTCGGCCAGCGGCGCCACCGTGGTGGTGGGCATCGCCGTCGTGTCGGTGCCGGCATCCGTGCCCGAGGTGGTGCCGTCGTCGGGTGTGGTGGCCTCGACCGGCGCGTCGGTCGTGACATCGTCGACACCGGACTCCAGCGCGGACTCGCCCGACGAGCAGGCCGCGACACCGACACCGGCGACCACGATCAATGGCAGGAAACGGCGGGAGGGGAACATGGGATTCAGCCTTTCACGGCGCCGGCGGTGAGCCCGCGCACGAGTTGACGTTGGAAGACGAGCAGGACGATGACGACGGGAATCGCGGCGACGAGCGTGCCGGCCATCACGAGGTTGGGTTGATCGAGGTTCGACTTGGAGAGCACCCGCAGGCCCGACTGCACCGTGTTCATCTCGGTCTCGTTGATGATCAGGTTCGGCCACAGATACTGATTCCAGGCGCCCAGGAACCCGAACAGCGCGAGTGCGCCGAGCGTCGGCCGCACGAGCGGCACGGCGACGTACCAGAGGAAGCCGAAGTGGCCCACTCCGTCGATCGCCGCGGCGTCGCGAAGGTCGAGCGGCAACGTGAGGAACACCTGCCGCATCAGGAACACGCCGAACGCCGTGGCGAGGAACGGCACCGCGAGACCGATGTAGGAGTTCGACCAGCCGAGACCATCGACGGTGTCGAAGTTGACGACGAGCGTCGCCTCGAGCGGGACGAGCAGCGTCGCAATGAACACCACGAAGAACACGTTGCGGCCCGGGAAGCGGAGGAACGCGAACGCATAGGCGGCGAGCACCGCCGACACCACCTGGAACACCGTGACGATCGTGGCGACGACGAGCGAGTTGAAGAGATAGCGCCCGAGATTGCCGGCGGTCCATGCGTCGACGATCACGTCGAACGTGAACGGCCCGGGCAGCAACGGATGGTCGAAGAACGCGTCGCTGGGCTTGAAGGCAGCGATCACCGTCGTGTAGATCGGGAACAGCACCACGAACGACACGAGGGCCAGCAGCAGGTATCGGCCGACGCGCCGCCAGCCGGCCGGCGCGTCGAAGTCTCGCCCTCGGCCGCGTCCACGATCGGTCGACTCGGGCAGTTCGTCGAGGCTCGCGAGCGCGGTGTCGACAGCGCCCTGCACCCCGGCCGGGAGCTCAGTCGCCATAGTGCACCCGCCGTCCGATGCCGCGGAGCTGGATCGCCGACAACACGAGCAACACGAGGAACAGCAGCACGGCGGCACCCGCCTGCAGCCCCGCGTCGTTGCGGATCGGCGAGTTCTGCCCGTAGACGAAGTAGGTGATCGTGGTGGTCGAGTCCTGCGGCTGCGGTCCGCCGTCGGTGAGCAGGTCGACCTCGCCGTACGTCTGGAACGCACGCGTGGTGAGCACGATCAGCACGAACAGCAGCGTCGGGCCGAGCATCGGCACGGTGATCGACCAGAACCGGCGGATGCCGCCCGCGCCGTCGACGGCGGCAGCTTCGTAGAAGTCGCGCGGGATGCCCTGCAGCCCGGCGGTGACGAGGATGAACGTGAAGCCGAGGCCGGCCCACACGCTCGACAGCGCCACCGCGGTGAGCGCCGTGCCGGGATCCTGCAACCACCCCGGGTCCTTCACCGACGGGAACATCGAGTTGAACCACGAGACGTTCGCGAGCGCGCCGACCGACGGTTGCAGCAGGAACAACCACATCAGGCTGGCGACAGCGACCGAGGTGGCCACGGTCGAGGAGAACACCGCCCTGAACACGCCGATCCCGCGGAGGTACTTGTCGGCGAGCACGGCCAGGCCGACGCCGAGGATCAGACCGAGGGGCACGGTGATCAGCGCGAACTTCACGGTCACCACGAGGGCGTTCTGGAACTCGGTGGAACGGAAGATGTCGACGTACTGACCGAAACCCTGCGACTTGCAGTTGCCGCCGAAGTTGTCGCAGCGTTGCTGGCCGAGCCACACCGCCCGACCGAGCGGGTACAGCACGAACACGACGAGGATCACCGCCGACGGCGCCAACATGAGCAGTGCGAGCGGGAACTCCCTCCAACGCGATCGCTTCGTGCGGTCACTGCGTTCCACGATCCGACCCTATTGCGACGACCTCCGAGAACGCGAACAGGTCGGCCGGCGTTCGCCGAGAGTTCGCCCACTGCGGCGACGGGCGGCAACCGGGGGCCTCGGTCCCGCCGACTAGCGTTCGGGACGTGACCGACTCACAGCACGAGCCCCCCGCTGTTCACGATGTGTCAGACACATCTCGCCCGTCGTCGAGCGAGGAGGTCGACCTCGACGCGATCGAGCGCGACCTGCACGACGTCGAGACCGCCCTGAATCGGCTCGCAGACGGCACCTATTGGATCGACGAGTTCACGGGCGAGGCGATCCCCGAGCAGACCCTGGTGCGCAACCCGATGGCACGGCGGGCCTGATGCGCGGCAAGGCCGTCGCCGGCCTCGCTTCCGTGGTCGCCCTGGCCGCCGGCCTCGCCGCCGCGGCGCAGAAGGCGAAGGAGTCGCCGCTGACCAGCCGGTTCAACCGCTCGGCGCGGGTGTGGAAGCTGTCGGCGCGGAACTCGGCGCGCTTCGCCGTGTCACGAGTGCGCGGGATCGGCTCGGCCGAGGAGCGGCGGGCACAGCTCGACGAGCAGTTCGCGATCCGCACCGCCGAGGACGTCGCCAAGGAACTCGGCGAGATGAAGGGCGTGTTGATGAAGGCGGGGCAGCTGATCAGCTTCATCTTCGAAGCGCTGCCCGACGACGCCCAGGAGGCACTCGCCACCCTTCAGGCCGACGCCGCGCCGATGGCGCCGACCCTGGCCGCCAACGTCGTGCGGGGCGACTTCGGCAAGCCGCCGGAGAAGCTGTTCCTCGACTGGTCCGACATGCCGGTCGCGGCTGCATCGATCGGCCAAGTACACCGGGCGATCACCCACGACGGCCGCGACGTCGCCGTCAAGGTGCAGTACCCGGGCGTGCACGAGGCGATCGAGAGCGACCTCGACGCCGCCGAGGTGATGTACGCCATGTTCTCGTCGATGATGCTCAAGGGCCTCGACGCCAAGGGGCTCGTCGACGAACTGCGCGAGCGGATGCGCGAGGAGCTCGACTACTCGATCGAGGCGGGCAACCTCGCCGAGTTCGAGTCGCGGTTCCAGGGCCACCCCTGGGTCAGGATCCCGAAGCTCGTGCCGGAGCTGAGCAGCGGCCGGGTGCTCACCACCGAGTGGATCGACGGGATGACGTTCGACCAGTTCCGCACGACCGAGACGTACGCGACCAAACAGCGCGCCGCCGAGGTCATCTGGCGATTCGCACAGGGCGCGATCATGCGCCACGGCATCTTCAACGGCGACCCGCACCCCGGCAACTACAAGTTCCACCACGACGGCAGCGTCACCTTCCTCGACTACGGGCTGGTGAAGCGCTGGTCTCCGGGCGAGTGGGAGTCGCTGCGCCCGACCGTCGACGCGATCATCATCGACCGCGATCCCGAGCAGCTCGTTGCCGCCATGGTCGAGTCCGGGTTCCTCCCCCCGTCGCACGGCCTCGATCCGGCGCTCGTGTACGACTACGTGTCGAGTCCGTACATCCCGTACCTCACCGACGAGTTCACGTTCACCCGCGACTGGATGCGCGACACGATCGGCAAGATCTTCGATGTGCAGGGCCCGCACGCGCCGGTGATCGAGCAGCTCAACATGCCGCCGAGCTTCGTGATCCTCGACCGGGTGGTGTGGGGGGTCAGCGCGATCCTCGGCAAGCTCGAGGCGACCGGGCCCTGGCGGGGCATGCTCCTCGAGTACATCGCCGGTGGCGAGCCCGCCACCGACCTCGGCGCCGCCGAAGCCGCCTGGGCTGCCGGCCGCCCGATCCCCTGAGCCCGCCCGAACCCATCCATGATGCGAACCCACCCCATGCGGGGGTTCCCCTCATCGGCAGCACACGAGCGTCAGCGTCAGACGACAGCGATGAGCGAATCCACCAGATCGGCGGGTGTGGCTCATCGCCCGTCCGGGTCGGCCTGGTCGGCTGGAGTTCAGTAGCTTCCTTGCGATGGCGACCACGGCGACAGACGCACACGAATCGACCGCGCGGGCGCCGTTCGCGCCGTGGGATCGACGCGACATCCCCGGATCGTTCAGCGTCGAGGAGACCGCCCGGCGCGTCGGCAACTACAAGTGGACCGAGATGAAGCTGTTCGAGGCGCTCGGCGGATGGGTCGCCACCGTGCCCGAGCTCGACGTCAAGATGCGCCTCGGCACCCACTGCTACCACCACGCCTGGCACGCCGACCTCTGGAACAAGCGCCTTCCCGAGCTGCGCGAGATGAAGCCCGAACGCCTGACGGTGCCCGCCAACGAGGCGATGGAGCGGTTCATCGCGGCGATGACCGAACCGGAAGCGCCCGAGCTGACCATCGAGAAGCTGGTCGGCGTCTACCGGGTGCTGATCCCGCGGTTCATCGCCGCGTACACCTACCACCGCAACAACACGAGCGAGATCACCGACGCACCGACGATCCGGTCGATCAACTTCATCCTCCAGGACGAGTTCGACGACTGGCGCGACGGCGAGATGCTGCTGCAGTCGTTGATCACCACACCGAAGCACGTCGAGCGGGCTGCGGTCCACCAGGCCCGACTCGAGGCGCTGATGATCGAGGCCGGTGGCATCACCGGCCTCGACAGCATCGGCATGACGAATATGATGACCGCCAGCACCACGACTGAAGGGGGCGCCTGATGCGTCAGTTCTTTCCGGTAGAGGACCTCGCTCGCGACGAGCGGTTCGTCCAGACCAACATGGCCGAACGCATGAAGGACGGTCGCACCGCGATCGAACTCAAGGAGTCGTCGGCCAAGAGCCGCGGCGCCACCAAGCGCCTCACCCCGGAACGCCACGACGCGTCCGACGCCGCCCGCGGCCTGATGCACGGGATCATGGTCGGCGAGATCCAGGCGCTCGAGGGCGCCGGACGCACGGCGCACGACTTCGCGGCCGGAGACGGCACCAACGACACGATCCCGTTCGAGTTGAAGCTCGACATGGCCCGCCAGGCATGGGACGAAGCCCGCCACGTCGAGATCAGCGCCAAGCTCTCCGACTGGATGGGCACCGAACTCGGCGAGTTCGCCGAGAACACGGTGCTGTTCGAAGCGGCCTGCTCGAACGACCCGATCCTGCGCCTCGCCGGTGTCAACCGGGCGCTCGAAGGCCTGGCGATCGACGTGTTCACCCAGATGAAGGAGTTCGGCGACGTCGCCGGCGACCCGTATCTCGAGTTCTGCGAAGACTGGATGCTCGCCGACGAGGTGACCCACGTGAAGATGGGCTCCGACTGGCTCCGCAAGGTCACCGCCAACGACCCCGACCGTCGCACCAAGGCGCTCGAATTCCAGCAAGTGGTCGACAAGCTGTTCAGCTTCGGCGGTGCCCGCGGTGAGAGCCCGGAGAGTTCGTTCAGCCTCGCCAAGCGATTCCGCGAGCTCGCCGGTTTCACCGACGACGAGGTCCAGACGATCTCGGAGATGGACGCCGAGGCGCTCGCCGAACGTCGGGCTGCGGTGCTCGCCTACCGCGAGAAGGTCGGCGCCGACGCGCCGGCCTGACGGCACCGCCGATGACCGACGTCTCGACCGCTCCGTCCACCGGACGCGTGACGGTCTCACCCACCGAGTTCGTCTTCGTCAAGTTCGACGCGAACGAGATCGCCGAGATCGTGGCCGAACTGGCTGCGATGTTCGAGATCCCCAATCCGATTCACGTCGTCATCGACGAGACCACGCCCCTGGCGAAGCTGTCGGAGGAACTCGACGGCACCGGATCGGACGCCACGATCACCCTCCACGCCGAGAGCGGAGCGCTCGAGGACCGCCAACACCCGATGTCGTTCAGCGCCGACAACGCCCGCGAGTCGTTCGGCCGCATCCTGTTGCGGGCCCACGACCGGCTCCGGCCCGACTTCGCCGGCGTGCCCGCCGACGTCGACCTCACGCTCGAGGAGAACGCCGCCTGGGACACCTATTGCGTCGGCCGGCTGGCCCGCCTCGGCATCCGCACCAACCAGCAGCGCTGGCGGTACAACCACCGCAACCGGTTCGGGTTCGACGACGGCGTCGACGCCGCGTTCGACGTGCTCTGGGCGGCCGACGACCTCGGATGGTCCGACGTCGTCGCCACCGCCCGCGGCTGACCCCCACTCCTCGCCCGCGTCACCTGCCCCCGGTTTGTGTCGAGGTTCCACCGGGAATCCGACACGAACCAGATGGAATCCGACACGCCGTGTTTGCGCACGGATTTCGGTGGGACAGGCCACCCGAACCTCGACGCAAACGGAACCGGGGGCTGCCGGGGGCTCAGGCGGGGCGGCGGAGGGGGCGCACCACCGGCTTGCGCCAGCCGAGGCCGCGCACCTTGCCCGAGGGCGGCCAGTGGTCGTCGCGGCTGTAGGCCCACCACTCGAACGGGTTGAGGTAGTACGCACACGACTCGACCACCTTGGCGAACGGGTCGGAGCGACGCGTGACCGCCCACACCACGATGCCCACGGCGCCGCCCGCGAGCATCCAGCCCCCGTACAGCACCGGATAGAACGGCCCGAACCAGCGGGCCTGCCACACGTGCACGTCCTCGTGGTCGGTGACGAGCTTGCGACGCCGGGGCAGCGACGTGTCGCCGGCGCCACTCACGACGTTGCCGACCGTGATCGCGAACCCCGACCGCGGCACGAAGCCGCGGCGGAACACCATGCGGTTGGCCCGCCGACTCAGCGAGGCGTCGTAGCCCGGCGCGCCGCGCAGCACACCGAGTGCCTGCGACGCCACCCCCGCAGCGGTCATCGGCAGCCCCCATGTCGAGTCGAGCACGAACCCGACCGGCCCGGCCGAACAGCCCCAGTCGTAGATCCGCCGCCAACCCGTGATCGCCCCGTTCACCGCACCGACGGCACCGAGCGGCAGCGCGATCCCGAACGGTGCACCGACGGCAACACCGAGTGCTCCGCCGACAACGCCGACGGCGGCAGCCTCGAGGAGACTGCCGCCGTCGGACGGTTCGGTTCGGTTCATGTCAGCACGCCGACCGCTCGATCAGCGTGGCGCAGCCATCAGTTGCGCAGGTAGGAGAGCAGACGGAGGATCTCGAGGTACAGCCACACGAGCGTGACCACGAGCCCCAGGCCTGCCACCCACTCGTAGTTCTGCGGCAGGCCCGACTTGATGCCCCGTTCGATGAAGTCGAAGTCGAGTGCGAGGTTGGCGGCGGCGAGACCGCACACGAACAGCGAGAAGACGATGCTCAGCGCCATGTTGCTGCCATCGAGGAACGGCAGCGTGGTTCCGAACAGGCTGATCACGAACGAGAAGAGGTACAGCACCATCACGCCGAGCGTGGCGATGATGACCGTGCGCCGGAACTTGTCGGTCACCTTGATGATGCGGGTGCGGTAGAGCACGAGCATCACCGTGAACACCGACGCCGTGGCCAGCACCGCCTGGACGACGATGCCGTCGTAGAACGTCTCGTAGCCCTTGGAGATCGCGCCGACCGCAAAGCCGTATCCGATCGCGTAGACCGGGCCGAGGATCTTCGCCAGGTTCGGCTTGCGCATGGCGACGAGCACTGCGATGAACCCGACGATGATGCCCACCATCGCAATCGGCGGGAACGAGTAGGTTTCGACGCCGTTCTCGAGGGTCGGCCCGCTGGCTGCGTTCCAACCGAACGCTCCGGCGACGAGCAGCATGATCAGCAACACGGCGGACGCAGTGATCACGCCGTTGAGCGTCATCGCCTTCTGCCACGTGCTGACCGGACCGTCGGTGAGCGGCTTGGTCTGGGTGTGGGTGCCGGCCTCGGGGGCCGCCCACCCGGGCTGGGTCGCCCGGAAGTCGTGTGAGGCCTTGTCGAAGGCTTCTTCTTTGAACACTGGATTCGGCATGGTCCTCCGATTGTACCTTCGCGTCACAGTCAGGCGCCCTCGATGTGGTGGCGCCTTCACGGAGTTCTTACCGGAGGTCGTGGGCGCTCGTCGCCTCCCACAGGTCGATCTCGGGCGCCGACGCGAGCAGACCGACGCACGACCGGGCCATGTCGACCATCACCTCGGAGTCGAAGTGTCGACGCTGGTGTTCCGGTGTCTCCCACTTCTGCACCAGCAGATGGCGGCCCGGCACCGTGACGCTGGAGCAGAGGTCGACGTTGCGGCAACCGTCCTGCATCCGGGTGAGCACGACGTACTTCGACAGTACGGCGAGCAGCGCGGCGTTGTCCGAGGCGTCGAAGCGCAACGTCACGATCGTCAGATCGACCTCGTCCAGCGCCCCGCTGTCTGTCGCATCACTCATGACGATTCATCGTGTCCCTTCATCTCCCGCTGCGATATCTCATTGCGGTTGTGTTCAAGTGGTTGACGGATCGGAGGACGTCGGTATCGTGACCTGCGTCTCATGTCAGCTGTCGTGCACCTCTTCTGCAGACACCGTCATTCGACACCCTCGCACGCCGAATCCTCCACGGGGGCACCGACCACGGTCAGCGCCTCCGTTGAATCAACACAGTAGGAGCACCAGGTGGCCAAAGACCGCGTCGACCGAGACGACGAAGACCTCGTCCGTCTCTACCTCACCGATATCGGGCAGTACACGCTGCTGACGAAAGACGACGAGGTGCGACTCGCGAAGGCCATCGAAGCAGGCAACGAGGCCATCGCCCAGCTCGACGCCGGCGAGGAACTCACCGCGGCGAAGAAGCGCGAACTGCGCCGCACCGCCCGCCAGGGCGAGGAGGCAGAGCGTCAGTTCGTCCAGTCGAACCTCCGGCTGGTGGTGTCGATCGCCAAGAAGTACCAGGCGTCCGGCCTGCCGCTGCTCGACCTGATCCAGGAGGGCAACCTCGGTCTGATGCACGCCGTCGAGAAGTTCGACTGGCGCAAGGGCTTCAAGTTCTCCACGTATGCCACGTGGTGGATCCGCCAGGCGATCACCCGCGGTATCGCCAACACGGGCCGCACGATCCGCCTGCCGGTCCACGCCGGCGACACGCTGGCGCGGCTGCAGAAGGCCCGCTCGCGCCTCGAGCTCAAGCACGGCCGTCCGGCGACGCTCTCCGAGCTGGCCAAGGAAGTCGAGATGCCCGAGGACAAGGTGACCGAGGCGCTGCGCTTCGCCGCCGAGCCGCTCTCGCTGTCGGAGCCGCTGCGCGAGGACGGCGACGCCGAACTCGGCGACGTCGTCGAGGACCGCTCGGCCGAATCGCCGTTCGAGGTCGCCGCCACGGCGCTGCTGCCCGAGGAGATCTCGCGGCTGCTCGCCCCACTCGACGAGCGCGAGCGGGAGATCCTCAAGCTCCGCTTCGGTCTCGACCGCGGCGAGCCACGCACGCTCGAAGAGGTCGGCGAGCACTTCAACCTCACCCGCGAGCGCATCCGCCAGATCGAGGCGCGTGCGATGAGCAAGCTGCGTCACCCGTCGAGCGACACCGGCGCCCGCGACCTCCTCGCCGTCTGACGCCGGCCCACCCCGCTCAGCGATGAGCGATGAGCGACACGCCGGCATTCGGGCGGTTCGCTCATCGCCGGGGGGAAACCGGGTGCCGTCAGTGAGAGCGGCTGTGACATCGTGGGCGAATGCCCGACTTCGACATCCGGCCGGTTGCGGTCGACGAGCGCAGAGCGGCGACGGACACGCTCCGGGCCGCCCTGCTCAGCGGCCCGGTCAACGACGAGCGTTTCGCAGCGAGCCAAGCATCGTGGGATGACAGCGATGCGTTTGCCGCATGGGACGGCGACGTGTGCGCCGGCAACGTGGCGGCGTTCCGCTTCGACTCGACCGTGCCGGGTGGCGCCAAGGTCGCAACCGCCGGCGTGACACGGGTGGGGGTCCTCCCGACCCACACCCGTCAGGGTGTCCTCACCCAGTTGATGCACCGGCTCCTGATCGAATCGCGCGAGCGTGGCAACGTCCTCGCCACCCTGCATGCCAGCGAGACGTCGATCTATCGACGCTTCGGCTTCGGCCTTGCCACCGATTCGATCGGTGCCCAGATCACCACACGATCGGCGAAGCCCTGGCGAACGTCGCCGATGCCCGGCGCGATGCGGCTGCTCCCCTACACCGAGGTGATGAACGTCGTCCCCGACCTCTACGACCGAGTGGCTCGCTGGCGGGTCGGGTCGGTCAACCGTCCACCATGGTGGTGGGAGTGGACCCTGAGAGAGGCCAGCAAGCCCGTCGAGGCCGTGTTCGGCAAGGGCTCGTTCGTGGCGGTCCACACCGCCGCCGACGGCACCGACGACGGCTACGTGTACTACGAGGTCGACTGGGACGAGAGCTTCGCGAGCAATCCGGTCGGCGCCGGCAAGATCCACGATCTGTGGGGTGCCTCACCCGAGGTCGAGATCGAGCTGTGGCGGTTCCTGCTCGACATCGACCTCGTCGTCACGTGGCAGGCCGGGGTCCGTCCGACGGACGAACCGGTCCGACGCGCGATGCACGACGCCCGCGCCTACGAGGCCCGCCAACGCCTCGACGATCAGTGGGTCCGCATCCTGGACGTCGACGCCGCACTCTCGACGCGCACCTACGGCCCCGTCGACTCGACCGTCGTCGTCGCCGTCGAGGATCCGATGTTCGCCGACAACTGCGGCCGTTGGTCGCTGTCACGAGTCGGTGCGGTACGCACGGAGGTCGCGGCCGACGTCGACGTGGGCATCGAGACGCTGTCCGCCGCCTACCTCGGCGCCGTGTCGTGGAACGACCTGGCAGCGATCGGTGGGGTGACCGCGAGCGACGAGCTCCTCGGTCGCCTCGACGCCCTCTTCGCAGTGCACCCTGCGCCGTTCTGCGGCACCGGCTACTGATGCGACACCGGTGACGAGCGAATCCCCCGGATACGGGGCGTTCGCTCATCGCCCGAAGGGTCAGGGGCCGGAGAAGATGCCGTCCTTGACGTCGTCCTGGCGCGACATGTACTCGGCCTTCGGGTCGTAGGTGTTGCCACCCTCCAACTCGCCCTTGGCCAACTCGGAGCGACCGACGACGAACCAGTGGACCTCGTCGGGGCCGTCGGCGAGCCGCAAGGTGCGCTGGCCGGCGTACATGTCGGCGAGGGGCGTCCACTGGGAGACACCCGTGGCACCGTGCATCTGGATCGCGTTGTCGATGATCTCGCAGGTGCGGATCGGAACCATCGCCTTGACGGCACTGACCCACACCCGGGCCTCGGCGTTGCCGAGTTCGTCCATCGCCTTGGCGGCGGTGAGCACCATCCGACGCATCGACTCGATCTCGATGCGCGACTGGGCGATCATCTGGACGTTGCCACCGAGGTTGCCGAGGCGCTTGCCGAATGCCTCACGGGTGAGCCCACGCTTGACCATCAGGTCGAGCGCACGCTCGGCCTGGCCGACCGAACGCATGCAGTGGTGGATACGACCCGGGCCGAGACGCACCTGGGAGATCTCGAAGCCTCGACCCTCGCCGAGCAGCACGTTCTCGTACGGCACGCGGACGTCGTTGAACCGCAGATGCATGTGTCCGTGCGGAGCGTCGTCCTTGCCGAACACGTGCATCGGGCCGACGATCTCGACGCCGGGGGTGTCCATCGGCACCAGGATCTGCGACTGGCGCTGGTGCGGTGCGGCGTCGGGGTTGGTCTGCACCATCGTGATCATGATCTTGCAGCGGGGATCGCCGGCGCCGGAGATGTAGTACTTCTCGCCGGTGATCACCCATTCGTCGCCGTCACGGACCGCCTTGCACGCCACGTTCTTCGCATCCGAGGATGCGACGTCCGGCTCGGTCATCGCGTAGGCAGAGCGGATCTCACCGGCGAGGAGCGGCTTGAGCCACTTCTCCTTCTGCTCGGGGGTACCGACGCGTTCGAGCACCTCCATGTTGCCGGTGTCGGGCGCCGCGCAGTTCATCGACTCCGACGCCAGCGGGTTCTTGCCGAGCTCGATCGCGATGTAGGCGTAGTCGAGGTTCGAGAGACCTTCGCCGGTCTCGGCATTGGGGAGGAAGAAGTTCCACAGGCCCTGCTCCTTGGCCTTGTCCTTCACCGACTCGAGGAGCTCGAGCTGACCGGGGGCGTACGACCAGCGATCGGCCCGACCCTCGCCGAGGCGGAAGAACTCTGCCGTGATCGGATCGACCTCGGTGTAGATGAACTTCTTCACCGCGTCGTACAGGGGACGCACGCCCTCGGACATCCGCAGGTCGTACATGTCGGGGGTGGATTCCAGAGCAGTCATGGTGGTTCTCCCAGGTTCGGCGTACGGCTGCCAACCTAGTGACGACCGATGCCGGCCGACGTATCGACCGCGGACGCGCATGAGACGCGGGGTCTGACCCCGCGTCTCATTGTGCCGATCAGGAATTCGGGGTGAACGTGCCCTCGAGGTGCCACACACCGGTGAAGCCGTCGAAGGATCCGCCCGAGATCAAGCTCGTCCAGTCGAGCACGTAGGCGCCGGTCTCCGGGTCGATGGTCCCCATGGGGGCCTCGCCGGATCCGTCGGGCTTCGGCGCTCCCTGGTTGAAGTTGCCGCCGCCGTAGTAGGCGGTGAACGCGGACAGGTCGCCGGTGAGCTCGCCGCCGGTGGCGGTCAGCATCGGCATCGCTTCAGCGCTGTCGGTCGCGCCTGCGAACGCCACGGCGAAGAACGGCACCGGTGCGAAGATCGCATCGGCGAGCCCGTTGCCGGCCTCGTCGAAGGCCGGATCCGGCGCCTCCTGATACATGCCCGTCACCAGGCCGCCGTCGGTTCCTGCCGCGAGGCCGGAGTACGTGGTGTCGACGCAGACCGAGTCCGCGTTCGGGATGTAGTTGCCATCCGGCTGCAGCATCCGGAAGTACGAACCCGACACGTCGGCCGCGTCGCAGACGGCGTCGTCGATCGAGAACGTGCCGACGAGGTCGCCCTCGAACATCGCGGCCGGCTCGGTGGTCGGCGCCTCGGTCGCGGGCGGCGTGGTCTCCTCGGTCATCGCCTCGGTGCTCTCGGTCGCTTCGGTACTGGCGGTCTCCTCGGTGGTCGCCTCGGTGGTCGCCTCGGACGCCGTGGTGTCGCTGCTCGAATCGTCGTCGCTCCCGCATGCGGCCAGGACGAGCGTGGCCGCCGCGAGCGCGGCGAGCAGGCGCCGATTCGTGAGATGGGTGTTCATGGTGACTCCTTGCCGGACATGGCCGGGTTGTTGGGGGAAGAAACGGTGTCGTCGGTCTCGTCGGTGTCGTCGGTCTCGTCGGTGTCGTCGGACTCGTCGGAGGTGGCCGACCGCGACCGCATGGCCACCACGGCCAGGACCGCAACGAGCACACCGGGGATGACGAAGAACCAGGGGAAGAGATCGAACGACGGCAGCGCGTCGACGGCTTCGTAGTTGTCGACGTTGTCGCTCATCGTGGCGACCATCGGGTTGAAGTCGGTGAGGATCGTCGGCCAGTCGGTCGACCACTGGCTGATCGCCGGGAAGTTGGTCGCGCTGCCGCCGGCTTCGACCAGCAACGGCAGTGCGTTCGCTCGCAACTGCCCCTCGGCGGCTCCGAGCGTGACGAAGTAGCCCTGCACCGACTGCACCCGCTCACGGGTCATCATCGGGCGGAAGTCGTCGATCATGTCAGCGCCCTGCGGCGCGCGGTCGAACATCTGGAACGCGACGGGTGCGGCTGCGACCGCGATGCCCAGACCGAACAGCACCCAGAGGGCGGGGCGGGCACGGTTCGACGGCGTCCGGCGTTGGTACAGCGCGACGCCTGCGGCCACGACGATCAACGCGCCGGGGACGACGAAGAACCACGGGAACATCGGGAACGGCGGCAGGGCGGCGACGGCCGCGTAGTTGTCGAGGTTGGCCTCCATGCGATCGATCAGATCGGTCATGTCGGCGTCGACGGTGGGCCACTGTTCGTTCAGGTTCACGACCGAGGCGAGCACGACGTCGTACTGCGACGCCTCGACCGCACCCGAGGTCACGAGTGCATCGCGGAGCGAGTCGATCGATTCGGTGTTGGCTGCGTCGATCTCCTCCAGGTACCCGCGGAAACGCTCGACCTGTTCGACCGTCATGTACGGCTCGAAGTCGTCGATCATGTCGCCACCGAGCGGTGCCCGGCCGAACATCTGGAACACGAACGGCGCCACGATCATCCCGATCCCAACGATCAGCGCTCCGATGATCGGCAGGTTCCGACTTCGCCCGTGCATGACACTCCCGTCCTCGGCCGGTGCGGCCAGGCTCCATTCTCTGCCTGTGGGGCGGCGGCCCACAGGGGCGAAGGTCACGGCTGCGTTCGGGAACGTCAGTTGCCGAAGAGCACGATCCGCGCGGCGACGTCGGGAACCTGGGCCATGAAGACCACGTCGCAGGGTACCGCCCGCAGTTCCTCGACGAGTGCGTACGGCCAGTCGGTCCGGTTCACCAGCTCAACGTCCCCTGCCCGAGTGGCGTGGTCGGCCGCGTCCAACCCACGTCGAGACCGTCGACAGCGACGCACGGACCGAGATGGTCGACCACTCCGAATCCCGTCTCGGAACGCAGCATCTCCGGCACGAACCCGATCGGCGCCCCGACGTCGTCGAGACGACCCACACGCAGCAGCCACGCCGCGGTCTGACAGAGCGAACCGTCGACCCGCTTCGCGAGCCCGTCGTCGAGCGATGCGGCGAGGGCATCGATGATCCCCGCTGCCATCACGAAGCCGGTCGCGTAGTCGGTGAAGGCGCAGGGCAGCATCGCCGGCTTCTCGTCGCCGAGCGGGTCGAGGCACAGCCCGCTCGTCGACTGTGCCAACTGCTCCCAACCGGCGCGGTCCGCCCACGGCCCGCCGTGCCCGAATGCCGACACCGATCCGTAGACGCCGCCGAATCCATCGGCGCGCAACGAGTCCTCGTCGAGCCCGTACCTCGCCACGACACCCGGCCGGTAGCCCTGGACGACGACATCGGCGTCGAGCGCGACCCGGCGAAGTGCGGCGAGGGACTCCGGATCGGTGAAGTCGGCGAACGCCTGACGCTTGCCGTGCCCGGTGTCGACCACGAAGGCCGGCACGACGGGGACGTCCGGCCCTCGCACGTGCAGCACGTCGGCACCGAACGCGGCGAGTGAGCGCCCGCACGTCGGCCCGGCGAGCACCCGGGTGAGGTCGAGCACGCGCAGACCGTCGAGCGGGCGTCGAGGCGACGGCGACCAGCGCGACTGCGCGGTGCCGCGCCCGGTTGCGACCGCGACGGGGAGCTCGAGCACGAACCCGCCCTGTGGGTGTGCCCGCCACTCGTCGATCGTCCGAATGATCGTGGCGCAGCCTTGGCGATCGGCCACCGCATCCTCGAGCGCGGTCGACTCCCACCCAGCCGTGGCCCCGGCGATCGCCTCCTCGTCGGCACCGGCGGGGATACCGAGCAGCGAGGCGAGCCGATCGACCAGCGGGGCGAAGCCACCGTGCAGATGGATCCAACGACCGTCGGCGCACCGGTAGCGACCCACCCAGGAGTTGGCGGCATTGGTGCGACCGATCGGTTCGCCGTCGACGCCGCATCACGGCGAACCCGACCGTCGCCGTTGCTGCATGGGCCACGTCCGTTCGGATCACACCCGGATCGCCTCCAGCCGGCGGGGGCCAATCCCGCAGCGGCAGCGGCCAGCCGCGCGAGTGCGACTGCGGCGACCTCACCAACCGGCCACGGGGTCGGCAGGACCGGATCGGTCCCGTCGAGCTCCACGGACTCGCTGGCCGACCAACCGGCGAGGCCCGCAATCGTCGTCATCCGCTCGGGATCCATCGCAAGATGATGGCCCACCGGGAATCACCGAACCGACCGAAGCACGTTCAGCCGGCCGGCGACAGCACCACAGCGAGACGCGGGACCTCCGGAGTCTCGGCCTCGGGTGGCTCGACGGGCACACAGGCGAGTACCCATCGTTGGTCGCCCTCGAGGAACAGCAGACGGAACGTCTCGCTGCCCGGTTGGTCGACCAGCTCCAGGCCAGCGGCGTCGACGAACTCCGGTGGTTCGCCGAGCGGCACGCCTTCGTAGGCGAGGATCTCCTCATCGGTCACCGTCGCATCCGGTTGAATGCTGAATGCGAGGAACCGCAGCGGCGGATCGTCAGACGTCTCGAACTCGACGTCGATCGGACGGCCGACCTCGAACGTCGAAGGACCCTCGTAGTTGCATTCGCCGTCATAGCTCATCCGGGCATCCTCGCCGTCGAGATCGAATGCGCTCGGTTCACCGGTGACCAGCGAGACGATCTGCTCGGCGACGAACTCACCCGCAGGGGTCGTCGGATCGATCATCTCGCCGTGGCCGGAGTCGGTGGTGATCAGCTCGACATCGAGCCCGAACGACAGGACGTGCGCAAGGAACTCCGACGACTCCGATGCAACGATGCTTCGGTCAGCGAGGCCGTGGATGAGCCGAACCTCGAGGCCGGTGTTGGTCGGCTCGATCGAGGTCGGGTCGAACGGCGCGTAGAGGTCGGGGACGCGGGGCGACAGCTGGTAGCGACCGTTGTAGTCGCCCGCCGTGCCGATGAATCGCTGTGGTGCGTGCGGCGTACCGGCATCGCAGTCGATGCCCGGCCAAGGCGGCTCGGACACCATGGCAACTCGAGCACCCGCCATCGCCCCACCCGAGTGCCCGAACACGGTCAGATCGTCGGGGTCGCCACCCCGTTCCGCCGCCGTACGCCGGATGTGTCGCAGTGCGCACACCACGACCTCGGCTTGCCGGCGGTACGGCTCGTCGGTCTCGTCCGGGTAGCCCTGGACCTGATCGATCACAGGCCAGCTCGGCACGTACACGAGCACACCGTCGGCGGCGACGCGCCGTGCGAGATCGTGGAGTCGGGAGCGTTCGGCAGCGGTGCCATGCAGCATCACCACGATCGGCGTCGGGCCGTCGCCACCAGCTCCGGGTTCGAACACGTCGGCAGTGGTGGCACCCCCGAGATCGACGCCGAGATCGACGCCGAGATCGACGTCAGGCCGAGGTCCCGCTACGGAGGATGACGGCTCGACGGCAGCACCGTCATCGACGGCCGAGCACGCGGCGCCGGCGAGCAACGCCACCAGCACGAGGGGTCGCCAACCATGGCACCTCACGACTGCATCATGAGTCCGTGCGCGGCAGCACGACCAGAGTCCTTCTGCCGGTTCGACATCTGGACGTGTGCGGCCGCCCAGAACCCTGTTCGGTCGATTCGCAACCGTTCGACGGTTCACTCCCGAGCCGTGCTCGCCACCGCGATCGGTGCTCTCTCGGCCTTCTTGGTCGCCGCAGTCGCCACATCTGAAAGCGTTCGTGGAACTCGACGAGCGCGATCGGATCACGCGAATCGAGCGTCGGCCCGGAGATCCGCATGGTCGGTCGATCCATCGATCCCCATCGCCGCGCTCGCCGCCGTGTCGAGCCAGAGTCCGGGCGACGAACTCAGGACCAGGCCGACTGCTGCTCCTCGCACAGCCAGCACTCGGTGCCGTCCATCGCCGCTCGGCCTCAGCGGACGTCGGTCAACGTCGGGAGCAGCGCGCTCGCCACCTCGGCGGGGCGCTCTTCGTGCGAGAACAGGCCCGCACCTTCGATGACCTCGATCCGGGCGTCGGGGAATCCGGCGACCATCGCCTTCGCCCTGTCCACCGGGAAGAAGGGGTCCTTGTCGCCCCACACGAGCTGCACGGGAACGTCGATCCGCCGGTGGATCGCGGCGAGATCGGTGACGTGTTGCATGTCGAAGCTGCGGAGCAGCTTCACCGCAGCGTCGCGGTGGAGCCGGCTCTCGTGCAGCGGCGCGAGGAAGAACTCGGTGAACTCGCCACCGAGCAGCGAGCGGTCGGCGAACGCGTCGCCGAACACGGCACGGGACCGGACGATCCTCGGCTTGCCGGCCACCCAGCCGAGTCCGGCGCTGAGGCCCGGGAGATGCCGAGAGGCGATGAACGACTTGAAGCGCCAGCTCGGATCCGGCGGTTCGGTGTTGATCAGGCCCATGGCGCGCAGCCGCGGATCGCCGACCATCGCATGGCGGGCGATCATGCCGCCGCTGTCGTGGCCGACGACCGCGACCTGGTCGAGTTCGAGGAGATCGACCACGCGCCGCACGGTCTCGATGTGCTGTGCGATCGACATCGGCGTGTCGGCGTCGAATCGACTCGAGCCCGCCGAGGGGAGGTCGACGAGGTGGCAGGTCACGTGGTCGACGAGGTGGGGAAGGAGCTTGCGAAAGGTCGCCGAGCTGACGGGCCAGCCGTGGACGAACAGGACGTCGGGTCCGGTGCCGACGACGCGGTAGGCGGCTTCGCCCGCCCCGACGTCGAGGAATCGATCGGGCTCGCGACGGAACAGGTCGGACGCTTCGGTTTCGGTCATCGTTGACATCAGGGTTCTCCAGTCGGTTCGGGAGTCGATCAGATCGCGGACGGGTCGTGGATCTTGGCGGCGGTTCCGAGATCGAAGTAGTCCCGCCACACCGTGATCAGGCCGTCGTGGACCTCGAAGACGCTGTTGACCGGGAGTTCGCGCCAGCCGTGGTCGAGGCGGTGCCGATCGAGACGCTCGAGGAACACGACCTGGCCGTCGGCTGCCTTGCGGAGGATCAAGAACTCGTTCTCGTGGATCGGCGCGAAGAACGGGCCGAGCACCTCTCGGACACCGGCGTGGCCGCGCACCGTTCCGATCGGGATGTTCGTGTACTCACAGTCGTCGGCGAGATACTCCAGCGCCGTGTCGAAGTCCATCGCGATGAACGCATCGAGAAACGCCTCGACGGTCTCCGTCGGGCTGAGTGCGGTGTCGGTCATCGGAGCTCCTCGTGAGGTTGTCACCATCGCGGGCGGCGGTTTGGCATGATCTGTAGTGACAACTGCAAACTCTATTCGTAGCGATCGCTACAGTCAAGGCCGGGATGGGTTACCGACACACCAAACAGGAGATCCTCGACGGGGCACTCGCCGCGGCAATGGACGACGGGCTCAGCCAACTCACGTTCGGACGCGTGGCCAAGCGGCTCGGCATCAACGACCGAACCGTCGTGTACTACTTCCCGACCAAGGACGCCCTGATCACCGAGGTGGTGATGTCGATGGGGCTCCAGTTGCAGCAGACCCTCGGCGAGGCGTTCTCGACCCCGGCCGCCGACCATCTCGAACTCGCTCGTACCGCCTGGCCGGTCCTCGCCCGCGACGAGACCGACCCGATCTTCGCCCTGTTCTTCGAGGCCAACGGCCTCGCCGCGACCGGCCGCACACCGTTCGACACGCTGGTTCCCGGGCTCGTGGACGCCTGGATCGACTGGGTGATGAACTTCCTGACCGGCACGGCGAGCGAGCGGCGCGCGCAAGCGGGAGCCGCCATCGCCCTCATCGACGGCCTGCTGCTGCTGCGCCTACTCGCCGGCTCCGCTGCCGCCGACGACGCAGCGGCGCGACTCGGCGTGACGTAGGACGACGACCGAGGGCGACGACGACCAGCCGACGGGTCGTGGCCCGCGCACCGATCCGTCATGCGTGGCAGGTGCGGCTCACCGATCTCGAGACCGGTCAGGATCCGGAGCTCCGGGAACTCGCTGCGGAACCGCTCGATCGCCTCGATGTAGCCGGCGACGTCGAACCGCGGGGCGTTGAAGCATCCGTGCTCGTCGAGGTGTTCGGCGATCAGCGGAGAACTCGGTGTGCACGTGGTTGTCGGGCGGCTACGTCATCGCCAGACACTCGCACCTCCAGGCGCGTCTGCCTGCAGCCTCATCGCGGCTACAGCACCGCTTCGATGAGGCGGGGCCCGGACTGCGACATCGCCGACGCGAAGGCATCTCGGAACGCGTCGATCGAATCGACCCGTGCCGCATCCACGCCCATTCCGGTCGCCAGCGAGACCCAGTCGAGGTCGGGGTTGCCGATGTCGAGCATCGACAGCGCCTGGGGGCCGCTGTCGGCGCCGACGCGCTGCAGCTCGATGTTGAGGATGCCGTAGGAGCGGTTGGCGAAGATCACCGTCGTGACATCGAGTTGCTCGCGCGCCATCGTCCACAGCGCCTGCACCGTGTACATCGCACCACCGTCGCCGTGCAGGCACACCACCTTGCGATCCGGACACGCCACGGCTGCGCCCGCGGCCAGTGGGAGGCCCTGACCGATCGCGCCACCGGTCAGCGACAGCACGTCGTGCGGCGCGGCCGTGGCCAATGCCAGCGCAGGGCCCAGCCCGGAGGTCGCCGCCTCGTCGGACACGACCGCGCCCTCCGGCAGCAGGCGGGCGATCACCTGCCCGATCGTGAACTGATCGAACGATCCGGTCGGGTGGTCGGGCACCTGGAGGGGAGCGACCGCGCCGGCAGTCACCGCCCCGAGGGCTTCCGCAACCTCGGTCAGTGCACCGACGCCGTCCTCGTGCGGCTGAGCGAGATACAGGATCTCGGCGTCCTCGGGTGAGCACCAGCTCGGCTTGCCGGGATAGGCGAAGAAGGCGACCGGCGGCGTCGATCCGACGAGGATCAGCTGCTCGATCGGCGCCAGCGTCTCGACCAGCTGCTCGGCGAAATAGGGCAGGCGTTCGACGACGACTCGGCCCGCGCCGCGCTCGAGACGCGGGGCGAACGTGTCACAGAACAACCGAGCACCGGTTGCGGCGGCGACTCGACCGGCAGCGGCGAGACCATCGCCACGCAGCGAGGCGCCACGCAGCAACAGCGCGGTGCGCCTCCCGTTGCGCACTGCCTCGACCGCCGCACCGACCGCAGCCGATGACACCGGCGACGGCTCGGCGACCGAGAGCGGATCCGCCGGGGGGCCGGCGTCGAGCCACGCAACGTCGGCGGGAACGATCAACGACGCGATCTGGCCGGGGGCCGAGCGAGCGGCCCGAACGGCCCGGGCACCATCGGCGGCGACCGAGCCGGCGCTCGTCGACGAGTGGACCCAGCCCGACACGGGCCGAGCGAAGCCGACGATGTCGGAAGCGAGCGGTGCGTCGTACTGGGCGTGGTAGGTGGCGTGGTCGCCGACGATGTTGACGATCGGTGTCGCTGCCCGCCGGGCGTTGTGCAGATTGGCGAGGCCGTTCGCAAGCCCGGGTCCGAGGTGGAGGAGGGTCGCCGCCGGCCGCTCGGCCATGCGGCCGTAGCCGTCGGCCATGCCCGTCACCGCCCCCTCGAACAACCCGAGCACCGGCCGCATCGCCTCGACGCGGTCGACCGCTGACACGAAGTGCATCTCCGACGTCCCCGGGTTCGCGAAACACACCTCGACGCCGGCGTTCACCAGCGTGCGCAACAGACTCTCGGCACCGTTCATGTCTCCTCCTCGATGCGTCAGTCTTGCCGTCGGGTCGCTCGATGCCGTGACCGGGAGCTCGGCTTCGGCGCGAGGTTCAGTCTCGACGGCCACCGAGCTGCCGCGCTGCGACCGTGACGCCGGCGTCCCAACCGGGTGCCCGTCCGGCCGGCGGCGGCCCGTCGACCCGGACCAGGAGCCCACTGACGGCGAGCGTCCAGGACACGACCGAGTTCGAGTTCCACATCTCGCCGGTGCGCAGTTCGTCGCGACCCCAGACCGGGGTCGGCACGTCCGCAACGGCAGCGACGGCGGCAGCGACGTCGCGCTCGTCGTCGGAGATCCGAACCGGTTCACCGACCGCAGCGGCGAGATCGGGGATCGTGCCGTTTCGCCACCGGCGGATCTCGTAGCGGAACACACGTAGCCGCCGTGCCCACGCGGTTCCCACCGCACCTTCGCCGACCACCCCACGATCGAGCGGGGCACGGGAGGCAGCCGGTACGGGCGTCATCTCGATGAAGTACTCGTCGGCATCGAGGGTGGCCACCAGCGCCGTGTGGTAGAGGTCGCACGGGCGCCGCCGGCCCCATTTCGCGGCGATCGCCTCGAAGGTGCGGCCGCTGAACTGGACCACCCGGTTCCCCGCGCCGAGCGGGATCCAATAGAGGTCGAGCGATGCACTCGCCAGCGCGTGCGCGCGCGTGTCGTCGTCCATCCTCGGCACCCCTACACGACGTCGCCGCTCATGTCGGCCCGTGCACCCGGTCGGCCGGACCGCCCGGCCCGACGGAGCTCATCGCAGGTGGTGGGAGCGGAGAGCCCGGCTCGGGTGGGGCGGTCCGGTCGACCGGAGGGGCCACGTCGGGGGTGGCACCGCCCGCCGGCGGCTCGCGGCGGGCGCCGGTGGCGCCGACGACGATCAGGACGACCGCCGCGGCCGTGAGCGCGAGGCCGAGGCCGATCAGCACGAGCGCCAACGGCAACACGATGTCGGAACGTGCACCGATCGTGATCGTTGCCGCGACGTCGGGCGAGCCGTCGGCGTTCATCACGACCGCCGCCCATCGGCCACCGGTGGCCTCCCAGACGAGTTCCTGCTGTCCGGTACCCGTCGCGCTCTCCACCCAGAACCGCTGGTCGACCGGTGGGCCGATCTCATCCGCACCGGGCGATCTCCGGTATCCGGGAAACTCGCCGTCGTCACGGATGACGCGGTCGTGGGCGACGCCGTCGAGATAGGCGTCGAGATCGGCCTGACGCGCGATGCCGATGAAGATCGCACGATCCGGGTCGAGTGAAGTCGCTCGGAGCCGGATGTCGAGATCGATCGCATCGATCACCCAGTCGGGTGAGCCGGGCTCGGTGGAGAACTTCACGTCCTCCCCCGTGACGGCCACGGTCGGTGACTCCAACCGGTCGACGGTGACGTCGAAGTACCCACCGTCGTCGCGCTGTGTTGCGTACGCGATGGCGAGCGCACCGCCACCGATGAGCATCCCGAGCGCCGGGATGATCAGCACGCAGCCGACCACGAGCGCCACGACGCGCTTCGTGCTCATGTCACACCTCCTGTCGCCGGATCCGTTCCTGTCGAATCCGTTGCACTTCCACGATGCCGCGATCGTCCGAACGTGACCAGGGGACAAGGTCTCCGCGTCCCCCGACCCGGCTGCCTCCCTCGAGTCGCGTCGAACCCCCTCGAACTGATGGAGACTTGAATCAAGCCGACCCGGGAACTGACCGAATGTATGAGCATGAACGGCGTTTCCTGGTTGTGAGCGACCGTCCAGCACATCTGAGCCCCGGTTCTTCTCTTGGCGGAAGCGAGAACCGGGGCTCGGTGCGCCCCACCCCCGTCACGGTGCCGACGTTGCCGCGGTGACGTTGCGGATCGGGTGACTCGGCGGGTCAGCGGTGACCCAACACCGCCAGTGCTGCGATCGCCGATCCGCGAGCACCGGCCATGTCGAGGTCGGTCACGAGTGCGAACGATGCGACCTTGCGTTGCTCCTCACGCAACAAGGTGTGCTCCTCGACCCGTCCGAGGAACCAGTCACGGAACGAGGGCTCGGCCTCGATCACGCCACCACCGAGCAGGTAGACGTCCGGGTCGGTGAAATTGGCCGCGATCGTGAACAGACGGCCGAGCGCCATCGCCTGCTGCTCGAAGATGCGGCGGGCCATCTCGTCGCCACGTTCACCGAAACCTCGCACCTGCTTCGCGGCATCGAGCGGGTCCACGCCGGCGAGCTCGTGGTCGGGGTATTGCGTCAGCCAATACGGCAGCAGGTTGTTCCGGATGCCGGTGAGTGACGCAACGCTCTCGGCGTCGCCGACGAATCCACAGTTGCACCTCGGCGTCGGTTGCCCCTCGTCGAGCAAGCCGTCCATCGGGACGTGGACGTGTCCGAGTTCGCCGGCCATCCCGGCCGCGCCCTTCACGATCCGTCCGCTCTCGATCACACCGCCGCCGAGGCCGGTTCCGACGATCGCCGAGACCGACGATCGCTCCGCGCCGATCGCCCCGAAGTGTTCGTGGTGGGCGTACAGGGCGGCAGCGTTGGCATCGTTGCTGTAGACCACCGGCAGGCCGAGCTCGACCTCGAGCGCGGTCCGGAAGTCGTAGCCCTTCCAGCCGTCGTGCGCGAAGTTGGTGCCGCCGCGCGACGAGATCACCCCGTCGGCCGTCGCCGGGCCCGGCGTGTCGAAACCGATCCCGAACACCTCCCGTCGGTCGATGTCGGCCAACTCGATCGCCGCCTCGAAGGCCTCGCGGAGCGCGCCGATCGCGGCGGACGGCCCTTCGGTGACGCGACTCGGCAACTCGACCAGGCGGTCGATCAGGAAGTGCCCCTCTCGGTCCATCACGGTGAACTTGTTCGCCGTGCCGCCGTTGTCGAGGCCGACGAGGTACGAGCCTGCGCCACTCACCGGGACAGCCATCCGCTGAAGCGGCTCGGCAACGGAGCTGGTGGAAAGGGCACGATCATCACGGGACACCGATCCTACGACGCGAGCTCGGGCTCGACGCCGTCCTCTCCCCGGTCGACACCGTAGGTTGAACGGTGATGGCACCTCCTGGACGAGCCCGCGGTCGAGCGATCCTGGCGGACCGGTACGTGAACAAGGGCACCGCGTTCTCGGCGGAGGAACGTCGCCACCTCGGTCTCGACGGATTGCTCCCACCGGTCGTCGAGGATCTCGACACCCAGCTGCAGCGCGTCGAGGTGGAGTACGCGTCGAAGGTCACCGATCTGGGGCGGCACGTGTTTCTCCGCGCGCTGCAGGATCGCAACTCCGTGCTCTTCTATGCGTTTCTCGAACGACACCTGGCGAAGCTGTTGCCGATCGTGTACACCCCGACCGTCGGCTTGGCATGCCAGCAGTGGTCGCGGATCTACCGGCGCGAGCGCGGTCTGTTCCTGTCGTGGCCGCAGCGCGATCGAGTGGCAGAACTCCTCGACAACGCGGTCGGTGACCTCGAGGTCGACGTCGTCGTGGTGACCGACGGAGAACGAGTGCTCGGCCTCGGTGACCTCGGCATCGGGGGGATGGGGATCCCGGTCGGCAAGCTCGCGTTGTACACCGCCGGCGGCGGCCTCGATCCGGCTCGGACCTTGCCGGTGATGCTCGACGTGGGAACCGACAACGATGCGCTGCTGTCGGATCCGCTCTACCTCGGCTGGCGTCACCAGCGTGTCCGCGGCGCCGAGTACGACGAGCTGGTCGACGCGTTCGTCGACGCGCTCCGCACGCGATTCCCCGACGTGATGCTCCAGTGGGAGGACTTCGCCCAGCTGCACGCGAATCGGCTGCTGACGCGCCATCGCGATCGGATCTGCTCGTTCAACGACGACATCCAGGGCACCGCAGCCGTGAGCGTCGCGGCGATCGTCGCCGGTCTCGGCACCGCAGGAACACCGGTGGGCGACCTCCGCCTCGTCGTGGTCGGCGCGGGCTCCGCCGGCACGGGGATCGCCGGTCAGGCCGTGCAGGCGATGGTGGCGGCCGGCGTCTCGGAACACGATGCGCTGCGCCGATGCTGGCTGGTGGACCGCGACGGTCTGCTCCACGATCGGATGGACGGGCTCGCCTCGTTCCAGCAGCGGTTCGCACGCCCGTGGGACGAGATCGCCGACTGGGACGACGACGGCGACGGTGTCGTCGAGCTGCTCGACGTGGTCAGCCGGGTCGGGCCGCACGCGCTCGTCGGGGTCACCGGACAACCCGGCATCTTCACCGAGGCGATCATCAGGGCCCAGGCTGCGCGCGTCGAGCGGCCGATCGTGCTCCCGCTGTCGAACCCGACACCGCGCGCCGAGGCGATCCCGACCGACGTCCTCGCCTGGACCGACGGCGCGGCGCTGATCGGCACGGGGAGCCCATTCGACCCGGTCGACATCGGAGGCCGATCGGTGCCGATCGCCCAGGTCAACAACGTCCACGTCTTTCCCGGGGTCGGCCTCGGTGCCGTCGCGGTCAAGGCGCGAGCGGTCTCCGACGAGATGCTGACCGCGGCGGCCACTGCGATCGGGGGCCTCGCCGCCGGGAATCGCGACGGGGGCATCCTTCCGCCGATCACCGAGAGTCGCCACGTCGCGCGCCATGTCGCGTTCGCCGTCGCACGAACCGCTGTCGACCAGGGCCTCGCCCGCTCGATGACCGTCGACACCACCGACGACGAGATCTCGGCGCGTCTCGACGAGATCAGCTGGTCCCCGGTGTATCGGGCGCTCGACGTGCGGCAGTGACGACCTCCCCGGGGCCGTGCATCAACGACCGCCGATCGACTCCGCTGAACCCGCACCCCGCACGAGGTCAGTGATCAGGTGGAGTTCTGCTGTTCGCGGGCGCGTTCCTCGGCAAGGTACTTCTGGTACCGGGGATTGTCGGGTCCATCGTCACCGATGAAGTAGTAGGCGACGTGGAATGCGAGCGCGATCCCCCACCCGATCGTGACCCAGAAGGCGGCTTGGGGGACGATCAACCACAGGAATGCGTTGACGATCACGTACGTGGCGACGTGCCACAACATGTCGGTCCGGTCCTTCACGCGCTTGGCGGCACGTTCTTCAGGGGTGCTGTGCGTTTCCGTGGCCATGGTGACCGTCCTCCGATACCGCGGGGCGAATTCGCTTCTCGAACCTCACGATCTCATTCTCGCGCCGTGATCCGAACCATGTAGGGGCGAATGCCCCATCGGCGACCGTGCTCGACGTGCCCGACGTCGCCGAGGGTCTCGTCGGCACGTCGTGTCCGTCCGGTGGACTATTCTTCGCCGGACGAGTTCATGCCGGGGGGCGCGAGCGTGGGGCACGGAGGTGCGAGATGTCGATGACCGTGGATGGCCGGGTACCGCTGGAGTCGATCCAGCTCGGTGGACGCTCGTTCTGGGAGCGACCGGAAGCGGAGCGCGAGGCGGCGTTCGCTGCACTCCGTAGACAGGACCCGATCCGCTTCTTCCCCGAGGAGGAGTGGGTTCCGGGGTTCGAGCTGGGGGACGGCTTCTGGGCCCTCACCCGCCACGCCGACGTCTGGCACGTCAGCCGGCATCCCGCACTGTTCAGCTCGGTGCCGAGCATCGTGATCCCCGACCAGAACCCCGACGTCGCCGAGTTCTTCGGTTCGATGATCGCACTCGACGACCCACGCCACTTCCGGCTGCGCAGCATCGTGCAGAAGGCGTTCACCCCGAAGATGGTTGCACAGGTGGAAGACGCCGTGGCCGAGCGGGCACGCACGCTCGTGGCCCGCATGGTCGAGCGACACCCCGACCGGCGCTGCGACTTCGTCGCGGAGTTCGCGGCTCCGCTGCCCCTTCAGATCATCTGCACCATGATGGGCATTCCCGAAGAGGACGAAGGTCTGGTCTTCCACTGGACCAACGTGATCCTCGGCGTGGGCGACGAGGAGATGGGCGACTACGCCGCGTTCGAGCTGGTCTCGCAGGAGATCGCCGCCTACGCCGTGGCGATGGCCGAGGACCGCCGCGTCAACCCGCGCGACGACCTGTGCACCGCACTGGTCGAGGCCGAGGTCGACGGCGACCGGCTGTCGTCGATGGAGATCGCTTCGTTCTTCATCCTCCTGGCGACGGCGGGCAACGAGACCACCCGCAACGCGATCAGCCACGGACTCCTCGAGCTCACCAGGAACCCCGACCAGCGCGACCTGTGGTGGAGCGACTTCGACGCCCACGCGAAGACCGCGGCCGAGGAGATCGTGCGGTGGGCGAGCCCGGTGATCTACATGCGCCGTCGAGCCACCGAGGACACCGAGATCGACGGGGTCAGGATCGCGGCCGGCGACAAGGTCGTGATGTTCTACAACAGCGCCAACCGCGACGAGACCCATTTCGACGATCCGTACCGCTTCGACGTGACCCGCACCCCGAACGACCACGTCGGCTACGGGGCGGGCGGGCCGCACTTCTGTCTCGGCGCCAACCTCGCACGGCGCGAGATCATGATGGCGTTCCGCGAACTGCACGAACAGGTCCCCGACATCCGCTCCTGTGGCGAGCCGGCGATGCTGTCGAGCATGTTCATCCACGGAATCAAGCGCCTCGAATGCGAGTGGTGATCTCGACCTGGTGGGCTCGTCAGGCCGGGGCGCGGGCTCGAAGGCGGTGCGACCGGAACGGGAGACGGTGACCTGACCGAGGGCGAACGGCGATGTCAGCTGAGTTCTCGAACCCTGACGGTGTCGACGTGCTGTTGGAACGTCGCCAGCTTGCCATCGGCAACGGTCCACACATGGGCCATCTTCACCACCGCGGGCTCTCCGGAGCCCTTCTGCTTCCAGGTGTAGTTGCCGAGCGCCACGACGGTGTCCCCCTCAGCGACGATCTGGTCGGGAACCGCGGCGAATTCGTCGCCGATCTCTCCGAGCCGCATGAACACTCCTTCGAGCACTGCTTGGGGGCCGACGTGCGTCCCGGCGAGCGGGAATCCGTCGGCCTCGGCCCACTGGATGTCCTCTGCCATGGCGTCCAGGACGGCCGGGGACCGGTTGGCGGAGGTGGACGGGAATCGAACCCGCCGGACGGGGATCGCCCGTCCCAACCGCTTTGAAGGCGGCGGAGCCCACCAGGTGCTCGGACACCTCCGGAGACGACGTTACCCAGGATCCGGGTCGGAGGCGCCAGCGAACGCCGAACGCCCGGGCGTTGTGGACCACGCTGTCGCTCGGTACTCTCGCCTCACCGACTCCCCCCATGGATCCGCCCGAGGCCTCCGGCCGATTGGGGGAATGTCATGGTCACACTCTGTTGGGCTGCCAAGGGTGGCAGCGGAACCACGGTCGTCACCGCATCGATGGCGCTGGCCTCGCCGCGCCCCGCGCTGCTCGTCGATCTCGACGGCGAACTCCCTGCCGTCCTCGGGCTGCCCGAACCGGTGCGGCCCGGCGTCGCTGACTGGCTCGCCTCCGACACCTCGGCGAGCCATCTGGCAGACCTGCTGCTCGACATCGGGCCGACGACGTGGCTGCTCCCGTGGCGCACCGACGCCCGGCTGTGCGCCGTGCCGAGCCCGGATCGCTGGGCCGAGTTCGCCTCCTGGCTCCACACGTGGGCGGACGAGCACGGGGGCGACGTCACGATCGACGGCGGAACCGGGACACCGCCGGCGCCGCTGATCGAGCACGTCGAACACGCAGTGCTCGTCACCCGCCCCTGCTACCTCTCGCTGCGACGCGCCGTGCGCGCCACCACTCGACCGACGGGCGTGATCCTCGTCGACGAGCCGGGCCGGGCGTTGCGACGCCACGAGGTCGAGCACGCCCTCGGCGCCCCGGTCGAGGCGGTCGTCGCCATCGATCCGGCGATCGCACGCGCTGTCGACGCCGGCCTGCTCGCCACGCGACTCCCCCGATCGCTCGTACGCGGTCTTCGACGGGTCGCTGCGTGAACGCCGACGCCCAACTCGTCCGCGAGGTCTGTCGGCTCGTCGCCGAACAGCCCGGCGACACCGGCGAGCTCGTCGCCGCCGAGGTCAGGCGGCTCGCACCGCTGCGCACGGCCGACGAGCAACGGGCACTCGCCGAGCAGGCGGTCGCCCATCTCACCGGGCTCGGCGAACTCGACACCCACCTCCGCGACCCGACCGTCGACGAGGTGCTCGTCAACGGCGGCGGCGACATCTGGATCGACCGGCGCGGCGACCTCGAACCGGTCGGGTCACTCGAGCAGGCCACCGTCGAGCACCTGATCGAGCGCGTGATCGCTCCGCTCGGACGCCGTATCGACCGGACATCGCCGATCGTCGACGCCCGACTCCCGGACGGGTCACGGGTGTGTGCGGCGCTCGCGCCGATCGCCGTCGACGGGGCGGCGCTGTCGATCCGCCGGTTCCGGCGCGATGCACTACCGCTCGGCGAATTCGCCTCCGCCGACGCCCTCGAACTCCTCGGAGAGATCGTCGACGCCCGATGCAACGTCGTCGTCTCCGGCGCCACGTCGTCGGGCAAGACCTCGCTCGTCGCGGCGCTGCTCGGCACGATCGCACCGTCGGAACGGCTCGTGGTGGTGGAGGACACCACCGAACTCCCGCTGCGGCACCCGCACACCGTTCGCCTCGAAGCGCGCCCGGCCACGATCGACGGGCCGGCGCCGATCGACCTCGCCCAACTCGTGCGCACCGCGCTGCGGCTGCGACCCGATCGGATCGTCGTCGGCGAGGTCCGCGGCGACGAGGTGCTCGCACTGGTCCAGGCGATGAACACCGGCCACGACGGCTCGATCTCGACGTGCCACGCCAACGGCCCACTCGACGCGTTGCTCCGCCTGGAGTCGTTGGTGATGCAAGCGGCGCCGACCTGGCCACTTGCAGCGATCCGACACCATCTCGCCCGATCGATCGACGTCGTCGTGCACGTCGAACGACGCGGTGTCCACCGGCGGGTGGCGGCGATCAGCGAGGTCGCCCGTCCGAACTCGACCGACGACACACCTCGGCTCCGGGCGCTGACCACGCTCGACCCCGGCGACCGGTGCAGCGTCGTGGGGCCCCTCACGAGGCGGCGGCGATGACCACCGGGTTGGTCGCCGCGATCGCCCTGATCGCCGTGGTGCTCGTCGGATGGGCAGAGCGCCCCATCCGACGACGCACACCAGACCCGACACGCCCGGTCGGCGGCGACAACGCGAGCTGGCGGTTGACCGATCGGATCGAACGAGCACGGGCGCGTCGACGACACCGGAACGACCCCGGGGCCGACGAGGTCGCCTCATGGTGCGACGAACTCGCAGGCGATCTGCGCGGCGGTTCCACGCTGCGCCACGCGCTGACCACCGTGATCCCCGGCGACGACAGCACGGCCACCCGAACCGAGCCGCTCCGACTCGCGCTCGAACGGGCCCGCTCGATCGCCGACGCGACCGCGATGACCGGCCGTCCCGGGCCGCATCTCCACCTCGCACTGGTCGTGATCGCCGCGACATCGGAGGTGGGAGGGTCGGCGGCGGCGGCGATCGACCGCGTCGCCGCCACGTTGCGACGACGCGCCGCCGATCAGGCCGAGCGTCGCGTCCAGGCGGCCCAGGCCCGGCTCTCCGCGCATGTGATGACCGCCGTGCCGTTGTCGATGCTCGGGCTCCTGCTGGCCACCGACGACGACGTGCGGGTCGTGATGACCACACCGGTCGGCGCCACCTGCCTCGTCGCCGGGCTCACGCTGAACGCGAGCGGGTGGATGTGGATGCGACACATCGTCGAGGGCCCGGCGTGATCGCGGTCGCATGCGCGGTTGCGGTCGCCGGAGTCGTGGGCGCGGCCCTCCGTCCGCGACACGAACGACCGTGCCCGGCGTTCGGTGTCGGGCCCGATGCGCCGAGCGCCTCGAGGAGACCATGGCCACGCCTGCCGCTCGGATCCAGGACGGCGAACCTGCTCGGGCGTCGGAGGGATCGGCGTGGGATCGATCGGGTCTGGCCCGATGCGATCGAACTGCTGGTGCACGCGCTCGAGGCCGGCCTGACGCCACGGCAGGCGATCGAACACCTCGTCGTGCGAGCCCCCGAACCCGTGCGCCCGGCGTTCGCTGCAGTCGTCCACCGCATCGAACGCGGGCAGCCCTTCGCCGACGCGCTGCGCGCCCTGCCCGACGTCCTCGGCACGCGAGCGGCGGCGATCGCCGACATGATCGGCACGAGCGATCGCTACGGCCTGCCCCTCGCACCGGTGCTCGAACAGCTCGCCCGCGATGCACGCGATGCGCGCCGACGCCTCGATCAGGCAGCGGCCCGCAAGCTCCCGGTGCGGCTGTCGTTCCCGCTCGTGACGTGCACGTTGCCGTCGTTCATCCTCCTCGCGATCGTGCCCGCCGTGATCGCCGCCCTCTCGTCGCTCGGCGCACACGCCTGGTGACCGATCCGCTCCTCAGCGCCATCACACCGCACCGAAAGGGACCACCATGCACCACGTCCTCATCCTCTTCGTCCAGCTGCAGACCGCCTTCACCCAGAACTCCCTCGACCATCGCGATCGCCTCCGCCTCCGCCTGAGCGACGACCGCGGTCAGGCGACCACGGAGTACGCGCTGGTCCTGTTGGCGGCGGCACTCGTCGGCCTGTTGGTCGTGGCGTGGGCCACCGCCGGCGGCGGAGCCGCCCGCATCAGCCGACTGTTCAACAACGTGATCGACTCGGTCATCGACAGAGTGTGAGACACGGTGTGAGACACGGTGCGAGCAGCACCGACGACGTGGCCCGGCGACGAGTCCGCTCGTCGCCGGGCCAGGCGTCGACCGAGTTCGCGCTCGTGTTGCCGCTCGTGGTCGTGCTCGCCCTCGGCCTCGTCGTGGTCGGCGTCGCCATCCGCAACGAGTTGGCGGTCGAGCTCGCCGCCCGAGAGGGCGCACGAGCCGCCTCGGTGTCGGCAACGCCGGCCACGGCAGCCACTCGCGCGGCGACGCGTGTGGTCGAGCTGCCACTCGACGTCGACACCACCGCCGACGCGTCCACGGTGACCGTGACGGTCACCTACACCGACCCCGTCGACGTGGCGATCATCGGATCGCTGATCGGTCCCGTCACGCACCGAGCGTCGGTGACCATGGCCATCGAACCACCGTGAGCCGTACAGTTGGCCACCATGATCCGAGCGACGGTGACCACGGTGGGCGGCAACGTCGTCGTGGCGCTCGACGGCGCCATCGACCTCGCATCGGTCGGCACCCTCCACGGCGATCTCGCACGCGTGGTCCGCCGGCACCCGAGCGACGTGATCATCGTCGACCTCGACGGCGTCGACACACTCGACGACGCCGGCCTCGGCATCCTGCTCGGCGCCGCGGCGAGCGCCCGCGAGGCCGGCGGTGACATCGAGGTCGTGTGCACTCGCTCCACGCTGCGCGATCGCCTGGAGCGCACCAGATTCGACCGCGCGATCACCGTGCGCTCCACCATCGCATGACCGGGCCGCGCCGCACGGTCTGGGTGCTCGGCGACCAGCTCAATCGCGAACTCGGCGCGCTGCGCGAGGCGGCGCCCGACAGCCACTGCGTGCTGCTCGTCGAGAGCACTGCCAAGCTCACCGGAAAGCGGTGGCACCGTCAGCGCGCCCACTTCGTCATCACCGCGATGCGACGCTTCGCGGCCGAGCTCCGGACCGCCGGGTTCGAGGTCGACCACCGACGGGCCACGTCGCTGCGCTCCGGGTTCGCCGAGCACGTCGCCGAGTTCTCACCGGACGAGGTCTCGGCGACCGAGCCGGCGAGCTGGGACGGGCTCGCCCTCATGCGATCACTCGACGTCGACGTCATCCGGTCGAACCAGTTCCTCTGCCATTACGACGACTTCGCCGCGTGGGCAGCCGGCCGCAAGCAGTTGAAGATGGAGGACTTCTACCGGTGGCAACGCCGACACTCGGGCTACCTGATGGACGGCGACGAACCGGTGACCGGCCGGTGGAACTACGACGACGAGAACCGCCAGCGCCCGCCGAAGACCGAGACGCCGTGGCCGTCGCCGCTGCGCTCGCGTCTCGACGACGTCGACCGTGCGGTCCTCGGCGACCTCCCGGACACGTGTTGGGGTGCAGAGCCGGACGGCACCTGGGCCACCTCCCGCCCGGCGGCGCTCGCTCGCCTCCGTCACTTCGTCGACGACGTCCTCCCGATGTTCGGCCCGCACGAGGACGCGATGGTCGAGCGTTCGTGGCATCTCGCGCACTCGGTGCTGTCGCCGTACCTGAACATCGGCCTGCTCCTGCCCGGCGAGGTGTGTGACGCCGTGCAGGCGGCATACGACGAGGGCCGCGTCGACATCGCGTCGGCCGAGGGCTTCATCCGCCAGGTGATCGGATGGCGCGAGTACGTGTGGGGCGTCTACTGGCTGTGGATGCCGGACTACCGCACGAAGAACGCGCTGGGCGCCGACCGGCCGGTGCCACCGGTGTTCCGGGGCGAGTCGAGTACCGAGATGAACTGCGTGCAGCACTGCACGACGACGCTGCACGACCACGCGTACAACCACCACATCCAGCGGTTGATGGTGCTCGGCAACCTCGCCATGCTGCACGGCGTCGACCCGTGGGAGATGACCGACTGGATGTGGTCGAGCTTCATCGACGGCGCCGAGTGGGTGATGCTGCCGAACGTGATCGGCATGAGCCAGTGGGCCGACGGCGGGATGATGGCCACCAAGCCGTACGCCGCCGGGGGCAACTACATCGACACGATGAGCGACTACTGCGGCTCGTGCCGCTACGACCGCAAGCAGCGCGTCGGCGCCGACGCGTGCCCCTTCACCACGCTCTACTGGGACTTCCTCGCCCGCCACCACGACCTGCTGGTCCGCAACCCGCGGGTCGCCCGCCAGGTGCGCGCGTCCGAGCGGCTCTCCGATCTTCCCGCCGTCCGCGAGCGCGCCGTCGAGGTGCGACGACGCCTCGACGACGGCACGCTGTGACGGTGACCGACCCCACCGCAACCGCGTCCGTCGACCAGCCGATCTTCCATCTCGCGCTTCCCGACGACTGGGCGGCCGCCTTCGCGAGCGGCGAGTACCGGATGTCGACCCGCGGGGTCACGCTGGAGCAGGAAGGGTTCATCCACTGTTCGACTCGCGACCAGATGGAGGACACGGCCAACCGGTTCTACGGCGACCTCGACCAGCTCGTGGTGTTGACGATCGACCCCGAGCTCGTGCCGTCGCCGATCGTGTTCGAGCCACCCGCACCCGGCCTCGACGTGTTGTTCCCCCACATCTACGGGCCGCTCCCCGTGCCCGCCGTCAACCACGCCCGCGTCTGGCACCGCTCGACCGACCGGCCGTGGCTGCTCTCGGAATGAGACGTGGGGTCAGACCCCACGTCTCATTCACCAGTGCATCGTGCCGGGCGCACCCTTGAACGGGCCGGTGACGTTCGCGGTGACCCAGCCGCCGTAGAAGCTGCCCTCGTTGCTCGTCACCCGTTCGTCGTCGATCCAGCACTCGTCGACCTTCTGCGCGTAGAACGCCCAGTGGTTGGCCATCGACGCGAACGCCGGAGTCGGATCTCGATACGTCCAGCCGGCAGCGGCCACGAACGTCGGGGTGTCGCCGTCGTGAGGGATCACGATGTCGGCGTAGTCGGCGACGCCCTTCCACTCGCACATGGTCCGCCTCGCCGCCGACGGGGCCAGCAGATCGAGGCGGACGAACTCGGGCGACACGTAGTAGGCGGGCGGCTGACTCGTCTCGAGCACCCTGAAGGCGTGCGGCGCGTCGACGATCGTGACCCCGGCGTGGATCACGCGCACCCGCCAATCGACTCGCTCGATCCGCGGCGGCCGCGGATAGTCCCACACCGACTCGACCGGCTTGCCGTTCGCTGCGATCTCCATGCGTTCACCATGCGCCTGGTACGTCGCCGCCGTCCAGTCGTGGTCAGAGGTCGTCGAACTCGGACTCCTCGGGCGGAACCGTGCGGCCACCTGCTCGCTTGTCGGCGGCCTTGTCATGAGCGCGCTGTTCCTCCTCCAAGGCTGCCTCCTCCTCCACGAGTCGTTCGAGGCTCGTGAGCCTGACCGGGTCGAGCGTTCCCTCGGCGATGGCGGCCTGCACCGCGCAGCCGGGCTCCTGGTCGTGCTTGCAGTCGCGGAAGCGACAGTGGTCCATCAGCTCGAAGACATCGGCGAACGCCCGCTCGATGCCGTTGCCCGACAGCCACAGGCTCAGCGCCCGCACACCTGGCGTGTCGATCAGCCAACCCTCGCCCGGCAAGGGCACGAGTTCGGCTGCCACCGTCGTGTGCCGACCGCGCTGGTCGCCCTCGCGCACGGCGCTGGTCGCCTGGCGCTCGTTGCCGACGAGCGCGTTCACGAGCGTCGACTTGCCGACGCCGCTCGCGCCCAGGAAGGTCAGCGTGCGGTTCCCGGCGGCGTGGTCGCGGATCGCATCGATCCCGTCGCCACTGATACCGCTCGCCAACAGCACCGGAACTCCGAGCGACACGTCGGCCAGCGCTCGTCGGCCCGGCTCGGCGTCGGCGACGAGGTCGGTCTTCGTGAGGACGACGACCGGTTCGGCGCCGGAATCGAACGCGAGCACGAGTTCCCGCTCCAGACGTCGCGGGCTCGGCGGCGAGCCGAGAGCGTGCACGAGAAACACCACGTCGATGTTCGCAGCGAGCGTGTGCGACACCGCCCGCATCCCGTCGAAGGACGCCCGTCGGGTGAACGCGGATCGCCGTTCGAGCACGTGCTCGACGCGCTCGCCGTCGTCGGACGCAATCACCCAGTCGCCGACGGCGACGTCGGCGCCGATGTTGCGCACCCGCTGGGGGGCCGAACGGCCGCGCGCCTCGTCCATCGAACGGATCAGGGTGCTCCAACCACGGTCGAGACGCGACACCCGAGCGGGCTGCCCGGGCGCACCGATCAACCGCCACGACTCGTCGAAGTCTGCGGCCCACCCGAGTGCAGGATCGGGGCCTTCGAACGCAGCTGACATCGTCAGCACACCGTACCCGCGATGCAGAACGGCGGATCCTGCGGCACACTCACGGTGGTGGCGACCTCGCTCTCGGGCTTGACAATCCACCGTCACATCCCCTAGTCACCATTCGCGCACCCACCCGTTCGCGCATCTCACGAAAGGCACCGATGTCCAAACCCCTCGTCGTCGTGGAGTCGCCCGCCAAGGCGAAGACGCTGTCGAAGTTCCTCGGCAGCGACTACGACGTGCGCGCCTCGGTGGGCCACGTGAGCGACCTGCCGTCGAAGGGTCTCAACATCGACGTCGACAACGGGTTCAAGCCCACCTACGAACTCACCGAGCGGGGCAAGACGGTCATCAAGGACCTGAAGGCCGCGTTGAAGGACGCATCCGAGCTCTACCTCGCGACGGATGAGGACCGCGAGGGCGAAGCGATCTCGTGGCACCTCCTCGAGTACCTGAAGCCGAAGGTTCCCGTGAAGCGGATGGTGTTCCACGAGATCACCAAAGCAGCGATCGACCACGCGGTCAACAACCCGCGCGGGCTCGACTACGGCTTGGTCGACGCCGCCGAGACGCGCCGAATCCTCGACCGGCTGTACGGCTACGAGGTGTCGCCGGTGCTGTGGCGCCGGGTCAACCGAGGCCTGTCGGCCGGACGAGTGCAGAGCCCGTCGGTGCGCCTCATCGTCGAACGTGAACGCGAACGCATTGCGTTCGTCACCGCCGACTACTGGGACATCGATCTCGGCACCGCAACTCAGCCGGCGTTCGACGCGAAGCTCGTCGCCGTCGCCGGGACCCGCGTCGCCACCGGCAAGGACTTCGACGAGCGGGGGCGGGTGTCCGAGAAGGTCGTCGCACTCACCGAGGTACGTGCGCGCGGACTGGCCGACGGTCTCGCCGATGCGACGTTCAGCGTGCGCTCGGTCGAGGAGAAGCCGTACCGCTCGTCGCCGAAGCCCCCGTTCATGACCTCGACGCTCCAGCAGGAGGGCGGCCGCAAACTGCGCCTGTCGTCGTCGCAGGTGATGCGGGTGGCCCAGGGCCTCTACGAGCGGGGCTTCATCACGTACATGCGTACCGACAACGTCGTGTTGTCCGACGAGGCGATGCAGGCCACCCGAGCGGCGGTCACCAGCGAGTACGGGGCCAACTACCTCAACGCCGCGCCGAAGCAGTACTCGTCGAAGGTCAAGAACGCGCAGGAGGCCCACGAGGCCATCCGCCCGACCACCCCCTACCGGTCGCCCCAGCAGCTCAGCAGCGAACTCAACAGCCAGGAACTCGCGTTGTACCGGCTCGTGTGGCAGCGCACGCTCGCCTCGCAGATGGCCGACGCCACCGGCGTCACCGTCAGTGTGCGCCTCGCCGCCAACTCCGCCGACCGCTCCACCGGCGAACTCACCGACTGCGAGTTCGCCGCGTCCGGCACCACGATCACGTTCCCCGGCTACCGAGCCGTGTACGTGGCGTCCAAGGAGGAGACCGGCGACGACGCCGCCGACAACGAAGCGCTCCTGCCGCCGCTCACCCAGGGCGACGAGGTGCCGATCGCCTCGATCGAGCCGAACGGTCACACCACCTCGCCGCCGGCGCGCTACACCGAGGCGTCGCTGGTCAAACGCCTCGAGGAGCTCGGCATCGGCCGTCCGTCGACGTGGGCATCGATCATCCAGACGATCCAGGACCGCGGCTACGTGTGGAAGAAGGGCCAGGCGCTCGTGCCGACCTGGACCGCGTTCGCCGTCGTCCGATTGCTGGAAGAGCACTTCGATGCGCTCGTCGACTACGACTTCACCGCCTCGATCGATGCCGACCTCGACGAGATCGCCAGCGGCGCCCGCGCGAAGGACAAGTGGTTGAAGCGCTTCTACTTCGGCGACACCGGCGACGGCGACACCCAACCGATCTCGGCCGAAGCCGGCTTCGGCGAGGACGCCCTGCTCGGTCTCAAGCGCCTCGTCGAGGAGAACCTCGACGAGATCGACGCCGCCGAGATCAACACCTTCCCGCTCGGGCCGGACGCTGACGGTGAACTGATCGTCGTCAAACCGGGCAAGTACGGGCCGTACGTCAAGCGCGGTGAGGACACCGCGAGCGTGCCCGACGACCTCGCGCCCGACGAGCTGACGGTCGACAAGGCGATCGAGCTGCTCGCTGCGCCGAAGTCCGACGAGCCGATCGGTGAACTCGACGGCTACCCGGTGTACGCGAAGAACGGCCGCTACGGGCCGTACGTGCAGTGGGGCGACCACGACGACCCGCCCCCCGGGCTCGAGAAGCCGAAGATGTCGAGCCTCTTCAAGACGATGGTGCTCGAACGGATCACGATGGACGAGGCCGAGGCGCTGCTGCAACTGCCGCGGCTGCTCGGCGAGGACCCGGCCGACGGTGTGCCGATCTACGCGAACAACGGTCGGTACGGGCCGTACGTCCAGAAGGAGAAGGACTACCGCAACATCGACTCCGAGGACCAGCTGCTGCAGATCACACTCGCCGAGGCCTTGCAGATCTTCAGCCAGCCCAAGGTGTACAAGCGCGGTGGCGGCAACATGGCGGCCAAGGGACCGTTGCGCGAGTTCGGCACCGACCCGGTGAGCGAACGACCGGTCGTGGCCAAGGACGGCAAGTTCGGTGTGTACGTCACCGACGGCGAGACCAATGCCTCGCTCGGCAAGGGCGACCGCCTCGAGGAGATGGCGCCCGAGCGCGCCTACGAGCTGCTGGCCATCCGTCGGGAGGCGATCATCGCCAAGGGCGGGCCGACCAAGAAGCGAGCGGCGAAGAAGAAGCCCGCCAAGAAGAAGGCCGCCGCGAAGAAGAAGGCCGCGCCGAAGAAGGCCACCGCCAAGAAGGCCACCGCCACGAAGACCGCCGCTGCGAAGCCGCCGCCGGTGATCACCGATCTCAACGGCTGAGCCACCCCACCGGTCCGTTGCGGTGAGTCTCCGCGCTCGCCACGTGGGGCTGCACTCATCGGAGCCGACGGTGTTGCAGGCGGAGGACAACGATTGTTAGGGTGACCTAACTTCGACGTCGCCGAAGCATGGGCTCCTCGGCCTGCCACGCAGAACACCCGGAGATCAACGTGCTGCAGACATTCCTGACCGGACTCCGCGAGGGACTCGAAGCTGCCCTCGTCGTGAGCATCCTGATGTCGTTCATGGTCCGCAGCGGCCACCGCGACCGCATCCCGGCCCTGTGGGCCGGCGTCGTGGTCGCCGTGGCGTTGTCCTTCGGCTTCGGCGCTCTGCTGCACTACACCTCGGCATCGATGAGCTTCGAGGCCCGGGAGGCCTTCGGCGGCGTCCTCTCGATCGTCGCAGTCGTGTTCGTCACCTGGATGGTCTTCTGGATGAAGCGGGCGTCACGGACACTCAAGGGTGAGCTGCAGGACAAGATGTCCGCGGCCGTCGAGATCGGCACGATCGGCGTGTTCGTCGCCGCGTTGCTCGCCGTCGGACGGGAGGGCCTCGAGACCGCGCTGTTCCTGTACCCGACGTTCCAGGCGCAGGGCGCCGGCGCGGGGCCTGCGATCGGTGCGCTGCTCGGCATCGCCACCGCCGTGATCATCGGCGTTCTGCTCTATCGAGGTGTCGTGTCGATGAACCTCGCCGCGTTCTTCAAGGTCACCGGCGCGGCCCTGATCGTCATCGCGGCGGGCGTGCTCGCCTACGGGGTCCACGACCTCCAGGAGGCGGGGATCCTCCCGGGCATCGACAACCTCGCCTGGGACATCGACGGCTGGGAGATCACCAGCTGGTACGGCGCACTGCTCAAGGGCATCTTCAACCTCGGCCCGCAGATGACCGTGCTCGAGGTCGGCGTCTACCTGGGGTACCTGGTCCCGACGATGATCATGTTCCTCCGCCCGGCGCGCTCCGCGCAGCCCGGCCCGCGAATGACGGCCGCACCGACCAGTGCAGTCGTCGGCGAGCCCGCTCGCTGAGTCAACGACGTCCTCCCCCACCCCCACGAGGAAGTACCCCCATGCCACCACGCCGCCTCCTTCTCGCCGCCCCGACCGTCGCCCTGTTGACACTCGCCGCCTGCTCCACCGAAGCGGCCGATGTGACCGTCGGCGTGACGGGCACCGACGACGCCTGCATCATCGAGTCCGACATCGTCGATGCCGGCAAGGTCGGCTTCGAGTTCCTCAACGAGAGCAGCAAGGTCAACGAGCTGTACGTGCTCCAGGCGAACGGTGACACCCTCGGCGAGGTCGAGAACGTCACCACCGGCACGTCACGCACGCTCACCGTCGACCTGGTCGCCGGCGACTATCTCGTGCGCTGCAAGCCAGGGCAGAGCGGTGACGGCATCGAGTCGCCGTTCACCGTGACCGGCGACGGGGGCACCGCGCAGGCCGAGGCCGACCGTGAGATCACCTTCGACGCGATCGACTTCGACTACGAGAACCTCGACCTGACCGGCATCGCCGACGGCGACACGATCCGGTTCGTGATGGACAACACGGGCGAACAGCCCCACGAGTTCGAGGTGCTCGATCCGAACGGCGAGCCGATCGGCGAGGTCGCCGCCACGAACCCGGGCGACACCGGCGGTGCCACCATGACGTTCGCGGCGCCCGGCGTCTACACCTACCAGTGCATCCTGGTCGACCCCGAGACCGGCAAGCCGCACACCGAACTCGGCATGATCGGCACCTTCGAAGTCACCCCCAGCTGACCAGCACCGTTCTCGTGAACCTGGTGCGCACCTGGTGCGCACCTCGTTCACGAGAAGGTGGAAGGGGTGTGGGTCAGGTGAAGATGATCTGACCGCCGGCGGCCATCTCGTAGAAGTCGCCGACGGTGATGATGCCGTCGAGGTCGTCGATCAGATCGTCACGCTCCATGCCGAACAGGTCGACCGAGGCGAGGCAGGCGTACACGCCGGCGCCGGTGTCGTGGATCATCTCGACGAACTCGTGAATGTCGGGGAAGTCCTGCTTCTCGATCTGCTTCTCCATGTACTTGGTGATCAGCGCCGAGGCACCGGGGATCACACCGGCAATGGTGGGCATGTGCAGGCCGGGGTTGCCGACCGCGGCCACCTTGATGTGGTCCTGGCGCCCCTTGTGGATGGCGTCCATCCCGAAGAAGGTGAAGAAGAGGTTGGCTTCGATGCCCTCGTTGCGGGCACCGTTGGCCATGATCAGCGCCGGGTAGATGCCCTCGAGTGACCCCTTCGACACGATGATCGAAACCTTCTCGATCGGTGCCGCGATGGGTGCGGGAGGAATTGGTTGTGAATCGGTCATGTTCGATCTCCAGTGAGAGGTGAATTCCAGATGAGACGTGGGGTCAGACCCCGTGTCTCTTTTCAGATGCAGCCCTTGGGCTTGGGAATGCCGGCCACCATGGCGGCGAGCTTGGCGGGACCCTTCGGGAACAGCGCGAAGAGTTCCTTGGTCGTGACGTCGGACAGTTTGCTGATCTTGCGAACGGTGGGGCCGGTGCCCTTGTCGAAGTACTCCGACCGCATCAGATCGATGACGACCCAGGCGCGATCGTTCAGCGGGGTCGGCACGCCGTATTCCTCGGCGATCTCCGGGGCCATCTCCTTGGTCCATTGCGTGGGGTCCTCGAAGAACCCCTCGTCGTTCACGTCGACGGTCGTGCCGGCGAATGTCTTGGTGGGCATGTACGTGTCTCCTTGTTCAGACGTGTTCAGATCGGATGGCGGTGGATCATCAGCCCGAGACGGGCTGCTTCTTGCCGAAGCTGGGCATGTCGGGGCCGATGCCGGGAATGTCGCGACCCGGCAGCAGGCCGTGCCAGTAGAACGACTGGAACATCAACTTGCCGAGATGGTTCACCCGCGACTCCTTGAGGAGCGGAAGACCCACCGGGCCGGGGTAGTGGCCACCGACCGGCTCGTTCTCGTAGTTGAAGTCGATCAGCAGCGCCTTCGAGAACCCGGTCTCGATGAAGCAGTTGGCGTGGCCGTCGAAGGAGTGCTCGATCGACTCGCCCTTCAGGAAGGCCTCCATGTTCTCGACGAGCACCTCGCCCTCGAAGTGTGTCACCGACCCGGCCTTCGAGGCCGGGAGGTCGGCCGCGTCGCCGACGACGAAGATGTTCGGCTTCACCTTCGACTGCAGCGTGGCGTTGTCGGTCGGGATGAATCCCAGCTCGTCGCCGAGACCGGGCGAGTCCTCGACGTAGGCCGCACCGCCGTGCAGGGGGATGACCACGGCGACGTCGAAGTCGATCTCGCGGCCGTCGAAGCCGATCAGCTTGCGGGCCTCACCGTCGACCTCACCGGTGTTGAACTCGGTGACCAACTCGATGCCCTTGTCGGTGAGCAGCGTGCCCAGCGTCGCGGACGCCGTCGGCTTGGTGAACGCACCATCGAGCGGGGTGACGTACGTGATCGTCACGTCGTCGCGGACGCCCTTCTCGGTGAAGAACCAGTCGGCGAGGAATGCGAACTCGAGCGGCGCCACCGGGCACTTGATCGGCATGTCGACCACGTTGATCACGACGTGACCCGACTCGAACTCGTCGAGCTTCTCGGCGAGGGCCGTTGCGCCCTCCATGTCGTAGAAGGTGAACACCGACTCCAGCCAACCCGGCCCGGTCAACCCCTCGGTCTCCTCGGGCTGCAGCCGGGCGCCGGTGGCGACGAGCAGCACGTCGTAGCCGAGCACCGTGCCGTCCTCGAGCGTCACCGAGTCGGCTTCGATGTCGACGGAGTCGATCGCGCTCTGGTGGTAGTTGATGCCCTTGTGGAGCTGCTTGTCGCGCTTGCGCACGATCTCGTCGGGCTCGGTCAGACCGAACGGCACGAACAACAGCCCGGGCTGATAGACGTGCTGGTTGTCCTGGTCGACGATGTCGATGCGCAAGCGGTCCTGCTTGAACTTCTTGCGCAGCCGGTTCGCGGCCAACGTGCCGCCGGTGCCGGCCCCGAGGATCACGAGGCGCTGCTGGGCGCTGGCGTTCCTGGTCACGATTCCTCCAATCCTGCGCTCCGCAACGATTGCGGAGGCTCTTGACATCGACGCTATGCCCCGGGCCGCCCGCGCCACTACGGGCTTTCGTCCCAATCCCCCACGGGGTATGAGCCTCCGATCCGACGCCGACCCTGTCGGACCGGACGATGCCCGGTCGGTACCATCGGGCGCCGTGACCGAGCGGCCCGCCTACATCGCCTTCGAGGGCGCGGAGGGCAGCGGCAAGTCGACGCAGGCGACAACTCCTGGCGTCGCAGCTCGATGCGGTGCTGACCCGCGAAACCGGCGGGACATCGATCGGTGCCCGCATCCGAGAGATCCTCCACGACACCACGGTCGAGCACCTCGACGCTCGGGCCGAGGCGCTCCTCACCGCCGCCGACCGAGCCCAGCACCTCGCCGAGGTCGTCGAGCCGGCGCTCGCCGCCGGCCGACCGGTCGTCACCGATCGCTCGGTCTACTCCTCGCTCGCCTACCAGGGGTACGGGCGCGAACTCGACGTCGAGGAGATCCGTCACCTCAACGACTGGGGCACCCGACGGCTGTGGCCGACCACGGTCGTGTTCCTCGACACGCCCGACGAGGTGATCGCCGAACGCATGAGCCGACGCGAGCTCGACCGGTTCGAGGCTGCCGGCGAGGAGTTCCATGCCCGAGTGCTCGCCGGCTTCCGCGCGATGGCCGCCGCCGATCCCGATCGCTGGATCACCGTGCAGGCGATCGGCTCGGTCGACCGGGTCGCCGACGAGATCCGCTCCGCGCTCGTCGAGCGAGGAGTCCTGTGAGCGTCGCGATCTGGGACGACGTGGTCGGTCAACCCGACGCCGTCGCACAACTGCGAGCCGCGGCCGAACACGGCCCGGTGCACGCCTACCTGTTCTCGGGGCCAGCCGGCTCGACGAAGCTCCAGGCCGCTCGAGCCTTCGCCGCCACGATCATGACCGGCGGCGACGAGCCGGAGTCGCGCGACGCCCGCCTGATCCTGCGCGGTGAACATCCCGACGTGCGCGAAGTGCGACGGGTCGGCGCCCGCGTCGACAGGGACCAGGCCGTCGCGATCATCCACGAGGCATCGCTCACGCCCACCGAGGGATCACGCAAGGTGATGATCCTCGAGGAGTTCCACCTACTGACACCCGAGGGGGCGGCCCGACTGCTCAAGACGATCGAGGAACCCCCGGACTCCACCACGTTCATCGTCCTGGCCGACTTCGTGCCGAGCGACCTCGTCACGATCGCGTCGCGTTGCGCCCGGATCGACTTCCGGGCGATCGGACCCGACGTCGTGGCCGCCCGGCTCGTCGCCGAGGGCATCGGGCCGGCGGACGCGATGGCCGCTGCCCGCGCCTCCCACGGCGACCTCGACCGCGCACGCGTGCTCGCCACCGATCCGGCACTGTCGGAGCGGCGCGCTGCGTTCGCCGGCGCACCCCATCGACTCGACGGCACCGGCGCCGTGGCGATGCGCACGGCCACCGAACTGCTGGGGATGATCGACGCAGCTGCCGCGCCGCTCGCCGACCGCCAGGCGGTGGAGACCGCCGAACTCGACGAACGCATCAAGGCCTACGGCGAGCGCGGGAGCGGCAAGAAGCAGCTCGATGAACGCCACAAGCGCGAGTTGCGCCGTCACCGGACCGACGAGCTGCGCAGCGGCCTCGCCGCGATGGCCGGCACCTACCGCGACACCGCGGTCAACGGAGGCACCACCGACGTCGAGGCGTGCGCCGTCGCGGTGCACCGCATCCACGAGGCGATCGAGACACTCGACCGCAATCCCAACGAGAAGCTGCTACTGGAGTCGCTCCTCTGGTCACTCCCCGACGCCCAGGGCACCTGAATGAGACGCGGGGGTCTGACCCCGCGTCTCGTATTCCCGGAGACCTTGATCTTTTTGTCACGCGCCGGCTGACCGTGGCCGTCCACAGGTGCCGGTAGGGTTGACGCACGGAATCCCACTTCGTGGAAAGGGCACTCCATGTTCGAACGCTTCACTGACCGGGCTCGGCGAGTCGTCGTGCTCGCCCAGGAGGAGGCACGCCTCCTCAACCACAGCTACATCGGCACCGAGCACATCCTGCTCGGGCTGATCCACGAGGGCGAAGGCGTCGCCGCGAAGGCTCTCGAGAGCCTCGGCATCTCCCTCGAAGCGGTGCGCAGCCAGGTCGAGGAGATCATCGGCCAGGGCGGCTCGTCGCCGTCGGGTCACATCCCCTTCACGCCCCGCGCGAAGAAGGTGCTCGAACTCTCCCTGCGTGAGGCGTTGCAGCTCGGCCACAACTACATCGGCACCGAGCACATCCTGCTCGGCCTGATCCGCGAAGGCGAGGGTGTGGCTGCGCAGGTGCTCGTCAAGCTCGGCGCCGATCTCTCCCGCGTGCGCCAGCAGGTCATCCAGCTGCTGTCGGGCTACCAGGGTCCCGCAGGCTCCACGGGCGGCGGCCGCAGCGAGCAGACACCCGCCGGCGCCGGCGTCGGTGCCAGCAAGGGCGGCGACGACGAGAAGGGCGGCAACAGCCAGATCCTCGATCAGTTCGGACGCAACCTCACCCAGGCGGCCCGCGAGGGTCAGCTCGACCCCGTGATCGGACGCACCACCGAACTCGAGCGCGTGATGCAGATCCTCTCGCGCCGCACCAAGAACAACCCGGTGCTGATCGGCGAACCCGGCGTCGGCAAGACCGCGATCGTCGAGGGTCTCGCCCAGAAGATCGTCAACAACGACGTCCCCGACACGCTCACCAACAAGCAGCTGTACACGCTCGACCTCGGCGCCCTCGTCGCCGGTTCGCGCTACCGGGGTGACTTCGAGGAGCGCCTGAAGAAGGTGCTCAAGGAGATCAAGACCCGCGGCGACATCCTGCTCTTCATCGACGAGATCCACACGCTCGTCGGTGCCGGCGCCGCCGAAGGCGCCATCGACGCCGCGTCGATCCTCAAGCCGATGCTCGCCCGCGGCGAGCTCCAGACGATCGGCGCCACGACCACCGACGAGTACCGCAAGCACGTCGAGAAGGACGCCGCACTCGAGCGCCGCTTCCAGCCGGTGAAGGTCGACGAGCCGACGCTCGCCCACACGATCGAGATCCTCAAGGGCATCCGCGATCAGTACGAGTCGCACCACCGGGTGACGATCACCGACCAAGCGCTCGTCGCAGCCGCCAACCTGGCCGATCGATACATCTCCGACCGTCACCTTCCCGACAAGGCGATCGACCTGATCGACGAGGCCGGGTCCCGTCTGCGCATCAAGCGCATGGCGACGCCGCCGGATCTCCGCGAGATCGAGCAGAAGCTCAACGACGTGCAGGAAGCCAAGAAGCGCGCCGTCGAGGAGCAGCAGTTCGAAGAGGCCGGCCGCCTGCGCGACCAGGAGAAGTCCCTGCTCGAGGAGAAGGCCACCAAGGAGTCCGAGGTCAAGGCCGAGGGCGTCGACCTGTTCGACGAGGTCGACGAGGAAGCCGTTGCCGAGGTGCTCTCGCTGTGGACCGGGATCCCGGTGTACAAGCTCACCGAAGAGGAGACCGAGCGTCTGCTCAAGATGGAGGAGAACCTCCACAAGCGCATCATCGGCCAGGAGCAGGCGGTCTCGGCCGTCTCGCAGTCGATCCGTCGCACACGCGCCGGACTCAAGGACCCCAAGCGGCCGTCGGGCTCGTTCATCTTCCTCGGCCCCACCGGTGTCGGCAAGACCGAACTCGCCAAGACGCTCACCGAGTTCCTGTTCGGTGACGACTCGGCGCTGATCACGCTCGACATGTCCGAGTACATGGAGAAGCACACCGTCAGCCGCCTCGTCGGTTCGCCCCCCGGCTACGTCGGCTACGAAGAGGGCGGCCAGCTCACCGAGGCCGTCCGGCGCAAGCCGTTCTCCGTCGTGCTGTTCGACGAGATCGAGAAGGCGCACCCCGACGTGTTCAACACGCTGCTGCAGATCCTGGAGGAAGGTCGCCTGACCGACAGCCAGGGCCGCTCGGTCGACTTCCGCAACACCGTGCTGATCATGACGTCGAACCTCGGCACCCAGGACCTCCGCAAGGCCAACGTCGGCTTCACCAGCGACGACACCGCCATGAGCTACGAGCGCATGAAGGAGAAGGTCAACGAGTCGCTGAAGAACCACTTCCGGCCCGAGTTCCTCAACCGCATCGACGAAGTCATCGTGTTCCACGAGCTGACACGCGACGAGGTGCTGCAGACCGTCGACCTGCTCACGCAGCGGCTCGTCGGCCAGCTCGAGGGCCAGGGTCTCGGCATCGAGATCAAGGCGTCCGCCAAGGAGCTGCTCGCCGACCTGGGCTACGACCCGCAGCTCGGTGCTCGCCCGATGCGTCGGGCGATCCAGCGCCACATCGAGGACGCGCTGTCGGAGAAGATCCTCTACAAGGAGTTCTCCGCCGGCGAGATCATCGTCGTCGACACCGAACCCGACCCGGACAACGAGGGCAAACAGCGCTTCACGTTCACGGCCGTCGAGGGCTTCGTCCCGCCGGCGTCGGTCGAGCTCGCGACGACCGCCGTCGACAATCCGGTTCCGCCGGCCAACGGCGAGGGTGAGCTGCCGCCGCCAGAGTTGACCTGAGCGCGCACACCTCATCGGTCATACTCACCTTCGTGGTTCGACGGGTCCTTGCAGTCTGCGCGTGCGTGCTCGCGCTCGCCGGCTGCCGACTCGACGTGGCCGTCGACATGGTCGTCGAGCCCGACGGCACCGGCACGATCTCGGTCGTGGCGACCGCTGACGCGGAGTTGGTGGCCGCGGTTCCCACGATCGGCGACGAACTCGCCACCGACGACATCGTCGCGGCAGGGTGGGTGGTCGCCGGGCCGACCGCCACGCCCGACGGCGGGCTCACCGTCACGCTCACGCACAACTTCTTCTCCGACGAGGAGGCGACGAACCTCCTCAACAGCCTCGGTCCGCCGTTCAACCAGATGTCGATGACGCGCAACACGAGTGGCGAGGACACCACGACGCGTCTGAGCGGACTGCTCGGCCTGTCGAACGGGTTCGACTCCTTCGCCGACGACGACCTGATCGCCGCCGTCGGTGCCGTGCCGTTCGCCGAACAGATCGCGGCCAACGGGGCGACGCCCGAGTCGTCGCTGGGGGTCGTGATCAGGACCACCCTGCCCGGTGAGATCGACCAGGCGGAGACCAACGGCACCGAGCTCGACGACGGCCGCCTCGAGTGGACCGTGCCGACGGACGGGACGATCCTCGACTGGCGCGCCGTGTCGACCCAGTCGCCCGGAGACGACCGATGGTGGGCGCGCCCGCTCTCGGTGGTGGCGCTCGTCGCGCTCGTTGCGTGGGTGGCATTCATGGTGCTGTTCATCGGCTACGTCGCCTGGGCCCGTTGGCAGCGCAGCCACCGGCCTCGACCTCGACCTCGCTCGCCCGGACCCGCACACTGAGCCCGACCACCCAACGCGCCGTGTGACAGGGTTGGGGGATGCCCGACGCTGCCGCCACTCCGACCAGGGTCGACTTCCACTTCGACGTGATGTGTCCGTTCGCGTACCAGACCGCCAAGTGGATCCGCGAGGTCCGCGAGCAGAACGGCCTGAGGATCGACTGGAAGTTCTTCAGCCTCGAGGAGATCAACCGGGCCGAGGGCAAGAAGCACCCGTGGGAGCGCGAATGGTCGTACGGCTGGTCGATGATGCGCATCGGTGCGGAGCTGCGACGCACCAGCATGGACGACCTCGACCGGTGGTACGAACGGGCGGGCCGGGCGCTCCACGAAGAGGGACATCGACCACACGATCCCGACGTGGCCCGCCACCTGCTGGAGGAGATCGGGCTCGATCCCGCCGTCGTCGACGTGGCGATCGCCGATCCGACGACGCACGACGAGGTCCGCTCCGAGCACGACCGCGTGGTCACCGCCGGGGGGTACGGCGTGCCCACGCTGTTCTTCCCCGAATTCCTCAACGACCTCGGCGAACCCGAGTGCCTGTTCGGACCCGTCGTGCTCGACCCGCCGACCGGCGACGCCGCGCTGCGGTTGTGGCACGCGACCACCGCCTGGCTCGAGTTCCCCTACCTGTTCGAACTGCAGCGTCCCAAGAACCCCGCCCACGGTGAGGTGATCGCCGACCGGTTCCAGCCATATCTCGAAGCGCGCGACTGGGTGAGCATCAACCGCGGCAAGGTCATCTCCTTCGACTGATCACATCCAACACTGTGACACCGCGTCGTCATGATGGCGGCATGAGCAGAGCGAAGATCGTCCACGTGTGCAGCGAGTGCGGCACCTCACATCCGAAGTGGGCGGGCCGGTGTGCCGGATGCGGCGACTGGAACACGCTGGTGGAGGACGTCGAGGTGGCTGCCACCGACGACGCGCCGGTGGCAGCCTCGAGCCGACCCGGCCCCACGAGGATCGGCGATGTCGGGACGGAACACGGCGCACCCGTTGCCACGTCGATCCCCGAACTCGACCGCGTCCTCGGCGGCGGGCTCGTCGCCGGTTCGGTCACCCTGCTCGGCGGCGAACCCGGCATCGGCAAGAGCACACTGCTGCTGCAACTCCTCGCTGCCTGGGCCGGGCCCACCCTGTACGTCACCGCCGAGGAGAGCGCTCAGCAGGTGAAACGTCGGGCCGAACGCCTCGGAGCGACACGCGACGACCTGTGGCTGCACGCCGAGACGTCGTTGCCTCACATCCTCGATGCGATCGAGCGAATCCGGCCCGAACTCGTCGTGATCGACTCGATCCAGACCGTCGCCGATCCCGGCCTGGGTTCGCTGCCGGGAAGCGTCGGCCAGGTGCGCGGCTGCGCCCAACGACTGGTCAACGAGGCGAAGGAACGCGACGTGTCGATCGTGCTCGTCGGGCACGTCACCAAGGAGGGCGGCCTCGCCGGTCCTCGGGTGCTCGAACACGTCGTCGACACGGTGCTGCAGTTCGAGGGCGATCGGCACCACGCGCTGCGACTGCTGCGGGCGTCGAAGCATCGCTTCGGGCCGACGAACGAACTCGGTCTGTTCGAGATGGCAACCTCCGGGCTGGTCGGCGTGCCCGACCCGTCGTCGCTGTTCCTCGCCGACCGTCGCACCGGCATCCCCGGCTCGGCCGTGGTGCCCACGATGGAGGGACAACGCCCGATCGTCGTCGAAGTGCAGGCACTCGCCAGTGCTTCGGTGCCGGGCGTCCCCCCGCGTCGCAGCGCACTCGGGCTCGACGGCGCCCGGCTCTCGATGCTGATGGCGGTGCTCGGCCGCCGGAGCCGGGTGATGCTCGGCGACCAGGACGTCTACGCATCCACGGCCGGCGGGGTCAAGCTGAGCGAACCCGGCCTCGACCTCGGTGTGTGCCTCGCCGTCGTGAGCGCGATCCGCGACCATCCCCTGCCGGCCGACCTCGCGGTGTTCGGCGAGGTCGGCCTCGGCGGCGAACTCCGCCAGGTCGGCCAGGCCGCTCGGCGCCTCACCGAAGCGGCACGGCTCGGGTTCACCCGCGTGATCGTGCCGACCAACTCCCCCGGCGCCGACGCCGAGGTCGACGTGCTCCGTGCGGCCACCCTGACGGAGGCGATCACGCTCGCCGGGCTCGGCAACAACCTGCACACGGGCGAACTGCGCAGGGCGGTCTGACTCCGCCGCCCGAACTCGCCGGTGTCGCCCCGGTCCGATTCGCCTTCGTCCTCTAGGATCAGACCATGAACTCCCGGCACAGCGGCGTGAACGAGGCCATGCGCGACGCGCTGGCACGCGTCTCACCGGGTACTCCGCTGCGCGACGGGATCGACCGCGTCGTGCGCTCGAAAGCCGGCGCGCTCCTCGTCCTCAGCGACGACGCCGACGTGCTCTCGATCTGCTCGGGCGGGTTCCTCGTCGACGCTCCCTACAGCCCGCAACGGCTGTCGGAACTGGCGAAGATGGACGGAGCGATCATCATCTCGTCCGATGGCGGCCGCATCGCCCGGGCCAACGTCCACCTCGTCCCCGACCCGAGTGTCCCGACGAGCGAGACCGGCACCCGTCACCGCACAGCCGAACGCGTGGCCCGCTCGCTCGACGTCCCCGTCGTCAGCGCCAGTGAGGAGATGGGCGTCATCAACGTCTACGCCGGTGGCAGCAAGCGCCAGCTGCAGGAGGTCGGCCACCTGCTCGATCGCGCCAACCAGGCCCTCCAGACGCTGGAGCGGTACAAGGTCCGCCTCGACGACGCGATCACCAACCTGACGGCCGTCGAGATCGAGGATGTCGCCACCCTGCGTGACGTCGTCGCCGTCGTGCAGCGCGGCGAGATGGTCCATCGGATCGCCGACGAGATCGAGACGATGATCATCGAGTTGGGCATCGACGCCCGGCTCCTGCGCCTCCAGCTCGACGAGCTCTACGGCGAGATCGACGACGAGCTCGACCTCGTGGTGGCCGACTACATGCCCCCGGGCCGATCGGTCACCGACACCCTCGCCGGCATGTCGCGGCTCGACGACGACGAGGTGCTCAACCTGCGGCTCGCCGCCGACGCGCTCTATCCGGGTGGCGACTCGACCGACCTGGGTCAGGAAGCGGCGCCGAAGGGGTTGCGCCTGCTGCACCGGGTGAGCCGCCTGCCCGCCGAGACGGCCACAGCGATCGCCGACCACTTCGGCGGCCTCGCCAAGCTGCAGCGGGCCACCGTCGACGATCTCATGTCGGTCGACGGCGTCGACGAAGCGACCGCCCGTGCGATCCGCGAGACCCTCAGCCGGGTCACCGAGTCGACGATCCTCGACCAGTACAGCTGAGCCTCCCGGCTCGGGACCGGGTCAGATCCGTTCGATGATGGTGGCGGTGCCCATGCCCCCGCCGGTGCACATCGCGACGAGCCCGGTCTGCAGGTCACGCCGTTCGAGCTCGTCGAGCAACGTGCCGATCAGCATGGCACCGGTCGCTCCGATCGGGTGACCCAGGGCGATCGCTCCACCGTTGACGTTGACCTTCAGCGGATCGGCGCCGGTGTCGCGGAAGAAGCGCAACACCACCGACGCGAACGCCTCGTTGACCTCGAACAGATCGATGTCGTCGATGGTCATGCCGGCGCGGGCGAGGCACTTGTTGGCCGCCGGGCCGGGCGCGGTCAGCATGATCAACGGTTCGTCGGCGGCGACGGCCGACATGACGATGCGGGCCCGCGGCGTGAGGCCGTGCGAGCGGGCATACGAGGGAGACGACACCAGCACCGCCGCCGCGCCGTCGACCACGCCGGAGCTGTTCCCGGCGTGATGCACGTTGTGGAGCTCGACACCCGGATACTTCTGGGCCATCAGTTCGGCCATCGTGAGATCGCTCTGTTCGAACTTGAAGTCGACGAACTTGGCGAAGCTCGGATGCAGATCGGCGAGCCCCTCCGCCGTCGTCTCGGGGCGCGGATACTCCTCGTGGTCGAGGGCGACGGTGCCGTCGTCGTTGAGGATCGGAATCAGGCTGCGTTCGAACCGGCCCTCGTCGATCGCGATCTTCGCCCGGTGCTGGCTCTCCAGGGCGAGCGCATCGACGTCGACCCGGGTGACGCCGTCGAGCGTGGCGATCAGGTCGGCCGAGAGGCCCTGCGGGATCTGCGGATGCGTCGCGAGGAGGTGCTCGTTGTTCGCATGGAACCCGTCGGTGCCGTTGCGGGCCGGACGGCTCATCGACTCGACGCCGGCGCCGATCACGAGGTCCTGGTGGCCTGCGCCCACGCCCATGGCAGCGAACGTCACCGCCTGTTGTCCGGAGCCGCAGAACCGGTTGAGCGTGACACCGGGGACCGTCACCGGCCAGCCGGCGTCGAGCACGGCCATGCGCCCGATGTCGTGGGCATGGTCACCCGCATGCGACCCGTTGCCCGTCACGACGTCGTCGACGTCGCTGCGTTCGAATCCGACATGTTCGTGCAAGCCGTTGAGGACCTGGCCCAGCACGTTCTGCGGGTGGAGGTGGGCCAGACTGCCCTTGCCCTGCTTGCCGATGCCGCGCGGTGAGCGCACCGCATCGATGATCCATGCTTCGCCAACGCCACTGTCGATCGTCATGTCGACGACACTACGAACCCCGGGGCCGCTCGCCCCGATCGGGTGCGTCACGGTGCGGGTCGTCACCGCCCCGGCGCTGGTCATTCGGGGATCGTCGTGGCGTCCGGGTCGGCCACCGTGGGCAGGATCGCGTCCCACACCGCCTGGTCGTCGAAGCCGAGCGCCCACAGGGCCACGCCGTCGAGGCGGTACTTCCGAGCGAGGTCCATCCGGAGGCGGATGCCGTCACCGTCGACGTAATGGACCTGCCGGGTCTGCACGCAGGTGGCCACCCCGTCGGTGACCTCGAGGTCGTACTCGAACATCCACTCGCCCGTGGCGTCCACGCGCATCGGCTGGCCCTGGCGACGCTGGATCAACTCGTCGACCGACCGAGCCGACACGCTCGTGCGCCCGGGAACGTCGTCGGGTGGGCACTCACCCGCCACGGACACCGGCCAGTTGCGTCCGTAGGCGGGCAGACCGAGCACGAGCTTGTCCGGCGAACCGGCCGCCTCGATCGTGCCCTGCACCGCCGATTCGACCCAATCGAGCGGAGCGATCGGCCCCGGCACGGCGACCGAGTAGTCGTAGGCCATGATCCGGATCCGGTCGACGTGTTCGACGATGGCCCCGTAGTCGTACACCCAGTAGCCGCTCTCGGCGGTCTGCCCGTCGTCGTACACCGGCGGGATGCTCACCGTGAGGGTGCGACCGTCGGCGTGGAGCGCGTCGGCCAACTCCTCGATGAACGCCACCCAGTTCGGCCGCGTCGTCGCCCACGTGTCACGACCGTCCGCGAAGGCGAACTGTTCGTAGTCGATGTCGATTCCCTCGAAGTCGCCGTCGGCGGCGAACGCCCGGATCGTCTCGACGTGCTGGCTGCGTGTGATCGGGTCGGCGAGGATTGCCGCCATCTCGCCGGCCGGCAGGGCGTCGATGATCGAGGGCAGCACGTCGACATCGGAGCGCTCGGCCTCGTCCATGAACGCCTGGGTCAACTCGGCCGAGGCGTTCGGGTCGACGACGATCTGGTCGACGCCCGCGGCGTTGAACCAGAACGGTGAGACCTCGCGCATCGAACCGGATCGTCGGCCGAACTCGGGCAGCGAGGCGTCGAGGGCCCAATACGGCACCCAGGCGTCGAGCGGGATGTCGGGCTTCGGCGGCGGCGGTTCCTCGTTGGAGGCCACGTAGAGGGCCCCGGCGACGATGGCGAGTACCGCCCCGACGAGGCCGGCGAGGACGAGTCGACGTCGGCTCGTCGAGATGTCTCCACCGGCGACCGGGGTGTCGTCAGCAGGGGCCCCGTCACGCGACAGCGGCGCGTCGATCCGCTCCGCGTCAGGCAGCGTGGAGACGTCGGAGGGTGGCGAGATCGACGCCGGCGAGGGAATCGAGGAGGGTGAGCCCGGGGGCGGCGGCGACGGGGACGACATGGGGGACCCCCAGCGTCGCACACCCGGCGGCGAGTGCGGAGGCAACACCGGTGGGTGAATCCTCGATCGCGACGCACTCTGCCGGGTCGACGCCGAGCGCTGCGGCAGCAGCGAGATAGGGCTCGGGATGCGGCTTGCCGTTGGTCACCTCGTCGCCGGTGATCGAGGTGACGAACGAACCGGGCGGCGCTGCCGCGATCACGGCGTCGGCGAGGCTCCGCCACGACATCGTGACCATCGCGCACGGCACCCCGGCTGCGACACACTCGGCGAGCAGCGCCTGCACACCGGGCCGCCACGGCAACTCCTCGGCGACCTTGGCGACCACACCGGCGAGCAGCCAGTTCGCGATCGCCGCTGGTTCCAGGTCGACGCCCCCGCGGTCGCGCAGGACGCGACCCGCGTCGAGGAGATCGAATCCGACGATCGAATGCGCGTCGGCCGCCGTCCACGTGCCGCCGTGCAGCGCGACCAGTTCGTGTTCGCACGCGATCCAGTAGGGCTCGGTGTCGACCAACGTGCCGTCCATGTCCCACAGCACGGCGGCGAGTTCGGTCATGGCGACCAGTGTGCCGTCAGGAACGGAAGACGGTGATCTTGTCCTCGCCGATGCGGTCACGCTTCTCGGGATCGTCGATGCCCAGCCCCTCGGCCGGCGCCAGGCACAGCACGCCGAGCTTGCCCTCGGCCTCGTTGTGGTGGACCGCCAGCGAGGCCTCACCGACCTGGTCGAGCGTGTAGGTGGCGGAGAGCAGCGGCTGGATGCGGCCCTGATCGAGGAGCTTGTTGGCGGCGTACGACTCGGCGTAGTTGGCGAAGTGCGACCCGATGAGCTTCTTCAGTCGCATCCAGAAGTGGCGGTTGTCGAACTCGACCATGTAGCCGGATGTCGCAGCGCAGGTGACGACCGTGCCGCCGCGCTTCACGGCGAACACCGAGGCGCCCATCGTGGAACGTCCGGGGTGCTCGAAGACGATGTCGACGTCCTCGCCGTTGTTGACCTCGCGGATCTTCTTGCCGAAGCGGCGCCACTCCGATTCGTCCTGCGTGTTCTCGTCGGACCAGAACTGGTAGTTCTCGGCCCGTCGGTCGATGACGGCCTCGCAGCCCATGCGGTTGAGCAGCTCGGCACGCTCGGGCGACGACACGACGCCGACCGGCGTGCCGCCACCGTTGAGGACGTACTGCACGGCGTAGCCGCCGATGCCGCCGGTGGCGCCCCAGATGAGCACGCTGTCGCCCTGCTTCATCTGCGCACCGTTCTCGCTGACGAGCATCCGGTAGGAGGTGGAGCTGCAGAGTGCGTTGACAGCGGCTTCCTCCCAGGTGAGGTGCGACGGCTTCGGCATCAACTGGTTGGCCTTGACCACGGCGAGGTCGGCGAGCCCGCCGAAGTTGGTCTCGAAACCCCAGATGATCTGGTTGCTCGCGAGCATCGAGTCGTTGTGCGCACTCGGGTCCTGGTCGTCGACGTAGTTGCAGTGGACCGTGACCCGATCGCCGGGCTTCCAGTTGCGCACGGCCGAGCCGACGCGCACGACGACACCGGACGCATCGGAGCCGACGACGTGGTAGGGCAACGCGTGCCGCTTGCCCCATTCGTTCTGGCGGCCCATCTTGTCGAGGAACCCGAACGTGGGGAGCGGCTCGAAGATCGAGGTCCACACGGTGTTGAAGTTGATGCTCGACGCCATCACCGCGACGTAGACCTCGTCGGGCGCCAGCTCGGGCGTGGCGACGTCGTCGACGTGCAGCGACTTGCGAGGGTCCTTGTCCCAGGAGTCGACACCCTCGAACATCGCCGTTTCGTCGCGCTTGACGAAGGCCGCCCGGTAGCTCTCGGGAATGGGGAGGTTGGCGATGTCGTCGCCGCTGGCACCGGACTGGATGGCCTCGAGGATCTCCTGCATGGCGGCCGACGTTACCGATCGGTAACGCACCAGGACAAAGCGGACCCGTCCCTCCGACCCCCACTCCGCCACAACCCGAAAGACGCCCGGTTCGTCGCGCCCGGCGCGCCGTGTCCGGCATTTTTCGGGGAATGGGGGGTGGGGTAGCGTTCGGACATGGCTTCTCAAGGTTCGTACATCGTCGCCGGCGCCCGCACTCCCATCGGGAAGATGAGTGGTGCGCTCTCCTCGTTCTCCGCTGCCGACCTCGGCGGCTTCGCGATCACAGCAGCACTCGAGCGCGCCGGCGTCTCACCCGACGACGTCGACCACGTGATCATGGGCCAGGTGCTGATGGCCGGCCAGGGGCAGGTGCCGAGCCGCCAGGCGGCCATCAAGGCCGGCATCCCGATGAACGTGCCGTCGGTCAACGTCAACAAGGTCTGCCTGTCGGGCCTGAACGCGATCTACCTCGCCAACCAGATGATCGCAGCCGGTGAGGCCGACATCGTCGTCGCCGGCGGCATGGAGTCGATGACCAATGCCCCGTACCTCGCCGACGGCGCCCGCGCCGGGTTCCGCTACGGCAACACGGAGCTGCGCGATGCGATCATCGCCGACGGCCTGTGGTGCTCGATCGACGGTTGCCTGATGGGACTCGGCACCGACCGCTACGCCGGCAGCGAGAGCATCAGCCGGGCGGCCCAGGACGAGTTCGCTGCCGTCTCGAACGAACGGGCAGCCAACGCGATCAAGGACGGCCGCCTGGCCGAGGAGATCGTCGCTGTGGCCGTCCCCCAGCGCAAGGGCGAGCCGATCCTCGTCGAGACCGATGAAGGTGTCCGACCCGGCACCACCGTGGACAGCCTCGGCGGTCTCCGCCCGGCCTTCGACAAGGACGGCACCGTCACCGCCGGCAACGCCTCGCAGCTCTCCGACGGGGCCAGCGCCGTGGTGATGATGTCGCGCGCCGAGGCCGAGCGTCGCGGCGTCGCACCGCTCGGCGAGTTCGTCTCCTACGGGATGGTCGCCGGCCCCGACAGCGCCTCGCTGCTGCACCAACCGAGCCGCGCGATCATGCAGGCCGCCGAGAAGGCCGGCATCGCCGTGGCAGATCTCGACCTGTTCGAGATCAACGAAGCGTTCGCCGCCGTCGGCATCGCCTCGGTCGCCGAGCTCGGCATCAGCGACGACATCGTCAACGTCAACGGTGGAGCGATCGCACTCGGCCACCCGATCGGGATGAGCGGCAACCGTCTCGCGTTGACGCTCCTGCACGAGCTCAAGCGGCGCGGCGGCGGCACCGGCGCCGTGGCGCTCTGCGGCGGCGGCGGCCAGGGCGACGCCGCGATCCTGCGCACGGTCTGATCGACCGCACGAACCGTTCCGAACGATGCCGGGCGAGCAGCGCCCGGCATCGGCGCGTCCGGCGCCGTCCTCACGTACCGCGACACGCGAAATCACGGTGCGTGCTTGACAGACCACAATTCGTGGATAAACTGGCACCCGTAGCGACTTGTGTTGCGATCTCTTGACACATCACGCCTCTTTCCGTAATGTAACTGAAACACAAGCTCGTGGGTCCGCCGGTGAAACACCGCATCGACCCACCCCCGATCTGGGGCATCATCGAAACGAATCGGCCCGTCCGCCCGCAACCGATTCGTGGAGATGGTGCCCCAGTTCATTTTTCCTGCAGGCCGCGTCCGATCGACGGGGTCAGTCGACGGAGCGACGGCCCTCGAGGGCACGCCCGAGCGTGAGCTCGTCGGCGTACTCGAGATCGCCTCCCACGGGCAGCCCGCTGGCGATCCGCGTGACGCTCAACCCGATCGGCTTCAACAGACGGGCGAGATACATCGCGGTCACCTCCCCCTCGGTGTTCGGGTTCGTGCACAGGATGATCTCCTCGATGCCCTCGGGTTCGATGCGGGCCACGAGTTCACGGATCTTCAGTTGCTCCGGCCCGATCCCCTCGAGCGGGCTCATCGCTCCGAGCAGCACGTGATACCGGCCGCGGAACTCACCCGTCTTCTCGATCGCGACGATGTCGCGAGACTCCTCCACCACACACACCTTCGACGAGTCGCGAGCGTCGTCGTTGCAGATCGGGCAGAGCGTTCCCTCCGACACGTTGAAGCACCGCTCGCAGAACCGCACCCGTGCCTTGGCGTCGGTGATGGCGTGCGCCAGCCTGGCGGCGTCCTCGGTCGGCACCTTGAGCAGATGGAACGCGATCCGCTGCGCCGACTTCGGACCGATGCCGGGCAACCGACCGAGTTCGTCGATCAGCACCTGGACGGGAGGGGTGTAGTTGCCGGCCATCGCTGCGGCCTCAGCCGACGTCCTCGATCAGTTCCGACCCCGGGAAGGCCTCGGCCAAGCGGTCGATCGGCGTCTTCACGGACTCCGGCGGCGCATCGACGAGATCATCGATGTCGACGTCGTCGTCGTCGGGCAGGACATCGAGCGGCGCGGCGTCCGCGACGTCGACGAACGCAGGCGCGTTGTCATCGACCACCGACGGGGAACGGTCGACAGGTGGACTCGTCGTACTCGGAGTCGGAGCCGGCGGCGTCGTTTCGACGGCCGCGCCACCGCCACCGCCACCATCTCCACCATCGCCACCGCCGCCGTCGCCGTCGATCAACTCGATCGTGACCGGCGCGCCGGCGAACGCCGACAGCGCCGTCTCCACGGCTCCTCGGTGCTCCTCGCACTTGCCCCGGTGAACGGCATTGGGCACGGCGAGGGTGACCACGGTCGCCGAGCTGCGCACGAACGTCGCCGGCGCATAGATCGCCCGCGTCATGCCGCGCAGCGCAGGCCGCACCGAGTTCTCCCAGGCATCGGCCGTGACGGCGTCCGACACCGTCGCCGTGCCCGACACCGTCGCCGGCGCCGAGGCCGACGACTCGGCCTCCGGGGCCGACATGACGGGCGTCGGCTCGGCGGCGGTGTCCCGGGCGGTGCCAGCCGACTCGGGGGCCGGCGCGGACGTGGTCGGCGAAGCGTCGGCCGGTGCCTGACGTACCCGACCGCCGAGGGCTGCTCGACCGGTCGACGGATCGACCGGCGCCGAACGGGTCGCGGCGGGTGCGGCAGCTGCGGACGGCACACCTTCGGCCAGCTGCCGCTCGAGCCGGTCGAGTCGTGCGGCCAACGCCGACACGTCGTTCGATGCGCTGTCGGAGGTGAGCTGGACGGTCGCCACATCGAGGAGCACACGCGGGTCGGGGGCATGACGCATCTCGGTGAGCGAGGCGCCGAGCTGCTCGATGCCACGAACGAGCCCGGCCGCTCCCAGCCGCCGCGCCTGATCGGCGAGACCGTCGAGGCGGTGCGACGGCACCTGCACCAACTCGGGAGCCATCAGCGCGAGGAACCCGTTGCGCAGGTAGCCGATCAACTCCTCGGTGAGTGTGCGCGAGTCGGATCCGAGGGAGATCGCGTGCGCGACCATCGTGAGCGCCCGGCCGGCGTCGCGGTCGATCATCGCCTCGACGTACTCGTCGAGCGCGACGTTCGTGATGCCGTCGTCGCCGGTGCTGGCCACCAGTTCGAGCGCGGACAGCGTGTCGCGTGCCGACCCGCCTCCGCGGGTGAGCACCTGTTCGATCGCGCCGTCGCTCACCTCGATGCCGGCATCGGAGGCGACCCAGCGCACGTGTTCGGCGAGCGTGTCGGCCGGGAGGAGATGGAACTGGAGGTGCTGCGTGCGGCTGATGATCGTTGCCGACATCTTCTGTGGATCGGTCGTCGCGAGGACGAACACGACGTGCGGCGGCGGCTCCTCGAGCGTCTTGAGCAGCGCGGCCTCGGCCGCCTTCGACAGCATGTGCACCTCGTCGAGGATGTACACCTTGTGCCGCCCGGGTGTTCCGAGCGACGCCTTCTCGATCAGGTCGCGCATCGCGTCGACGCCGTTGTTGCTCGCCGCGTCGAGCTCGTGGACGTCGTAGCTCGTCCCCTTCTCGACCGCCAGGCACGAGTCGCACTCGCAGCACGGCTCGCCGTCCTGGGGGTTCTCGCAGTTGAGAACCTTGGCCAGGATGCGCGCCGACGTGGTCTTGCCCGTTCCCCGAGGACCCGAGAAGAGGTACGCCTGGCCCTCCCGTCCCTCGGCCACGGCGGTCCGCAACGCCCGCACCACGTGATCCTGCCCCTTGAGTTCGCTGAATCGTCGGGGCCGGTAGCGGCGGTAGAGCGACTGGGTGGCCATCGCCTGCACGATAGCGATGACATGTGAGGGGCCGCGGCGCCGCCGATCGGCTGTCACCACTTCGTACAGTCTCGACGATGCGTACCGTGCACGGCAGCCGATCAGGGATCCTCCTCACGCTCGCGGTCTGCGGTGCGGCAGCGATCGCCGGCTGCGGCGACACCGAGGAGCCGGTCACGGCGGAGGCCTACCTCGGCTCGCTGGAGGCGATCTGCATCGACACCACCGCCGAACTCCAGATGCTGCCGGCACCTCCCGAACAGATCTCCGTCACCGACTTCGCCACACGGGCTGCGGAACTCCTCGACGGCGAGGCCGCCCGGGTCGACCGGCTCGACGTCCCCGACGACGCCACCCTGCGCGGCGACCACCGCGCCTTCGTGCGCAACACCGAGGAACAGGCCGACGCCTGGCGATCGATTGCCGGTGGAGGGTCGGCCGACCTCGTGACATCGGCCGACCTCGTCCGCCAGCTCGTGCTCGGTCGCAACGACCTGGCCGAGGAGATGGGCGCCCCAGCCTGCCGGCGCGAGGGATAGCACCCCGATGTCTGACAACGAGCGGGGTGCGACCACTAGCCTCGTGGCGATCGTGAACGAGCGCACACCTGTTCCCCTGCGGCGTCCCCGCGTCGTCGCCGTCGTCCTCGCGGCGATCGCCGCGATCGGCGTGCTGCTCGCGTCGCCGACCCCCGTGCTCGCCGAGAACACCGTGGTCAGCTCCACACCGGCCGACGGATCGTCGATCGCGTCGTCGCCGCCGTCGATCGAGATCACCTTCAGCGAACCGCTCGGCGAGGTCAACACGATCGCCGTCCAGTGTGATGCGGAGCTGTACACCGTCGGGCCGCGCAACGTGAGCGACGATCGTCTGACCCTGTCGGCCGACCTCGTCGACCCGCTCCCGGCCAGCGACTGCGTGGTGAGCTGGGGGGTCAGCGATGCCGACGGGCAACCGAACGGCGCCGGCAACCTCACCTTCAGCGTCCAGAACGACACGGCGGCCGTCGAGACCACGACGCCCACCACCGAGACCACCATCGCCGCGGAGAGCACCACGGGGACCACGTCGCCGACGACGACCACGACCGACGAGATCACGCCGCTGGCCGAGGTCGACTCCGGACAGGGCCCGTTGTGGCTCGGTCGCCTGATCTCCGTGCTCGGCGTCGCCGTCCTCTTCGGATCGCTGGTGCTGATCGCTGCCGCCTGGCCCGAAGGGGTCGAGTACCTGCTGGCGGTGAGGTTCATCCGCGCCACCTGGTTCGTGGCGTTCGTCGGCACCCTGCTGTACGTCGCGGCGGCCACCGCGGCGGTCAGTGGCACCGGTCTCGGGAGCGGCTTCAACCCCGTGAACTGGGCCGACCTGTTCAGCGCCGGGTTGCCCGGCATCGCCGCCGTCGCACGGCTCGTCTTCGTGGCGGCCAGCGCCTGGGTGGCGTTCCGGCCCGACCGCGTGATCGACCCGGTCACGCAACTCGCCGCGCTCGTGATCCCGGGTGTCGCGGTGATGACGGTCGGGCTGAGCCGCACCGACACCGACGCGGCGATCCTCTACGTGCCGCTCTCGATCGTCCATGCGCTCGCGATGGCGGTGTGGCTGGGCGGCGTCGTCCTCCTCGCCCGCGTGGTGCTCGCCGGGCCGGGAGAGGAAGACCTGGTGCACGCGGTGCGCGGGTTCGGACGCCTGTCGGCGGTCGCAATCCTCCTGACGGTCGTCACCGGCGTGGTGCAGATGGTCCTCCTCGACGGCGGAAGTCTCTTCGGCTCCTCTCACGGACGGGTCGTGCTGCTCAAGACGCTCGTGGTGGCGTTCATGGTGTTCGTCGCGATGTCGGCGCGGCAGTACGTCAACGCCAAGCTCCCCCGTGCGAACGAGATGACGATTCCCACCGCCGACCGGCTCCGGCGGGCGTTCGGAGCAGAGGCGGCGGCGGGTCTGGTCGTGCTGGCACTCAGCGCCTGGCTCGTGTCGCTGGCCCCGCCGAACATCGACACGAGCGAGAGCGTGAGCTATGCGATCGAACTGCAGGTCGAGTCGCCAGAGGCCGACCTCGACGTGATCGTCAAGTTCACGACCGACGTCGTGGGGCTGTCGGGCATGTGGGTCCAGGTCGACGCACCGGAGAGTGACCTGTCGGGCCTCGAGGTCGTCATGACGCCGCCCGCCAACGACACGATCGGCTCGATCACCCAACCGGTTCCGTTGACCGGCCCCGGTGTCGGCGTGGTGCCCGCCGGCGAGCAGGGCATCCCGTTGACCGTGGCCGGCGACTGGACACTGGTCGTCAATGCGGTCACCGCGAACGGGGTCTTCAACAGCGACCCGCAGATCTTCACGATCCGCAACACCGACGGGTCGGTGCCCACCACGGCGCTCACGATCCCACCGGTGATCACGGTCCCCATCGACACCACCGACGGATGACGTCACCCGGGTCTCACATCTCGGGTCGCACCCCGGATGTGACGAAGTCGGCGAAGGAGACGGGTTCGGCGACGTCGAGTTGGTCGTAGGTGCACGATTCGGGGGTGCGGTCGGGTCGCCAGCGCAGGAACCCGACGCCGTGGCGGAACCGGCGACCCTCCAGTTGGCCGAACGAGACCTCGGCGACGAGCCCCATCCGGATCGGCACGAACGACAGGTCCTTTCCCGCGTTCCAACGGCTGCCCCCGCTCGTCGCCTCGCCGGCGGTGTCGCCGTCCCACTCCGCCCATTCGCGCCACGGGTGACCCTCCAACGCGTCGTGCGTGCGGGGTTCGAGTTCGTCGAGCAGTTCGGCCCGGCGCTCGGCCGAGAACGACGCCGCCACTCCCACCGAGTGCATGACACCATCGGCGTCGAACAGCCCGAGCAGGAGCGAACCGACACCGTTGCCGTCCTTGTGGACGCGGTAACCGGCGACGGCGCAGTCGGCGGTGCGCTGGTGCTTCACCTTCAACAGCGCCCGCTTGGCCGGCTGGTAGGTGCCCTCGAGCGGCTTGGCGACGATCCCGTCGAGCCCCGCTCCCTCGAACCGATGGAACCAGTCGTCGGCCAGCGCTCGATCGGTGGTCGCCGGAGTGAGGTGCACGACATCGTTGCCGACGACCGTGTCGAGCAGTGCTGCGCGCCGGATCGACATCGACTCCTCGAGGAGCGAGGTGTCGCCGAGGGCGAGGAGGTCGAAGGCGACGAAGGCTGCCGGGGTCTCGACGGCGAGCCGGTTGATGCGCGACTCGGCGGGATGGATCCGTTGCAGGAGTGCGTCGAAGTCGAGCCCGCGCCCGCGGACGTCCGCCACCACGATCTCGCCGTCGACCACGCACCGTTCGGGGAGCGCGGCGGACAGCGGCCCGATCAGTTCGGGGAAGTACCGGCCCAACGGGCGCAACTTCCGGGACACGAGCTCGATCCGATCGCCGTCGCGGAACACGATGCAGCGGAATCCATCCCACTTCGGCTCGAACAACCAGCCGTCGCCCTCGGGCATCGTGCGAGCCAGCTTGGCCAACATCGGCTCGATCGGCGGCTGCACGGGCAGACGCATCGGTGCATCGAGCGGGTACGGCGACGAGGCAGCCATCGCCTCCAGTCTTGTCGATCTACCGACATGGCCCGACAGCCACTAACTTCCACCACGTGACGAACTCGATGCAGGACAAGCTCGCCGACCTCGCAGAGCGCCGCGACCAGGCGATCCACGCGGGGTCGCCACGTTCGGTGGAACGCCAACACGAAAAGGGCAAGATGCTCGCCCGCGAGCGCATCGAGTACTTCCTCGACGACGGCTCGTTCCACGAACTCGACATGCTCGCCCGCCACCGCGCCCAGGGCGCCGGCCTCGAGGACCGGCCCTACACCGACGGCGTCATCACGGGGTGGGGCACCGTCGACGGCCGCAAGGTCTTCGTGTTCTCCCAGGACTTCACCGTGTTCGGTGGCGCGCTCGGCGAGGTGTTCGCCGAGAAGATCCACAAGATGATGGACCTGGCACTCAAGGTCGGCGCCCCGGTCGTCGGGCTCAACGACGGGGCGGGCGCCCGCATCCAGGAGGGTGTGGTCAGCCTCGCGAGCTATGGCGGGATCTTCCACCGCAACGTGCTGTCGTCGGGCGTCGTGCCGCAGATCTCGGTGATTCTCGGCCCGTGCGCCGGCGGCGCGGTCTACTCGCCTGCCATGACCGACTTCATCTTCATGGTGCGCGAGTCGAGCCACATGTTCATCACCGGCCCCGACGTGGTGAAGACCGTCACCGGCGAGGACGTCACGCTGGAGGAACTGGGCGGCGCCATGTCGCACGCCACCAAGTCCGGTGTGGCGACGTTCGTGGCCAACGACGAGAAGGCCTGCCTCGACGACGTGCGCTTCCTGCTGTCGTTCTTGCCGTCGAACAATCTCGAGGAGCCGCCGATCGAGGACCTCGGCGACGATCCGGACCGTCTCTGCCCCGAGCTGCGCGACATCCTCCCGGCCAGCCCGAACCTGCCGTACGACATGACCGAGGTGATCCGCCACGTGGTCGACGACGGCGAGTTCTTCGAGTACTTCCCCCACTGGGCGAAGTCGATCGTGTGCGGCTTCTCCCGCATCGACGGCATGCCGGTCGGCATCGTCGGCAACCAACCGAAGGTGCTCGCCGGGGTGCTCGACATCGAGTCGTCGGAGAAGGCGGCCCGCTTCGTGCGCACGTGCGACTCCTTCAACATCCCGTTGATCACGTTCGTCGACGTGCCCGGCTTCCTGCCCGGGGTCGACCAGGAGTACGGCGGCATCATCCGCCACGGCGCCAAGCTGCTGTACGCGTACTGCGAATCGACCGTGCCCCGTATCCAGGTGATCACCCGCAAGGCGTACGGCGGGGCCTACGTGGTGATGAACTCGAAGTCGATCGGTGCCGACCTGGCGTTCGCGTGGCCGACCGCGGAGCTGGCCGTGATGGGTCCGCAGGGTGCCGTCGAGATCGTGTACCGCCGCGAACTCCAGCAGGCCGCAGACCCGACCGCACGACGCGCCGAACTCGTGCAGGAGTACACCGACAAGTACGCCACGCCGTACGCCGCCGCCGAGCGCGGGTACATCGACGACGTGATCGACCCGGCCGAGACCCGTCAGAAACTCGTGGCGGGCCTGCGGATGTTGGCCACCAAGCGCGAAGAGCTGCCGCGCCGCAAGCACGGCAACGTACCACTCTGATGCGGTCGTCCTCATGAGCGACTCCAGCCAGGTCCCTGGCCAGCCGGCGCTTCCCGGATCGCCACCACCACCGCCGCCACCGCCTGGGGCCGTGCCGCCGCCCCCGCCGGCATCCGCGCCACCGCCACCGCCACCGCCACCGCCAGCATCGCCAGCACCCCCTCCGCCACCTGCGTCCAGCGCGCCGCCCCCGCCACCCACGTCCGTTGCGCCACCGCCACCTCCGCCGACGTCTCCGCCGCCGAACCCGGCCACCTCGCATGCAGAGCATGCCCAGCCCTCGACGAGCGCCGCGTCCGGAACCCCTGCGCCAACCGCACACGACGACGAACTCGCCGACCTGTTGCGTCAGATCCAGGACGAGGGCGACATCGACGACATCGATGCGCCGGTCGTCGGAGCATCGCTCACCAAACCGACCGACGTGACCCGCCCCGAACGAGCAGCGGCAGCGATCGTCGAGACCGAGGGCGGCATCGCCTTCGACCCGGACTTCGCGTCGTTCGGCGCACGCGCGCTGGGACTCGCCGTCGATCTGGCGATCCTCTCGCTCTGGCTCCTGCCCGGCATCGCGCTGATCATCAGCGGCACCACCGCGCTCGTGTTGCTCGGTTTCGTCGTCGAGATCGCCGGCTTCGCAGCGGCGACGGTCGTGTACGCCCGCTCGGTCTCGAGGACCGGACAGTCACTGGGGAACCGGGTGGCGAAGACGAAGGTGGTCGACGCCCGCAACGGACGCCTCGTCGGCCCGGCCGAGGCCGGCTTGCGGTACGCGCTGCGGTTCCTCGTGTCGATCATCTTCTTCATCGGCTTCTTCGTCGCGTTCGGCGATTCGCAGCGCCGGACCTTCCACGACAAGATGGCCGGCACCGTCGTCACGCGCCCGGCCCGAGCGACCTGGTCGATCGACGACGAGGTCGTCGAGCCGCCCACGGCCTAACGTGACGGCGATGTCAGAGCACGAGACGAGCGCCATCTCGATGACGCCGACACCCACCGACGACGAGGTCGTCGCGATCATGGCTGCGACCGAAGCACTCTGGCCGCGTCCGATCGTCAACGGCCCGGCGGTGCGACGTCGCAGCAACGCCTGGCGGTTCAGCGGCCGCTGGTGGTCGCGTCCGGTTCCCGCCCGCCGCGACCGTCCGTACCGCTGAGCCGATCGGGATTCGGCCCCGGCCCGCCCACGATCTGGCACACTCGCGCCATGGGCATGCCGCCACCGCCACCGCCACCGTCCTCACCACCGCCACCGTCCACACCACCGCCGGGCGGCGCCGGACAACCGCCACCGCCACCCGGCCTGCCACCACAGCCCTGGTCGACGACCGCCACGGTGTCTCCGCCCGCGTACCACCAGCAGCCGGTCGCCGGCGGCGAGCGGGCGAGCTTCGGTGTCCGGTTGGGGGCGTGGCTGCTCGACGGACTGCTCTACGGGCTGCTCTCGATGGTGTTCGTCATCCCTGGGACGATCCTCATCGCCGCGTCGTTCAGCGATTGCTCGACCATCGAGACGCGCAACAACAACTTCGAGGTCGTCTGCCCTCCCGGTGAACCCAACGGCGGCATGATCGCCGGCGGCATCGCACTGATCGTGCTCGGCGTGCTGTTCGTCGCGTTCCTCTACGTGCGGGCGATGGGCAGGACCGGACAGACCTGGGGCGCCCGCATCGTCGGTGTCCGGGTGATCGACGAACGCACCGGTGCCCCGATCGGGTTCGGCAGGGCGCTCGGACGCAGTCTCTTCGCCAGCTTCATCTCGGCGAACGTCTTCTACCTCGGCTACCTCTGGATGCTCTGGGACGACAAGAAGCAGACCTGGCAGGACAAGGTCGTCACCTCCGTCGTCGTACGGACCTGACCGGAGCGACGATGGAGGTCACCACGGTCGCCGACGACGTCGCTGTCGTCCACGACGGGCTCACGGTGCGGCGCTACGACGGGCTCATTCCCGACACCGACCACGACCTCGACGGGGTCGCGGTCCGGACGCTCGTCCCACCGCCCGGCGAACTGCTGTGCCGATTCGCGACGGTGAACGACGTCCACTTCGGGGAGACGGAGGCGGGCCGCATCGATGACTCGCCGGAGGGCCCGATCCGTCGGGCCGAGCCCGGCGCCGACCCCTACCCCGAGGTGATGAACCGGGCCGCCGCAATCGAGATCGCCGAGCTCGATCCGGTGGCGGTGATCGTCAAGGGCGACCTGTCGGTCGACGGCAGCGACGACGAATGGGCGGCGTTCGAGGCGTGCTACCGAGCACCGTTCGGCGATCGACTGCACGTCGTGCGCGGCAACCACGACGCCTACCGGCACCAGGCCGAGTACGCCGGCGACCAGTGGATCGAGTTGCCGGGGATCACGGTCGCGTTGCTCGACACGGCGATCCCCGGTGCGACGACCGGCTCGATCTCGACCGAGCAGTTCGACTGGCTCGACGACCACTGTGCGGCCAGCCCGGTGCCGGTGTTCGTGATGGGGCATCACCAGCAGTGGATCGGGAGCGGACCCGACGCCAAGCGCAGCGACGACTACTTCGGGCTGCATCCCGACGCCAGCGATGCGCTCGACGAGATCGCCGAGCGCCGGCCCGGCATCGTCGCCTACGCCGCCGGGCACACCCATCGCCACCGCGTGCGGCCGATGACGCGCTCGGGCATCGCGTCGATCGAGGTCGGCTGCACGAAGGACTTCCCCGGCACCTGGGCCGAGTACCGGGTGTACGAAGGCGGCGTGATGCAGGTCGTGCACCGCATGTCGTCGCCCGACGCGCTCGCGTGGAGCGAGTCGTGCCGGGGCCTGTACTCCGACTTCGGCATCGACTACGCGACCTACGCCCTCGGCAGCCTCCCCGACCGCTGCTTCACCCTCCCCCTCCGCTGACCGCCAAACCCCCGAGCGGCAGAAACCCTGGTCAGGACGCATCCGCGAACTCTGTGACAGCCCCTTGTCATAGTTGACCGTATGGACATCGCCCTGTTGTTGATCGCCGTGTTGCTGGCCGCCGGGGCCGCCGTCGGCGGCTATCTCTTCGCCACTCGCCGCTCCGAGGCCGACCTCGCCCGAAACGACGCCGCACGCGACGCCGAGCGTGTGGCCACCACCGAGGGCGTCCAGCTCGCGGTCGAGGCCGCCGTGCAGCAGGCAGTGGCCCAGGTGCGCGACCAGGCGACAGCCGAGCGCGACGCTGCCGTGGCCGCAGCCCTGGAGCAGACGGCGATCCTGCAGCGTGAGCAGTTCGGCGCGTTGGCGCTCGCCGCACGGGAGCAGACCAACTCCGATCTGTCGGCGAAGAAGGACGTCATCGACGCCCGGCTCGATCAGGTCCACACCGAGATGCGCACCGAGCTCACCAAGCTGAGCGAGATGGTCACCACGCTCGGTCGCTCGAGCGCCGAGAACTTCGGGCAGGTCACCAACTCGCTCGCGGCGCATGCCGAGATCGCCACCACGCTGGCCGACTCGACCCGAGCGCTGCGCGAGGCCCTGGCCAACCCGCAGGCTCGCGGCAACTGGGGCGAGCGGATGGCCGAAGACGTGCTGCGCCTCGCCGGCTTCCACGAGAACGTCAACTACGTCAAACAGACCCAGATCGACGGCGGCACCGGTCGCCCCGACTACACGTTCCCGATGCCCAAGGGGCATGCCCTCTACATGGATGTCAAGTTCCCGATGGCGTCGTACCTGCGATACCTCGAGGTCGACACCAACGCCGAACGCGAGATGCACCTCAAGCGGTTCCTGGCCGACGTCCGCCTCCGCGTGAAGGAGCTCGCCAGGCGCGACTACGCGGGCGAGAGCGACCAGCCGTCGGTCGACTACGTGCTGCTGTTCCTCCCCAACGAGCAGCTGACCGGCTTCATCCACGAACACGATGCCGGCCTGCTCGACGAGGCGATGGGCCAGAAGGTCGTGCTGTGCTCGCCGCTCACGTTGTTCGCCTTTCTCGGGGTGATCCGCCAGGCGTTCGACAACTTCATGATCGAACAGACCAGCGACGAGATCCTGCAGCTGCTCGGCACGTTCTCGGCCCAGTGGCGCAAGTACAACGACCAGGTCGACTCGGTGAAGAAGAAGTTCGACCAGGTCGACCGGGCGTTCGAGCAGCTCACCGGGCCTCGGCGTCGCCAGCTCGAGAAGCCCCTGCGTCAGCTCGACGAGCTGCGCCTGCAGCGCAATCTTCCCGTCGACGGGGAACTCTTCGCGGCCATCGACCCCAACGATGCCGCCGACGACGACGTCGAGACGCCTCCGGGCGGCACGATCAGGATGCTCGGCGCATGACGCGTCGCCGACCGCCTGATTGAATCGAGCCCGTGAGCCAGCCCGCGTTCGACTTCGGCGAGACCGAACTCGACGACGTCACCAACCCGACGTACGGCGTCGGTGAGTTGGCCGACGCGATCAACGACGCCCTTCGACGGGGATTCTCCGACGGGGTCTGGGTGCGCGGCGAGATCACCGGGTGGAGCGATCGCGGTCAGCACGCCTATTTCACGCTCGCCGACGACGCCGGCGGCAAGGCGGTGCTCAACGTGCAGTTCTTCGCGAACTCACGGATGCGACTCCGCCCCCTGCTGCAGAAGCACCGCCTCCGTCTCGCCGACGGCATGAAGGTCCGCATCTTCGGCTACCTCGACTACTACGCGCCCAACGGGCGCATCGGGCTGAAGATGAGCGGGATCGACCCCCGCTACACCATCGGCGAGATCGCCCAATCGCGCGACGAAGTGATCCGCCGCCTGGTCGCCGAGGGGCTGCTCGATGCGAACAAGCGGCATCCGCTGTCGGCGATCCCCCTCCGGATCGGGGTCGTCACGAGTGTCGGCACGGCGGCGTGGCACGACTTCCGCGACGAGCTGGTGCGCAGCGCACTCGGATTCCGACTGACCGTGGTCGACACGCGCGTGCAGGGCGACATCGCCGAACGTTCGATCACGGCAGCGATCGCCACGCTCGCTCGGCGAACCGATCTCGACGCACTCGTCGTGATCCGCGGCGGCGGGGCCCGCAACGAACTCGCCGTGTTCGATGCCGAGTCGATCGCTCGCGCGATCGCAGCGTCGCCGATCCCCGTGCTCACCGGCCTCGGCCACGAGGTCGATCGCAGCGTGGCCGACGACGTCGCCCACACGATGCTCAAGACGCCCACCGCGTGTGCCGGCGAACTGATCGCACGAGCCGCCCGCTACGGCGCTGACACCGAAGCGACGTTCGCGGCGATCCTGCGCGCGAGCTCGCTCGCGCTCACCGCCGCCACCACCGATCTGTCGGAGTCCGCGCATCGCATCGCTCGCCGAACCCATGCGGCCGTCGAGCGCGCGGACGAGCGCCTCGGGATGCGTGTCGACTCGCTGGCACGGCTCGCGCCGGCCGCCCTCGAACGATCCGAGCGTCGCCTCGACGACCTGCAGGCCCGGGTGCTGGCGCGTGCCGGAGCCATCCTCGAGCGAGCCGACAGCCGGCTCGACGTCACCGCCGCGCGGGTCGCCGCCGTCGATCCCGCGGTGCAGCTCGCACGGGGATGGTCGATCACCCGCCGCGCCGACGGCACGGTGGTGCGATCCATCGCCGACGTGCAGCCCGACGACACCGTGTCGATCGCCGTCTCCGACGGCCACATCACCAGCACCGTCAACCAGACGAAGAGGAGCACCGATGACTGAACCGGCACCGACGACCGCACCGACCCCCGGCTATGCCGACGCACTCACCGAACTCGACGGCATCCTGCGCGAGTTGGAGGGGTCCGACGTCGACGTCGATCATCTCGCGGACCGCGTCGCCCGCGCTTCGACACTGATCACGCTGTGCCGCGAGAAGATCTCGGCGGCGCAGCTCCGTATCGAACAGGTCACCGCCGATCTCGACGGCGAGTCGCCCGACTGAGGGTGACCCGGCGGATTCCCGGCCGGTGCCCGCACACGACGCGGTACGTCACCGGACTGCACCAGTAGCCTGCTTGCACGATGCCAGGATCAGCCCCGACCAGTCTTCGCTCGATCGCTGACCGGGTCGAAGCCCGACTCGACGAGCTCCTGACGGCCGAACACGACCGTTGGGCGACCTTCGACCCCGACCTCGCCCAGCCCGTCGACGAGATCCGACGTCTCGTGCTCTCGGGCGGAAAACGGCTCCGGCCGGCCTTCTGCCACTGGGGCTATGTGGGCGCAGGCGGCGGCACCGACGACCAGATCGACGTCGACGCCGGAGCCGCGTTCGAGCTGATGCACGCCTTCGCCCTGTTCCACGACGACGTGATGGACGACGCGGCGACCCGCCGTGGACAGCCGACCACCCATGCGGTCGCCGCCGAACAACACGCCACCAACGGGTGGGCCGGTGAATCACGACGATTCGGCGAAGGGGTGGCCATCCTCGTCGGCGACCTCGCATTCGTGTATGCCGACCTGCTGCTCGAAGCGGCACCGCCCGAGGCAATGCGCATCTGGAACGAACTGCGTGTCGAACTCAACATCGGCCAGTACCTCGACATCCTCGGCTCGGTCCAGAGCATCCGCGACGTCGACAAGGCCGAGCGGATCTGCCGCTACAAGTCCGGCAAGTACACGATCGAGCGCCCGCTGCACCTCGGCGCCGTCCTCGCCGCGCCCGAACGCGCCGACGAGCTGCTGCCGGCGCTCAGCGCCTACGGCCTGCCGCTCGGCGACGCCTTCCAGATGCGCGACGACGTGATGGGTGCCTTCGGCGACGCCGACGTCACCGGCAAACCCGTCGGTGGCGACCTGCGCGAGGGAAAGCCCACACCGCTGCTCGCACGAGCCGTTCGCTCGGCGACGCCCGCCCAGCGCGAGGTCCTCGACCTCGTCGGACGGCCGGGCCTCGACGACGTGTCGGTGGCCCGCATCCAGCAGGCGATCGTCGACACCGGGGCCCTCGACGAGCTCGAGCGTCACATCAGCGCGCTCACCGACGAAGCGTTGGCCGCACTCGAGGACGCGCCGATCGTCGAGGTGGCAAAGGTCGAACTCGCTGCCCTCGCCGACTACGTGAGCTGGAGGAGCGTCTGATGAAGGTCATTGTGATCGGAGCCGGACTCGGCGGTCTGTCGGCTGCCGCGCACCTGATCGGCGCCGGCCACCAGGTGACCGTCGTCGAACGCGAGGCGATCCCGGGCGGCCGCGCCGGAATGATCGTGTCCGACGGATTCCGCCTCGACAACGGGCCGACCGTGCTGACGATGCCGGACCTGCTCGAAACCGCGTTCAACGCATGCGGTGCCGAGATGGCGGACTACGTCACGATCAACCCGGTCGACCCGATGTACCGAGCCGTGTATGCCGACGGCTCGACGCTGTTCGTCCGCCACGGCCGCGAGGCGATGACCCAGGAGATCCGGGAGTTCGCCAACGCCAAGGAAGCCGAGTCGTTCGGCCACTTCTGCGACTGGCTGGAGAAGCTCTATCGAGCGGAGATGGACTCGTTCATCGACGCCAACTTCAACTCGCCACTCGACCTGGTGAAGCCGTGGAAGTCGGGGCTCGACCTGGTCAGGCTCGGCGGCTTCGGCAAGCTCGACAAGAAGGTCGCCTCGTTCTTCGAGGACAAGCGCCTCCAGCAGATCTTCAGCTTCCAGTCGATGTACGCCGGGCTCGCCCCCTACGAGGCGCTCGCGCTCTATGCCGTGATCACCTACATGGACTCGGTCGAGGGCGTCTACGTGCCCGAGGGCGGCATGCACATGATGGCGGCGGGGCTCGCCGAGGCGCTCAGCGATGCCGGTGTCGAGTTCAGGTACTCCTCGCCGGTGAGCCGGATCCTGCGTCGGCCGAACGGGCCCGTGGTGGGCGTCGAGATCGACGGCTCCGAACGCATCGACGCCGACGCCGTCGTCTGCAACCCCGACCTTCCTGTGGCCTACCGCGAGTTGCTCCCGGGCGTGACCGCCCCGCGCACGGCTCGCAACGGCAAGTACTCGCCGTCGTGCCTGCTGTGGGTGGCGGGCGTCAAGGGCCTTCCGCCCGACGAGGCCGCACATCACAACATCCACTTCGGTGACGACTGGGACGGTTCGTTCAAGGCCCTGATCGACGACGGCGTCCGCATGCCCGACCCCTCGATCCTCGTCACGCTCCACAGCCTCGACGACCGGTCGCTCGCCCCCGACGGCCACTCCAGCATCTACGTCCTCGAGCCGACGCCCAACCTGAGCGGCACGATCGACTGGTCGAAGGAACGAGACCGGATCGTCGACAGCCTGCGCGAACGGGTCGGTTCGCTCGGGTACCCGACCGAGGTCGTGGTCGAGGAGATCTACGACCCCACCGACTGGGAACGCATGGGCATGGAACAGGGCACGCCGTTCGCCCTGGCCCACACGTTCTTCCAGACCGGGCCGTTCCGGCCGAACAACGTCAACAAGAAGGTGCCCGGCCTGGTGTTCACCGGCTCATCGACACTCCCCGGGGTCGGCGTGCCGATGGTGCTGGTGTCCGGCAAGCTCGCCGCCGAGCGGGTCGGACAGTACGCGCGGCAGCGGTATCGATGAGCCGCCTGACCGTCTTCCGGCGCACACCACCGACGCCCACGACACACCTGCTGCCGACCGGGCCGGTCACGCTCGACGAGAGCTACGAGCTGTGCCGCGAGTTCAACAAGCGCCACGGCACCACGTACTACTGGTCGACCAAGGTGCTTCCGAAGATCAAACAGCACCACGTCCACGCGCTGTACGCCTTCGCCCGGTACGCCGACGACATCGTCGACGAGATCCCGTCGCAGGGCGGGCGCGACGTCCCGACCGAGGTGCGTGCGGCGGCGCTCGCCGACTTCGGCGACCGATTCTTCGCCGATCTCGACGCCGGGAGGTCCGACGACCCGGTGCTGAAGGCGGTCGTGCACACCGTGCGCGCCTTCGACATCGACATCGAGGCGTTCCATCGATTCCTGCGGTCGATGACGATGGACCTCACGGTCGAGTCGTACGCCACGTGGGACGACCTGCTCGTGTACATGGACGGCTCGGCGGCCGTGATCGGTGAGATGATGCTGCCGATCCTGGAGCCGACCGACTACGACGCCGCACTGCCGCACGCCCGCGACCTCGGCAACGCGTTCCAGCTCACGAACTTCCTGCGCGACATCGACGAGGACCTCGACCGCGGACGCCAGTACATCCCGTTGGACGACACCGACCGCTTCGGTGTCGATCTCACGCTGCGGCAGGTCACGCCCGAGTTCATCGAGTTGATGCGGTTCGAGATCGCCCGCTGTCGTGAGCTCTACCGTTCGGCGGAGATCGGCATCGCGATGCTGCCCGACCGATCGGCGAAGTGTGTCGGTGCCGCCCACGCCCTCTACGGCCGGATCCTCGACAAGATCGAAGCCCAGCAGTACGACGTGTTCACCTCCCGCGCCAGCGTCTCGACCACCGAGAAGGCCGTCATGGTCACCAGACTCCTCCGCCCGTGATCGACCACCACCCGCCCGACCCCGTTCTCGTGAACAAGGCGCGCACCCTGGCCGCATCTTGTTCACGAGTTGCGGGGGTGGCGGGGGCGGTCACGGTCGCAGGGATGATCGCGACGCCGTTGTTGCCGCAGGGCGGCCGAGCGCGGCGGGTGCTGTCGACCGTGGTCGTGGTCGGATCGTTCGCGACCACCACCGCGAACGCCGTGCGCCGCTGGGGCGCACCGCGCGCTGCTGCCGCGGGCACCGTGACCGCGGTCGCGACGACCGCCGTCGAGCGGGTCGGCACCGAGACCGGGCTGCCGTTCGGGCGCTACGCGTACACCACCGCGCTCCAACCGCAGGTGGCGCACGTACCGGCGATCGTGCCGCTGGCGTGGTTCGCCATGGGGCTGCCCGCGCGGGAGGCCGCTCACGCAGCGCTCGGCGAACACTCCACGCCCGCACGACGGATCGCACTCGGATCGGTAGCGCTCACCGCGTGGGATCTGTTCCTCGACCCGCAGATGGTCGGTGAGGGCTACTGGGTGTGGGCCCGCCGGGGGATCTACCGGGGCATCCCGCTGGGCAACTTCGTCGGGTGGTTCGTCACCGGCCTCGGCGTGATGGCTGCGCTCGAAGCGCTGCTCCCCCCGGATGAGTACGTCGACGGGTCCGCCGATGCCGACGGCGCGCTCGTCGGGGAGTACACGTTCATGGGCGTGATGGAGACCATCGGCTTCGCCCGCTTCTTCCGCGACCCGGCGGTGGCGATCGTCGGCGGGCTCGGCATGCTCCCGATCGCGGCCGCGGCAGTGGCGGGAAGGCTCCGTGGCTGACGTACACCACGTCGCGGTGATCGGCGGCGGCATCGGCGGCCTGGCCACGGCGATCAGGTTGCGATCGCTCGGCCACGACGTCACCGTGTTCGAGCGCAACGACGTCGTCGGCGGCAAGCTCGCCACGCTCGTCGACAAGGGCTACACGTTCGATGTCGGGCCGTCGCTCGTCACGTGGCCGGAGGTGTACGACGACGTCTTCCGGACCGCGGGTACCACGCTGGCCGAGCAGGTCGAACTGGTGCGGCTCGACCCGCAGTTCGTCTATCGGTGGCTCGACGGCTCGACCCTCACCGTGCCCGACGGTGACGATGACACCGCCGCGGCGTTCGAGGCGTTCACCCCCGGCGCCGGCGACCAATGGCGCAGTTTCGATGCGCGGGGCCGACGCATCTGGGACGTGGCCGTCCGCACGTTCTTCGCCGGTCCGATGTCGAACCCGTGGTCGCTCGCGAAGCGGCTGCGGTCGCCGTTCGACCTGACAGCCATCGATCCGCTGCGCACGCTCCATCGGTCGGCGGAGGCGTCCTTCGACGACCCCCGCCTCGTCCAGTGGGCGGACCGCTACGCGACCTACTCAGGTTCCTCGCCATTCGGCGCGCCGGCGACACTCGCCTGCATTCCGCACATCGAGGCCCGGTACGGATGCTGGTACCCGATGGGTGGACTCGACGCGCTGCGAGCGGCGTTCGAGCGGGTCGCCGTCGACGCCGGTGTCGAGATCCGCACCGGCACCGAGGTCACGTCGATCGATGCGGCCGAGCGGGTCACCGGTGTCGCGCTCGCCGATGGGACCACGGAGCGGGCCGACATCGTGGTGGCCAACACCGACGCCGAGCACCTGTACGCCGACCTGCTCCCCGACGACGACGCACTGAAACGGGTGCGTCGAGCGGCCCGATCGACGAGTGGGTTCGTCCTGTGCCTCGGAGTGCGCGGCCTCACACCACGCCTGAGCCACCACAACGTGTGGTTCTCCGAGAGCTACACAACGGAGTACGAGGCACTCGATGCCGGGCGGCTCGCCGACGACCCGACGATCTACGCCTGCGTCTCGTCGGTGACCGACCCGTCCCAGGCCCCCGACGGCTGCGAGAACTGGTTCCTGCTCGTCAACACGCCGCAGGGCGTCGAGGTCGACGCCGAGGCGTACAGCGACGTGGTGCTCGATCGACTGTCCGCCCACGGCGTCGACCTGCGCCCGAGGATCGAGTACCGGCGCACGATGACCCCGAGCGACATCGCCAGGCGCTACCGAACGCCGGGCGGCGCGATCTACGGCACCTCGTCGAACGGCCGGCGCGCCGCATTCGTGCGTCCGGCCAACCGGGGCGCGCGACCCGGGTTGTACCTCGTCGGCGGCTCGAGCCACCCCGGCGGCGGGCTGCCGTTGGTCACGACGAGCGCGAAGATCGTCGCCGAGATGATCACGGAGGATCTCGCCAGGTGACCTCGCTCCGCCGTCTCGTCCGGATCGTCTCGATCGTCGCCCGCATCGCTGCCGGCGTGATCGCCCTGAGCCGCCTCGCCAAGGCAGCGAACACGGCGCCGCCGGTGCGACCGACGATCACGCCGCTCCAGTCGATCAGCGTCGTGATCCCCGCTCGTGACGAAGCAACCCGCATCGGGCCGCTCCTCGACGCGGTCGTCGGCGCCCCCGGCGTCGACGAGGTGCTCGTGGTCGACGACCAGTCGACCGACGACACCGCCGCGATCGCTCGCCGGGCCGGCGCACGGGTGATCGAGGGCACCCCACTCCCCGACGGCTGGGCGGGCAAGGCCTGGGCGCTGCAACAGGGAATCCGGGCTGCCACCGCCGAACGGGTGGTGACCTTCGACGCCGACACACGGCCGGATCCGATGCTGCCGACCGCGCTGGTGGCCCGGGCGACCGGCGATCGCATCGACTTCCTCACGGTGGCGGGCCGCTTCGACTGCCCGACCACCGGGAGCCGCTGGCTGCACCCGGCCATGCTGACCACCCTGGTCTACCGGTTCGGGCCGCCGGGGACGGAGGGCGTCCGCCCCGAGCGACTGCTGGGCAACGGCCAGTGCGCGACGTTCGACCGGCGATGGTTCCTCGATGTGGGCGGGCTGGAACTGGTGAAGCACGACGTCGTCGAGGACGTCGCCCTCTCGCGTCGTCTGGCGACCATGGGGTGGCGTGTCGGCTTCCTCGACGCGAGCGACCTGCTGACGGTGCGCATGTTCGAGTCGTTCACCGACGCCTGGCACGGGTGGGGCCGCTCACTGGCCCTGCCCGAGGTGGAGTCACGATCGCGGCAGCTGGTCGACCTGGCGGTCATCGTGCTCGCCCAGGCCATCCCGCTCCCCCGCCTGCTCCTGCGACGAGGCGACGTCGTCGACGTCGCCCTGACGGCGCTGCGAATCGGAACGTTGGCGGGCACGCGGCGCGCCTACACCCGCAACGACGCTGCGTTCTGGTCGAGCCCGTTGGCGGATCCGCTCGCGGCGATCGCGATCGCCCGCGGGATCGCCCGCCGCCGACGTCAGACGTGGCGAGGCCGCGACTACTCCTGAGCGAGTGACCGGCGGCGATCGGTCCAGGCGGCCATTGCGAACCGGAAGCCGATGAACGTCATGAGCACGCCGGTCGCGGCCGTGCGGTACGGGCCCTCGATCACGAGCTGCACGACCGGGAAGGCGAAGAACCCGACCTGCGCCGCCCGAGCGAACGACCGGGTGACGGCGAACACGACGAGCAGCAGGGCGATGGCGATGGCGAAGGGAAGCGGCGCGAAGAACGCAGCGCCGCCGACGAAGGTGAGAATGCTGCGGCCACCACGGAAGCGAGCGAAGACCGGGAATGCATGACCGACCATCGCGGCGCCGGTGCCGACGTAGGCGAGCCCCCACACTCCCGGTCCGGCCAACGCAACACCGATCAGTGCGGCGATCGCCCCCTTCGCGACGTCGCCGACGAACACCGGGATCGCCGCCCGCCTGCCCAGCGTCTCCCGTGCGTTCCAGAACCCCGGGTTCCGGTCGCCCACCGTGCGCAGGTCGACCCGTGCGCGGCGAGCCGCGACCAGGTTCGCGATCGGGATCGAGCCCACGAGATAGCCGACGACGATGGTGATCACCACGTCGACGGCGGTCTGCGAGCTCATTGATGACAGCATGACCGATGCATGGCTCGGATCGCATCCTTCCATCTCGTTCGTGAACCCACGTGGAAGACGCCGCTCGCCCTCGCCCGCCTCGGGGCCGACCGTCCCCGGCTCGCCCGCGTGGACGGGCTGGCGTTCTGGCGGCTCCTCGGAACGGGCTCGGGCGACAGCACCGGTGGCGGGGCCGACCTCGCACGAACGGCGCTGTTCGCGGTCTGGGAGGACGAGTCGGCGCTCGACGCGTTCCTCTCATCGAGCCGGTTCGCGGCTCGCTGGGACGACGCCGCCGAGAGTTGGCACGTCCGGCTGCGCGGCATCGGCGGGCACGGTCGCTGGCGGGGGGTGGATCCGCTCGACGGCCTCGAACCCGGATCGAAGGATGGACCGGTGGCGATCATCACACGGGCGGACGTGCGTCGAGCAGCCTGGAAGGCGTTCGGTGCCGCGAGCGACGTCGTCGATGCCGAACTCCACGTGGCCCCCGGGCTGATCGACGTCGTCGGCATCGGTGAAGCGCCGGTGGGTCGGCTTGCGACGTTCAGCCTGTGGGAGTCGTTGGCCGCCGCCCGCTCGTTCGCCTACGAGATGCCCGACCACGTCGAGGTGGTGCGCCGGACCCGCGAGGAGGACTGGTACGGCGAGGAGCTGTTCGCCCGATTCGAGCCGTACGGGTCGTCGGGCACGTGGAACGGCCGCGACCCGCTGGCTGGCCGGTAGCCTCACCGGCTGCGCATTGCGCGCCCAGATAGCTCAGTCGGTAGAGCAACGCATTCGTAATGCGTAGGTCGCGAGTTCGATTCTCGCTCTGGGCTCCACGAAACACCAGGTAGATCGGCATGAGGCCCCGAGAGGTCCGGCCGGTTTCCGGGTTTGTCCCATATCTGTCCCATATTTCACTACAGTGACTTCATGGCACGAGGGAGCCTGCGCCTCAAGCGGCAGCCCGATTACTGGGAGCTCCGCGCCTACGCAGGGCCGGATCCGATCACTGCTCGACCCCGATACGTAAGCCGAACGTTCCGCGGCGGCAAGCGCGAGGCCAACAAGGCACTCGCCCAACTCGTGGCCGAGGTCGACTCCATCGGGACCCACGCCGACCAGTCCGTCGCAGGGCTCCTGCTCGCCCACATCGACCATCTCGAGCAGCGAGGGCGCGAGGCCCGCACGATCGAGAGCTACCGCGGGATCGCACGCAAGGTCGCTGCCGATCGCCTCGGCGGCAAGATGATCCAGGATCTGGGACCGAAGGACTTCGACGACTTCTACGTCCGGCTCCGATCGAACGGCCTGTCACCCGGGTCGATCAAGCGCTACCACTCAGTCCTCGGTGGGGCATTCCAGCAAGCGATGAAGTGGGGGTGGACGAACCGGAACGTCGTGCGACTCGCCACACCACCCGCGGTCCCCCGCCAGTCTCGGACCACCCCAACTCCGACCGTCGTGACTGCGCTCCTCCGCGAGGCGGCCGAGAGCCGCAACCCCGAGAACCACGTTGCGTTCCGACTCCTCGCCGCCACCGGCGCGCGACGAGGCGAGATCTGCGGACTGCGATGGTCGTCGGTCGACCTCGACCGCCGCGTGCTGTGGATCCGCCACTCCGTCGCACGCCTCAAGACCGGCAAGCTCATCGAGAAGGACCCCAAGAGTCACCAGACCCGCGAGGTCGCGATCGACAAGGGCACCGCCCAGATCCTCCGCGACCACCGCGAACGACAGGAAGTGCTCGCCGCCATGATCCGGACGAAGCTCGACCCCGACGGGTACGTGATCGCCGATCTTGCGACCGACCCGACCGGACTCACACCGATCTCACCAGACCGGCTCACTCAAGCCTTCAAGCGCCTGACAGCGCGAGTGCCCGGCGCGGGCGAGGTCCGACTCCACGACCTGCGCCACTGGTATGCGAGCACCCAGCTCGACGCCGGCGAATCTCTCCCCGCTGTCGCAGCACGCATCGGCGACCACGTGGAAACCCTCGCTCGGGTCTACGCCCACCGCGGGCATCGCGGTGACCATGACGCCGCCGACAGCCTCGGCGCCCTCATCGACGACCCCGACTGAGCGACCACGGGTTCTCCTCGCGGTGATTATGCGCTACCCAATCGGAGGCTTGACCTCCAACACTTCGCCGGTACGCGAGCGCAGGCCCGAGCGTTCCGGGCCGCGATTATCGCTCGGGTCTCGGCTCGTCGCGACCGAGCGATACGTGCCGCTATGCGCTGTTCCGGTGGGTTGTTTGGGCGTGCGTTTATGGGCGGGCGGCTGCGGCAGTCCCAGGATTGCCCCGGCGAGGGCTGAGCTGCCGAGTCGCAATCAGGGAGAGGGTGTGAAACGAACTCGATCTGACCGCATCGATGTTGATGTCAGGAACTCAATGCCAGATCGGGTAGCAGGTGCTCGACGATCAGATGACGTCGGGTTCAGGTGCCGCAGAAGGTCTGGTAGTTCGCTGCGAAGTTGTCGTCGGGTGGAGAGGTGTAACGCTCGTGGCCATCTTGGGCATTGAATGGGTTGGTGACCACGTCGAGCAGTTCGGTGAACGGTGACAGGTCACCGTTGCCGGCCGCGTCGAGGGCTTCTTCGACGCGGTGGTTACGCGGGATGTACAGCGGGTTGATGCCGTCCATCGTGTCGGCGACGTCGGCCAGCACGGCGCCTTCGTCCGCGAGGCGTTGGCGCCAACCGGCGATCCAGGCGTCGAGACCGGGGTCGTTGACCATCGAGCGCAGCGCCGAGTCGTCGCCGCGCAGCACGTCGGACAGGGACCGAAACGTGAGGGTGTAGTCGGCTTTGGCCTCGTGCATCATGTTGAGGAACTCATCGAACCGTTCGGCGTCGGATGCGTCCTCGGTCGACAGTCCGAGCTTGGCCTGCATGCCTCGTCGCCAGTGATGGAGATATCGGTCGGGGAAGGTCTTGAGGACCTCGGTCGCATACGCGATGGCCGTCTCCTGGTCGTCGTCGATCATTCCGAGCAGTGTCTCGGCGAGTCGTGTGAGATTCCACTGCGCGACGGCCGGCTGGTTTCCGAATGCGTAGCGTCCCTCGCGGTCGATCGAGCTGTAGACGGTTGCGGGGTCGTAGCGATCGAGGAACGCGCATGGCCCGTAGTCGATGGTTTCGCCCGAGACGAGCATGTTGTCGGTGTTCATCACGCCGTGGATGAATCCGTTCAGCATCCACTGAGCGATCAGCGCCGCCTGCTGCGCCGACGACCGATTCGAGGAACGCGAGGTAGCGGTCGTCGCGGCCGACGAGCGCGGGATAGTGGCGCTCGATGGCGTAGTCGGCGAGGCGTCGAGCGAGGTCGGGGCCGTCGGGGTGGGTGATCGCGTACTGGAATGATCCGACGCGCAGATGGCTCGATGCCAGGCGGGTCAGCACGGCACCGGTTTCGGCCCGCTCACGGATCACGGCGTCGCCAGTGGTCACAACCGCCAGTGCTCGAGTCGTCGGCACGCCGAGGGCGGCCATTGCCTCGGCGATGAGGAACTCACGCAACATGGCCGGCAGCGCTGCACGTCCGTCGCCGCCGCGGGCGAACGGGGTTCGACCCGAACCCTTGAGGTGGACGTCTACGAGCGTCCCGTCGGGTCGTGTCAGCTCACCGAGCAGCATGGCCTCCATCACCCAATTGAGGCGAGTGGCCGCCGAACTGATGGCCGGCATTGGCCATGGCCACCGACCGGGCTGACTCGGGAAGGACCGCGCCCGCGAGAAGACCCAGGCCGGCGTCGGATTCGAGCCAGGTTGCGTCGAGGGCCGAGTTCGTCAGCGAGCGATTCATTCACGACGGCCGGTTGCGGGCTTGTTGCGGGTCCGGCTTGCCAGGCGACACCCACCTCGGGCAATGCGTCAGCGTAGGAATGGGAGAGTTCGATCAGTGCGGTCGCCATGATGTCTCCGTTGCAGTCTTGATGGCGTTCCACGACTTCGCACACGGCGACGTCGTAGCTGGTGTACACGTGGCTCTTGCCCGCCTCCTGTGCAATCTTGTGGTCCGGATTCTCACCCCACAGCTCGACGCTGTCGAGGTCGTCGAACTCGACAACCACGACACTCTCGCCGTCGCCAGCGGTGAACAGCTTGTGCGCGATGTAGCCCGGGCTCTGCTGTACAAGGGCGTGCATCTCGCCGTAGCGACGTTCGTTCTCGGCTTGATGTTCGGGTGCGACGTATGAGCGAAAAACGGCGATGGTCATGTTGGGTATTCTCAATTTCTCGTTGTACCGGTGGTGGCGGCGAGCGCGCTCGGACCTGGCGATCCGGTGCGACCCTCCGTATAGACCACCGAAGCCGGTGACCGTTACAACATGAACGGATCGAAGCGCGGCGGCATTGTCCCTATGGTCGTGACTCGTGGATGCATCTGGTGCGCTCAAACTCGATGAGTTGCTGATCGACGTCCGGGCGTGTCGGGTGTGTGCTGAACATCTGCCGTTGGGTCCAAGGCCGATGGTGCAGGTCGGTCGTGATGCGCGGATCGTGATCATCGGGCAAGCGCCGGGTCGGGTCGTCCACGAGTCCGGTGTCCCGTGGGCCGACCCGAGCGGCGATCGGCTGCGATCGTGGCTCGGAGTGACGCCGGAACAGTTCTATGACGACGCTGTGGTTGCGTTGGTGCTGATGGGGTTCTGCTTCCCCGGGACCGGCCGGAGCGGCGACAACCCGCCGCGACCCGAGTGTGCACCTCTGGCACGACCCACTGCTCGGGCATCTCCTGACCGATCGGCTGACCGTGGTCGTGGGGGCGTATGCGCAGCGCCGATACATCGACGAGCCTGGTCGCAACCTCACCGATACGGTCGCCAACTGGCAGCGCTACCTACCGTCGCAGGTTGTCCTCCCGCATCCGTCGCCACGCAATCGGGGATGGTTCAAGAAAAACCCGTGGTTCGAGACCGACACACTCCCTGCGGTCCGCAGTCGTGTCAGCGAGATACTGAACAACTCCTGACAAACGCAGGCCGCGCTGTTTGAGGGTCAGGTGGATCTGTCGCTCGGCGCGTTCACCGGGGTTGCGCCTTGGGCGAGCTTGAGGCGAGTCCAGACGTTCATGTTGATGACGGTCGTCGGCGAGTTCGGCGATTTCGGTCTGGTCGAAATGCGTGGCGGCCTGGTCGTGGACGCCTCCGAAGCCGGGGGCATTGCCGACGGTGAGCGCATCGCAGTATGCAGCGCGGCCTGCTCGGCGGCGTCGAACAGGCCGCTCTCACACCAACTGGCGAGGTTGTCGACCTTGGCTGGGTGGATACCGATGGTGCGGCTGGTCTCAGCGTGCAGGGTGAGGCAGTACGAGCAGTTGTAGAGTTGGGCGACTCGCGGCCTGACCAGCTAGGCGAGATGCTGGTCCAGTGCGAGGTCGGCGGTGTAACCGAACGCCTTGGCCATTGCTTTGGCCAGGTCATGGAAGGCGGTGAGGTCGGGATCGAATCGGCGGTTCTCGAACACGATGTCGGTCATCGTCCAAACCTCACGACGTTGTCGACAGCTCCGCGGAGATGGACCCGGGCACGGTGCAGAGCTTCGACCGCTTGGGTCTGGTCGAGGCGAAGCATGGCCGCGGCGTCGGTCACCGGCAGCATCGTCGATGTCGACGAGTTGCACCAGTTGGCCGAGCGGGTCATCCAGTAGCGCAAGCCCTTGGTCGACGACTCCGTAGAGCTCGGCGGTCAAGATATCGTCGTCGGGGCTCAGGCTGTTCGTGTGGCCCCACCGGTTCGGTGCGTTGACGTGGCGTCCTGCTTCGGGCCCGCTGGCGTAGAAGTCCGGATAGAAGAGTTCCGCGGTGTCGCCATCCGGATCGAGGCTCGGGCTGAAGCTTTCGGTTCGAGTCGTGAAGTCGTCGAGACTGCTCACAGTCGAACCCGAATCGCCCAGCGCTCGGTCGGTGAGATTCTGGGCGAGCACCGACAGGTCGGGGCGCGCCGGGTCGTGTTCGAGTGCTGCGAGCAGCGTTTGTTGCACCAGGTCCTCGGCGCCGTTCGGGTCGAGACTGTCCGCGAGACGACAGGGCTTCGCACAGTGCCCGAAATGTCACGGGATGAGTCAGAGGTGCCGGGGGCCGAACCGTCGAGCAGATTCGAGACGCTGTCGGGCACGTCGGTGAGTTCACTGGAACCGACGAAGTCGCTCACGACGTCGATCTGGTCGGAGAACAGTCGACAGTCCGGGCATGAGTCGAGGTGTTCCTGCACGACGGCCTCGTCGGCCTCTTCGAGGAGTCCTGTTCGGAAACGGGTGAGCTGGTTGGTGCATCCGGCACACGACAGCGCGTTCGGGTCGATGGTGGCATTCGTTCATGGAGGTCTCCTGGGGCGGTGAGTGCTCGGTCTGGATCTGCTCGACAATCTCGAAAGCTGTGCGTTACACAGATTCGCGTCGAGTCTCGCGCTGGTCGGGGTCGCCGGACGCCAGTTACGGCTGCAGGGTCTCTTGGGTGCGGTTTCCGAATGGTGCTGGCGATGCGTGAGATCAATGCTGAGAAATCCGGATCGATGTCGGTGATGCCGCCAAGTTCGTGGGTGCTGAGATCGATCTGGACGTGGTTGTCGTGGTTGCGCCAGTCAGGATAGTGTTGGCGCGTCTCGGCGTGTTGGGCGACTTCGGTCATGAATTCGAATGCTGTGCGGAACGAGTCGAACGTGTAGGAGGCGGTGATCAGCTTGGCACAAATCCGTCGCCACACATCAGGCTTCGAGGACGGCGTCGATCTCTGGGTTGGGGATGCGGGTGGGCATGTTCGATCTCCTTGATGCTCGATCTGTCCGGGCACGAGTGGAGCCGTGGGATCGGATGTTGACGTGTAGGGACCATAGAGAGCGCGAACTGTTACAGCTGTCGTGTCGAGGAATGCCGACGTCAGGTCGTGCGCGCTGTTTCTGGATTCGGGCCCATTCGTCGCGCAGCCCAACCGTGCAGGTGAAAGGTGGCGGTGATGAGGATCTAATGCGAAATAGCCGAGCCGTTCAGGTGGACGACCGGGCTGCCGGTATGGCGAGCGCCGGTTCGGCCTTGGCTGACCAGCGTCTCCTTCGACTCGGGCTTGGTTGGATTCGCGTTGCTTGTTGCGTTGTGCGGGGGCGTGTCGCGGTCGTAGAGATGCACGGTCGTGTCGACAGCGTGCGGAGCGGAGACCCAATGCAGTGGCCATTGAACTCGGCGGCCGTCCAGACGTTGACCGCCGGCACTGTCGGGATCGTACGTGCAGTGCACTTCGATGATCGTGTCGTCGTTGTCGACGATCACGTCGGTGTTGGCGGTGATGTAGGCGCGCCGTTGCGGAGTCCGACACCGCGTCGAGGCTGACCAGGCAGAACTTCGGAAACGGTTCGACTTTGAAGTCGTCGCGTTCGATCCACAACACTCCGGTGAACGGCACGTGGCGGGTCCACGTCGCCCGGGCGTTCGGGGTTGTTCGCGACGTCAACCCACTCGACGTGTCCGTCGGGCCAGTTGGTGATGACGACCTTGAGGGAACGCAGCCCGACCATTCGCCGGTAGCGGTCCGGACAGGTTCGGTTCGCCCGGGGCGGTTCGAGGAGTTCGATGTCGGAAAAGTTGTTCGTTCTCGCGACACCGATGTGTTTCAAGAACTCGATGATCGCTCTGGGCGGATACCCGCGGCGGCGCAGCCCTTGCAGCGTCGGTAGCCGTGGGTCGTCCCAGCAGTCGACAGCGCCGGTGTCGATCAGTTGGCGCAGTAGCCGTTTGGAGGTCACCGTGTGGGTCAGGTTCAACCGTGCGAACTCGATCTGGGTGGGCGGGGCCGCCGGTAGGTCGAGGTGCGCGAGGAACCAGTCATAGAGCGGGCGGTGGTCGCCGAACTCGAGTGTTGCGACGGAGTGGGTGATGCCTTCGAGTGCGTCGACTTGGCCGTAGGCCCAGTCGTAGGTCGGGTAGATCAACCAGTCGTTGCCGATGCCGTGGGTGCCGGGTCCGTCGGATCCGGTACAACACGGGGTCGCGCAACACCATGTTGTCGGCTGCCATGTCGATCTTGGCTCGCAGGACCCGAGAACCATCACCGAATTCGCCGGCGCGCATGCGGGCGAACAACTCCAGGTTCTCATCGGGTGTGCGGTTACGGAACGGGCTGGGTCGGCCCGGTGTCCCGTACCCGCCGCGCTGGTCCGAGATCGTTGCGGCGTCCTGGTCGTCGACGTACGCGACGTCGGCGGCGATGAGGTCGCGCGCCCAGAAGTAGAGCTGTTCGAAATGATCCGAGGCGTACCCGATCTGGGCCGGCCGAAATCCGAGCCATGCGATGTCGTCGATGATCGCTTGATAGAACTCGGGGAACGCCGACGACGGGTTGGTGTCGTCGAAGCGCAGGTTGCACGACCCACCGAACTCGTCGGCTAGCTCGAAGTTCAAGACGATCGACTTGGCGTGTCCGATGTGCAAGTACCCCTTGACTGGTTCGGGAGGGAACCGAGTCCGAACAACTCGACCATCGAGCCGCCCAGCGGCGATGCCCTCGGGAATTCGTTGTCCGGGATGAAATCGGTGTGATGTTCATTCATCCAAGGTACTCCGAGGCCATTCCCGAGCGGGTCGGGAGCTCTTCGACCTCTTCCATCTCCGGCATCGGCTCGGTCTCAGCATCGAGCAGGCGGGCGAGCAGACCCACCCAGGCTCGTGCGGTGAGTCCGTGGGCGAAAATGCTCACGAGCACGGTCCACTTCGCGACGGTGAAGATCGTGTCGCCCACGCAGGTCGAGTTCCTCGACCACGAGCAGCTCGAACAGGGTGGCCGCGAGGCCGCGTGGTCCGAACCAGCCGAGGAACGAAATCGGGTTTCGAAGAAGTCCCCGACGCCGTCAAAGACAGCACGACGGGGACGATGCGGATGACGGTGAGCGACAGCACGACGTATAGGGCGATCTGCCACGTGAGGTCGTCAAGTACTGGCCCGACGAGCACTGCGCCGAACAGTACGAACGTGATTGCCGACAGCAACTCGCCTTCGTCCTCGACGAAAACCCGGATTCCGGTGCATTGTTGGCGGGCGATCCGCCCGAACGACAACCCGGCCACGAACGCTGCGATGAACCCGTTGCCATCCAACACGCCCGCCAGAGCGAGCACCACGGCGACGGCGATCGCGATCGTCGCGAGTTGGCGGTACACGCCCTCCACGTGGCCGCCGCTGGCTCGATGGTCCAAGAGTCGTCCGCCGACCGCGCCGGCCACCACGCAGCGAGGACCACGAATCCGACCTGGCGGGCGGCGAGGCCGACCCAGTCAGTTGCGCCACCTGCGGCTTCGGCGGCGGCCGCAGCGAGCAGCACGGTCACGACCGGCACAGCAATCCCGTCGTTCAATCCGCTTTCGACGTTGATCGTCTGGCGGATCCTGACCGAGGTCGCCGGTCGCGACCACAACCTGTCCGCCTGCAGCGTCGGTCGGCGCGAGCACGGCAGCGAGCAGTGCTGCCTCGATCACACTGAGCCCCAGTACGACCACGACGGCCAGCGCGGTGCCGGCGACGATCGTCAATGGAAGTCCGACGCCGAGCATGCGTCCCGGGAGCTGGCCAGCGGTGGCGCAGCACCTGATCGGTGACGGTTGCTCGGTGAAGAACACCAGCGCCGTCGCCGCCAGCCGGATAGACGCTTGGCCTCGCCGTCCAACTCGAGGTCGAACCAGCCGAAACCGCCGGTGCCGACGATGACGCCCACGGTCGTGAGGACCATCGGAGCAGTCACCGGTGACATCGACGAGACGCTCCGACACGAGCGCGTAGCTGAACGTGACCGCTGCGATGATCAGCAATTCGGTCATCGGTTGCTCGTCCGGGTTGAGTGCGGCGACACCGTTCATGGTGACCTGGAATCGGTGTGCGATCTCGACCAGGACGATCTCGACCGCCGCGCAGTGCGGACAGCTCATCACGATTCCGGGGCAACGCAGATACACATGACATTCCGCGATGGCGTGGCGTAGCCCACAGTTGTCGCGGACAGCGCCCACATCACCCATGTCGACGCCCAACGCGATCGACAGCGCTCCGATCACTGCGTTGCCGTCGACGTGAGTCATGTCCAGTTCAGCCGCGAGTGGTCCTGTGGTGGTCATCCGAATCGCTCCAATCGCATCGCCCTCGTTGTGCACGCCAGCGTCGCGAAGGACGGTGGCGATGTGTTCGACCAAGCCGGTCGGCCCGCAAACAAACACAACGGCATCAGTTGATGTTTGCGGGGAGCTGGACGTTGCCTGCTTGAGGAGGGCGTCGAGGTCGGCCCGATCCTTGACGCACCTGCCACAATCCCATCGTCGCATCACGAGTGAGATGGACCGTTGCGTCGAGCGCGTCCAGTTCATCGCGGTGATCGAGCCGGTCGGCGTTGCGTGCGGACGCGGCGATCACGACCAGGGTGTTGATGCTTGGCCGCGGCCCGCCGGGTCGCGCAGCGAGGTGGGAGCCCTGGAGCCGCCACCGATCAGCACGACCGGCTTCCTCGGAGGGTTCCCATACGAAGTAGCCGCCGATGGCCACGCACCTCGCACGCCTCGCCGATGGCGATCTCGTCGACAAGGAACGACACCTCTCCGTCCTCCACCCGCTCGACCGTGATCTGCGGTGCCTCACCGGGACCCGACGACAGCGAGTAGCTGCGTGTCGCCTGGTACCACGTCCGGGTGGGGTCAAACGCACATCCAGATGTTGGCGTCGATGGGACGTCCACCCGTCGATTCCCAGGACGAGAATCCGGGCTGTCGTCGACTTCGGCAACTGAGCCGACGACGATGGCTTCGCGCCATGCCAGCCGCCGACGAATCGGAGTCCGGTCGATGGTTAACATGTTCAGTCACTGGTGTAGCGCTGTTCTGACCATGGGTCGCCGTAGTTGTGGTAGCCCGCTGCTTCCCAGAAGCCCTGATCCTCGTCGTCTCCAGTCGGATCTCCGACAGCCATGGCGCTCTTCCACAGATACAGGTGCGGGACCAGCAGACGTACAGGGCCGCCGTGTTCGGCTTCGAGCAGGGCACCGTCGAACTCGACCGCGACCATCGCGTCCCGGTCGACGAGGTCAGTCACCGGAAGATTGGTGGTGTATCCGCCGTAGCTCGACACCAACGCATAATCAGTGCCGACACCGGCGGCGTCGAACAGTGCCTCGATCGGGATACCGCGCCATGTCGTGTCGAACTTCGACCAGTGCGTGACGCAATGGATGTCGGTCGTGATCGTCTCCATCGGGAGCTCGTGCAGGCCCTCCCAGTCGAACGTCGAAGTGACCATTCC
>CALOFW010000010.1:0-1407 GCA_942492715.1 Ilumatobacteraceae bacterium | reverse complement strand
CTAGGGTTAGTATGAGCAGAGAAACATGTGGTGGGACTGAACATGAGTTTTCTTTTTGAAACCCCACTGCAAACAGAGGTGCAGAGAAACTTTTGTGGGACTGAACTGTAGTTTCCTCAGAGAAACTCCACCACAAAGGTGCAGAGACTCACTTGGTGGGACTCCTCACAGCAAAACAATTAGAAGCTGCAAGCCCTTACCTCTCTGAGCACAGTGCTCAAAAGTTGCAAGTAGGATTCTGCCCAAGACAAGGGAATGCTTCCCTGATACTTCACAGGGTGTTGCTAGGGTTAGGTTTGGACCCATCCCAAGGATCATCCCATTGGTGAGGCTATTTGTCCAGGTGCAGGGTGGTGCAATCAGTAATTTAGAAGTCCTTGCCTCTCTGAACAAAGTGCTTAAAAGTGGGTAGCAGGGTTTTGCCCAAGGCAAGGGGGTGAGGTCCTGATACTTTACAGGGTGTTGCTAGGGTTAGTATGACTAAGATCTAGGGGGCTGGTCTAATGGTGCAACCATTTGGTGACTGCAAAGGTGCAGGGTTTCTTTTTTGGAAACTCCACTGCAGACATAGGTGCAGAGAAACATGTGGTGGGACTGAACATGAGTTTTCTTTTTGAAACCCCACTGCAAACAGAGGTGCAGAGAAACTTTTGTGGGACTGAACTGTAGTTTCCTCAGAGAAACTCCACCACAAAGGTGCAGAGACTCACTTGGTGGGACTCCTCACAGCAAAACAATTAGAAGCTGCAAGCCCTTACCTCTCTGAGCACAGTGCTCAAAAGTTGCAAGTAGGATTCTGCCCAAGACAAGGGAATGCTTCCCTGATACTTCACAGGGTGTTGCTAGGGTTAGGTTTGGACCCATCCCAAGGATCATCCCATTGGTGAGGCTATTTGTCCAGGTGCAGGGTGGTGCAATCAGTAATTTAGAAGTCCTTGCCTCTCTGAACAAAGTGCTTAAAAGTGGGTGGCAGGGTTTTGCCCAAGGCAAGGGGGTGAGGTCCTGATACTTTACAGGGTGTTGCTAGGGTTAGTATGACTAAGATCTAGGGGGCTGGTCTAATGGTGCAACCATTTGGTGAGTGCAAAGGTGCAGGGTTTCTTTTTTGGAAACTCTACTGCAGACATAGGTGCAGAGAAACATGTGGTGGGACTGAACATGAGTTTTCTTTTTGAAACCCCACAGCAAACAGAGGTGCAGAGAAACTTTTGTGGGACTGAACTGTAGTTTCCTCAGAGAAACTCCACCACAAAGGTGCAGAGACTCACTTGGTGGGACTCCTCACAGCAAAACAATTAGAAGCTGCAAGCCCTTACCTCTCTGAGCACAGTGCTCAAAAGTTGCAAGTAGGATTCTGCCCAAGACAAGGGAATGCTTCCCTGATACTTCACAGGGTGTTGCTAGGGT
>CALOFW010000009.1:0-1100 GCA_942492715.1 Ilumatobacteraceae bacterium | reverse complement strand
TGCGGCGCGGGAGAGTGAAGAGCGACGGGGCGACTTGGCGACGAGGCGATTGGCGCCTGCGGCGCCAACTGGTAACGAATAACGGATAACGGGTAACGATTCACCAATCTCCTCTTCATGTAGGGGTCTCTGGCGCTGACCCGTACGTTTCGCATCCGCGAAACGCTTTTGCTGTGCGTGGCGATGAGGTCGATGCGTTCATGTTGGTGATTTACGCAGGATTGCTGTTGGCGGCCCTGACGCTGTCAGGTCGCCACGGGCGAGGGCACCTCGCCCCTACGTTGCGCCTGTCGGCGCAGTGACGAGTGACACGTGACGAGTGACGCGTTTGCGCCTGCGGCGCGGGGGAGTGAGGGCGACGGGGCGACTTGGCGACGAGGCGATTGGCGCCTGCGGTGCCAACTGGTAACGAATAACGGATAACGGATAACGGGTAACGGTTCACCAATCCCCTCTTCATGTAGGGGTCTCTGGCGCTGACCCGTGCGTTTCGCGGATGCGAGACGCTTTTGCTGTGCGTGGCGATGAGGTCGATGCGTTCATGTTGGTGATTTACGCAGGATTGCTGTTGGCGGCCCTGACGCTGTCAGGTCGCCAAGGGCGAGGGCACCTCGCCCCTACATGCGCCTGTCGGCGCTGAGAGCCCTTCGGGCAGTGACACGTGACGAGTGACAAGTAACGAGTTGCGCCTGTCGGCGCCAACGGATAACGAATAACGGGTAACGATTCACCATTCACTGCGCCACAGGCGCTCCCCTCTTCATGTAGGGGTCTGCTGCGCTGACCCGTGCGTTTCGCATCCGCGAAACGCTTTTGCTGTGCGTGGCGATGAGGTTGAAACGTTCGTATGAGTGATTAACGCAGGATTGCTATTGGCGGCCCTGACGTTGTCAGGTCGCCACGGGCGAGGGCACCTCGCCCCTACGTTGCGCCTGTCGGCGCTGGGAGCCCTTCGGGCAGTGACACGTGACGAGTGACAAGTAACGAGTTGCGCCTGTCGGTGCCAACTGGTAACGAATAACGGATAACGGGTAACGATTCACCAATCTCCTCTTCATGTAGGGGTCTCTGGCGCTGACCCGTGCGTTTCGCATCCGCGA